>CAVYTJ010000003.1:0-31533 GCA_963771325.1 uncultured delta proteobacterium | reverse complement strand
ATTTCACCCCTATGTACGGACCTGCCGGACGCCGGAGCGACGCCACGAGTATCGATGAAAAAGGCGGAGCGCGCAGAATGCGCGCTCCGCCCGGATTGCCGGTCAGTTAGCGGCCGTGGACCGCTAACGAATCAGATCTGATCGCTCACCGCGTCCTCGCGCATGGTCGGCGCGGGCCGCTTCTCGATCGGCGTCCACTGCCGAATTTTCTCGCCAATATAGATCTGGCGCGGGCGCGCGATCTTCTGTTCCGGATCGCGCACCATCTCGGCCCACTGGGCCATCCATCCCGAGGTTCGCGGAATCGCGAACAGCACCGGGAACATGGTCATCGGGAAACCCATCGCCTGGTAGATGATCCCGGTGTAGAAGTCGACGTTGGGATAGAGGCGATGCGAGACGAAGTATTCGTCCTCGAGTCCGATCTTCTCCAGCTCCAGCGCGATATCGATCAGCGGGTTGCGGCCGGTGACCTCGAAGACCTCGTAGGCGAGCCGCTTCACGATCTTGGCGCGCGGGTCGTAGCTCTTGTAGACGCGATGGCCGAAGCCCATCATCTTGCGCTGGCCGGCCTTGACGCTCTTGATGAACTCCGGCACGGCCTTGACCGTGCCAAGCTCGGTCAGCATCCGGATCACCGCCTCGTTGGCGCCGCCGTGCAGCGGGCCGTAAAGGGCCGCGGTGGCCGCCGCGACGGCCGAATAAGGATCGACCTGCGAGCTTCCCACCGAGCGCATCGCGTTGGCCGAGCAGTTCTGCTCGTGGTCGGCGTGCAGGATGAACAGGATGTCGAGCGCGCGCTCGAGCGTCGGGTTGGGCTTGTAGCGCAGCTCGGTCATCTTGAACAGCATCGAGAGAAAGTTGCCGGCGTAGCTGAGATCGTTGTCGGGATAGACGTAGGGCAGGCCGCGCGTGTGACGATAGGCCCACGCCGCCAGCGTCGGCAGCTTGCCGATCAGCCGGCGGGTCTGCAAGCGCCGCGACTCGAGGTTCATGATCTCCTTGGCGTCGGGATAGAACGTCGACATCGCGCCGATCGTCCCCACCAGCATCCCCATCGGATGCGCGTCGTAGCGGAAGCCCTGCATGAAGTTCTTCAGGTTCTCATGCACCATCGTGTGGGTCTTGATGTTCTCTTCCCAGGCGCGGTAGTGCTGCTCGTTGGGCAGTTCGCCCTTGACCACCAGGTAGGCGACCTCGAGGTAGTTGCTGTGCTCGGCCAGTTCCTCGATCGGATAGCCGCGGTAGCGCAGGATGCCTTTTTCGCCGTCGATAAAAGTCACCTTGCTCCTGCACGAAGCGGTGTTGGTGAAGGCCGGGTCGTAGGACATCAGGCCGAAATCCTCGGGACCGGTCTTGATGTCGCGGAGTTTCGCGGCGCGGATCACGCCGCCTTCCTCGATCGGAATCTCGTATTGTTTGCCGGTGCGATTGTCGGTTACGGAGAGCGTGTCTTTTGCCATGAGCGTTTCCCTTGTGTCGCGCGAATCGTGTCTATGATCGGCAGTCTTGCCCGATCGGCGGTTCAAGACAAGTGTGCCAATCAACATATATACAGTTAGACCGTTTGAACCAACCCCGCCGCATCAAGCGCACGCCGCGCCCGCGGTTGGAGGCTGGCGCGGCCCGCCGCTGCGTGGCACCCTGTTCGATCATGAATTGCACTCCCGTTCGCCAGACAAAGATCAGGACGGCAACCAGATGATCGATCGGCTGATGACCTCGGTCTCCGCGTTCATCGTCGCGACCATCTCCGCGATGGGCTACGGCGGAATCGTGCTGCTGATGGCGATTGAGAGCGCCTGCGTGCCGCTGCCCTCGGAAGTCACGATGCCGTTTTCGGGCTACCTGGTGTCGACCGGCCGTTTCGATCTGAACCTGGTCGCGATCGCCGGGGCGATCGGATGCCTGCTCGGGTCGTACGTCGCGTATTTTATCGGCGCCAGTGGCGGACGCCGCCTGCTGCTGAAATACGGGCGCTACGTTTTGATCGCGCCGCACGAAGTAGAACTCGCCGATCGCTTTTTCGACCGCTGGGGCGCGCCCGCGGTGTTTATCAGCCGCCTGTTGCCGGTGGTGCGCACCTTTATCGCGCTGCCCGCGGGGATCGCGCGGATGCGTCTGCTGCCCTTCACCATCTACACGCTGCTCGGCTCATACATCTGGTGCCTGGGGCTCGCGTGGGCCGGGATGAAGCTCGGACAGCACTGGGACCAGCTCGGCCCGTACTTCCATCGCTTCGACGGCGCGATCGCCATTTTGTTGGTCGTGGGCGCGGCCGCGGTGCTGTACAATCGAATCAAGGGAATCGCTTCCGCGCCCGCGCCCGACTGACGGTTTCGTCCGGCCGCGCAGGGCGGCGCGATTACGAAACTCAAGGACGTCTCACGATGGCCGACCAGCTTAATCCCGACGACCTGACCGAAGTCTTTACCAGCATCGATTCGACGCAGGTGCAGATGGCCCACGATTTGCTCGACGGCAGCGGAATCGAAACCTTCATCTTCGACGACGACTCCTCGCGGATGCTCGGCAGCACCGGAGCGGTGCCGTCGCGCCTGATGGTGCACTCGGCGGACGCCGACGAAGCGCGCTCGCGTCTGAAGGAACTCGGCTTCGTCGACGCTTAACTCGCGATTGTATCCGCGAAACCGCGGAGCGCGGCCGCGATAAACGCGCGCACGCGCGCCGGATCCTTCTTTCCGCGATTCCCGTGCATGTCCGTATGAGTGAATGAATCGACGCCCCATGGCCGCACGTCGGCGATCGCCCGCGCCACGTTGTCCGCCGAGAGCCCGCCGGCGAGAATCACCGGGATACGCGAGCGCTCGACGACCGCGCGGGCAATCGACCAGTCGTGGGTCTCGCCAGTTGCGCCCTTCGCGCCCGAGTCGAGCATCAGGTAGTCGGCGGCCCGCTGATGGGCGTCGGCCTCGGCAATCGTTTCGCCGGCGCGCACCGCGATCGCGCGGAGCAGTCTGACCGGCGTGACCCGCTGGCGAATCCAGGCGCAGTCCTCGGGTTCGATCTCGCGTGCGGCGATATGCACGATATCCGGCCGCACCGCGTCGACCATCGCGCAGATCTCGTCGCGATCGTCTGCGAGCGAGAGCGCCACGCCACGCGCGTGCGGGCGCACCGCGGCCAGAATGTCGCGCGCCGCGGCGGTCTCGATTCCCTCGGCGACCACTCCCGGTTCGGCCACCACCACGCCGACCAGGTCGGCGCCGGCTTCGGCGGTCGCTATCGCGTCGGCGATCGAGGTCATGCTGTAGATTTGGATTACCATTTTTTGACCCCCGAAAATTTCTCACAGCGGCCGGACGAGCTGGCGCTCGAACGCCTCCGTCATCGCCGCCAGCGTGTCGGCCTCCGCGGCCGGCTTGTCGTCGCGGATGCGCACGATGCGCGCGAAGCGCAGCGCCATCCCGCTCTCATACTGAGGACTGCGCTGGATGTCGCTGTAGGCGACTTCGACCACGACCTCGGGCCGCACGAACACGGTGGCACGCGTCTCGTCGGTCTTGAGCGCGAGCAGCCGCGTCGTCATCTGCTCGAATAGATCGTCGGTCAGCCCTTTGAAAGTCTTGCCGACCTCGACGAATCCGCCGCGCTCCGGATCGCGCGCCGCCAGATGATAGTTCGAGAGCCATCCGTGGCGACGTCCATAACCCCAATCGGCGGCCACGATCACGAGGTCGAGCGTGTGCGCGTGCTTGATCTTGAGCCATCCGCGGCCGCGCGCGCCCGGCGTGTAGCGGCTCGCGAGCGCCTTGGCCATCACGCCCTCGTAACCGGCGCCGACGGCGGCCGCGTAGAAACGTTCGGCCTCTTCCAGAGCCGCCGGCACGATTCGGTCGGCGAGCGAGAGACTGGCGCCCTCGGCGAGCCGGGCCAGTTCGCCGTAGCGCTCCTCGTATGGCCGGTCGATCCAAAGTTCACCGTCCAGCGCGAGCAGGTCGAACACGAAGAGCCGGATCGGCTGCTCGATACGCAGACGCTCGACCTCGCGCACGCGCCCGAACCGGCGCATCACCTCCTGGAAGGCGAGCGGCCGGCCGGCCGGGTCGACGGCGATCACTTCGCCGTCGAGGATGGCGTGACGGTCGCCGAGGCGCTCGGCCGCCTCGGCGACCTCGGGCAGGCTGGGCGTGATCTCATTTAGGCGGCGCGAGAAGATTCGCACGCCGCCGGGTGCGTGATGGATTTGCACGCGCGCGCCATCGATCTTGTGCTCGATAGCGACGCGCGGGCCGAGAATCGCGAACGCGTTCGCGATCGCGCGCGCAGGCTGCGCGAGCATCGGGCGCAGCGCGCGCGCGTGCGCGACGGCTTTGGCGGCGGCGGGCGCGAGCGCGCCCGCCGCCGCCAAAGCCGTGCCAGCCGCGCCGTCGTCGGGGCCGGCGGCGGTTTCACCGGCCGCCCCCGCGACGGCGCTTTGCGCTTCGGCGCCGGCGCTCGCGCCGGCGCCGCGGGCGGCGACGTTGGGCGGCTGGCGCAGGGACTGCGCCAGCCGCCCAACGTCGCCCTCCAGCATGTGCATGCGGCGCACCTCGTCCACCGGCCGCCCGGCCATCTTGGCCAGCGCCTCGAGCATCAGGCCCTCGCTCATCCCGTGGCGCATCTCGCCGATCAGCACCTTGGCCGCGTACTTCGCCTCGAGCGCGGTCATGCGGGCGAAGAGATCGTTGAGCCCTTCGAGCTTGCGCCGCCGCGAGCTGCGTCCCTCGATCTCAGCGATCTCTTCGAACGCGCGGCTGACCTCGGCGAGCGTGAGTGTCGGCGCGGGCTCGTCGCGGCGCAGCCGCATCACCATCTCGATCGCCTCGCCGAAGTCGGCCGCGGCGGTGAAGATGTCCTCGCCCTGGTCCTCGCCGCCGCCGAGCGCGGCGGCGATCTTCCACACCGCGCGGCCGCTCACGTTCAGGCGCGCTTCGCCGCCCTGTTCGAGCGCGCGGCCGACCATGAAACGCGCGGCGATCGCGGCCTCGGCGGGCGCGAGGCGGGCGAGAAAGTCGGCGGCGAGCGCGGCTATCTGGAGGCGGCTACTGGTCTGGCTGAGCGACTGGCAGACCTCGGCGAAATCGAAGAAGGAACCCACGATTGCAGATTAGACTCGCCCACCCGCGCCCAGCGCAATAGCTTTTTTCACCGACATGCCTGTCGCCGCTCCCGACGTCGCGGCTGATCAGGTGCAAGGTTGTGATATTCGTGGTCTCGCATAAACCGCTCGCGGACCGCACCCTGTTTTTTCACCACCCTCGCGGCGCGCCTATTCTCTTTCTCGTTTGCTTCATGCCCTCGCCCGCGTTTGTGCGCGGGAGAGGGTAGGGTGAGGGTCCATTATTCAGCGCGCCCGACTTTGGGGGGCGCGCGATTAAAAATTCTTCAGCGATTATTCTGCAGGGGCCGTTCGGGAACGGCCCAGTCTTGTCTGCGGCGCTTCAATAGCCAGGATCAGGAATGTCTGAGGGACCCTCACCCAAACCCTCTCCCGCAAATGATGCGGGCGAGGGCTCAGAGAGAGCCGGTGCGGCCATCATTCCTCGGCCAGCACGCGCGCATACACCTCGCGATCGACGTTGCCGCCGCTCAGCACCAGCCCGACCCGCCGGCCTTCCATCGCGGCCCGCTCCTTGAGCAGCGCCGCGAGCGGCGCCGCGCCCGCCCCCTCGGCCACGTTGTGCGTGTCGCTGAAGTAGTAACGCATCGCGGCCGCGATTTCCGCCTCGCTCACCGTCACGATCCGCTCGGCCCATCGATTGATCACCTCGACCGCCGCCTCCAGCGGCACGCGGCAGGCGACGCCGTCGGCGATCGTGTCCGCCGACTCGGTCGTGATAACGCGGCCCGCCGCAAACGAAAGCGCGTAGGCCGGCGCGTTCTCCGCCACCACGCCGACGATTTTGGTGCCCAGCCCGAGCGCCTCGCGCGCCGCGATCATCCCGCAGATTCCCGAGCCGAGGCCGATCGGCACATAGACCGTGTCGAGGCCGGCGACCGCGCCCAGAAACTCGAGCGCGTAGCTGGCGACGCCGCGCACCAGCGCCGGATCGAACGACGGCACCATATGCAGGCCGCGCTCGGCGGCGAGGCGCTGGGCGAATTCAAGCGCGGCCTGGAAGTCGTGCCCGTGCTCGACCAGGTCCGCGCCGAGCGCGCGCATCGCGGCGTTCTTTTCGCGGCTGTTGCGATGCGGGACGACGATCGTCACGCGCATCCCGGCGCGTGCCGCGGCGTACGCGATACTCTGGCCGTGATTGCCGCGGGTCGCCGCGACCAGGCCCGCCGGCGGCCGCGCCGCGCGCGCGAGGCCGTCGATATAGACGATTCCGCCGCGCAGCTTGAAGGCGCCCACGGGACCGTGGTTTTCGTGCTTGACCCAGACTTCGGCGCCGGTGCGCGCGCTGAGCAGCGGCCATCGGATCTGCGCCGTTGGAGCGAGCGCCGCGCCGACAATTTGCGCCGCGGCGATCAGTTCGTCGCGCCCCGGCAAAATCACACTAAGACCATGCTAAGACCATGTTACTTTCGCGAATTCATCGAACGCGCCGGCCAGTGCCGGAGCCGATGCCCGGCTCGTATCGCGTCGGCCGCGCGCACCCACCGGCGCTCAGGCCGTGGCCGCGCGCATCGGCGCCGGCTCCGCGACCGGCGTGCTTTCGGCCGCGGGCTTGCGAAAGCGCATGATCAGCTCGCTCTTGAGGACGTAAGCGGTCTCTTCGTAGATGAAGCCGTGGCGCTCGAGGATCTCGGTCAGGCGCGCGCGAGTGTAGTGCGTGATGTGCTCGTCCTTGTAGCCGCCGGGCTGCAGCAGGCCGTAGAGCGGCTCGATCGTGCGCCATCCGACAGTGTCGTAGTCGGGCGTGCCGATCACCAGCATCCCGCCCGGCCGCAGCACGCGTTTCATCTCGGTGAACAGCACTTCGTCGTAAGGAATATGCTCGATCACCTGGGAGCTGATCACGCAATCGAAGCTGTGGTCGCGAAACGGCAGCGCGAAGGCGGAGCCGCGCACCAGCGGAATTCCGTAGCGGCGCAGAAACCGCACCTTGTTGTGGCTGTAGTCCATCCCGACCGCGTTGTTGAGGCTCTGGATGATGATGCTCGAGCCGCAGCCGGCGTCCAGGGTTCGGCCGGCGTTGCGCGTCCACGACACCGTGATCGCGTGGCGGCGGCGTTGCCAGTAGCTCTGCAACGGGATGACGCTGTAGAACGCGCGCTCGTCGTAGTCGGCCGACGCGATCGAGTTGCGCAGCCGCCACAGGCTTATCGCCGAGCGCAGGATGTCGATCCCGAAGCGCAGCATCCGCGCGTGCGAGCGCCCCGCCTCGCGCGGGAAATAGGTGAACGGAACTTCGATCACGCTGAAGCCCTGGGCCCACGCCTTGACCAGGACTTCCTCCTGGACCTCGAAGTTGCGGCTGGTCAGTTCGAGCTTCTCGACCACCGCGCGGCGGTAGAGCCGAAAGCCGCTGGACAGGTCGAGGATCGGCACGCTCAACAGCCGGCGCAGGAATCCGTTGAGCAGGTAACTCGAGAAGCGCCGGCTAAGGTCGGTGTAGGCGACTCCGCCGCGCACGTAGCGCGAGGCGATCACGATATCGGCCCGCTCGCGCGCCCGCCACATCTTGGCCACGAACCCGGGGTCGTGCGACATATCGGCGTCCAGCGTCAACAGGTACTCGCCGCGCGCCTCGGCGAAACCGGTGGTCAGCGCTCCGGCGTAGCCGCGCCGCCGTTCGGGCACCACGCGCGCGCCCAGTTCGGCGGCGGCCTCGCGCGTGCCGTCGGTCGAGCCGCCGTCGACCACGATGATTTCGTAATCGAGATGGAACAGTTGGGCGATTTCGCCGAGCCGCGGAATCAGCGCGACCAGGTTATCGCGCTCGTTCATTACCGGCAGGATCACCGAGAGATCGATAGCCATGCCTACAATGAAATAGTCGGAATCGGCGGTGAATGGAACAACCTTGCCGCTTAATCACGTCGTTTGCCTTGATTATCAATCGCGTCACGCCGTACCTTTAAGTACGCGGAGGCGGCGGCAGGCGATGGACGTGCGTAGTTGTTCCCGATTCAGACTCGCGATCCTCTCAACAGTGGCCCCGATCGTGGCGATGGTGGCGGCGATGCTCGCCCTTGAGGCGGCGCCTGCCGCGGCGGCGCGGCGCGTCCGGCACGCGGCGGCGGCGGCGCAGGAGGCTTCGGCCGTGCCGCTCGATCAGATCCACGTGCTCGGCGATCGGCCGGCGCCCTTTGGACTCAACGCCAAGGCCGCGATGATGATCGACGCGCGCTCGGGCGCGACGCTTTACGCCTACAACGAGCACGTCAAGATCCAGCCCGCCAGCCTGGCCAAGCTGATGACCTTCTACCTGGTGCTCAAGGCGTTGCATCAGGGACGCCTCACGCCCGACACGATGGTGACGGTGAGCGAGAAGGCCTGGCGCCTCTCGATGAACAGCGGCGTGTCGCGGATGTTCCTGCAGGTCGGGCAGAAGGTCTCGGTCAACGACCTGCTGTACGGCCTGATGGTGTCGTCGGGCAACGACGCCGCGGTCGCGCTCGCGGAATACCTCGGCGGGTCGAGCGAGGCGTTCGCCGAGCAGATGAATCAGCAGGCCAAGGAACTCGGGTTAAGCGAGACGCACTTCGAGAATCCCGACGGGCTGCCGGTGCCCGAGATGTACACCACCGCTTTCGATATGGTGAAACTCGGCCGCGCGATCACCCAGCGCTTTCCCGACGCTACCAAATACACGTCGGCCAAGGATTTCACCTTCGACAAAATCCATCAGCCCAACTTCAACACGCTGCTGTTCTACGACGCGCGGGTCAACGGGCTTAAGACCGGCCACGTCGAGGAGGCCGGCTACCATCTGGTCGCCAGCGCGCACGCGAACGGGATGGATCTGATCTCGGCCGTGCTCGGGACGCCGTCGTCCTCGGCGCGCCGGGTCGAGACCGAAAAGCTGGTCGATTGGGCCTTCCGCACTTTCGTCAGCGTGCAGCCGGATTGGCACAAGACGCTGCCCGACAAGGTACGCGTCTATGGCGGCGCGGCCGACACGGTCGCGGTGGCGCCGGTCCAGATTCCCGGCGTCACGGTCGAGCATGGGCAGGAGAACAGGGTCACGCTCGCGGGATCGTTCGACGCGAAATACCTGGTCGCGCCGATCCGCAAGGGGCAGCAGGTCGGCGCGCTGGTGCTGATGGTGGATGGCAAGCCGCAGTCGACGGTGCCGATGCTGGCGACGGCGGCGGTCGCACGCGGCGGCCTGGTCAAGCGGATGATCGATCGATTGCGACTGCGGCTGTAAGGGGAGGCGGAATTTTTCTGGTCATCCTGAACGAAGGTTGCTGAAGTGAAGGATCAACGCGGAGCGATTTGTATTTGTCAAACCTTCGGGCGAAGCCTCAGAAAAGAAACGAGGCGGTCGCTTTCAGACGAGGGCGAACTACTCAGTCAAGGTAAAGTGCGAGAGGCGGGGCGGCGCGCTCAGTAGGCGAAAAACGGACCCATGCTCACGCCAGACGTGATCTGTCCGTCGATTCCCGTGTAGACGTTGCGGCCGAAGAAAAACGGCAGTCCGAAGTCGAAGAAGCTCCCGCCAAACGTGCCGGCCACGTCGTAGAAAACCTTGTTGCCGGTGGCGGCGAGCGAAAGCGCGTTGGCCACGTCGAATGTAACCAGGCCGAACGCGCTGCCATTGCGGCCGGCGTTTATCGCGCCGAGCACCAGCAGGCTTGATGGACAGTAGAAGCCCGGCGCCAGCGACGGATCGCATTGCGGGATCGATCCGTTGTCGAAGAACAGCGCGTTGGAGCCGCTGTCGATAAAACCGTCCGTCGTGACGTTGTTGTAGGTGGTGGCGATATTGCCGCCTTGGTCGGTCTTGAAGACAGAGGCCGCGCCCAGCGCGTTGTTGGGGCGCGTGTCGATCCCGAGCAGGAGATTGCCCGAGATCAAGGACGCGCCCATGAATGGGATCGCGGGCAGCTTCAGCACCACGCCGTTGTTGTCAACCGGCAGCAGCGCCACCGGGTTCTGTACCTGGCTCGTGTCCGCCACCGGCGCGACTTTGCATCGGCCCGCCGAGCACTGAAAATACATCGCGGGATTCTGCGGCCCCAAGCTCGCGCAGGCGCCGCCGCAATCGGCTCCCCACAAGCCAACGCCCAAGATTCCGTTATAGCCAAGCTGGGTCGGGCTTTGCGCCACCGGCGGACCGCCTTTGCACACCGCGGGCATCCCCGGGTAGTTCGGATCGATGATCTGAATCGGCATCTTCGAGATCACCGGCTCGCCGCCCAGTCGCACGTCGGCATACGCGACCCGGCCCCAGGTCGTGAGCGTACCGAACGGCACGCACTCCGCGATCGGCTTGCCATTGGACGCGGTCTCCGTCGACAGCGGCGGATGTTTGACCTGGGCGAAAATTCTAAGCCCCGAGGAGCCGGTGTCGACCAGGATGCCGTGGATGGTCGCGCACGAGGTGGTGCCGCTTTGACAAATCGTCACCGTGGTGAATGGGCCGTTGAAGTAACTCCCAAACGGCCCCGCCCAGACATTGACTGTCATCCGATTCGGCGGAACCGCGGCGGTCTCCACCACCGATCCCCCGGTTGCCACGGGGCCGGCCGCGAAGCCGCACACCGCGCCGCGCGCGGCGAATATCGCCAGCGCCGCGATCACTAACCGCGGCAAATCTGGCGGCGGCAAATTTGAAGCCCTCCCGGCGGCGCATCATCGTATCTCCGACTGCTCGACCCCGTGCGGCAGCATCGCGGGCAGGAACGCGCGTCCCGACATGTCCCGCATATGGCCGGCCATCTCGACTACCACGTCGCTCCCGCGCACCGACGCATGATGGAGTCCGTGGGCCGTAAGCCCACCCGCGACGGCGGCCTCCTGGTATTGCGCGAAGTAGGACCCGAGCAGCACCGACAGATCGGGCGGCCTGCGTCCGCGCCAGGTTGCCGCAAAGACTTTTCCGTCAGGGCCGACGTATTCGTTGACCGTGATTCCGGACGGGGTCGTCATCTGCTCGACGGAGTAGGCCACAACCGCCGGCGCGTTCAGGGCGGAGCGTGGCGTATGCCTGACGGCGTTCGCACTAAAGGAGGCGGCATCGGCAGCCACCGAATCGGCGGTCTCGCCCAAAGTCGCGTGCGCCGGAGACGGCGACGCTCCGACCACCAGCAACGCTAAGCCAATGAAAGCGGCAACCGGGATTTGCGACCGTATCGTCAACACAAGCCTCCTCTGTTCTAAAATCTGTTAGACATGATTACGCATGTCAAATAGTTGTAATAGATGATTACGCTACTTCGTGCTTTAGTTGTCTTTTTTACGTAATGCTCGTCGCTGTCCGGCGAATTTGCGCTGGGATGCGGCCGAACTCGAATTAGAGAAGGAGCAACAGGCGAGCCATCCCGCTCAGCGAGCGTTTTCCGTTCGCCCCGTGGGGAATTTACGCTCTGGAGGGACCGCTATTCGCAGGCGTGGATAGCCTGCGAGTAAATAAATACTACAATCAGTTAACGCTGGTCGTACGTCAGGACTTTCCGGAGACTTCCCGGAAATCTGTCTCACAACTGAGACGACCGCGCCTTTTGAGACAGCGAAACGGTGAAACAGCGGAATAGTGGAAAGCAAAAGGCAAAAGTCACGAACCGTCGACAAGTCGGGTCGGGACTGGGATTCGATACTTCATCTGGACACGATGCTTCATCTGATGGTCGCCTCGCCGTAACACTTGCGAAATTGCCCGCGCGTATGGATATGCGGGGAAGTATAACGATGCGTGTTCGCCACTGTTTGCGAGTCGCAAGGTTCAGCCTGGCCATGACGCTGGTCGTCGCTCTATCGGCCACAGTCGCGGTAATGCGGAGTGCGGGCGCGCAGGATTCGCCGCAAGGACTCTCAAGGCAGCGGTCCCGCGATGCGACCTGGATGCGGCTGCCTGCGGATTTCGTCGGATGCTGGAGGGGCACCATCCAGGGCGAAGACTTTAAGCCGGCGATTCCGGGAAATACGATGTCGCAGGATCCTACGACATATGAGCTGTGCTACGGACCGGTGCCCCAAGGGACCTATCGGCTCAATCTTATGAAGCTCGTGATCGGAATGGCCGTGGTACGGCCGGACCGGTTCGAGAGTCAGGTGCTTTCGGCAGACGATCAAGCCGGCACCGCGAAGATTCGAAACCATCTTATTTTGACCCAAACCAAATACATCCTGTGGGCCGTCCCGGTCAGGTTTCAGGTCGAGGTCGATGCCGTCGAAGACTGCAGGCTCGTCAGCCACGATGTTATTTTGATGCGCGGAACGCAGCTCATTGCGGTTGACGAAAAAATGTATGGTGAGCAGACTTTCCACGCCGATTTCAGGAGAATGTTTTCGCACGCCGTGCCCTGACGAAGAAGTAAAGAAGTAAAGAAGTGAAAAAGTGGAATCGGAACCAATCATTGAACTGCTGTATGAACTGGCGCTCGACCTCGGGGTAACCTGGAACCGTTACAGCGACGACGTTTGGCGGCAGATCGATCCTGAGGTCTGGAGGATCACCCGCAACCCCTGGCTGATGCTGCAACAAGCGTCGTACACGATGCTGAAGTCGATGGCCGAGGACGGGGACTTACGGCATCGCGTCGAGCAACTCGTCGAGGCAAGGCGCAAAGCCGCACAATCACCAGGGTGGTTCCAGAGGGCTCATCCCGGTTCGGCGCTCAATCACGTTGGGTACTTCAGCATGGAGTTCGGCCTGAGCGAGGCGCTGCCAATTTATTCGGGCGGTTTGGGCAACGTCGCAGGCGATCAACTCAAGGCGGGCGGTGATCTGGGGGTGCCGATCGTGGGGGTCGGCTTGCTTTATCAGCAGGGCTACTCCCGGCAGGCAATCGGCCATGACGGGCAACAGCGCGACCTGTTTCCGTACAATCCGCCTTCCTGGCTGCCGATCACGGCCGTACGCGATTCGGACGGCGAATTGATGCGCGTCGAATTGGACCTTCCGGGTTACAACCTGCGGCTTCGCGTATGGGAAGCCAGGGTCGGCCGCCTCAAACTCTATCTGCTCGACAGCAACGACCCCGGCAACATGCCGATGCATCGCGGGATCACGAGCGAACTCTACGGTGGAGGCCCCGAGCTGCGGCTCCAGCAGGAACTCGTGCTGGGGATCGGCGGCTGGCGCCTGCTGCGAAGACTCGGACACAATCCTGAAGTTTGCCATTTGAATGAAGGACATGCGGCGTTCGCGGTCTTGGAGCGCGCGCTATCGTTCATGAATGAAAACGCCCAGCCCTTTGACGTCGCGCTCGCCGCCACGCGCGCCGGCAACGTGTTCACGACACATACTCCGGTGGCGGCGGGCTTTGACCGATTCTCTCCCGCGCTCATGCAGCTCTACCTCGCGCGGTACGCGGTCGAGCGCCTGCGCATCAGCGTGAAGGATTTGATGGCGCTCGGCCGGGCCAATCCCGACGATGCCGACGAGCCATTCAATATGGCGTATCTGGCGGTTCGCGGCGCTGGCGCGATCAACGGCGTCAGCAAACTCCACGGCGAGGTCAGCCGATCGATCTTTCGGCCGCTTTTTCCGCGATGGCCCGTCGACGAGATTCCCGTCGGAAGCGTCACCAACGGAGTGCACATGACGAGCTGGGACTCCGAGTTCGCCAACCGGCTCTGGACCGAGGCCTGTGGCAAGGAGCGATGGCTCGGGACCACCGAGGGAGTTGCCGAAAAAATCAGGGCGGTCAGCGACGCGGCGCTGTGGGAGCTGCGAATTAACAATTGTCAGGAGCTGGTGCGGTTTGTGCGGCTGCGGTCCCAGGCTCAGATGGCGGCTTACGGGGCGCCGAGCGACGAAATCCAACGCGCAAAAACGATGTTCGACCCCAACGCTCTCACGATTGGCTTTGCGCGCCGGTTCGCCACGTATAAACGGCCCAACCTTCTGCTTCACGATCCGGAACGTCTCGCGAGAATCCTCACCAATCCGCAACATCCGGTTCAGTTGGTGCTCGCCGGGAAGGCGCATCCGGCGGATCAGCCCGGCAAGGACATGCTCCATCAGTGGATTCAATTCATTCGGCGGCCCGAAATCCATCAGCATGCCGTGTTCCTGGTCGACTACGACATGCTTTTAGCGGAACGGATCGTCGGCGGCGTGGATGTCTGGATCAACACTCCACGCCGGCCCTGGGAAGCCTGTGGGACCAGCGGAATGAAGGTGCTCGTCAACGGCGGCATCAATCTTTCGTCGCTCGACGGCTGGTGGGCTGAAGCCTACGAGCCGGAAGTCGGGTGGGCGCTTGGTGACGGAAAAGAACACGGCGATGACCCCGCGCAGGACCTGATCGAAGCTCAGCAGTTGTACGACCTCCTGGAGCGGGAGATCATTCCAAAATTCTACCATCGCGATACCGGCGGATTGCCGCGCGAATGGATCGCGATGAAGCGCGAAAGCATGGCGCGCCTGACACCGGAGTTTTCAGCCAACCGCGCGGTTCGCGAATACACTGAGAAGTACTATCTGCCCGCCGCCGCCGCGTACCACAAGCGCGCAGCAGATCGGGGCGCGTTCGCGCGCGACATCGCGCAATGGCGCAAGCCGGTCGCGGAGCGCTGGACCATGCTCAAGTTCGGTTCCGTCCATGTCGAAACTTCCGGCGACTTCCATCAATTCCGCGTCCAGGTCTATCTGGGTGATCTCGAGCCGGCGGCGGTGCTCGTCGAGTTGTACGCGAATTCTCAAAACGGCGGTCCTCCCGTGCGCCAGCCGATGGCCCGTGCCGAGCCGTTGGTCGGGGCGATCGGAGGGTTTATCTTCGCCGCGCAAGTGCCGTCGAGCCGGCCCGTCAACGACTACACGGCGAGGATTGTGCCGGCGCATCCCGGCGTCCGCGTCCCGCTGGAGGAGATGGAGATCCTGTGGCAGCGATAGTTCGCTGACAGGCCCCTGCTCAGGCGGACCCTTCAACCACCAGGCGCAAAAGATCCATGGCTGCCGGCATGTCCGGCGTCATCGACCCGGTACACGTGGCTGTCCGGTGATAGAACTCGCCATCGACGGTGCGCAGACTCATCACCCTCCGGATCCGAAACGAATGGGCTTTCTCACCGCACACTGGGCACGCGATGACGCGGTCCAGGAATATACCTTCACGATCGAAACGGTCGTTGCCTGCAGTCATCATGCCCTCCTTGAACTAAAGGCCGGGCTGCCGTCGGGTCAAAACTGTGGTGGGGCGCCAGATAGTTAGGCTAGCCCCGTTGCCCCGACGCTTCAACGCGTGTGCGTGAAGAGTCTGTTACGTGACCTTTGTCCGCCGCATCCATAGCTGGCCACGACTCGCGTTTCGCGATTATTCGCAGAAGCAGCACACGCCGCGCTACATAATTGCTGAGGTTTGACCATTTCCGCAGTGGCATCGAGATTGCTCCTCTCTTCAGGTAGTGGAGACAAAAATCATGGAAGCGATGCAGGTTTCGATTCAGAGTACACCGTGCTGCGGCCCGCTGCCCGACCTTGAAATTCCGATGGTCAATACGATGGTCGCTTGCCTGGGTTACGAACACAGAAAGCTGAGCGGCCATGTCATGCGATTGGCGTTGGCGGCCACGAGACTGGCCGCCGATCTCGACGCGACTGAAACGCATCAACGGGCCGTCGAGGTGTGGGACGAAATACGGCGCGACCTATGGTCGCATCTGCAGATCGAAGACGAACTGGTGTTTTCGTGGGGCGAGGCGCGTCGCGCAATTCCGAGCTCACTGATTGAGACCCTGAAGCTCGAACGTCAGGAGATGCACAAGTTGGTCGCCACGCTGCCTGCGTTATTGTCGGGTTTGGATCGTGAACCGCAAGCGGCCGCGGACCGCGGCGAGTTTGCGCGGATGCTGCTCGCTTTGGCCCGCGCGCTCGACTCGCACGTCGAGCGCTATGATAGCGAAGTCCTGCCCTCCATCCTCCGCGCACCTTTCAACCGATAGCATGCTTGGGTCCGCGGGCAGCGGGCGGCTATATCAGACCTCCCGTACACGCGGACCCGATTTCGCTTCGGCATCCCCTCTCCGGGCGCCAACTAGGCCGCACGTCCGGCCGCTCACGGCACGAAAGCCGGATTGAATCGTCGTCTGGTCATGTTAAGCTACCGTTATATTTTCGTTAATTTGCCGCTGTCAGGAGGCGTCCGAATTTGTCCGCAACCACGTCGATCGCGACTCTGCCTCAGCCCGAGGCGCCCGCCGCAGATGGCCGGAATCGCACGGCGTTGGAAAGGCTGCTGCACGACCGGCTGCGAAAATTCATGTCGCTCCTGCCCAAGGTGCTCGCGGAGGACAGTGTCGAGGCCGTCCACGATCTCCGCGTCTGGAGCCGTCGGCTTCAGCAGGTTGTGTCGACCCTGTCCACCGATCCGTTGACCTCGGAGACCCGGACGATGGTCCGCGCCCTGCGGCGCGCCCGGCGAGTGCTCGGCGGATGGCGCGACTGTGACGTGCTGATCGATTTGCTGGAGCGCAAGGCCCGCCGGGTGCGGAATCCCGAGGAGAAAAAAGCCTACGCGATGATCCGCGACCTCGCGCTCAGCAAGCGCGACCGCGGGATTCGCCGCGCGCGCCGCAAGCTCGCGAACCGTAAGCTCTTCACGCTCGGGCATCGCGCCGAGAAGTTTCTCGAAGAGCTTGCGCGCGGTGAGGGCCACGACGCCGCGGAGGTGATGGCTTCCTCGGCGGCGCAAGGATATGCCGAGTGGCGCCGGGCGCTCTCGCGCGCATGCGAGAGCTTCGATCCGTTAGAGGTCCACGCTTTTCGCATCCGGACCAAGCAGTTGCGCTATCGGATAGAGTTGGTGCGCGATCTTGGCGAACGCGACGCCGAGTCGGCGCTGGACTTTCTCAAATCCCTGCAAGACGTGCTCGGCGCCTGGCACGATCAGGTTGAGTTGCTCCGGCTGACCGCGGAGGCGCTCGCGGATTCTGAATTGCTGCTCAAGCACGCGAGGCTGGTTGCGCTGCTGCTGCGCAAGTCGGACCGCGAACAGGGCGTCCAAAGCGAGCGCGTGCGGCGATTGCTCGCGAATACGAACGAGTGCGCCCAGGACTCCGCGCTCGATCATTGGATAGCTCGTTATTGCCGGGAGATCCCGGCCCGCCGGCCAGCGGAGCCCGAGGATCGAGAACCTCAGGAACTGCGAGAATCAGTCTCCAGCTCGAATGAGTCGGCGGTGGCGCAGGACGGCGACTCGGCCGGCGCCCTCGCGGTGACCGAAGCTTCGGTCCTCCTGGCAAGTCCGGCGGTCGGCGCGGCCGTGGGTCAATCGCCTGGACCGATCGAAGACTTCGTCAAGGCGATGAGCGAATTGCCCCGTTAGATACCGAATCAGGATGCACGCCGGGTGCGCATCCGAGTTCGTGGCACAGCCCGGCGCCGCTATCCGTAGAGTCTCAGCATCAGAACAAAGTTTATTTCTTACGCACCTCGCGGCGAACCAGCTTGCCGGAATCGTCATAATACTCGACGATGTCGATATAACCGCGCTCCTGGGGGTCGTGCTCCACGATCGCCAGCTTGCCGTGCCTGAACTCCTTGATAGTTTCGGGCTTGCCATCAAAATCGTCGTCGTGGATCTCGCGGGCGAGTACTCCATGCGAGTATTCCTGCACGAGATCGACCTGGCCGTTGAAATTTCGATCGCTTTCGATCCTGACCAGTTCCTTGTCTGTGTAGGTTTTGACTACGTCCGGTCGGCCGTCGCCGTTAGTGTCGATTGCTATCTTGTAACTGTCCTTGTCGATCCGGTATACCCACTGATCGGGGCGTCCGTCGCGGCCTCGATGCGTAACCGTACCCTCGGGTTCTCGGCTGCACGAGATGAAGACAAAAGCCAGCGCTGCCAGGAAGATCGCGGCTTTCCGCATGTCTCCTTATACCCGTCGTTCAATCGTCGCTCAACTTTACTGTCTGGCCCTGACGCTGGCATTGCTTGCGCTTCCATTGGCCGGCATCGTGCCGGAGCGCGCTCCGATACTCACTCCACTCGCCACCGAACTTGTGCCGCTGGGCACGAGTCTGCAATTACCGCCCACTAATCCATTTCATCTTCCCTCGCTTGAGGCTCCGGCCAGGCTCGTTCTGGGACCGTCGCCTTCGCCGGCTATTGCGCCGAACCCCGATAGCGACGGGCGCCTGCAGAAGGTCGCGAGCCGCGGCTTCTCCGATTCGGGCGCAGTAGACAGTCCGAACGTTCGCGCGCCTCCTTCCAACTAGCCCGCTCGAACAACCTTTGCGAGTCATCATCGAGCCTCGCCGAAGTTCGGCGCGTGGCGCCCATGTTCGTGCCTGCCGCGCGGCGGAACAGAGTATTTTCTTTCGCCGCCGCGAAGGAGCACAGGAGGAGAGTGTGCCTTTGTACCGATCCATACCGTTGGCGTTACTTGCCATTTGGTGGATTGCGATAGCGCCGGCGCTGGCGGCGGGAGAGCCCCCGTTGACCGTCGAGCAGTTGGTCGAGATCGCGGTCGAAGTGAATCCGCAGGTCAGAGCCGCGAAGGAACAATGGGATGCCGCTCAACACCAGATTTTGCAAAACTATGCACCTGCGGATCCGGTCTTCACTTACGGAAATCTGGATAGCAGCAAACATTTCAACGCCGGGGCCCACACCCACAACATAACCGAAAGTTTCCAGTTTCCGGGAGAAGCGTTTCTACAGGCGGATGAGGCCCGGCGGGCCGCCGAGATCGCAAGCCTGGCGTATGAGGCGGCGCTCCGCGATCTGCGGGCCGGCGTCGAGACTGCCTACTACCAGGTATTGCTCGATGAAGCGCTGGCCGCTGTCAACGCCGGGAATATCGCGAACCTGGAGCAGGTCGTTCACGTAACCCAGATTCAATATACCGCGAACCAGGCGACCCAGGCCGATCTCATCAGCGCCGAATTCGCGCTCGCTCAGGCCCGGCTCCAGCAGCGCCAGTACGAAACCAACCGGGCCAACGATCGAGTGGGGCTGAATCAACTGCTCGATCGCAGACCTGCCTCGCCGTTGAACCTTGACCAGAAGATCGTGCTGAGACCGCTGGAGATCCGGCTGGATAAAGCGGTCGACACCGCAATCCACGCGCGCCAGGAGATACTCGAAGCCGCGCTCGCGGAGAAAAATTCAACCACGGCGCTGAAACTCGCTGAGATGGAATATCTGCCGAACTATACGGTCGGCACCGAGTTCGACTACTTTCTGCAACCCGGGACGCAGCCGGTTCCAAGTGTGACCCAGGCCTATTCATTCACCTTTGGATTCAACCTGCCGGTTTTCTTCTGGATCCATCAGCGCGAGGACGTGCGCTCGGCGCAACATTCGTTGCAGGCCGCCCGTTACAGCATGAGTTCCGTCCTAAGCCAAACCGAGGCAACCGTCACGCAATTGTTCCAGTCCGCGCAATTCGCCTATGAGTCGGCGCAACAATATAGAGGATCGCTGATCCCGCTGGCCGATAAAGATTTCAAAGTTGCATTGGTCGCCTACCAGACGGGCAAGGTCGACTTCCTTACTTTGTCCTCCGCGTTGCAGAGCGGCTACGCCGCTCGCATCACTTACCTTCAGAACGCAAATCAGTTCCTCGCCGATGAAGTGGCGTTGGAGCAGGCGATCGGAACCCCGTTACCAAGATGAAGCACACGATCATAACCGCGATCGCTTTCGCGAAGAGAGCTTACGTCACAGTCCTGGCGAGCCTGGTCTTCGCATCGCCGGCGCTGAGCGTGCTTGGCGGATGCGACAGCCCGCCATCGAGTCCGGCCGTTACCGAGACCGCGCCAGCGGACCTCCCAATCCTGGTTCGTCAGGCGGACGGCCGCGAGTTGATGGCGCGCGTGTCCCGAGCCCAGGAGGGATCGATCGGCATCGCAAAGGAGGTGCCGCTTCCGGGCATCCTGGAAGCGGTAGGCCAGGTGACCTTCGACGATCGGCTGGTCTCGACCATCATCTCGCGAGTGACCGGGCGAATCGAGGAACTTCGCGCCTCGCAGTGGGACACGGTGCGGCGCGGCGAGCCCGTGATGTCGCTCTACAGCCCTGACTTCATGACCGCGCAGGCGGAGTACCTGGAGGCGAACGGCAGCGCGGAGCAAAGCGGCGGCGCAGGCCCGCAGGCCGGCGCTTTTGGCCTGCCCGCGGGCGGCTTTGGCATGACGGCGAATCTGAAAGCCGCCGCGATCCGCAAGCTCGAGCTGCTGGGCTTCTCGCCGGCCGATATCGCCGCGATTCGGGCGCCCAGCGCGTCGGTCTGGATGCGCGCACCGATCAGCGGAATCATCGTGAGCAAGAACGCGATACGCGGCCAGCAGGTCAATCCCGGCGATCAGCTCTTTTCTCTGGCCACGCTGGAACGGGTATGGATCACCGCGGATATTTATGAAGACGACCTCGCCCGGGTGAAGGTTGGCCAGAGCCTGGAAGCGGTTACCGCCGCCTATCCAGACCAAGTCTTCAAGGGCGCGATTCAGAGAATCAGCCCCAGCCTCGATCCCAATACTCACACCTTGCAACTGCGCTGTCAGGTCGCCAACCCCGGATTGCGGCTCAAGCCGCAGATGCTGGCCCGCGTGCGTATAGTAACCAGCCCCGGTCTCGCGCTTGTGGTTCCCGAGGCCGCGTTGGTTTTCGATGACAACGCCTACTACGCCTTCATCGTGGCCGGCGCCGGCAGCGTCGAGCGGCGGCGCGTCGAAGTGGCCGATTGGAATGAGCACGGATACGCCCGAGTACTGCGCGGGATCAAACCGGGCGAGAAATTCCTGATCACACAGTCGCTGCGGATGAACGCGCTGTGGCACACGGCGCATGGCGAAACCTCCTAGGAGCGGGCGATGATCAAAGTCCTGATGGACCTGGCGCTCGGCGAGCGCGTGGTGGTTATCGGCGCGGCCCTGCTGCTCGCAATCGCCGGCCTCTATTCCTTTCGCGAACTGGATATCGAAGCCTACCCCGACCCCGTGCAGCCACGGGTTGAGATCATCACGCAGCCGCTCGGGCTGAGCGCCGAGGAAGTCGAGAAGATTGCTACCATACCGCTCGAAGTCGATCTCGCGGGTATACGCAATCTGGAGGCGATGCGGACGATATCTCTCTTTGGCCTCTCTGACATTAAACTTTATTTCAACTGGGACAGCGATTACTACTGGGATCGTGTTGAGACTATCAATCGGCTGAATCTGGTTACCTTGCCGCAGAACCTTGCGCCCTCAATATCGCCCGACAACCCGATCGGAGAGATTTACCGTTATACCGTACAAAGCCCGGACCATAACCTGCTCGAGGAAAAAGAGCTCGAAGACTGGGTGCTCGAAAAGCAGCTCAAGACGGTGCAGGGAGTTGAAGATGTGTCGGGCTTCGGGGGCTTGACCAAACAGTACCACGTGGATGTGGATGCGGCGAAGCTCAATCACTACCAGTTGTCGCTTTCCACGCTGACCCAGGCGATTGCGAACGCCAACATCAACGTCGGCGGCAACTATATAGAGGTTGGCCAGCAGGCATTCGACGTTCGCGGCATCGGCTTCATCACCACCGTGGACGACATTCGCAATATCGTTCTGAGTAGCAGCAACGCCACGCTCAATAGCGGCATCTCCATACCAGCCCGCGTGCGCGATGTTGCCGACGTTTCGCTCGGCTACGCGCCACGGCTGGGGATTGTCGGCATGAACGATCGGGACGAAGTTGTCGAGGGTATCGTCCTGATGCGCAAATATGGCGATACGCTGAAAACGCTCAAAGGCGTGGAAGCCAAGGTGCGGGAGCTGAACGCTTCCGGCATCATGCCGCACGGCTATAAGGCAGTGCCCTACTACGACCGGATCTCGCTGGTCGACACCACGCTGCGTACGGTGTTCGAGAACCTGGGACTTGGAATGCTCCTGGTCTTTCTCGTGCTGATCTTTTTTCTCGGCAATCTCCGAGCCGCCCTTATTGCCGCAGTGAACATCCCACTGGCGATGTGCGGAGCTTTCATCCTGCTGTACCTGACCGGAATACCGGCGAATCTGCTCTCGCTCGGCGCGGTCGACTTCGGGATCATTATCGATTCCACCGTTATCGTGATCGAGAACATTTATCGGCATCTCACCACCGAGAGCACTGCTGGCGAGAATGAATTGCACTGTATACGCCGCGCTTCGCTCGAAGTCGGCGGCCCGATGTTCTACTCGACGCTGATCTTCCTGATTGCCTTTCTGCCGTTGTTCACGATGCGGGGAGTCGAGGGCGTGATTTTCTCCCCCATGTCGCATACCTACGCATTCGCGCTGACTACCGCGATTGTGCTGGCGGTGATGCTCACGCCGGTGCTCAGTTCTTTCTTGCTGCGCAAGGGGATGAAGGAAACCCACAATATAGTCTGGGAAGCGCTTCATCGGTTCTACCACAACCTCTTCATCAGGATTTTACGATGGCCTCATCTGACGCTGATCGTAATCCTCCTGGTGATGGCCGCCGGGCTGTCGTTGTTTTCACATCTGGGCGGCGAATTCCTGCCCAAGCTGGAGGAGGGAAACATCTGGGCGCGAGCGACGCTGCCGCTCACCACTTCGCTCTCTCATGCAAACGACCTGGCGCGGGGCGCGCGCGCGGTATTCAGATCGTTTCCCGAGGTGACCGACGTCGTCTCGCAGACCGGCCGTCCCGACGATGGGACCGATACGACCGGATTTTTCAACATCGAATTTTCCGTGGATCTGAAGCCGCAGCCTAAGTGGCGTTCAGGCCTTACCAAGCAGAAGTTGACCGACCAGATCGATGAGCGGCTCAGGCGTGATTTTCCGGAGGCCAGTTTTGGCTATTCGCAAAATATCGAGGACAACATCGAGGAAGCGCTCTCGGGCGTCAAGGGAGTCAACGCGATCAAGGTCTATGGTCCTGACCTTGCACTTGATGAGCGGATCGCCAACAAAACCCGCGAAGTAATCAATGGCGTGCGCGGGATTGCCGACGTTGCGGTCTATCGTGCCATGGGACAGCCCAACCTGCTGATCAAACCGGACCGCCAGGTATGTTCGCGTTATGGACTGAACGTCGGCGATGTCGCCGCCGTCGTGCAGGCCGCGATCGGTGGTCAGGCGGTGACGCAGGTCCTTGAAGGAGACCGGCGCTTCGACCTGGTGCTTCGCTGGCAGCCCAAATACCGGCAGAGCTCCGAGGCGATTCGTCAGATTCAAATCGCCCTGCCGGGCGGCGGTTACGTTCCGCTGGGCCAGGTCGCCGATATAAGTACGGCGGAGGGCGCCTCGTTCATTTATCGGGAAGGCCTCCGTCGCTACGTCCCGATAAGATTCAGCGTGCGCGGCCGCGACATGCAAAGCGCCATCGACGACGCCAAGGGCGCGGTCGCCCGGCAGGTCAAGCTCCCCGAAGGGGTTTCGCTGGATTGGGTCGGCGAGTACAGCGAACTCCAGCAGGCCAATCGCCGCCTGGAGATTGTTATTCCATTTGCGCTGCTCCTGATCATGGCGGTTCTCTACGCCGCGACCCTGTCGTTCATCAATACGCTCATCTTGATGGCCCAGGTGCCGGTGGCTTGCCTGGGCGGCGTGCTCGCACTGGTGGTCACCGGCACGCCGTTCAGCGTCTCCGCCGCGGTCGGCTTCATCTCGATTTTCGCGATCGCAATCATGGACGGCATTCTATTGAACTTTTACATCTTTCAGCTGTGGAAGGAGGGACATTCCGTCGTCGATTCAATCGTGATGGGCGCCGACCGGCGCTTCCGCGCACTGATGATGACCGCGCTGGTCGACGGATTGGGACTACTGCCAGCGGCGCTGTCAACGCGAATTGGAGCGCAGACTCAGCGGCCGCTTGCGATCGTCGTGATCGGAGGCGCGATATCCATCGCATTACTCACACGGGTTTTTCAGCCCACCCTCGTTTACCTGTTGCATCGGCAACTGGGTCTAACGGACGAAGGGCGGCCGCCCCTCCAAGGGTCCACCATCGCGTGAGGTTGCCGCGCCCGGTTATTTATAGGCCCATAGCGGCGTCGATTCGGTCAACGCCCGCGATGCTCTTGCCGGCAATCCCGACGAACACCTTGCGGCCGAGAAAAAATGGCAGGCCCCAATCGAAAATCGATCCGGAGCCAAGGTTGGCGCCCAGATCGAAGAACGCCGCGTTGCCCGTCACGAACAGACCCTCCGCGTTGGCGATGTCGAAGTCGACCACCGTCGAATTTATTCCGTCGGAGCCGATGGTGGTCGCGTGCTGGGCGGTCAGCGCCGCCGGACAGTACCATGGTGCATCGAAGCCGCAGACCGGCAAACTTGGATTGTCGAAGAAGAAGCCGTTCGAGCCGCTATCGATGAAGCTGAAGCCGATCGGCGTGTTATGAAACCGGGTAGTGAAGGTGAGAGTCGTCGGATCGGCCGTGAAGACTTTGAAAGTGCCAAGCGGCGCAGTGAGGAGCTGATTGTTGGGCTCGGTGTTGATCCCGAAGACAAGTACTCCGGCAAGCGACGCGGCGCCGTTAACCGGCGGCAGGGGCAAATTGAGGAGCACGCCGTTATTGTCCACCGGCAGCAGGGCCACCGGGTTCTGCACTTGCAGGTCGAGCGGTTCCGTGATCGGCGTGCAAGTGGTCGAGGTGCAAGCGTAGTAACCGTTGGCGGGAGTCAAAGCGACGCAAGCCGGGCAATCGGACTGGAACAGCCCCACGCCCAGGATACCGTTGAAATTCTCCTGCTGCGGGCTTCGGTCCAATGGCACGCCTATTTGATTGCATGCCGCAGGACGATGTCCCCCAGGGAATTGGGGATTGATGACTTGCACCGGCAGACTTGAAATCGTCGGCTCGCCGGCCAGCTTTACGTCGGCCGTCGCGACCCTTCCCCAAGCCGTGGACGAGCCGAAAAACGCGCACTCGGCGATTATGTCGGGGCCCGACATCTGCGACGGGAGTGTGATGGTCAGGGCCTGCGAAAAGATCCTGAGACCGTACGAGCCGGTGTCGATCAGCAGGCCGCCGATCCTCTGGCAGGTGTTGGTGCCGGGCACGCAGACCGTGGCGTGACCGTAGGGCTCGTCAACGCCCAGGCCGTTGGGGCCATGATTGACGTTGACGTTCAGCACATTGGCGGCCGTGGCGAAAACCGGACCGGCAGTCGTAAGCGTCGCGAGCGCCGCCGCCACTATCGCCAACATCATCAGGTTGCGTGGCTTCATTTGATCTCCGAAAGACTGACGCCCGCAGGAAGTGCGGCGGGAAGATACGCACGTCCCCAAAACAAGGCCATGTTGCCCGCGGTCTCGACCGTCACGTCGCTCGCGTGCACCGACGACGCATGGAGTCCGAGCGAACCTGGCGCGCCGGTATTGGCGGCGTCGCTGTACTGTTTGAAGTAAGTCCCGAGCAGCGTTGCGACGTCGGGCGGGGTCGGTCCCCGCCACGTCACCGCGAACACCGTTCCGCTCTGGCCGATATATTCGCTCACCACGGTGCCCTCCGGCGTCGTCATCCGCTCGACGGCGAAGTTAGCCGAGGTTGGGGCCTCTTGCGCCGGCAATCCAGGCAGCGGCCGCGCGGTGTTGACGCCCTCGCTCGCATTCATGTGCGCGGCGTCAGCTGCGACCGACGCGGCCGGCTGGCCCAAGGTGGCGTGTGCGATGGAAGGTGGTCCTATAAGAAGGAGGCTTCCCGCGAAGAGAAGCACGGTCATCGAGAGTCGAATTTTCATTTCTCTAAAGCCCCAAAAACTCTAACGATTCGGGTCGAGCCGCCGCAAGGCTGAGGGTCGTTAAATGATGATCAACGTCGCGTATTACATGCGATCGAACTAAAATTACGGCTATGTGATGCTTAGAATGCAGCATTCGGCCTACGATCGTAAATCCCGGCGATCTGCGCATTTATTAGACGTTCAATCGGGATTATCCTAAATATTAGACTTTTATCTATCTTTAGTAGTTGCAATAGATGCTGAAACATGTTTAGATTAGGTGCATGATGTTTCGGAATGAGACATCATCAAACAACGCCGGACGGAATACCGCGGCGTGACGAGGCGCGGAGAGTCGATAAGAAGGGTGGGACATCGAGCAATGCAAGAAGTCATCGCGAGCAGCTCAGACGCATATCGGCGCCGCCGCAGGGCCGATCGCGGATTCGCGTGGCGCTCGGTGGAACGGCGTGGTGATCAGGACCGCCCCTGGCGGCCCTCGATGACATCCGCAGACCGTGAAAAAGTGAACAAATCGCAACCCCCGCCCGATCAGTTTCCTTCCTTTTTACCCCGTGGCGTAGCTCGCTGACCCCGGCCGCGCCACACTCGCGACCCGCCGCCGCGCGCCCCCCGACGCGCGGCGGCGGGCATCCCACCCGATTATTGGATCGATCTATAGGTCCGTTTCTATCGCGCAACGCCCGAAGCGTTTATACGATGGGGGCGGCTCTCGGGTTGCCCCTTTGCGGGCGTTCATCCGGGCCTCAACGATTCACCGCTTCACGAAAGGGGCAAAAAATGATCAATAAGGACCGTTGGAGCAATTTCGTCATGGCGATCGCGGGCGGAGTTGTCGGTGCGCTAGTGGCCGGCTCAGGACTGCCGGGGCGGCTATGGCCGGCGCCGACCGCCGAGGCCGCGACCCATCACGTACGCGCGATCACGGCCGAGCAGTTCATCCTGGTCGATCGGATGGGAATCAAGCGGGCCGAGCTCGTGATGGAGCGCGGCGAGCCGCTGCTCGAGTTTTACGGGCCGACCGGCAAGATCGAGCGCGCCTCGATCGGCGTGGATCTGAAGGGCACGGCCCGCGCGCGCTTCTATTCCAGCACCGGAATTTCACAGGCGGCCATCGGCGTGACTGGCGAAGGACGCGCGGGCGTCGCGCTGCTCGACCGCCTGCAGCATCTGCGCGCCACCTTCGACGTCGCGATCGGCGGCGAGCCCACGCTCAGGCTCTATGACGAAAAGGGTGCCCGGATGGGGCTGGATATCACCGAGGCGGGCTCGCCGGGCCTCGCGCTGCTCGACCCCGACGGCAAGACGCGCGCGGCGATGGTGTTGAGCAACGACAACAGTCCGTCGGTGACGCTGTATGGCGCCGACGGCAAGCCGATAAAGGCGCTGCCGTAGCGCCGCACCGCCGGCGTATCGAAGCGCCCCCTGCCGGGCGCGGCGGATGGCGCGGGGGCGGAGCCCCCGCGCCATCCGCCCGTCCGCGCGCCGCCGCGCCGCACGCGCGTGCGCGGCATCGCTCCATCTCCACCCCCTGGCATGCACGCCGCGCGCCCTTTGGGCGCGGGACGCGCATGCCGGGCGGCGGACGCCGCCCCCCACTCGCCGGCGACGGCGGCGCGCCCGCGCTACGCGCGGCGCCCCCCCGCCGCCGCCGCCGGCTCCAGCAGCGGCTCGTCGGCTGCCGCTTCCGGCAGCCCGAGCCGTCGCAGCACCTCGCGCTGGCCGATCCGCAGGCCGCGGTCGGCCAGTTCGGCCACCATGTCGGCGAACAGCTTGACGTCGTTGTCGGCGGAAAGGCCGAGCGCGATCCGCGGATAGCGGCGTTGCGGTCCGAGGTTGAGATCGACGATCGGCCGCACCAGGTCGCGCGTGAGCGTGGCGCCCAGGCGCCGCGCGTCGGACTCCATGATGTCGCGGCGCACCGCGTCGTGGACTTGCGCCGCCGCGCGCGAGCCGCCGCCCTCGCGCGGTGTCTCGGTGGTGAGCGTCTGCCCCAGCACCGCCTTGCTCACCTGCTTGTCGAGGTACTCGCAAAAGCGCTCGTAGACCTCGGCGCCGCCGGCCCCGCGCGTCTCGACGAATTCGATCAGCATCGATTCCGGAATGATCGCGGCCGCATCCGTGCCGATATTCGCGACCGCACTCAAGAGCGCCTGCTTGTCGGCCTCGGTTGCCCCGGGGCTGTATTTGCCGAGCCTGAGCGGCTGGCCGAAAATCTCCGCGAACGTCACCCAGTCCTTGAGCACGTAATTTTTGAACAGGTAGGCCCATCCGGCGGCGCGCGCGATTCCGCCGCGCACCGGCAATCCGGCCTTGGCCTTGGCGACGTGCACGATAAACTTAAACGGCGCAAGCGGCGCCGTGAGCGGCTGGATTCCGATTCGCGCGTCGCCGCCGCTCCCCGAGTACCAGCGCGAGCCCCGGTGATGCGATCCGCTCGCGCGCGGCGCCTGGGGCGACAGTTGCGTCGGGCGCGACCGCCGCCGCGTCGGCCGGCACCAGCGGTCCTTCGTCGCGGAGCGTGCGCACCAGCAGTTCCTCGCCCGAGATCCAGTCGAACATGAACCAGCGCGGGTCGCGCCACATCAGGCGCTTGGGGATCCATTCGCGCCCGGCCGTGTCCCAGATGATCTCGGTCGCCGAGAAACCCTTGCCGACCGCGTCGAGGATATCGTAGAGCGCGCTTTCGAGGTCGAACGCGCCGCCGCCGACGAAGTCGCGCACCAAATCGGCCGCGCGCAGGTCCTCGGCCGCTTCGGAAGCCGGCGTAACGATAAGCTCGGCGCCGGCGACCGCCTGTTTGCGGGTGCCGATCACGGCCAGGTAGTGCAGGTCCTTCTCCTCCATCTCCTCGGCCAGTTCGAGATAGAGATACGGATCGCCGGCTTCGGCCTCGCGCTGGATCGCGATCAGTTTTTCGGGCGTGAGCCCGACCGACGGATGCATCATCGAGTAGATATTGCGCACGCCGGCCATGGTGGGCGCGGCCTGCTCGTCGCGCAGCTCAGCAGTATCGACCTCGCGCCCGTACGCGTCATACAGTTTCATTCTTTTTCACCAACCCTCGCGACGCCGCTCCGATGTCGCGGCTGATCACACTAAACGCCACGATATCTGTGGCCTCGCCTATTCCATTCTTCCGTCATAGCCACGCCCACGCGCGCCCCCGCCCGCCGCGCGCAACCAGCGGCGCCGCCTCGGCTTCTTGCGGTGGCCCGAACGGATCGCGTTCGCTGCCCCAGGACTTCATCGCGGCCGCGCGCCGCGGCGCCGGCGTATACGAGATTTCCTGCGCGCGGATACTGCTCGCGTAATAGGCGAGCGCGCCGGCGATCGCGGCGTCGCCGTGACGCCCCTTCTGATCGCGCCGCTCGGAGATATGCGCGTAGCCGTGCTCGATTTCGAGCGCGCGATGGTCCGCGAGAATTTCCGCGTCGCGCGGCAACTCGACCATCCCGTCCTCGAACGCGGCCTTGTAGCGCGGCATGTTGTCGCGATACCACTGCGCCGAGAGCATCACCTGCTCGACTCGCGCGCCGTAGCGTTGGCGCGCGGTCTCGGCCAGGTATTGCCCGTTGCCGCGCGCGTCCAGCGCGCCGCCGATAAGGCGCGGGAGCCGGTCGGCGATATAGAAGAGGATCTGCTCCTGCTGGCGGAACGGCACCCGGCGCAGCTCGACCACGAAGGGCGTGCGCCGCACCAAGTTGGGCGCGATCTGCAGCGGCCAGAAAACGCTGAGATCGCCGTTGCGCCCGAAGTCCTCGCCGAAACAGCTCATCAGGTTGTCCAGCCCCTTAAGGGCCGGGTCGAGATTGCGCTCGCACCACTCGCGCGTCGCGCCGACGCGATAGTCCTCGGGCCGCTCGCTGAACTCGGCCGCCACTTCCCAGCGCAGCACCGGCACGCCCGCGCGCATCCGGCTCTCGATCAGCATCGAGCTCAAAAACGCGCCCGCACTCGCGCGCGGCACGCACAAAAGCTCCTCGCTCGCGGCGTCGCCGTACTCGCCGAAAATACGCTCGCGCCACTCGCGCTCGGCCGCCGCGCTGAAGCGCCGTCCGGCCTTCTGGCAAATCCGATGGTACAGTCCCTCGGCCAGCGCGTCGTCGAGCGTCACGCGATGGAGCGAATACGGACGCCGCCCGGCGCGGATGTCGTTGACCAGTTCGTTGAACGGGTTCTCGGCGCCGTTGTGGGTCGAGATCACGCGCACCAGCCCGCCCCACATCGTGAACGCCAGCGCGGCCTTCATCAGCTCGGGCAGGTTCTCGTGGAAGGCGGCCTCGTCGATCACGGCGCGCCCCTGTTTGCCGCGCAGGTTGGAGGGACGCGAGCTGAGCGCGACGATCTTGTGCCCGGAGGCGAAGCGGATACGGTACGCGAGCAGGTCGCGGCGCTCATCGTCGAGCACGACCTCCTCGATCGCGTGCGCCGCCTTGTTGAACTGGCGCGCCCACGCGGCCGCGGTCTCGACGAACTCGCGCGCCATGTCGCGGTTGTAGCCGAGATACCAGGTGTCCATCCCGGCCGTGGCGGCGGCCGAGAGCGCGGCGTCGGCGGCCTCGGCCCAGGTGATTCCCACGCGGCGCGATTTCTCGGCCACCTTGACCGCGGCGTCGTCGGCGATCCAGCGCACCTGGTAGGGCAGCAGCACGTCGCGCGCGACGGTGTGGATCGCGCTTGGGGGCGTTTTTTTGTCGCCGGCTTTTTTTTCGCCGGACTTATCGCCGGACTTATCAGCGATCTTGCCGCCGGACTTGTCACCTTGGCTGCGAGGCGGCCGCGCCGGTAAAGGCGCGCCGCCGCGATCCATCCGCGCTCGGGTAGTCTTGCGATTCATCGCGTCACCTCCCGCTTTTTTCACCAACACTCGCGCCGCCGAACTTTTTCACCTCTCCTTGACCTAGGAGAGGTCGCCGCGAGCATCGCGAGCGGCGGGAGAGGTTTAATTTTCTCAATTCCGCTGTGGCGCAGCCGCTTCGAGCGGGTCTCGTAAAGCAGCCACCGGACCTCTCCCCAACCCTCTCCTTGGACAAGGAGAGGGGCCGGAAGGGAGTTAGTCATTGGTTTCCTCGCTCCCCGCCATATCGTCTTCAGGCGTGGCGGTCTCGACGATCTCGCGCGGCGGCGCGCCGACGGCGCCCGCTGCCAGCCGATGTGCCGCCAGCGACGCCTCGTCATAGTCCGCCGCCATCACCGGCATCTCGGCGATCTCGAGCAGCGCCGCACGGATCCGCTTCTCGGCCGCGGCCGACAATCCGCCTTGCGATCCTTTGCGCGCCGCCGCGACCACCTTGCGCTCGGCGGCGAGCACGCGCCGTCCGATTCCGTTGCGCATTTCCTCGGCCGCCCGCCGCATCACCACCGACGAGCGGCAGATCGAAGCGACGTTGCGCGCGAGCGCGTTGACGTCGATCCTCTCGGTGTCGGTCTCCTTCAGTTCCACCAGCACCCGGAACAGGTCGCCCTGCACCAGGCGCATCAAGCCCTCATTGATTGTATCGTCGGCGCCGCCGGCGGCCTCGACCACCGCGCGCGCCTGCTCGGTGGCGAGCTTGAGCGCTGCGAGCTTGCGGTCGAGCGCTTTGCCATAGCGAGCGAGCGACGCGTGACTGATCGAATAGCCGTTCTCGCGGAGCCAGCGTGCGAGCCCGCGATAGTCGGAGAACGCGCCCGCGATGAGCCGGCGATCGAACTCGGCGCGCAAGTCGGGCGGCAATCTTTTGATCCTGCCGGAGTGCGGAAGCTTGTGCTCGGCCGGCGCCGCGACGCCCTCGGCAGGGCTTTTTTC
>CAVYTJ010000002.1:0-987051 GCA_963771325.1 uncultured delta proteobacterium | reverse complement strand
GTGGCAAGTAGGTGGCAAATCGACGTGGCTCCCGACGCGTTTTTCTTGCCATTTCGCCGCCTCACTCGCTCACCCAGGTCTCGATGCTCACCCCCCAGGTCTCGACGGTGGAAGCCGCCGGGCCGTCACATCGAGCGGCGCGGGTTCTCGCGGTGAAGGTTTCAATTGGAGGGCGACCTTAAGTTGAAATGTCGCGTCTATCGGCTTCTGCCCAACTTAGCAACTGATTGAATGAGCAACCCAGAGTAACGCCCAACGCGCGTAGTCGGTAGGGCCGATCTAGTTTGAAATGCAGGGAAGGTTTGAGATGCGGCGCATCGTTGGGCCGGGTGGCGGTGGCCAGTCTCTCGAATTGCCGCGAGCTTCGAGCCGAGGGGGAGTCAACGCGAAGCTTGGCTCCAACCTCTCAGAAAACACCGGTTCCTGTCAAAATGGAATTGTCTCGCAGAGAACCAATGCGAACGAAGCGGCGCGGCGGCGCTCATGCCTGCGATCTAGCAGACGGCCGGCAGGAATTTTCTCGCTAATTCCTGCGGCTGTGAGACCGGCGGTCGGGGTTTGGCAGCGTCTGGCGCCAGCGGCACTTCGAAGGGCGTTAGCGTTCCAAATTCGAGCCTCGCAGCGCACGCCCGCAAGCAATTTTGCGATTCGTGGTTAGCTTCGACCGGGAAACATCGGTGGCGCACGGAGGGCTTTGTGCAGATCTCCGATGGCCGTCGGATCGCTTCTGAGGGCGAGATGGACTTAGCCTCGCGCTCTTGGAAAGGGACGCTATTCGAGATGAGCTGAGCCCGGGGGCGTCAATCTTCCCAGAGCGTCTGAAGAGTCAAGTCAGTGAGCGCGGCGGCCGGAATCGGTCGCCGCGTTTTTCGCGTCGTGCGCTCGCACGGTCGCCCTCGTCGAGCGACGGAAGTGGCCTAATTTGGCCGAGGTATCTATCTGGGGCCTTCATGTGTTAGAGCACGAACAAGAAGCAGGCTGCGTCGAACAACCGAGGCACATTAGACTCGGTACCACCGAGCCGAGAACCTCGGACGCGCAACCTGCTTTTTCACGTCAGATACCAGTCGGATAGGGCGAACGCGGCGTGACAGGGCTGCATGTCTGCCATCTAGCAGGGATGATCAGCAAACCGAAAGTGACGGCGGAGGGGCTGTTAAACCCTGCGCTCGACGCCACGGCGGCGCGCAGCGGCCCCAGTCGCAAACATTCGGTACATAATGTGCCCAAGGGAACAATTCCGTTTTGAACATTTGGTGCCCAAAGGAACAGTTCGTTTGCTTTATAGGACGGGTGGGGGGAGAGTGCAGGTGACGCTGGGGCACCGTCGGGTCCAGCGGTAGCGCGGGTGTGGGGGGACTGGAAGGGCGTAGCAGCGCCCTTTACAGGTGCGCGACCAGTCTTTCGGTGCCCCAGCGTTCCTAGCGGCTAAATAAATTCACACCCGGGCTATTCCCGTCAATAATTACTGGTCTTTTTGTCTGGCTCTACCCGGCCACTGCCCTCGCGGCCTCGCCGCTTCCTCGGACTAAAAGACTGAACATTTCTTGGTGCGCTACAGCACACTTGACTTAACTGGACATCGTGATACTTGGAGATTTAGAGTCTTAAGGGGGGAAAGTGATGTCTATAGTATGGGCAGTGAAAGGGGCGCACGTCTTCCGTCGCGAAGCACATATTTTACGATTTCTTAAGGACGAACGGTGCTCCGTGAGGATCGTAGAGGTTAGACTCTTTAAGACGAGCCGGCTATCCGAACGAGTGCCTACGGATATGCGATGCTGGAAGCCCGGCGGCGATCTGACAGAGACCGCCAAGCAGATCTCAAAGTACATCGCCGATAGCGGGTCCGCGGATGCGACGATTGTCGCTAGCGACGAGCTTTAATCCACTCGCGTCCACTTGCAGTCTAAACGCGGTCGCTGCGTCGGCGCGCCTCGCCCAGGGGAGCGAATTACAGAAAAAATCCCCAGTGTGACCCTCCGGTGGGTTGCGTGGTGCAGGTCGAGGTGGGCGGTGCGCCTGAACCGCTATCGGTCGTGGTGCAGGTGGTATTGGACGACGGTGGAGTGTTGCTGGAAATGTCGATACATCCACAACAGACCAATGCCGCGACGAGTGCCAGCGCGCGAAGGATGTTTTTCAGGTTGATTCGCATGGTCCACTCATTTTAGCCAAGAAACCAACCTCTCTGCGATAGTCGTTTCATAGGGTGGCATTCGGATTCGCGACTGAGCAACGAAGTCACCCGGCCACATCGGCCTTCGCGTCGTCGCTGAGTCACTCGTGGCTTCGTGAGTGAGCTGGCCCGAGCGATCCGGATTGGCGAACGCGCGGGGCTCGCAGCGTAAGACGATCAGATTAGGCGCTATCCAAATCAAACCAAATCGCCTCGCCCTTGAGGCCGGCGGAGAGTGTGAAATCATGACTGGGGTCGTAATTTGTCTTCTTGGGATGGCTCATCAGTTCCTGCCAGAGCGCCCGTTGGTCTGTGGTGATGACGTCTCCGAGAAGTTCGTTGGTCTTGTCGAGGGCTATAGGGTCGGCGGACTGCTTCGTTCTCACCACTGCATGGACGCCGGAGTTTGTTTTGCTGCTGAACAGAGCGAGCCTTTTCTTTGTCCCCATGTCATCGAGGACGTCTAGATATTTTCGCATGGATCACCTCGCGCGGGACCGAACAAAAAACACACGCATCGAAAACCCCTTCCCGATCGTTGATTCAACCGTAATACGATCCGCCGCTTTTGCGAAGCACCTCTTGTGAGTAGCTCTTGACACACAGCGCCAATTTTGTAGCTTGGAAGTAGCGAAGCCACACTCGCCGGCAACGCGTTTTCCCTGCACATCATGGCGCGCGAATGGGAACCGAATTATTCGGAGGTCGCCATTTAATTGAAGGAGGTTTCACGATCATGCTGACAGTAACGAAGAAAGCAGCGGCCCTCCTAAAGGCCGCGAAAGCCGCGGAAGGAGCAACGCGCGGAGCCGGAATCCGGCTCCGAAGAGGTGCGATACCTGACGACTCCGGAGATCTGGCCGTCGGACTTGCCATCTGCGATGAACCGGATCCTAACGATGAGGAATTCGAACAGGAAGGGCTCCGTATTTTTCTGGAAGAGGACCTCGTAGAACCGCTCGAGGGTCGCACACTCGATGTTATCGATGCCAACGAGGGACTGAAACTTGTTTTCCGGTAGGTGGACGCCGCACGGTACAAACTTTGCCACGACTTAAATTAAGGAGATTTTTCGATATGGTCCTTTCAACGAAGCCTTTTGCCGTATTTGCGGCGATACTCGGGTTGACCCTGACGTTCCTGGTTTCTTCCGGCGTGGCGCTGGGACAAGAGGGAAACGCAGGTCAGAGCAATCCGGGGTATTCCGGAGCTTCTAACGCGCGCAATCCCGGCACGATCGACGATGCCACTCTGAAGCAAACGGCCAAGGCGTACGTAAAGGTGCAGCAAATAGTGCAACAGGCTAATCAAGACCTTAACAAAACAAACGATAAAGCCCAGCAGCAAGAAATCGCGAATCAGGCAGAGTCGAGGAAAATCGCAGCCGTGAAGGCTGAAGGGTTGCAACCGCAACAGTACAATCAGGTCATCCAGCTTGCTCGGACCGACAAGGCCTTTGAACAGAAGTTCCTGTCCTATGTCGACAAGGTGCAGAACTCATCAAGCTGAGTCCAGTAGTACCGGCGGACTAGATCACACGCGTTCGATCGATTCCCCCCAAAGGCTCGGCGGCCAGTTTCCTCCCCCTTCTGGCTGTCGGGCCTTTTTCATTTATGCGACGGTCCGTCTCGATCTCCATCACTACCGGCAGGGTGACGCGCTTCCGAGACTTCGACATCGAGAGTATGAGACGGAACGCCTCGTCCGACGCGCCCGGCGATCCTGCGGCCACGAACGCAATTGCGAATTCTTTGAAAGATGGTTGAGTTTTCATATTATAATAGCAGCGAAGACTCCGCCTCGGAGAGCCGCATGGAGGAGACCTACGAAGACGGAATTGATGCCGGATGATCGCTTTCGGGAAATGAGACCATGAATCAAACTGCGCCGCAGCTATTCTCAGCGTCGGTTTTTCCCAGGTCGTTGCATACCGCCGCGCTGGCATTGGCAGGCTGGTTCCTTATCATCCCGCCGCCGCTGACTAATGGGGTTTCATTTCAGACTCATTTCGACGCGCCCCAGTCAAAATGGGTCCGGATGCGGCGTTTTAACCACCGAGACAAGTGCGAAAAGACTCTGGCCGAGTACCGTCAGCATCCACCCGGAGATTACGTCTATCTGCTTGGCGGCGAAGACCAGGCCCGCGCCACTATGAACGCCGGCCGGTGTATCGAGGCCAAGGGCGCTACAATCGACTAGACCGGCGTTACCGACGTTTTGACGACACTGCGCGGTGGCTTTCATATCCCTTACTCCTTGGCGCAGCCGTGTGGGCAGGTCATTTGCTGGGGTCGCGGCGGCATTACATCATCCGATTCGCCGCACATCCGCCCCTCCTGGCCGCAGCACTCACAAACGAATTTGATGTAGAAGCTGTCCTTCTCTATTTGCAGGGCCAGCAACTCCGCAATTACGTTCTCCTGATTCGGCCGCTGTTCCCTCTCCTCAGAGCGGGCTACTTAATCTAGGAGCGACGGTCATTGTGGGTTTGCAGGCTCTGCCATTACATAGGTGGCAAGTAGGTGGCAAATCGACGTGGCTCCCGACGCGTTTTCCTTGCCATTTCGCCGCCTCACTCGCTCACCCAGGTCTCGACGCTCACCCCCCAGGTCTCGACGGTGGAAGCCGCCGGGCCGTCACATCGAGCGGCGCGGGTTCTCGCGGTGAAGGTTTCAATTGGAGGGCGACCTTAAGTTGAAATGTCGCGTCTATCGGCTTCTGCCCAACTTAGCAACTGATTGAATGAGCAACCCAGAGTAACGCCCAACGCGCGTAGTCGGTAGGGCCGATCTAGTTTGAAATGCAGGGAAGGTGAGAGATGCGGCGCATCGTTGGGCCGGGTGGCGGTGGCCAGTCTCTCGAATTGCCGCGAGCTTCGAGCCGAGGGGGAGTCAACGCGAAGCTTGGCTCCAACCTCTCAGAAAACACCGCTTCCTGTCAAAATGGAATTGTCTCGCAGAGAACCAATGCGAACGAAGCGGCGCGGCGGCGCTCATGCCTGCGATTTAGCAGACGGCCGGCAGGAATTTTCTCGCTAATTCCTGCGGCTGTGAGAGCGGCGGGCGGGGTTTGGCAGCGTCTGGCGCCAGCGGCCCTTCGAAGGGCGTTAGCGTTCCAAATTCGAGCCTCGCAGGGAACGCCCGCAAGCAATTTTGCGATTCGTGGTTAGCTTCAACTTAGGCGCCGGCATTTTGTAGTTACCTCCAACGCAGAGCTGCAACTCGTCTTGAAGCGGCTAGGGAACCGCGGCGCAGGGGTGCGTGACCTCAAAACTCCAAGACAATGCCAGCGCATCGTGCGAAGGCGGAGGTTTCAGATTATGGCTTCGCGTAAAGCGGTAGGAGAATTTTCATTCAAGGCCATCACGGTCACCTACAGTCCTGGGCCAGCGGGTAGCGTCCTCGCGCAGGTGAATTGGGAAGGGACGGCAACGGGCTTCGGAGCAGTCTTCGCCACTGCGACTTACGTGGGCGGCCCGAAAGGTGGGTCTTACAGTGAGTGCGGGGCAGCATACATGGACGATGGCCATGCTCTCACCGGCATCGGTCAGGGAACCACTGAAAGCACCGGGAAACACCGGTGGCGCACGGAGGGCTTTATGCAGATCTCCGATGGTCGTCGGATCGCTTCTGAGGGCGAGATGGACTTAGCCTCGCGCTCTTGGAAAGGGACGCTATTCGAGATGAGCTGAGCCGGGGAATCAATCTTCCCAGAGCGTCTGAAGAGTTAAGTCAGTGAGCGCGGCGGCCGGAATCGGTCGCCGCGTTTTTCGCGTCGTGCGCGCGCACGGTCGCCCTCGTCGAGCGACGGAAGTGGCCTAATTTGGGCGAGGTATCTATCTGGGGACTTCATGTGTTAGAGCACGATCAAGAAGCAGGCTGCGTCGAACAACCGAGGCACATTAGACTCGGTACCACCGAGCCGGGAACCTCGGACGTGCAACCTGCTTTTTCACGTCAGATACCAGTCGGATAGGGCGAACGCGGCGTGACAGGGCTGCATGTCTGCCATCTAGCAGGGATGATCAGCAAACCGAAAGTGACGGCGGAGGGGCTGTTAAACCCTGCGCTCGACGCCACGGCGGCGCGCAGCGGCCCCAGTCGCAAACATTCGGTACATAATGTGCCCAAGGGAACAATTCCGTTTTGAACATTTGGTGCCCAAAGGAACAATTCGTTTGCTTTATAGGACGGGTAGGGGGAGAGTGCAGGTGACGCTGGGGCACCGTCGGGTCCAGCGGTAGCGCGGGTGTGGGGGGACTGGAAGGGCGTACCAGCGCCCTTTACAGGTGCGCGACCAGTCTTTCGGTGCCCCAGCGTTCCTAGCGGCTAAATAAATTCACACCCGGGCTATTCCCGTCAATAGTTACTGGTCCTTTTGTCGGGCTCGACCCGGCCACTGCCCTCGCGGCCTCGCCGCTTCCTCGGACTGGAAGACTGAACATTTCTTAGTGCGCTACAGCACACTTGACTTAACTGGACATCGTGATACTTGGAGATTTAGAGTCTTAAGGGGGGAAAGCGATGTCTATAGTATGGGCAGTGAAAGGGGCGCACGTCTTCCGTCGCGAAGCACATATTTTACGCTTTCTTAAGGACGAACGGTGCTCCGTGAGGATCGTAGAGGTTAGACTGTTTAAGACGAGCCGGCTATCCGAACGAGTGCCTACGGATATGCGATGCTGGAAGCCCGGCGGCGATCTGACAGAGACCGCCAAGGAGATCTCAAAGTACATCGCCGACAGCGGGTCCGCGGATGCGACGATTGTCGCTAGCGACGAACTTTAATCCGCTCGCGTCCACTCGCAGTCTAAACGCGGTCGCTGCGTCGGCGCGCCTCGCCCAGGGGAGCGAATTACAGAAAAAATCCCCAGTGTGACCCTCCGGTGGGTTGCGTGGTGCAGGTCGAAGTGGGCGGTGCGCCTGAACCATTATCGGTCGTGGTGCAGGTGGTATTGGACGACGGTGGAGTGTTGCTGGAAATGTCGATACATCCACAACAGGCCAATGCCGCGACGAGTGCCAGCGCGCGAAGGATGTTTTTCAGGTTGATTCGCATGGTCCACTCATTTTAGCCAAGAAACCAACCTCTCTGCGATAGTCGTTTCATAGGGTGGCATTCGGATTCGCGACTGAGCAACGAAGTCACCCGGCCACTGCGCTCGACGCCTCGCCCGGCTGGACAGCCCAGCAACGAACCAACCCCGGTCATGCATCGCGGCATCGGCCTTCGCGTCGTCGCTGAGTCACTCGTGGCTTCGTGAGTGAGCTGGCCCGAGCGATCCGGATTGGCGAACGCGCGGGGCTCGCAGCGTAAGACGATCAGATTAGGCTCTATCCAAATCAAACCAAATCGCCTCGCCGTTGAGGCCGGCGGAGAGTGTGAAATCATGACTGGGGTCGTAATTTATCTTCTTGGGATGGCTCATCAGTTCCTGCCAGAGCGCCCCTTGGTCTGTGGTGATGATGTCTCCGAGAAGTTCGTTGGTCTTGTCGAGGGCTATAGGGTCGGCGGACTGCTTCGTTCTCACCACTGCATGGACGCCGGAGTTCGTTTTGCTGCTGAACAGAGCGAGCCTTTTCTTTGTCCCCGTGTCATCGAGGACGTCTAGATATTTTCGCATGGATCACCTCGCGCGCGACCGAACAAAAAACACACGCATCGAAAACCCCTTCCCGATCGTTGATTCAACCGTAATACGATCCGCCGCTTTTGCGAAGCACCTCTTGTGAGTAGCTCTTGACACACAGCGCCAATTTTGTAGGTTGGAAGTAGCGAAGCCACACTCGCCGGCAACGCGTTTTCCCTGCACATCATGGCGCGCGAACGGGAACCGAATTATTCGGAGGTCGCCATTTAATTGAAGGAGGTTTCACGATCATGCTGACAGTAACGAAGAAAGCAGCGGCCCTCCTAAAGGCCGCGAAAGCCGCGGAAGGAGCAACGCGCGGAGCCGGAATCCGGCTCCGAAGAGGTGCGATACCTGACGACTCCGGAGATGTGGCCGTCGGACTCGCCATCTGCGATGAACCGGATCCTAACGGTGAGGAATTCGAACAGGAAGGGCTCCGTATTTTTCTGGAAGAGGATCTCGTAGAACCGCTCGAGGGTCGCACACTCGATGTTATCGATGCCAACGAGGGACTGAAACTTGTTTTCCGGTAGGTGGACGCTGCACGGTACAAACTTTGCCACGACTTAAATTAAGGAGATTTTTCGATATGGTCCTTTCAACGAAGCCTTTTGCCGTATTTGCGGCGATACTCGGGTTGACCCTGACGTTCCCGGTTTCTTCCGGCGTGGCGCTGGGACAAGAGGGAAACGCAGGTCAGAGCAATCCGGGGTATTCCGGAGCTTCTAGCGCAATCCCGGCACGATCGACGATGCGACTCTGAAGCAAACGGCCAAGGCGTACGTAAAGGTGCAGCAAATAGTGCAACAGGCTAATCAAGACCTTAACAAAACAAACGATAAAGCCCAGCAGCAAGAAATCGCGAATCAGGCAGAGTCGAGGAAAATGGCAGCCGTGAAGGCTGAAGGGTTACAACCGCAACAGTACAATCAGGTCATCCAGCTTGCTCGGACCGACAAGGCCTTTGAACAGAAGTTCCTGTCCTATGTCGACAAGGTGCAGAACTCATCAAGCTGAGTCCAGTCCGATCGATTCCCCCCCAAAGGCTCGGCGGTCAGTTTCCTCCCCCTTCTGGCTGTCGGGCCTTTTTCATTTATGCGACGGTCCGTCTCGATCTCCATCACTCCGGCAGGGTGACGCGCTTCCGAGACTTCGATATCGAGAGTATGAGACGGAACGCCTCGTCGGACGCGCCCGGCGATCCTGCGGCCACGAACGCAGTTGCGAGTTCTTTGAAAGATGGTTGAGTTTTCAATTATAATAGCAGCGAAGACTCCGCCTCGGAGCGCCGCATGGAGACCTACGAAGACGGAATTGATGCCGGATGATCGCTTTCGGGAAATGAGACCATGAATCAAACTGCGCCGCAGCTATTCTCAGCGTCGGTTTTTCCCAGGTCGTTGCATACCGCCGCGCTGGCATTGGCAGGCTGGTTCCTTATCATTCCGCCGCCGCTGACTAATGGGGTTTCATTTCAGACTCATTTCGACGCGCCCCAGTCAAAATGGATCCGGATGCGGCGTTTTAACCACCGAGACACGTGCGAAAAGACTCTGGCCGAGTACCGTGAGCATCCACCCGGAGATTACGTCTATCTGCTTGGTGGCGAAGACCAGGCCCGCGCCACCATGAACGCCGGCCGGTGTATCGAGGCCAAGGACGCTACTATCGACTAGATCGGCGTTACCGACGTTTTGACGACACTGCGCGGTGGCTTTCGTATCCCTTACTCCTTGGCGCAGCCGTGTGGGCAGGTCATTTGCTGGGGTCGCGGCGGGATTGCATCATCCGATTCGCTGCACATCCGCCACTCCTGGCCGCCGCACGCACAAAAGAATTTGATGTAGAAGCTGTCCTTCTTCATTTGCAGGGCCAGCAACTCCGCAATTACGTTCTCCCGGGTTGATGAGGGTCTTCCCGAAGGTCGGGTATGCCGCTGCGCCTCGTTGCGCTTTCGGAAATTCCCGGCTGACGCATTTCTATAGGGCTTAGCTCGGGGGCGGTCCGCGGACTTGGCTGCCAGAGGCGCGTGGCAAGACCCTGCGGGAGAATCTTGGGCTGCCGCGTCCGGCGAATCGCTTTTTCAGCAACCGCCGGCCGAATCAACGAAAGTGAAAAGCGAAGGTGATGGTACGGGTAGCGCGACGCTTGTGGCCCAGCGCTCACCGGCGCTCCGGCGTCATCAGATGTCGGCTATGAGCCACGCCGCCGCCAGCAGCGTAATCACCATGATGATCGTGAGGCCATAGTCTTCGAACCATCGACGAAGTTTGCGTCGCCGCTTTGGTCGAGCTGCCAATGGCATGTACGGGTTTTGTAACAGCCAGGGAGCCAGGGAAACTAGGGGCGGAGTGGTTTGGTCTCCGGCGACCTGCGTGCAATAACAATCGCGCCGGTTTCCAACTCACTTCCGGTTATGAATTGCGCAACGCTCTCGGCCAGAGTTTCGTAGTCGGCTCCGTCCGCCTCCCATTTGCGCGTTCCGTGAGGCGATCCGAAGGCCGTCCAAAGCTTCACCTCCACCGACATGACACGCCAGCGAAGCATCCGCAGGAAAGCCAGAACATCCCTCCGACACGAATCAAGGTCTTTCGTTACGCCGGTAGACAAAGCCGCGGCGGCCGCCAATTTGTCTCCCCCTCCACCCGCCTTTCAGGGTTGCGTGGTTCGTCGTTTTTGCCGATCGCAAGCATCGACCGTCAACCCAAGAAACGGCTGGTGTGCGTTCTGCTCACCATAAGTTAACAGACCTTCGCTAATAGTCAATCCTAAGTGATGGTAATTTCGCTATTTTGTGACAGACGAGGCGGCCGCCCCTCGGCGCGCTGGCGGCGGACAAGATGGTGGAGATCGTGCGCAGCGGCGGAAGTCTGCGCCGCCTCCGAGAGCGCGACGCCGCGCCGTACCTGGTGTGCTAGTTGTTGGCCGCCTTCTTCGACGTGAGGTTCTTATACACCGCGGTCTCAAAATCCAGGTACCCGGTGAAGGAGACCGGATCGCCGAAGGGCAGGATCTGCGTCGCCCAGAAGCCGCCGAGGCCGTTTTGCCGATCGATCCAGTAGAAGAGATTGGCAAGGCCAGCCCACCCGAGCGCGCCCGCTGGCCGCCCGGTCGGCGCCTTCGTATCGTTTACCATGAACGTCAACGCCCAGGATTTCGATAGGCCGGGGAAGAACTCGGCGTCGTTCGACAACGAACGATCCACTCCCGGCAACATTTTGATCTTCTTGTCGCCAAGCCCGTTCTTCACGGCCATGCGCACAGTCTCGGCTTTCAGCACGCGCCCGTTTTCGCCTGCGCCGTCGTTGAGCCAGCAGCGGATAAAGCGCATGTAATCGCCGACTGTCGCGTACAGTCCATGGCCGCCCATGTGGATTTCGGGCTCCTGGGTGAGCACGAAATTCATCGGCGTCAAGGAGCCATCGGCGCCGCGCGCGTGAACGTCGGTCAGGCGCGAGCGCATCGACGTGGAAAGCACAAAGCCACTGTCCTTCATCCCGAGGGGCGCGAAAATACGATCTTGAAGTACTTCGCCCAGCCGCTTGCGGCGCACGGCTTCGACCACCTGCCCGCACCAGTCGATGTTGCTGCCATACTCCCAGCGCTCGCCGGGATCGAACAGCAACGGCGTCATGATCGAGGCTTTTGACGCGGTAATGACGCTGGGCTGCCCATGTTCCTGAGCCAGACGATTGTAGGTCGCGCTGAAAAAATCATAGCCGAAGCCGGCGGTATGCAACATTAGCATGCGCGTCGTGACGTCGCGCCTGGGCGCGCGCAATTTGGGTTTGCCAGCGGCATCGAAGCCGTCGATCACCTGAAGCTTGCCGATGTCAGGCGCGTAATTTTTAGCCGGCGCGTCGAGATCGAGCTTGCCTTCCTCGACCGCTTGCAAGACCGCCGTACCGGTGATCGCCTTGGTTGTCGAGAAAATGCCGAACACGCAATCGGTCGTCATATCGGCGCCGCCCATCACCCGCTGGCCGGCCGCGCCCTCGTAAAAATTGCCGCTCTTGTCAGTCGCCATCGCGACGACGCCGGGAACCCTTGGGTTGGACGTGATAACGCGATTCAAGATGGCATCGGCTACTGGTTTGAAACTATCCATGCGGAATTTCCTTTTTTTGACTTTCCAGACGTCCGATTCGTAGTCCCTTACCAAACCGTACTGAAGCGCCGCCATCAATCCGTCAAACCATAGATAGGGATCGATGGCGGCTCGGTGCGAGCCGCGGAGAGGGCATTCGTCGGCGTGCGCCGCGCGGGCTAAGCGGGCGGGAGAGTGGCGTTTGCCTCATCGACGCACTTGGTTGGCGGCACGGCCTGCGCCAGGCGCCGGCGGCGATTCGGATTTCCCGTCGTCTGGTTCGCCTGCTTGAGTTGGCGCTTGTAATTGTCGCGCCACTTCTCTGCGGCGGTTTCGCAGGCCTCCCGGGTGTGAAAGCCCGTCTTGACCGTGCGTGGGCTTGGTTCAGTTATGATCAGAGCCCAGCCCAGTAGCATTAGCCCAGCGATGTAGTACGGCCTCATGCGTGCCGTTTAGCAGATGCGGCTTGAAGAATGAAAACGCCGGCGTGGAGTATTTTTTCACTCTTCACTGGCTCAGTCACCCGGCCGGCGTTTCAGCTCGAACACTCCCAGGTCGGCGATACCGCCGTTCATGTAACAGGTGTATTCGCCTTCAGCGATTGTCGGGCGGAACCTGCGCACAAAGAACAAGCACCAGCTCGTATCTTCTACCGCAACCGTGAAACCGCGGGCGGAAATCTGGCCGTGGACCCAGCCGCGCTCGACGTTGTTGCGGCATATCGCGTTGTCCGGCGCGCATCGATAGCCGCCCGTGAACTTGTTGCCCTCGCGTTTGATGACGAAGGCGATCTTCACTTTGGCGCCGTCCGCGCTGCTGGTCGAAGTCCCAACCCATGCGCCGCTGAAGTTTCGCAACGGGTCGGAGGCATCCGGCGCGGGCTCTGGAATCCGCGGCGCATCCGAGTCACGCGCGCCCTTGGTCGAGCACGAGCCTACGGCCAGCGCGAAGAAGAGCGAGAGGAGCATCGTGGATCCCATGGCCGTTGTTCGCCCCGTGGAAATCACTTCGAGCCCGCTCCGTTGAACCAGTTACTAAACACGTAGCGTCAACCGCAAAGTTCCGCAATTCCGGCTCATAGCGGCCGAGCCCGCGGCGCGCGCGAGCGCCATCCGCGCGCAGCGGCATCCGTTAAAAAAATTGGTATACAGCTTCGCCAAACCCTGACCAGTTTCTCATCGAGGAACATCTGCGCACATTTAACGGTTCAAGATAGCAGTGAGGATCTATGGCGCTCGCCCGTTGTCACAAAAGGAACACCAGAGCACGCGTTTTTACCGCATTGAGAAAAAATTTCCCGGAACTGACGAGTCAAGTCTATGAAAATCGAGCGCTTCTTTTGGCGCTGATATTGCTAGAAACATTCCTTTGAACTTTGTGATGGAACTTTATGCTGTAAAGAACAGCAAAGGTACCATTCACACTAAAAGAAGACTCAGCAAGCTTGCAGGCTGGTTCGAGTGTTCAAAGGAACTGTGATGTCATATTACAACTCGCGCGGAGTGATAGCCCAGCAGTATTCCGAGCTTCAAGCGATTCCCGTGCTCGAAAAGGCGAGGCAGAAATATCCTCTCGCCCCCGCCTCGCCACAGAGCACGCTGCGTGCGGTGTTTCAGGCCGTCGAAATCGCACTGCTCAACCTCGAAGACCTGCTTTCGCGAGCCGCTTCGGATCTTGATCGGCGCCAGTTCGGCGCCGCCGCGGTCAAGATGTCCTGGGCGTGCGGATTTCATCGGGTGCTGGTCAAGCTCAGCGTGCTCCCGCAGCAGCTCGGCCTGATCGGCGATTCTGATGAGACCGGCAGCTTAAGGCTGAGCGACTCACCCGCCCTACGCAGCTACCTCGAAGCGCTGAGGCGCTTAGATACGAGCCTGGAACGTTGTGCAAGCGCGTCGGAACTGGATCTCGAGAAGCTGCTGGCGGAAGAGTCCCTGGATTGCAACGAGCTGCGGCTGCTGCACCTTGCGCGGCTTTGCAATCATCAGGCAACCATCTGGGAATGCAACCTGGCCGAGGTACGCGTACCGGAGGCGGTGCCTTCGTACGAGGAATTCGTGGTAACGCCCACGATGCGCGAGGCAGTGTACGATAGGGTCCTCGAAGGCGACACGTTTTTTACCCAGTTTCGCGGCCTGCATCAGATTCCGGAAATTTTATGCGCGGAGATTAACGACCGCCTGGAACAGGCTATCGTGGCGATCGGCGCTGCTCGTCCGAACGTCGCGTACGAACATCTGCGTTCCGCCAACATTCTGAGCGCGGGTATCCTCGCCTCACTGCCTCCGATGACCGAAAATCTGGTGACCTCCGATTATCACAGGATCCGCGAGAACCTGGGCCTCACCAGCGGCAGCCATTCGGTAAACCTGCACTACCATCTGTTCAGAGACCTGTATCAGCAATTGTGGGAGGGGCTGGCGAATTGGGCGATGGACGGTCAGCCGCATGGCGACCGCGACGAAGCGCTGCAGGCAACGATTCGCGCGGCGAGCAGAAATCCGAATCGCGACGCCAATAGCTTCTCGTTCAAGCTGCTCGCCAACGAGTGTCTCCAGCTGCGCGCCTTCATCCGTGCATGGCGCGATGAGCATCTCCAGCTACCGCGCAACAATCTGGGAGGCAGCCGAACCAAATCTTTGACCGGGTCGCTTGATGCGATTAAGGCGGTGCGGGGGATGAGAGATGCCGCCCGCGTGAAGGATCCGATGCAACCGCTGGCGACGGCGTATCAGCTCCGCAATGAACGCGATACCACCGTGCCCACGCCAATAACCGAATACCTTGAGTCGGCGGAATCGATGGACAACAGGCTGGCCGACGCCACCGGCCAGGTGACGCAGCAACGTTTTCCAAACGTGCAGGAGCGTTTGGGGGTGTTCGCGAACCAATGTCCGTTTGTGCCGCCGCCGCAGCGGCTGGTGCCCTCGAACAAAAGACCGGTCCGATAGCGCCGGGCGACTTGATATTCAAATGAAATATCTTCTTCGCACGATCGTGATGATGGCCAGACATGGCGAGACGGCAGCGTCGATCAAAGAGGTTTGTGAGCGCATATACTCGAACGAGACGTCGATGATCCTTCGGCGCGATCTGACGGAGCATCATCCGGCGCCACCGCCAAAAATCGCAGTTACCTTGCGTGGACTGCAATCGCAGGACTTTCCATTAATCATAAGGGAACGGCCGCGCCGTTTGCCGATGCTGTTCGCGCGGATCCCGAGTTGCTACGTGGCGGTCACGGAAACTGGCGAGCTCGCGTTCATGCTATGGGTAATCTTCAACGCCGAATGGGCGCGCTTCAGGCCTTACTTCAAAGGGCGAATCCACAGGCCCTTGCAGTCCGACGAATGCCTGTTTGAGTTCGCCTACACGTTCGAAAAGTTCCGCGGCAAGGGCGTGATGGGCGCGGCCCTGGTTATGATCGCCGAGCAGGTGGTTAGAGAACGGCCCGCGGTCAGATGGGCTTACAACTACATTCGGCAGGGCAATCTCGCGTCATTGAAAGGATGCCGCAACGCCGGTTTTCGGCCCTACATGAAACGCGAAGAGCATTGGCGCGGGATGCATCTGCGGCAAAGCTTCGTGCGTTTCGATCCTGGGACCCGGTTTCCGTTCGAGGAGGTTTCGGAACGGTCCGCGATTGCTTCGCTGCCCGGCGCTCACGAATCTGTCCGGCCAATCGCATCCGTGAAAAATTGGACTCTGGCCGGCGGGGATGCTACGCACAAGGGCGGTGGATAGCCGGGACATGAGCGCCGATCTTCAGCGACTCCTGCGTTGTGGCCTGATCCTTTTCCTCTTCTTTGCCGCGTGTTCTGCCACGACCGGCTGTTCGACCGCGGACAATGACGCCGCGAATTTCAAGCAAGCACAGAAACTACGTCAGAATGCGCTGCTCGCCGCCCGGCAAGGCGATACTGCAAGCGCGCTGGAGGACATCAACCGCGTGCAGGTGCTGGAACCGCTCGCGAGCAGGTCGCCGGCGGGATTGTGGCCGCCACCGCTCCGCGGACCCGAACATCGCGCCATCGCGCCCGCCGCCGGTCAGACTACCTGCAACAATATCGGCATCAACCGATTCTCCTGCTTCTGAGCCGCTTCGACGAACAGCGCAAAGCTGACGCGCCGCAGATGCGCGCTTCAGAGTACGACGTCGCTCATGGGGTCAAGGATCGGCCGGAGACTCTCGCAAGCGCCGATTTAACGTGCGCCGGCGTGCAGGCCTCGTGACAAGGCGGGGCGAAATTTACCAGGAAATGACGTTGGTCATCACGTACCACAGGCCGACGAGTCCCGCCGCCATGAACAGGAACATTCCGAGGTTCTCCCAAAAATGCCCTTGATTGAAGGCGCTTTTTCTTCTCATGTCCTTACGTGGTCCTCGCGCTTGAATTGCCTGCGCCCATCGGCGCTCCATTGACCCATTCTAAGACCGCGTAAGCAGACTACCTGCTTTTGGGAGGCGATGGCAGTCCTGAACTGTCTTTCCTGACCCCCGATGCCCGGGCTGACCTCTTCGGCATGTTCCGGCGGCGCAGCCAGCGTCCACCAGGCCAAAGTTCAGTCCGCTTTTTGGTGAGTGCGCTCGGCCGCGACAGCCTGGGTCAGCGCTTTGCCGTCAGGCTGATTTCTTCGCTGGATTGGTCAGGTGAGGCTTCCAGGATTTCCGGGGTGACCGGGCTTTCAGCCTCTGAAAAGTCGGTTGGCGGCTCGGCGAGCGCCGTATATCTCGGGACGGCCGGGTCAGTGGGCTGACGGCGGCGCGGCGCGAAGAAATCCATGAAATTAGGCCGGGCTGGACGGCTGGTGAGCACCTTGTACGAGTGAGGCGACGCATCCGCCGCTACGCGGACGTCGTATTCGGCAGCGTTTGGCTCTTTCTCAGGAGAAGTCGAGGTGGCGTGGTTTTCGTCGAGCACCGGAGTTGTTTCGTTCATGATTGCATTCCTCACCGAGTTCGCTCTCATGTCCGGTAGAGGAGCAAACAGGATGCCGTCAACGCATCCGCACGGAACTCAGCAGCCGGGCGGCCGAATTGGGACAGACGACGTTTGGGTCTTGCTCAGTGGGGTTCAGATCCGAGGCAGGACGATCGAATGATGCGAATGATGCGAACGATGCGAGCGGATGCGAGACAGGTGCGCTCGTTAATGAGACAGCGGCCGGACCGCGATTCAAAACTGCGGCCCAGCCGCCTCGCGCGCCTACTGCGCGATCCAGCCGCCGTCGACCGCCATCGGCAGCCCGGTCACGAACGACGACGCCTCCGAACACAGCCATAGCACCGCCTCGGCGATCTCCTCCGGCTTGCCCATCCGGCCCACCGGCTCGGCCGCCTCGAGGTCCTTCTCCGTGTAGGTTTCGAGCGTGCTCGCGTCGAGCATCCGCGCGACCATCGGAGTGCGAATCACGCCCGGGCATACGGCGTTGACGCGGATGCCCTGTTGCGCGTACTCGAGCGCCGCGGTCTTGGTCATCATGACCACGCCGCCCTTGGATGCGTTGTAGGCGACCAGCCCGCGAAAGCCGACCAACCCCGCCACCGACGCGGTATTCACGATCGCACCGCCGCCGTGTTTGAGCATCAGCGGGATCTCATGCTTCATGCACAGCCACACGCCCTTTAGGTTGATCGCGATAACGCGATCGAAATTCTCCTCCGTGCATTCGGCGGTGTTGGCCATGCGGCCCTCGATACCCGCGTTGTTGTGCGCGCAATCGAGCCGTCCCCAGGTCTGCACGATCTTGCTCACCATCGCCTCGACCTGCGTGCCGACCGAGACGTCGGCGTGGATAAAGATCGCTTCGCCGCCAGCCGCCGCAATCTCCTTGGCCGTGCGCTCGCCGCCCTCGGGTACGTAATCCGCAACCGCGACCTTCGCGCCCTCGCGCGCAAACGCCATCGCGGTCGCCCTGCCAATCCCCGACCCGCCGCCGGTGACCAGCGCGACTTTGCCCTTTAAGTTTGATGCCATCGGTCTTTTGCCTCCCGTCTCTACATCGCGCCGGCGGCCACTTTAATCAAGGGCGGCACGACAGAAGTCAGCGCAAGCGAACTTGGACTGCACAAACAGAGGCGTCGGCGGCAGCGGCTCTGATGAATAGAGCCAAACAAAGCTCAATGAAGATGAGTTAATCCATTCAATGCGAAACTATTTGCAGTTCATTGACGAATTTAGCTGATTAGATATGGAATGGCTCTATTACATCTGTTACAAAGCTGTACTAGATGTTTAAACGAGCAAATAGTGCTCTAGATTTCTTTTCGCAGTTTTTCGGCTCCGGCTTCCGCATCGCCATTATAACCGGCAATGCCCCCGGACCAACGCTTTCTGACAACCTTTTTTGAGGGGAGAGGACCATGTCCTGGCTTAAGAAGATTGTTTCCAAAATCAGCATGCAGGGCGCCGAGCAGGTGGCAGCGGACGTCCTGGACGCGATACCCACAGCGCAGTGCCTCGCTGTGGAGCCGGCCTCGGCCGCCGTTGAAGAGAACAAAAATACAGCGGGGCCGCGCCGCTATTTCATCAAAGCTGACATCCTCAGCGGTGCAATCGTGCCTCCGAGTCTCACTGCCGAACCAGACTTGGCCGTCGGAGATGCCGAGGAGGACGAGAATTCGACGCATCAGCGCCGTTACTTCGTGAAAAGCGCAAAGTGGGTCGATAACGAGGAAGAGAGGGTGGCCGCTGCTGCAGGTGATACCCATGAGATCATAATCGACAAGCGCCCGGTCGACCTCAAGACGCTGTTTCCCAAGCTGTCGCTCTTCTAGGCCGCTCCGCCAAGGCGCGGCCGCCTACGCGCGGCCGCGCCCTTGACAGGCGGGCGGCAAAATTACCAAACCAGATCGCGATACGATATCGTTCGCTCTCGGACCGCGTGCTGCGGGCCGGGCAAGGAGGTCTTCTTACGATGTCGAGCGGTCATGCTACCGATCCCGCGGCGATTCGCGCGCGGCTGACTCATCCGGTGGTCGACTCGGACGGCCATTGGCTGGAATTCGGACCGGCTATCGGCGAGTACCTCGAGCGCGTCGCTGGACGCGGCGTGGTTGACGCCTTCAACTCGCGCAACGGACGGATCGTGCGCGATCTCGAACTCACCGTTGAGCAGCGCCGCGACGCGCGCCGTCCGCAACAGGGTTGGTGGACCTTCCCGACCCGCAACACGCTCGATCGCGCGACCGCGATGGTCCCGCGTCTACTCTACGAGCGGCTCGACGAACTCGGGCTGGACTTCTCCGTGCTCTATCCGACCACCGGCCTCGCCGTGCCCTTCATCAGCAATGACGAGGTGCGCCGCGCGGCCTGCCGCGCGTTCAACACGTTCGCCGCCGAGCAGTTCGCCCCGTACGCCGACCGGCTGACGCCGGCCGCGGTGGTCCCGATGCACACGCCGGCCGAGGCGATCGAGGAACTCGAGCACGTGGCGAAGACGCTCAAGCTGAAGGTGGTCGTGATGGGGAGCGTGATCAAGCGGCCGATCCCGGCGGCTGCGCGCCGCTCGCCTGAACTCGCGCGCTATGCGACCTGGTTCGACATGTTCGGGCTGGATAGCGCGTACGACTACGATCCGGTGTGGGCGAAGTGCGTCGAGCTCGGAATCGCTCCGACGTTCCACACGAGCGGCCGCGGCTACGCGATGCGCGTGTCGGTGTCGAACTTCACCTACAACCATATTGGACATTTCGCGGTCTCGGCCGAGGCGGTGTGCAAGGCGCTGTTCCTGGGTGGCGTGACGCGGCGCTTTCCCACGCTCAAGATGGCGTTCCTCGAAGGCGGCGTCGGATGGGCCTGCAATCTGTACGCGGACCTGATCGGACATTGGAAAAAACGCAACGCGCGCGCACTCGCGGAAGTCGATCCCGCCAACCTCGACCGCAAGGGTCTGGCCGAACTGTTCGGCCGCTACGCCGAGCCGCGATGGGCCGAGCAGCTGAAGAACTGGACGCCGGAAGGCGAGGGCGGGATGTCCGCGATGCCGGGTGCCGGGCGCTACGACGACTTCGCGGCGTGCGGAATCGAACGCGCGGAGGATATCCGCGACTTGTTCTGCAGAAACCTTTATTTCGGCTGCGAGGCGGACGATCCGATGAATGCGTGGGGCTTCAACGCGCGCGTCAATCCCTACGGCGCCAAGGTCAAGACGCTCTTCGGCTCCGACATCGGCCACTTCGACGTGGCCGACATGCGCGAGGTATTGCCCGAGGCGCACGAACTGGCCGACGAGGGATTGATCACGGAGCGGGACTTCCGCGATTTCGTATTCACCAACCCGGTCGAATTCTGGGGCGGGATGAATCCGGATTTCTTCAAGGGCACGCGAGTCGAAAAGGAGGCCGCCGCCGAGTTGGCAGAATCGGCGAAAGCGCCCGCGGAGCCGCGCGCCGCGAAGTAGCGGCGTGTGACGCTAGAGCCGACCGCGTTCCGTCATCCTGAACGAAGTGAAGGATCTCACGCGGTCCGCAAAAATCGAGGCTCGAATGAAAGTATCGCTCTTCTATCTGCCGTCGGTCGGCAACAAGGCTCAGGTCGAACAGGGGATGGTCGGGCTCCGCGGCGACCTCTACGACCAGATGCTGCGCGAGATTTCCGCGCAGGCCCGCCTGGCCGACGACCTTGGCTACGACTCGATCAGCTTCACCGAGCATCACTTCCACGCCGAGGGCTTCGAGCTATCCAACAACCCGGTGCTGCTCGACCTCTACATCGGGATGCAGACCAAGCGGCTGCGTGTCGGCCAACTCGGAATCGTGCTGCCGGCCAACAATCCGATCCGCGTGGCCGAGGATATCGCGATGCTCGACCACATGACCGGCGGGCGCGCCAACGCCGGCTTCGCGCGCGGCTACCAGCGCCGATGGGTCGATATCATGGCGCAGCAGACCCATGGCATCCACGGCGCCCAGCCGCATCAGCACGACGAGATCGACGCTGCCAACCGCGCCGCGTTCGAGGAATGCTTCCGCATCATCAAAGCCGCGTGGACCCAGGACATGTTGAGCTACCAGGGCAAGTACTGGCGCGTGCCGCCGGGCGAGACGCCGTGGACGATCGAGGCCACGGCGAAGTGGGGGCGCGGCATCGAGGACGGTATCGTCAAGGCGGTGAGCGTGGTGCCGAAGCCCGTGCAGAAGCCGCATCCGCCGATCTTCCAGCCCTTCGCGTCCTCCGAACGCAGTATCCGATGGTGCGCGCAGGAGGGCGTGACCGCGGTGATTCCGCCGCTCTTGCCGGCCTTCGAGCGCCAGTTGTGCGACGTCTATGCCGAGGTCTCCGGCCGCGCGCCGGGCGAGGGGATGGGCGTGCTGCGCGACATCATAATCGCCGACACCGACGAGGAAGCGCACGCGATCTGGCATGACAGCGGATATTTCTGCGGCCGCGAATGGTTTCTGCCCTTCGGATTCGCCAAGGGGCTGGAGGACCCGAAGACCGGCGAGACGCCGGACCTGTTCGACAACGGCCTGGCGCTGGTCGGCACGGTCGACACCGTGACGCGCCAGCTCGAGGGGTTGCTCAAGCGGCTGCCGGTCTCGTGGATTTTCGCCTGGATGTACAATGGGCTGATGGCGCACGATCGGCTGATGAAAACGATCGAGCTGTTCGCGACCAAGGTGCTGCCGCGAGTGGCGAACCCGGGTTAAGCCCGCTAGAGCGAGAGTAGCCATGCGAGCTCTCCTACTAACTCGACATTCGCCAGCGTCAGTGAGAGGTTAAGGCCAGAGCGACTTTAATACTGAGAGAGGGATCGATGGCAACTTCTATACAGCCCACGCCGATGCCGACGGCGGGGCCAGTGGAACAATTTGACGCGATCATCATCGGAGCCGGGATTTCCGGACTCTATCAACTAATTCGTTTGCGGGAGCTCGGCCTTACAGTGCGGGTTTACGAGGCGGGCAGCGGAGTTGGTGGGACCTGGTACTGGAACCGCTATCCGGGCGCGCGTTTCGATTCCGAGAGTTACAGCTATGGCTACTCGTTTTCGAAGGAACTCCTACAGGAGTGGGATTGGAAAGAGCACTTCTCCGGCCAGCCGGAGAACGAGCGCTACCTAAACTACGTGGCGGATAAATTCGAGCTGCGCCGCGACATCCGGTTCAACGTCACTGTCGATGCAGCCGTCTACGATGAAACGGAAAATTACTGGGAAGTCCGGCTCGACGATGGCACTCGCGCACGGGCGCGGCTCCTCATCACGGCGGTCGGGATTCTTTCCGCGCAGAACATCCCCGGCTTTGCCGGGATCGAGAGCTTCAAGGGCGAGTCGTTTCACACCGCTCGATGGCCCAAGGAACGCGTCGACTTCACCGGCAAACGCGTTGGCGTGATTGGCACGGGCGCGACGGCGGTTCAGCTCATCACGGAAATCGCCAAGGAGGTTGGCCATCTGACGGTCTTCCAGCGCACGGCGAATTTTTGCGCGCCGCTGCGCAATGGTCCGATCGATCCCGAGACCCAGGCCAAAATCAAAGCCAGCTATCCGGAAATTTTCAAAAGGACTCGCGAAACCTTCGCCGGCTTTATCCACGATTTCGATCCGCGGTCGGTCTTCGACGTGAGTGAGGAAGAACGGCAGGCACGGTTCGAGGAACTGTGGGCGCAGCCGGGCTTTTCGAAGTGGCTCGGCAATTTCCGCGACATCATGAGCGACAAGAAGGCCAACGAATTGTTCGCGGAATTCGTCCGCAACAAGATTCGCGAACGCGTCAAGGATCCGGTCGTCGCGGAAAGGCTATGTCCCAAGAGCCATCCGTTCGGGACCAAGCGCGTCCCGTTGGAGAGCGGCTACTACGAGCAGTTCAACCGGCCCAATGTTTTGTTGGTCGATCTGCGCGAATCGCCAATCGAGCGCATCACGCCCAAGGGCATCAAGACCAGCGATGCCGAGTACGAACTCGACGTGATCATCTATGCAACCGGGTTCGACGCCGTGACCGGGCCGCTGACCAGGATCGATATCCGCGGCGAAGGCGGGCTTTCGCTCAAGGACAAATGGGCCGACGGGCCGCGCACGTATCTTGGCATCCAGAGCGCCGGCTTCCCGAATCTTTTTACCCTGGTCGGACCTCACAATGGAGCCACGTTCTGCAACATACCCAGATGTATCGAGCAGAATGTCGAGTGGGTAACCGATTGCATCCGGTATATGGGACGAGAAGGGCTTTACGCGGATCGCGGCCAGTCCGGAGTCCGAAGCAGCGTGGACCGATCATGTCAACGAACTGGCCGTCGGCACACTGCTCTCCGAGGTCGACTCCTGGTTTTTCGGTGCGAATATCCCCGGTAAGAAACGCACGGTCCTGATGTACTTTGGCGGCGTTCCGGCCTATCGCAAGAAGGTTGATGAAGTGGCGGCCAAGGGCTACGAGGGATTTGTGTTCGAATAGCCCTATTCCCTAATCGCGGCGCGTGGCTACCAGGACTCCAGATACGCGCGCAGGCTGATGATGCGGACGTTTCCGTAACGGCCAAGCTTCAGCATCGCGCGGTCGCCGGTTACAATCGCATCTGCGCGTCCGGCGATGGCGCATTCCAGGATGCGGTTATCCGGGTCGTCCGCAAAAACTTGAAGCTGATCGATTGGCTGGACGCTCTCGGCTATCTCCACGAGAAAGAGAGCCGTGCGGGCGAGATAGGCAGGATCGCGGCTGAACTTTCTTGCGAGCACGCCCAGCAACTCATCGATAACAGGTTTCGAGATGAGCAGGCGATCTTTGCCATCGAGAATTCGCTCCAGCGCTGCCGAGGCACTGTCGCCCAGCGATTCGAAGGCCGACACGAAAACGTTCGTGTCGAAGAGAATCCTCACTTCTTCAGGTACCGTGCCAGATCCGCTTCCGTAAAGACGCCCTTTTCCCGCGCTTTGCGCGTCCAGTATTGCTGGAGCTCGTGAAATTCGCGCTTGAGCCGTTCGGCTCTGGCCGCGCGCAACGCGTCCTGCACCACTGCGCTCAAGGTTTTGCCCTCGGCGCGCGCGATTTTCTCGGCGTCGCGCGCGAGATCGGATGGCAGCGAGATGGTCTTCTTTACGGCGCGAGCGGGCATGAAGGGCCTCTCGCTCCAGAGTATGAAAAAATACCACCTGCGGTCAATCGAGCGTTACCGCAAGAGTTATCCGCGAAGCTCATCCGGCTCTTCCGCCGCTCACACGCTTGCGCCCGCAGCCCGTTCAGTGATCGGCTTCGGCAGGGCGCGCGAGGGGACGGTGGCGTTTCCGCGACATTTGCCAGACTTATGCTTTCGTGTTAGCGAAGGCGAATCGCCGTGATGCGCGTCGCGATCCCGGGTTTGGAACCGGGGGCGCGCTCAAATCGTGGCCAGAGGGAGATTGCGATGCCTTACGCAGACAACAAGGGAGTCAAAGTTTATTACGAGACCTGGGGAAGCGGCGGCGTGCCGATCGTGTTTCTCCATCCATGGTCGACCAACGGCTATATCTGGTACTTCCAGATCTTTCATTTCGCGAGGACCAACACCTGCCTGACTGTGGACCATCGCGGACACGGCCGCTCCGACAAGCCGGCGGGCGGCTATTCGATCCAGGAGCATGCGAGCGACGTTGCCGCGGTGATGGACGCCGCGAAGATCGACAAGGCGGTGGTCGTCGGTAACTCGATCGGCGGGATGATCGCGATGCAATTATGTCTCGCTCGTCCCGAGCGCGTGGTGGGCCTGGTGATCCAGAGCAGCGGCACTGCGCTGTCGGAAGGCCTGCCGAAGGAAGTGATGGATGCGATGATTCGCGATCGCGACGGCACCTTCAACCAGCTCCTGGAAGGCGCGGTGTCGGCGCGTACCAAGCGTGAGCGGCCCGAAATTCTCGACCTGGCGCGCGCGAGCTTCATAGTCGAGTCGAACTGGCCGCGCCACGTCTTCGACTCGGCGATCAAGGATCCCAACGGCGTCTTCAACTGGAACATCAAGCATCGGCTGAAGGACATCAAGCGGCCGACCCTGGTGCTGGCGGGCGAGGAGGATCAGGCGACGCCGGTGGCCGCGAACAAGTTCCTCGCCGACAACATCCCGGGCGCGAAGTTGAACGTGCTCAAGGACATCGGCCACTTCTATCAGCTCGAGCAGCCGGCGGCGTTCAACGCCACGCTGGATGAATTTCTGAAATCAATCGCGCGCTAGCCCTCGAGGGCGCAGCGGAAGGACAGGGATGTCATGGGGATGGACTTCGGCATTTTCTACGAAATCGAGCTCAGGAAACCCTACGGGCCGCGAGCCGAGTACGACGTCTTTCAGCAGGTCATCGCGCAGGTGGTCGAGGCCGAGCGCGTCGGCTTCACCAACTTCTGGTCGGTCGAGCATCACTTTCTCTCCGAGTTCGCCTATAGCTCGGCGCCCGAGGTGCTCTATGGCGCGCTCTCGCAGCGCACCAGCAAGATCCGGATCGGCCACGGCGTGCGCCTGCTGCCGTTTCCGTACAACCATCCGATTCGCGTGGCCGAGATGGGCGCGACGGTCGATCTTTTGTCCAACGGGCGGATGGAGTTCGGCACCGGGCGCTCGGTGAGCCGCGACGAGCTCGAGGGCTTCGGGATCAACCCCGCCGAGACGCGCGCGCTGTGGGACGAGGCGCTGGATATCGTGATCGGCGCGTGGACCAACGAAGTGTTCTCGTGGGAGGGCAAGTATTTCAAGATTCCGCCGCGCGAGATCATTCCCAAGCCGCTCCAGAAGCCGCATCCGCCGCTGTGGTGCGCATCCACCGGTCCCGAGACGCACGAGATCGCGGGGCGCAAGGGAATCGGCTTGTTGTCGTTCACGCTGCTGGTCGATCCCGAGGAGCTCAAGCGGCGGATCGGAATCTACCGCGCCGGACTCGCTGAGGCCAAACCGGTCGGCAAGTTCATCAACGACCGCGCCGCGACCTTCACGATGGTGCATTGCGCGGAGACCAACAAGGAGGCGCGCGAAAACGCCAAGGCCGCGTTCGAATGGTACGCGCGCAAGGCGTTCGAGGCGGTCGCCTCGGTCGGCATGTGGCAGTCAGGCAAGACCGATATCGGAGCCTACGCGTACCTCAAGGAGATGATGAAGATCGATCCGGCGACGATCAATTTCGACTACATGGATCAGAACGACATGATCATCTGCGGCGACCCCGACACGTGTATCAAGAAGGTCAAGCACTACCAGGCGGCGGGATGCCAGCAACTGCTGTGCTTCATGCAGATCTACGATATCCCGCATCAGAAAATCATGGACTCGATCAAGCTCTGGGGTAAGCACGTAATTCCGTATTTCCAATAGAGACTCGCGCCGCCGGGAGGCGCTTGCGAGCGCACGGCGGCGCGCCGAAATGGGCTCAATAGGATTGTGCTGATCGCAACAACATAGCCTGACGCACGGTCAGGCAAGGGGAGTCGAGCATGAGATTCGGACTTCTGATGCTGCCCACGGTTCCCGGTACGCTGGAGGAGCGCGAGCGGCTGCGCCCGATCGCCGCGCACAACGATCGCTGGCAGATGATGCTCAAGCAGATCGTCGAATTCGCCCGCATGGCCGAGGACCTGGGCGTCGAGATGGTCGCCTTCCCCGAGCATCACCTGCACACCGAAGGGCTCGAGGTCGGCAGCGTGCCGCAACTGCACCTTTATGTCGCGATGAACACCAACCATCTGCGCGTCGGACCGATCGGCTACGTGCTGCCGGGATGGAACCCGCTCAGATTGGCGATCGAGATCGGATGGCTCGACCAGTTCACCAAGGGGCGCACCTTCGTCGGCTTCGCGCGCGGCTACCAGCATCGATGGCTCAACCAGATGGGGCAGAAGCTGCACGTCTCGGCCACCACCTCCGACCAGTCCGAGATCGACAAGACCAACCGCAAGGTATTCGAGGAAGTTTTCCAGATCCTCAAGCTGGCGTGGGGCGACGAACCCTTCTCGTTCAAGGGTGAGTACTACGAATATCCATATCCGTACGAGACCGGAACGCCATGGCCGCCGCATAAATGGACCGAACAATACGGCGCGCCGGGCGAGGTCGAGAACGGCAACGTCAAGAAGATTTTCGTCGTGCCCAAGCCCTACCAGCGGCCGCATCCGCCGCTCTTCCAGGCGTTTTCAGTCAGCGACGAGACGATAGTGTGGTGCGCCAAGCAGGGCATCATCCCGATGACCCTGATTACGCATCCCGACGCGATGGCGCGGGTGGCGAAGCTGTTCCAGGACGAATCGGCCAAAGCCGGGCGCAAGCTGGAGTTGGGCCAGCGTATCGGCGTGCTCCGCCAAATCTACTTCGGACAGAACAAGGAAGAGACGTATCGGCTGGCCGAGATGGGCACCGCCGGCGTCGGGTTCGGCAAGTTCTGGGGCCACTTCGGATTCTTCGAGGCGTTCCGGCTGCCCGGCGACGAAGAGAAATGGCCGCGTGGCAAGGCGTTGGTGCCGCAGAGCGAATGGACCATCGATCGGATGGACCGGGCGCACTACCTGTTCATGGGATCGGAGTCCGACGTCCGGCGCAAGATGGACGCCCTGGTGGGGGCGGCTAATCCGGAATACTTCTGCTGGAACTTCGATCAGGGGATGATTCCGATGGACGTGATGAAGGATCAGTTGCGGACGTTCGGCGAGAAGATCATGCCGCACTATATGTAGAGCGGCCGGGATTATGTTGTTGGCGGGGCGCCGGAGCGTTCGACCCGGCGCCCCTTTCTTTATTCGTAGCGCAGCGCGTCGATCGGATTGAGCAGCGACGCCTGGCGCGCCGGATAGTAGCCGAAGAAGACTCCGACCGCGGCCGAGAACAGGAAGCCGCCGACGATCGCCGTGGGCGAGAGCAGCGTCGGCCATCCGGCGATCGACGAGATCGCCTGTGACGCCCCGATGCCGGCCAGTATCCCGCCGGCGCCGCCGACCATCCCGAGCAGGATTGCCTCGACCAGGAACTGGAGCAGGATGTGCACGCGTCGTGCGCCGATCGCCATCCGGATGCCGATCTCGCGCGTGCGCTCGGTGACCGAGACCAGCAGGATGTTCATGATGCCGATGCCGCCGACCAGCAACGAGATCGAGGCCACCGTGGCGAGCAGTAGTGCCATGATCCGGCTGCTGCCCTCGGCCGCCTGCGCCACCTCGCTCAGGTTGCGCACGTCGAAGTCGTTATCCTGGCCGGGCTGGATGTGATGGCGGTTGTGCAGCGTCTCGACAATCTGATCCATCGCCTGCGGGATAAGCGCCTGGCTCTTGGCCTGGACGAAGATATTGTGTACCACGCCCGTCAGTTTGGGCGGGCTGCCGAAGGGACTGGTCTGGGTCGAGTCGGAACTGTAGATCGTACCTGCGGTCGGTACCGCCGCGTAAGGATTCGAGGGGCTCGGCGTCGGCGCGCTCGCGGGACTGGTCGCGGGCGGCGCCGCGACGCCCAGGACTTTGCGCTCTGCCGTGCTGAACGGAATCAGCACCACGTCGTCCTGGTCCTGGCCCCATCCTGATTGGCCCTTGGCTTCGAGCACGCCGATCACCTGCATGTCGACGCTTTTGACCCTGATATTGGCGCCGACCGGATCGGTATGTTCGCCGAACAGGTTGGTGACCACGGTCTGCCCGAGCAGGCATACGCGCGAGGCCGAACGTTCGTCTTCTTCTGAAAGCGGGCGTCCCTCCGCCATCGTCCAGTTGCGGATCGGCAGGTAGCTCGGCGTCACGCCCTGGATGTTGGTGCTCCAATTCTGCCGGTTGTATTCGACCTGCGCGAGTTGGCGATCGAGATAGCTTACGCGCTCGACCGGCCAGTCGTCCTTGATAATCTCCTCGGCGTCGCCCACGGTCAGCGTCGAGACGCTGCCAAACCCGGCGCGCACGCCGTTGGCGGTGGTGGCGCCGGGCATCACGACCAACAAATTGGTGCCGAGGCTCGCGATCTGCTCCTCGACGGCTTCGTTGGCGCCTTGCCCGACCGCGACCATCGCGATCAGCGCGGCGACGCCGATGAAAATTCCGAGCATCGTGAGGATCGAGCGCAGCTTGTTGCGCGCGAGCGCGCGGGCCGCCGCGCGCAGCGCCATCATCGCGAACGTCAGCGGCGCCGCGTCGGATTCCGAGAACTCGTGCAGCGCCTGCTGCGGCGTCCGCGCCGGCGCGAAGCTGGAGGGTTGCGGCTGCGCGCCCGGGCCGGGAACAGCCGCGGATGCGGGCGTCGGCGAATCGGCCACCGCGCCCGGGATCGCCTGGCGCGGCGTCTGCCGCTTGTCCGAAATGATCAGACCGTCGCGCAGCATCACGACTCGAGCGGCGAACGCGGCGAGCTCCGCGTCGTGGGTCACCAGCACGATCGTCAGTCCCTGGCCGCGGTTGAGCTTCTGCAGCGTGGCCATGATTTCGAGCGAGGTCTGCGAATCGAGGTTTCCGGTCGGCTCGTCGGCCATCAGGATGGCCGGGTTGTTGATCAGCGCGCGCGCGATCGCGACCCGCTGCTGCTGGCCGCCGGAGAGCTGATTGGGATGGCTGCGCTCGCGGCCCGCAAGTCCGAGCAGCGCAAGGACCTCGTAGGCGCGGATCGCGCCCTTGGCCAGGTCGCCCGAGTAAAAGAGCGGCAGCTCGACGTTCTCGAGCGCGCTGGTGCGCGAAAGCAGATTGAAGCTTTGAAAGACGAAGCCGATCCTTCGGCTGCGGATTCGCGCGAGATCGGGCTCGCTGAGCGAGGCGACGTCGACCCCTTCGAGCAGGTAGCGGCCCGCGGTCGGACGGTCCAGGCATCCGACGATGTTCATCAGGGTGGACTTGCCCGAGCCCGAGGCGCCCATGATCGCGATGAATTCGCCGCGCTCGATGGTCAAGCTGACGCCGCGCAGCGCGCGCACCTCGAGGTCGCCAAGCTGATAGGTTTTGTGGAGATCGGAAACGTTTATGACAACGTCTGGCATGAGTGTCGCGTGCGCGATCAGGACAGGTTCAAATCAGAAATGGTGCAATCCGCCCATCCCCGGCTGTGTCAGATGCGGCCGCTTGCCGGTGGCTATCGCGGTACTTTCATCGATCACGACCTGGTCGCCCGGTTTCAGAGCGCCACTCACGATCTGGACCGAGGTGCCGTCGTCGAGGCCTCTGGCCACCTGAATCTGGCGGAGCGTCTTGCCCTCGAGCACCCAGAGGCTCGCGGTATGGTCGCCGTGCCGATGCGCGGGGTTGTCACCCTTGCCGGCGCCGTTGGGCGAAAAGCGCAGCGCCTGCAGCGGCACCTTCAGCACGTCTTCCTGCTCGGCCGTGATGATCCTGGCGTTGGCAGTCATCCCGGGCTTGAGCAGCAATTCGGGGTTGGACACGCTCAGCACAACGTCGTACGTGACGACATTCTGCACGGTGATCGGCGCCTGCCGCACCTGGCTGACACTGCCGGGGAACGGGTGATGCGGAAAGGCGTCGACCGTGAACTCCGCCGGCTGGCCGATGCGCACCGGGCCGACGTCCGACTCGCTGACGCTCGCGTCGACCTGCATCCGCGTCAGGTCCTGCGCGATCAGGAACAGCGTGGGAGTCTGAAAGCTGGCGGCCACGGTCTGGCCGACGTCGACGTTGCGCAGGACCACGGTGCCGTCGACCGGCGAGATGATGTCGGTGAACCCGAGGTTGACCTCGGCCGCGTGGAGCGACGCTTGCTGTTGCTGGATGTTGGCCCGGTCAAGCTCGATCTGCGCCACTGCCTGGTCGGCCGTACTGCGGGCGCTGTCAACGGTATCTTGCGAGACGACGTTTTCCTGCAACAGCGACTGGTTGCGCGTGAACTCCAGCCGGTCGTAGATGAGGCTCGCCTGGTCCTTTTTCAACTGCGCCCGGGCATTGGCAAGGTTGGCGCGCGCCTGTTCGACCGTGACCTGGTAGGGCCGCGGGTCGATCTTGGCGCAGATTTGGCCCTTCTTGACCTCGGTGTTGAAGTCGCAAGAGAGCTTGACGATCGGTCCGGAGACGTAGGTGCCCACCTGAACGGTGACCACGGGATTGACCGTACCGGTCGCGGTAACGGCGCGGATGAGCGAGCCGTGCTCGGCTGCAACGGTTACGTAGTGGGCTGAGGTCGGAGCATGTTTGAGCCACAGAAGGGCGGCAGCGACGGCGAAGATCGCGACCAGCCAACTCCATCGCCAAGCGAACCTGATCACTGGCAATCCCCCGACTCCGGTTTTTACAGGATGCTCACATCCCAGGGTCAGTCTACGCCCTGCGCGATGACAACGCACCGCGTTGATAGCCTGTTCCGGACACAGGCATCAACGCGGCGCGAGGTGGCCCTAGGTCTTAGTCTTCGACTCTCCCGTACTACTCCGTCGGCGTGGAAGAGGAGTCGGGGCTCGTGCCACCAAAAGCCGCCTGGAACATCGCATGCCGCTGCTGCTGCAGTTGCTGCATCTGGCCCAGCAGCGTGGTTGCCTTGGCGGCGTTTGGAGCGCCCTTGAACAGGCCTTCCCATACCTTGTACTTCTCCATCGTGAGGGCCTGCTGCGCGCTGGCGAAGGCCGTAATCTGGCTGTCGCAGCTGACGGTGCCGGAAACCAGGCACGCGACCAGCGCCTGATGGGTGCTCTTGACGCTCTCGAAGTCGGGTTTCAGGGCCGTATCGCCCTTGAACGCCGTATGCATTTGAGAATGGTCAACGCCGGCCACTTTCGCGAGCATGAACAGCTTTCCGTCGCCGCCGGATCCGCCGCGATGACCATGCCATCCCTGTGCCAATGCCAACCCGCAGGTCGCGGCAAGGACCACGCCGGTTGCCGTCGCCACCCATGATGCCTTCCGCTTTCCAAACATATACTTCTACCTCGTCGTTAATGCCCTGATTTGGGCTGTGGCTCTATAGACGAATCCGCGCGCCTCGGGTTACAGGTCCGCCGTTACGAAACGCGCTCGGGCGCCTCCTCCGGGAACGCGCCCGGGCGCTGCTGCGGGTTAAGACGGTCAGAGCTTCCTCACCGCTGGCTTGCGCTCTCCCGACCATCGATACTCGTAAAACCCGCCCTGGCGGACCCGGCCGACAAGCCGCGGCCTGAAGCACGCGAGACAGGTTCCGCGCCGGGCCCGAACGGCATTTGCCTACGGGATCGTGACCGCGGCGCCGGTCTTGCGCGCGACGTAGCCGCTTAGCAGCCGTAGCACCGACGGCGTGACCTCGCTTATCGCGCCCGGGCGAAAGCCGACGCTCTGCGGCCCGCGCACCCGCATCATCCCGAGCATCGAGAGCCGAAGCGCCCCGGCGAGGCCCTGGTAGTAGCGCAGCCGGCGCAGCTCCATCGGGGCGGTCGCATGGTAGGCCGCGAGGTAGAGCGCGTTGAACGTGCGGCGCAGGTTATTGCCGGCCACGTTGTCGCGCATCCAGCGCGGATGCTCCATCGCGCTGGTCGACATGATCACCGCCGTGGTGGCGGCGTCGAAATGGCGGTCGCCGATCGCCGCGTTCGCCCAATCGATAACTCCGGTGACGCGTAGTCCTTTAACCAGGACGTTTTGCGGATGGTAGTCGAGGTGGAGGAACGAGGATGGGGCGTTTCGGAACTCCGCCGCGCCGGCGCGCAAACGAGCGAGCGCCGCGGCCAGTCCCGGCAGCGGACCGTGCTCGACGCGCGCCGCGACGGTTTCGAGAGTGCGTTCGAGCAGGCGCGCGGCCGCTCCGTCTTTGGCGGCATCTTGCGCAGAATCTTGCGAACCGTTTTGCGGACGGTCCTTCGTATTGGATTGCGTATTGGCTCGCGTATTGGCCCGCGCACCACTATCTCCGAGCGCCGCGAGGGTGGACGGGGCGAGCGCCATCCGATGCAGCCTCGCTTGCGCGCGCACGAATCCCACAAAGCCCATCGAGAAGGTCTTGAAGGCTTGCGGAAAGGAGCGAATCGCAAATAGCGGCCCGCCGCCGAGGCGCTCCATCACCAGAAATGGCGCACCGATCGCCGCGCCGCCCGGCTCGAACAGGAACGGCCGCGGCACGGGATAGCCTGCGCCGGCCAGGTGGCTTAATGTGCGATACTCCAATGCGCCCTTGTCGGCGGCCTCGACGCTTGGATAGAAGCGCAGCACCAGTGGCACGCCTGGCTGGAGTTCGGGCGCCGTTGCGCTCCGGCCGCTCAGCTCGAACTCGTACAGCGTGGTTTCCCATCCGCTCGCCAGGACGCGCAGATCCACCACGCCGGCGCCAAGGTAACGGGAAAGCGCGGCGGCCAGCGGTTGGGGCTCGGCGGGGAGTTGAGGCGAGGTGTCCGGCACGGCGAGGCGAGCGTAGTATGCGCCACGCCCGCGGCGCAATTGGTGGATGAGCGAATCGGCGATCGGGAAATTATTTCGGTAGCAAAGCGTGGACCCGGGCTGCGGACGCCGCAAGCGTGATTAGCTACTGGCGCCGCTGATTAACTATTGCGACGACGCGCCGGCTGGCGGTGGACTCGGCTCGGCGGGATTCGGTTGCGCGGAGTCCGGCTGCGAGGTGCCGGGCGCCGGCCCCGCGGGTGGAAACACATGGTACTTTTGCGGACCATTGTCCAACGGCCGCATCCGTCGCAGCGTCTCCGGGATGGTCCCGTGCTCCCCGTATTCGTGCTGGAGCGTGGAAGTGAGCAGCGGCCCGCGGGTGTCGGAGATATCGATCGTGACCTCGACCGAAAGACCCATCCGTAACGGCTTATCCGGCGGCTCGGGCTGATCGAGCACGATCTTGACCGGTATGCGCTGCACGACTTTGACCCAGTTGCCGGTGGCGTTTTCCGGCGGCAGCAGGGCGAAGGCCGAGCCGGTGCCGATGCTGATCGAATCGACGTGGGCCCGGTAGATGTAGCCGGGGTAGATGTCGGCTTCGATGTCGGCCGGCTGGCCGACGCGCACCCTCGTTAGCTGGGTCTCCTTGTAATTGGCGGTGATGTAGAGCCCGCGAATCGGAACCAGCGCCATCAAGGGCTCTCCGACCTCGACCCGATGTCCGACGTGGACGTTTTTGCGGGTCACGATTCCGTCGAAGGGCGCCTTGATGACGGTGTAGCTCAGGTAGAGCTTGGCGGCTTCGAGCGCGGCCTCGGCCTGCTCGACCACCGGGCGGCTCGTAGCGTGAATGATCTTCGCCGTTGATGCCCAGGGCGGCCTCGGCCTGTATCAATTGGTGATTCGCCAGTCCTTCGGTGGCGAGCGCCACGCGGAGCGCGGTGTTCGCCTGATCGTAGTATTCACTGGACACCACGCCCTGCGCCTTGAGCTGGCGCGCCCGGTTGTAGTCGATACGGGCCTGGCCGAGTTGCGATTGGGCGAGCGCGAGGCCCGAGCGTGCGGCCTCGACTTGCGCGTAAAGCTGGTCGACCGTCTGGCGCGCGCGCTCGAGCTGGGCTTCGGCGGCGTTGACCTGGACCTGGTAGTCGCTCGGGTCGAGCTCGAGCAGCGTGTCGCCGGCCTTGACCCGCCAGTTGTCCTCGACGAAGAGCTTGACCACGGTGCCGGTGATGCGCGAGGAGATGAGCCCGACGGAACCGTCGACGTAGGCGTCGTCGGTGGAGACGTGGGAATCGAAATAGCGGTAGTAACTGATAGCCGGGAAAATGGCTGCGACTAGCAGCACTACCACAGCCAGCAGCAGAATCCGGCGAAACCAGATTGATTTCATTTTGCCGTCGCGGGTCGTCTCGAGTCGTCGTCCGAGCTAACGAGTCGGGTCCACGCGGTCGCGAGTCCAGCGCTCATAATTAACCAACAGATCACACGGAAAAAAGCGGCTGGCGGCAAATCTAGCCTGTCCGCCGCGCGCCGTCCACTATGGGCGGCGCCGCCGTTTCCGCTCTGGGCCGTATACTTAGGGGAATTTGATTAGCAGGCGGGGACCGCCACTCTCCTCGACCACCGGCACTCCGTTGGAGAGGGCGTCCGCGAAGATCGTGCCCCCTTGGTCGACCGAATTGATCACCGCGTCCACCCGGCCGTCTGAATGCTCGAACAGAAACAGGGCCGGTGCGCGCGCCTCGAATACGAAGCTCAAGGTAAAATCCTCGACCAGCCCGTTGAGAATCCCGCCCGACGGTCCTTTCATGAAAATCCGGACGTCCGGGTTGGCCTTCGGCGCGTTTCCGGCCAGCCCGCCGAAGGTCTGCACCACGGTGGTGCCGAACGGATCATAGGTTGAGGCCTCGGCCACCAGGGTTGCGCCTGTAATCAGCTCGGTGGTCATCAGGGCGGCAGTATTACTGAGCTTGGTCACTGTCATTTGCTCGCCCGGAGAAGCGTTGACGATCACGACCATTTGGGGCACTACGCCGCGAAACGTCCACGACGCCGCGCTGTCGGTAACCATCGCCTCAAAGGGGGTGCCCGGCGTGCCAAGCACCCACAGGGTTTGCTCCGCCGGGGCCTGGGAGGTATTGCCCGGCGCGGTCGGATTGGCCGTGCCGAAGGCGCCTCCGCAGGCGGCGCAGGCAAACGCCAGGATCGCGAGCGCGCCGCGCTGGAGGGTGGCCGATAGCCTCGATTTGGGACTGTCTGGGCTCATGGAACCTTCACGCCGGGATTGTTGACGCACACCAGGCACTGCCCGCTGCCGGTGCCGCAGATACTGCTGCATGGCTGAGCGACCTGCAGCGGCGGCATCATCAGTTGGGGAACCGGCGTCCCCACCGGCAAGGGTTGCGCGGCCGGCGGGTTGGCCTCGAAACGTTGCAACTCGTATGGCGCGGGATCGGCCGGCGCGCAGAGCGAGAACCGCCCCCCCCCGACGGGGCTGCCATTGGGGCCGACCCCTGTCGACATCAGCTGTACCCCATTCTTGGACAGCACGACCGTGGTGCCATCGTCGAAGGGGGTGGTCGAGCCCATAATCGATCCGTGCCCCGCGCATTGCATCGAGAGGATCGGGTTGGTCGCGGCGATTCCGCAGCGCGAGGCTGTCGCGAGCCCGCTGAGCACGCCAATCGTGTGGCCGCTCGATTTTTCCGGCAATCCGTTGAAGTAGTCGCTGACCGTCGCGTACAGGTCCAGAGAAGCGACGCTGCCCTGGTCCGGTACGAACATCGTGAACGGCGCCGCGGTGGACCCGATCGGCACCGTGGTCAGCGCGACGTTCTCGATATGATGCGTGCCATTGTCCTCGGCCGTCACCAGCACGTTGAGCGCCCGCGGACTGGGGACCGGCGGGCTTATCGTTACCAAGCCGTTGATTGTCGATCTGCCAAGGGCGAAATTGCACACGCCGCCCGTGCCCGCCGAGCATGCGGCGCCGCCGCTCACCGACAGGCTCGAGGCCACCGTGTCGTAACCGGCGTCGATGACGACCATCGTGTAATTGCCGTTGGGAACAGCATTGAAACTCTGCAGAGAGAAGTTGCTGGGCGGCATCGGGTACGTTCCGGTGTCGTCGGTATTGGCGCTGGCCAGGACGACGCACGCCGTTGGCAATGGAATTTGCGTACAATCGGCTCCGCTGCCCGCCGCGGGCGCCACAATTTCGAGCGTGGCGCCTGGGAGCGCCGCTCCTGAGCAAGCGTCGGTCACCTTGCCGCTGAGCGCGATCTTGCCGGTCGGCGCTGCGTCGAGCTGCACCGATTCCACCCGGCCCCGCTGCACCAGCACGTTATGCGCAAACGCGTACGTGAAACCGGGGCCCGACGCCACCAGGTCGTACAACGTGCCGTTGGCGCTGGCAGGCAACGGCAATTGATATAGTCCGCCGCCGATGGTCGTCGTCTCGACCACCTGGCCAGTATCGGCCAGCTCGGCTGCGACTTTGCTGGCCCCGAACGCTCCGCCGGTGACCAACCCGAGAAAGTTGACGGGGTCTGGCGGCAGCGTGATGTTGGGAGCAAATTCGTACAGGCCGCCACTGAACGGCGGCGGCACAGGAATTCCGCCCACGTTTATGGGGTTGATGCTGATGACCAGAGTCGTCAGTCCATTGAGCGGCACGCTCACACCGGCGAGGCTCGAGGTTTGCAGAGGGTTGACATTGCCTGCCAACGAGATTTGCGACGCGATACATCCCTCGAGCAAGGCTTGGGGGGTCTCCAGGCAGGTCGGAACGACGGTGCCGGCGTTGCTCCCATCGAGCACCAGTTCGATCTGATGGTAGGTGTTAGCCGGCACCAGGGCGGCATTGAAGAGCTGCGGCACTGTTTGAATTTGGTTGATGTCGATCTGGAATTCGCTGGGACCGGTGCCGGCGGCCGCCGGGTTGGGGCCGACCGTGTTAAGATTGAACAACGTAGCGAGTTGGGTGAACACATCCACCGTGCCGACGTCGTTGAACCCTACGCCTTGAGCCACCGGGATCGTGGTCCAGTTGGGATCGGTTTGCGGCACAAAGGGGTCGGTACTCGGGTTGAGCTTCACCGCCAGAACGTTGAATGAAAGGCTCTGGAACCCGGGGACAAACCCCACGTTCGGAGCAGGAAGAGTTCCGGTCAGAGCGACCACGAGGGTGCCCTGGTCGGCGTTGGGCGGGACCTGGGCATGGCCGGTTCCGATCGGCACCGACACCGTCGCAAAAATCACTGACACGGACACAAGCAGGGCGATCACTGCCCGCCGGGACGATTGCTGTTTCACTCGCGAAGCCTACAAATGAGATTTCGGTTCCCGCTTGGGATAACCTAACGTAGGAGCGAAGGCAAGCAACCATGTTCAGCGCATGGCGTAATTGGACACGCGGGACTCGAAGGCATGGTACGCAGACTCGGAAAATTTTGAGAGAATCTAGGGAGAATCTCGGAGCATTTTGGTTGACATGAAGCGCATCTCATCAATCGCGACCAGCACCGCATCAGCCCTGGCCGCGCTGCTGGTTTTTCAGCTCTGCGTCGCCTCCGGCGCGCGTGCCGCGATGCAGGTCGTGGTCGGCAATCCCGGCTTGCAGCACTTCGACTCGGACGGCGGCGTCGAACTCGACTTCGGATTGACCGATCAGAATGGGCAGCCGGTGGGCAATCTGCGCCCAGATAATTTGCAGGTCTTCGAGGATGGCAAGCTGGCCAAGATTCTCGATTTCCGCGGAGTGGGGCAGGGCCGCCCGGTCGATATCGTGTTCGTGATGGACGTGACCGAGTCGATGCAGCCGTATATCGACGCGATCAAGCAGAACATGGTGAATTTCGCGCACGACCTCGGCGCCAACAATCGCGATTACCGCCTTGGGCTGGTGACGTTCGAGGATTACGTGGTCTCGAAATACCCGGACTGCAACTGCGCTTATCAGAAGACCATGACCTCGGACGTGAACCAGTTCATCGACTGGGTCGGCACGCTGCACGCCTCGGGCGGCGGCGATATTCCAGAGGATCAGCTCGACGCGCTCGCCTACGCGGCGAGCTTTCCGTTCCGGCCGCAGGCGCAAGGCATCATCATCATCATTACCGACGCTCCGCCCCATCATAAGGGCGACGGCTCGGCCAATACCCAGCACGACCAGGCCTTCTGGGACCACCATCAGAAGGGCCAGGACGTGACCGACCTGACCGGCACCGACGTCGCCGCGATGATGAAGCGCAATGGCCTCACGCTGTACGCGGTGGTGCCGCCGCCGTTCATTGCGCCCGAGTACGCCGAGATCGTCGAGGCGACGCACGGCCGCTCCTACAACATCGTGACCGAGGAAGGCCGCTTCGCTTCGCTAGTGCGCGAGATCGGACATTCGATCGCGACCGAGTACTCGCTGACCTATCGCACGCCGCGCCCGATCGAAGACGGGACCGACCGCCGGGTCGAGCTCAAGATAAGCTACGATGGCCAGACCGGCGCGGCCGCCACTTCCTACCAGGTGCACGGCGTTGGCGGCGCGACTATCAACGTGCCTGAGGAAGGCGCCGAAGCCGGCGTCAACATGGGCGGCACGGGACTTCAACAGTTGTCCTTCAACTGGTGGAACCTGGCCGTGCCACTGATCGCGATCATGGGGCTCTTTGGACTTTCGCGGATGCGCTTCGGGCTCTCGGCCGACGAGCTCAAGGCGATCGTCGAGGCGCAGAACCAACCCGCGCCGCCACCGCCGCCGCGTGCCGCCGCGCGCGCGCCCGTGACCGCCCGGCCCGCCCCGCCGGCACGAACCGTTTCGGCCGCGCCGCCGCCGCCGTCGTCCCCGATGGCGGCGCATGAGGCGCGGCTCAGCCTGCTCGAGGCGATCGACCCGGTGCCGTCCGAGTACAGCCTATTCAAGGACGAGGTTTCGCTGGGGCGCGGTGAGGACAACGACGTGGTGATACCGCACGCGAGCGTCTCGCGCGCGCACGCCCGCCTGCTGCGGCGCAACGGAGTCTTCGAGCTGACCGATCTCAACTCGACCAACGGCAGCTACGTCAACGAACAGCCGGTGCAGGGTTCAGTGCGCGTCGGCAGCGGCAACCAGGTGCGCTTCGGCGACGTGCGTTTCGTGCTGCGCTACTAAACGCCGCGGCGACTGTTGCCGCATCAACCGGCTTAGACGACAGGACGCTTCGGCGCCCCGCATCGCGTCTGCGTTGAGCCATTCCCTTCGTTTAGTGTAACTTTGCTGTCTAACCCGCAGGAGGTCTGTTCCGTGCAGCAGTGTCGCCGATGAAGAAACTTAGCGGAGCGCAAATCATCATCGAAAGCCTGATCGCCGAAGGCGTCGACGTAATCTTCGGTTATCCGGGCGGCGCGATTCTGCCCACTTACGACGCTCTGCTTGATTCCAAGATTAAACACATCCTGGTCCGCCACGAGCAAGGCGCCGCGCATATGGCCGAGGGCTACGCCCGGGTCAGCGGACGGCCGGGCGTGGTGATGGTCACTTCGGGCCCCGGCGCGACCAACACGGTCACCGGCATCGCCGACGCCAACATGGATTCGACCCCGATGGTCGTTATCTCGGGCCAGGTGCCGACCACGATGATCGGCAACGACGCTTTTCAGGAGGCCGATTTCGTCGGCATCACGCGCCCCTGCACCAAGCACAACTATCTGATCAAGGACGTGCGCGACGTCGCGCGGATCGTCAAGGAAGCCTTCTACATCTCGAGCACCGGCCGCCCGGGGCCGGTGGTGATCGACGTGCCCAAGGACGTGCAGCAGGCCGAGCACGCTTTCAAGTATCCCGAGCGAGTCGAACTGCGCGGCTACAAGCCGACGCTGAAGGGCAATCCACGCCAGATCGAACGCGCGATTGAGGCGATCGAAAAAAGCGACAAGCCGCTGTTCTATGTCGGCGGCGGCGTGCAATGGTCGGGCGCGGCGCCCGAGCTTACCCAGCTTGCGCGCGGCATGGGCATCCCGGTGACCGAAACCTTGATGGGCTTGGGTTCCGTGCCCGCCTCCGACGCGTTGTGCCTGGGGATGCTCGGGATGCACGGCTCGTACGGCACCAATACGGCGGTGTGCAACACCGATTGCCTGGTGTCGATCGGCGCGCGCTTCGACGATCGCGTGACCGGACGCATCGCTGACTTCGCGCCCCACGCCAAGACCATCATCCATATCGATATCGACCCGTCGTCGATTTCCAAAAACGTCAAGGTCGACATCCCGATCGTCGGCGATATCAAGTCGGTGCTCGCCGACATGCTGACGGTGGTCAAGGGGCGTGAGTCGATCGCCAAGCGCCGCGCGGCCTGGACCAAATGGCATCAGCAGATTCTCCAGTGGAAGCGCGAGAAGCCGCTGTACGAAAACGGCAACGGGAAGCGCGCGGGCGACGCGGTCTCGCCCATCCACGTGCTCGAGGAGATGCACGGGCTAACCAAGGGCGATTGCATCGTCGCCACCGACGTCGGCCAGCATCAGATGTGGGTCGCGCAGCTTTTCCCGTTCGAGAAGCCGCGCTCCTTCCTGACCTCGGGCGGTCTCGGCACGATGGGCTATGGCTTGCCCGCCGGAATCGGGGCCAAGTTCGCCGCGCCCGACCGCAAGGTCGTGGTGGTCTCGGGCGACGGCTCGATCCAGATGAACATCCAGGAACTCGGCACCGCCGTTCAGTACAACGTCGACGTCAAGGTCATCATCCTGAACAACTATTTTCTCGGGATGGTGCGGCAGTGGCAGGAGAAGTTCTACCAGGAGCGCTACTCGTACTCCGCGATGTCGGTGCCGAACTTCGTGATGCTGGCCGAGGCGTACGGCGCGCACGGCTTCAGGATCGAGAAGCAGAGCGAACTCGCGCGCACGATGAAGGAGGCCTTCGCCACGCCGGGTCCAGTGCTGATCGACGTCGTGATCCCGAAGGAAGAGGCAGTGATGCCGATGATTCCGCCGGGCGGCGCGATGTCGGAGATGCTGTTCGCCTGAGCGTCCGGCTCATCGCCGCAAAAGAAGGAAGCTACCGATGGCGCGATTGCCGTACGTCAGCCGCGAAGATCTGACCGCAGAGGGACGCGAAGTTTTCGACGAGTTCGAGCGCGAGCGCGGCACGGCGCCGGGACACATCCATCGCGCGATCGCCAACGCGCCCAATCTTCTGCGGCGCTTTTCCGCGATGGCGATGGAGCTGCGCAACCACACAGAGCTCGATCCGCGGCTGCGCGAACTAGCGCTGATGACCGTCGGACGGATCGCCGGCGCCGAATACGAATTCGTCCATCACTGGAATATCGCGCTTAACGTTGGTGTCCGCCGCGAGCAACTCGAGCAGCTTGCGGACTTCGAGCGCGCGTCCGTCTTCAACCAACACGAGCGCGCCGTGATGCGCTACGCGGCTGAGGTCACCACCAATATCAAGGTGAGCGACAAGACCTTCGACGCGCTGCGCGAGTTTCTGGACGATCGCCGCATCATGGAACTCGCGATGAGTGTCGCGTTCTACAACGCGGTGGTGCGGATTATCGTGCCGATCGGCGTCGAACTCGAGCCCGGCGCACACAAGAATTAATTCCACTCGCGTCCGCGCAAACACTGTTCGCGAACGAACGTCAGATCGATCCGCCAAACGCTTGCTTGATAAGGCCCGCTTTTTCTTGATTCGTGCTCCGATTAATGCGATGCATGGGAAGTACGAAACTCTATCCAATGCGGAGATCTAGCTGATGCCAGAATTCGACATTGTCATTAAAGACGGAATGATCATCGATGGGACCCGCGCCCCGCGCATTCGCGGCGACATCGGGATCAAAAACGGACGCATCGCCAAAATCGGGCGCGTTGCGGCCAACGACGCCAAAGAGGTGATCGACGCGCGTGGCCTTATCGTGGCCCCGGGCTTCATCGACCTCCACACTCACTACGACGCGCAACTGTTCTGGGATCCGTGGCTCACCATTTCCGGATGGCACGGCGTGACCTCGGTGGTCATCGGCAACTGCGGCTTCGGTTTCGCTCCGGTCAAGCCGGGCGACGAAGAGCGTGCGATGCTTACGATGACGCGCACCGAGGCGATTCCGCTGGCCGCGATGAAGGCCGCGATGCCGTGGGACTGGCATACCTATCCCGAGTTCCTCGATCGTATCGAGCGGCTGCCCAAGGGCGTCAACGTGCTGCCCTACGTGCCGGTCAATCCGCTGATGGGCTACGTGATGGGGATCGAGCAGTCCAAGACCGGGCGCATGCCGACCGACGACGAGCATCGCATGATGGCCCATCTGCTGAACGAAGCGATGGACGCCGGCGCCTACGGATGGTCCGCGCAGCGCCTGAAGCCCGACGGGCCGTCAGCCGTGCAGCGCGACTGGGACGGCTCGCCGATGAACACCGACGTCATGCACGACGAGACCTGCAAGCTCTTCGCGAAGGTGCTCGGCGAGCGTGGCGAGGGCTTCCAGGAACTGACGCTCGCGAGCTGGAATCCGAAGGAAGACGCTCGTCACTACGAGGAACTCGCGAAAATCAGCGGCCGCCCGATCATGTTCGAAGCGGTGCAGTCGCAGGACCGCTTCCCGCATCGCCATCGCAACATGATTCGATGGCTTGATCGGTGCCGCATCAACGGCATCCCGGTTTATGGACAGGGCATCACGACTGAAGCCGGCCTGACGTTTACTTTCGAAGACTGGAACCTGTTCGACGATTCGGATTCCTGGCGCGAGGTAACGACCGGCACGATCGAGGAGCGCAAGGCCAAGCTTGCCGATCCGTCGCGCCGGCACGGGCTCAAGACCAATCTGCCGCGCGAAGGACTCATCACGAGCTTCTTCGATCAGATCGTCATCACGCAGGTGATCGACGACAAGCTGCGCCATCTCGAAGGGATGACGCTGCGCAAGGCGGGTGAGCGCGACGGCAAGGACCCGGTCGACGTGATGTGCGATCTCGCCGTGGCCGACAACCTCAAGACCGAGTTCTTCGCCCCGGCGATCAATCGCGATCCCGCGCTGATGAAGGAGATCATCGACTATCCCTACATCACCTTCGGCGTGTCCGACGGCGGCGCGCATACCAAGTTCCTCACCGCCGGCCGCTACCCGACCGAGGGTATCGCGACCTTCGTGCGCGAGCGCGGATGGCTGACGCTGGAAGAGATCCACTGGCGGCTGAGCGCGCTGCCCGCGTTCTGCGCCGGCTTCAAGGATCGCGGCTTCCTGCGCGAGGGCGCGCCGGCGGATATCGTGATTTACGACTACGAAAAGCTCGGCGTCGGGCCGGTCGAGATCGTGCACGATCTGCCGGGCAACGAATGGCGTCGCGTGCAGCGCGCGGAAGGGTACCGTCATATCCTGGTCAACGGCGCGGTGACCTTCACCGAGGGCGATTGCACGGGCGCTACGCCGGGCAAGTTGCTGCGTCACGGCACGGCCGCATAGACGTCGCGCGGCGCGTCAGCGGAAATCTGAACAACGGGCAACGGCCGCCGGCGCGATACGCGCCGGCGGCCGTTGCGTTTCGAGCGCTACGTCAGCCGCGATCGTACCGTTGCGCGATGCGTCCGGACGGTCGCGGCCGTTTGCAGGCATGCCGCACAGCGACTTCAAGTAAAACTTGAAGTCGTTATGCGCTCTTTTGGACATACGGTCACGCTATCATCCGGCGATGCGAGGTCACGAAACGCAACATCTGTGGACCGACGGAATCGAGCTTTTCAACGCCGGCCGGTTTTTCGATTGTCACGAGGTATGGGAGGAAGTCTGGAAGCGCGCGAGCGGCGCGGAGAAGCTCTTTTACCAGGGGATGATCCAGGCGGCGGTCGCGATCCTGCACGCCCAGCGCGGCAATCCGCGTGGCGCGCGATCGACCTGGGACAAAGCGCGCGCGAAGCTGGAGCCGTGGTCGGCCGAGCACATGGGAATCGCGCTGAGTGAGTTGCGCACCGCGGTGGATGAATTTATCAAGACGGCAAACGCCGCCGGCTCTGCGCCGCTGCCAAAAATTCGCCAGGTCTGAAGCGTTCGATGCGAAGAAAAAGGCCGAATGTAGCCGAGGCTGCGGAGGCGCCTATCGTTCTCGTTGCAGCCGCGACAGCGGAGCGGCGGTCGAGAGTGCTCGGTGAAAAATCTAGAAGGGGATGTCGTCGTCGTCGGGGCCGGCCGGCGGCATGTCGGTGCTGAAATCCTCCGGCTCATCCATCCCGCCGCCGCTGCGCGCTCCCGCGCCGCCCGCGCCCATCCCCTCGCCGCGGCCGCCCAGGAACTGCACGCGCTGCGCGACGACTTCGGTGCGGTTGCGCTTGCCGCTGCCGTCCTTGGCTTCCCACTGGCGCGTCGTCAATCGCCCTTCGATATAGACCTGCCGCCCTTTCTTCAGATACTGGCTGCACAGCTCGGCCTGCTTGCCGTAGACGACGATATTGTGCCACTCGGTCGATTCCTTGTTGGTGCCGTCGCGTCCCTTGAAGCGTTCGCTGGTCGCCACTGAAAAATTGGCGACCGGCTGCCCCGAGGGCAGGTAGCGCACTTCAGGGTCGCGTCCGAGGTTCCCGAGCAGGATGACTTTGTTTACTGACATCGTGGTCTGATCGAAGCTCCCGGGCGACAAGCTGCCTGTACCGCGCGTGCCGCTGGCGGAATTCGTACTTGATTGAAACGTAACGCCGGCGCGCATCCGGCGCAACCGCTCTCACCGAGGTGAATCCACCGCCTGTTGATACACGGTAATGGCTCTGGAGCCCCCGATTGACGCCTCTGGCCGCTGTCAACGCCGCTTTCGCCGCTACTGGGGGCTTTATATAATCGCTTGGCGGTGGTCGGGTGAGGTGGGGTTCAGGTGATGGCATCCCACGGATTGACATCTTCGTCGGTCAGGATCGTGCCTTTGGGTGGGCTCGGCGAAATCGGGCTCAATCTGACGGTGATCGAATGTGCCGGGCGCGCGATCCTGATTGACGCCGGGGTAATGTTCCCCGAAGAGCGCACGCTCGGCCTCGGCGTGATGGCGCCTGATCTCGCCTATCTGGATCAAAGCCATCTCGAAATTCTCGGCGTCGTGCTGACCCACGCCCACGAGGACCACGTCGGCGCGCTGCCGCATCTGCTGCGCCGCTTCAACGTGCCGGTCTACGGGACCGCGGTGACGCTGGCCTTCGCGCGCCGCCGCCTCGACGAGGACGGGCTCATCGGCGCGCGCATGAACACGATCGAGCCGCGCCGGCGCTTCGAGCTCGGCCCGTTCGGCGTCGAGCCGATCCGCGTTACCCATTCCACGCCCGACTCGGTCGCGCTGGCGATTTCGACACCGTGCGGCCTGATCGTGCACAGTGGCGACTTCAAGATCGACCCGACGCCGATCGACGGTGAACTCTTCGACCGCGAGCGCTTCGCCGAGTTGGGCGCCGAGGGCGTGGCGCTGCTGATGTCGGACTCGACCAACGTCGAGCGTCCCGGGCGCTCGGGCGCGGAGAGCTCGATCAAGCCGGTGCTGCGCGAGATCGTGTCGCGGAGCCGCGGCAAGTTTTTTCTGTCGGTCTTTTCCTCCCATCTGCATCGTATCCGCCAGTTGACCGAAGTCTCGCGCGAGATGGGGCGGCGCGTCGTGCCGCTGGGGCGCCGGATGGCCGAGAGCGTGCGCCTGGGGTTGGAGCTCGGCCAGCTCCCGTTCGCGCCCGGCACCTTTATCGATCCGGCCGAGGCGGAGTTCCTGGAGTCGCGCAAGCTGACCTTCCTCGCCAGCGGCAGCCAGGGCGAACCGCTCTCGGCGCTGGTGCGAATCGCCGCCGACGCTCATCCCCGCGCGCGCGTGGAGCCGGGCGACACCGTGGTGCTTTCCTCGCGCTTCATTCCGGGCAACGAACGCACGATCAATACGCTGGTCAACCAGCTCTACAAACGCGGCGCCGAGGTTTTCTACGAAACGGTCGCACCGGTGCACGTCTCCGGCCACGCCAACCAGGACGAACTGGCCGAACTGATCGCGCTGGTCAAGCCGAAATATTTCGTGCCGATCCATGGCGAGTATCGCCATCTGCGCCGCCACGTCGCGCTCGCCGCCGCCTCCGGGATGGCCGAGGGCAATTGCTTCCTGCTCGAAGACGGCGAGCCGCTGACCTTGAGCGCGGGCCCGACGGCCCATCGCGCGCGCGCGGTCGAGGCCGGACGCATCCTGATCGAAGACGGCGAATTCGGCGACCCGGGGCTGCTGAGCGAGCGGCGCACGCTGGGGCGCGACGGCACCGTGTTCGCGGTGATCGCGGTGTCGTCGAAGACCGGCGCGATCATCGCCGGCCCGGAACTAATCTCGCGCGGGCTGGTGATTGGCGACGGCACTTCGGCCCATATCCGGCGCGCGCGCGCGCAACTGGCGGAGCGCCTGAATCGCGTCGAGGGACCGTTCAGCGCCGAGGGCACGATGCTGCGCGAGGAGATCGTGCATACGCTGCGCAACTACTTCAGCCACGCGCTCGGCAAACGGCCGCTGATCGTGCCGCATATCATGGAGGTCTGAGCGCCATCGCGCGTCAGCCCAAAGCGCCAATCGAGCTCGAACCGGCGGCTGCGACGGTCGAACTTCCGCCCGCGCCGGCGCAAAGCCGCGTCGCGCGTGAACTGGCGGCGATCGTGCTGGTCGCGCTGGCCGTCTTCGGCGTGCTGAGCCTGGTTTCCGCCGCGGCCGGTCAGAATCCCAACCTGTGCGGCATCCTGGGCGAGGCGGCCGCCGCGACGATGGGCGGCCTGTTCGGATTTCAGGCTTACGTGCTGGCGCTCATGGTGTTGGTGCTCGCGACGCGGGTATGGAGCGGCGCGCCGGGACGCACGCTGATGCGCGAGTGTCTCGGCGGAGCAGTCCTGCTGATTGCGCTCAGCGTCGGCGCGGGACTTTTCGCCGGCGGCGCGCAATCGGCGGCGACGACGGCGGGCGGAACGCTCGGCGCCGCGCTCGCGTCCACGCTGGGCAGCTACCTTAACGTGGGCGGCGGCTATCTCTGCGTGATGCTCGCGGTGATCGCGGCGCTGGTGATGATGCTGCGGCGCGCGCCGACCGAGTTGATGGCCGGTCTGGCCTTAAGCGTGCGCCGGCGCGGCTCGCGCGGGATGCCGCGCGACCTTGCTGTGGACGACGACGGCGATTGGTCGGCCGGCGACGCGGACGTTCCGGCCAAAGTCGCGGCGTTCGAGACCGCGAACGCCGCGGCGAGCGCCGATCCCCGTCCACTGAAAGTCCGCCGTCTCGAACCCGCCGAGCTTCGCGCGCGCGACAACAAATCGATGCGCCCGGGGCGGGCGAAGGGCGGTTACGAACTGCCGCCGCTCTCCCTGCTCGATATGCCGCCGGCCGAACATGCGCACGTCGACGAGTCCGCGCTCGAGCGCAGCGCGCGCGTGCTGGAGCAGAAGCTCGCCGACTTTGGCGTCGAGGGGCGCGTGGTCGAGGTCCAGCCGGGGCCGGTGGTCACGATGTACAAGTTCGAGCCCGGCTCGGGAATCAAGGTCAGCCAGATCGTGAACCTGGCCGACGATCTCTCGATGGCGTTGCGCGCAGCCACCGTGCGAATCCAGGCCCCGGTGCCGGGCGAGGCGGTGGTCGGAATCGAGGTTCCCAACCGCAAGCGCGAGAAGGTTTATCTGCGCGAGATCATGGAGGCCGAGGAGTTCGCGGCCGCGCGCAGCCAGCTTACGATCGCGCTCGGCAAGGATATCTCGGGGCGTCCGATGGCGGCCGATCTCGCGATGATGCCGCATCTGCTGATCGCGGGCGCGACCGGGACCGGCAAGTCGGTGTCGATCCACACGATGATCGCGTCGATTCTCTTCAACGCGACCGCCGACGACGTGCGCTTCATCCTGATCGATCCCAAGATGCTCGAACTGTCGGTCTACGAGAACATCCCGCACCTGCTCGTTCCGGTGGTGGTCGATCCGGAAAAGGCGGCGGCGGCGCTTTTATGGGCGACGCAGGAGATGGAGACCCGCTACCGGATGATGCGCGACATGGGCGTGCGCAATATCGACGGCTACAACCGCGCGCTCGGCGCCGCCGGCAAGGTGGTCGAGCTCAAGCCGGTCAACCTGATCGAGGAAGGCGCGGGCCGTGCCAGCACAGAAGACGGCGAGCCGATCAAGCATCGTAGGCTGCCCAAGATCGTGATCATCATCGACGAGTTGGCCGACCTGCTGCTGAGCGAAGGCAAGACCGTCGAACGCGACATCACGCGGTTGGCGCAAAAAGCGCGCGCCTCCGGAATCCATCTGATTCTCGCCACCCAGCGCCCCTCGGTCGACGTGCTGACCGGGCTAATCAAGGCCAATCTGCCCGCCCGCATCTCGCTGCAGGTGACCTCGCGCGTCGACTCGCGCACCATCCTCGATTCGATCGGCGCCGAGCGGCTGCTCGGCGCGGGCGATATGCTGTTCATGCCGCCGGGCAGCGCGAAGTTGCGCCGGCTGCACGGGCCGTTCGTTTCCGAAACCGAGATTCGCCGGGTCGTCGATTTTCTCCGCGCGCAGGGCGCTCCGGACTACCAGATGGAAATTTTGGAGACCAAGGTGCCGTCGGAGGATGGCGTCGACGGTGGCGGCTTCGAGGCTGACGGCCTCTACGACGAGGCGGTGCGAATCGTACTCGAGACTAATCAGGCGTCGGTCTCGATGATCCAGCGGCGCCTCAGGATCGGCTACAATCGGGCCGCGCGGATGGTCGAGCAGATGGAACGCGAGGGGCTGGTGACGCCGGGCGACGGGATGCGCCCGCGCGAAGTCCGCGCGCGCACCGCCAATTAGCCTCAGATCCGCCCCTGGCCGAACGAAACTTCGCCGGTCACGCTTCGTCCTATAGACTTGTAGTCTGATGTCCTCGATGCGAAGAGCCAAGTGCTCGCGTTGCGGCCGAGTCCGGAATTTCCGGCCCATGATGCTGGCGGCGATGACTGCGACCGCCGTGATAGTCGTGTCATTTGGCCCCGTAACGACGGCCGACGCACGCTGCAATACCGGCCAAGCCGGCGCCCAGGCATCTTCGCTCAGGCCCGCAGACCTCGACACGATCGTTGCGCGCTTGCAGCAGCGCTACGATTGCTCGCGCTCGATGCAGGCGAATTTCGACGAGACCCTCAGCAGTCCCGGCGGCATGACGCGCACCCGCAAGGGGACGGTCTATTTCAGGAAAGTCGGGCGGATGCGATGGGAGTTTGCCGCGCCGTCGGAGGGTACCGTCGTGAGCGACGGCAAGACCGTCTATGATTACGAGAAGGACCTCAACCAGGTGGTCGAGTTGCCGGTGAACCAGGCGCTCAAGAGCAGCGCCACGGCTTTTTTGCTCGGCCTGGGCAATATCCGTCGCGATTTCAAGGTGACATTGCCGCCGGCCTCGTCAAGCGACGGACTGACGCATGTAATTCTGACCCCCAAGGGCGGCGGCGATACGATGGAACTGGGACTCGATCCAAAAAGTTATGACATTGTTAATTTCAAGCTCACTAACCAGGTCGGCGGCGTTACTGAGCTAAAGTTCAGCGATATTCGGACAAACGTAGCGCTTGATGACACATTGTTCACATTCACCGTGCCCGAAGGCGCCGACATCGTCCGTCCCCAAAAGAACTAGGATCCTTGCCCTCCCACGGTACCCCGATTGCGCCCGCTGCCGCGGGAGAGTATGGATATAGGCCCTATTTTATCCAGCTATGGAAGCCGTTCACCTGATCAGCCTGGGATGCCCCAAAAACACAGCCGATAGCGAGCTGATGCTGGGCGCGCTGGTGCGGGCGGGATTCGAAGTCACGATGGATCCGCAGCAGGCCCAGGTGCTGCTGGTCAATACGTGCGCCTTCATCGAGCCCGCCAAAAAGGAATCGATCGACGCGATTCTGGCCGCCGCCGAGGTCAAAAAAAACGGCGCCGGCAAGCGGCTGGTGGTGGCGGGATGCCTTTCGCAGCGCTACGGCAGCGAACTCCGCGAGCAATTTCCCGAGGTCGATATTTTCGTCGGCACCGGCAATTTTCTCGACCTGCCGGAGCTCCTGCGCCGTAGCGAGCGGCCCGAGCTGCGGCCGATCCCTTACACGGGCGCGGCCCATCTGCTGCCCTCGGCCGGCGCGCCGCGGGTAAGGACGGGCGACCCGTTCAGCGCGTACCTGAAAGTTTCCGAGGGCTGCGACCATCGATGCGCTTTCTGCATCATTCCAAAGATTCGCGGGCGTCACGAGAGCCGTGCGCTCGATGACCTGGTGGAAGAGGCGCGCGGTCTCGCGGCGAGCGGAGTCCGCGAGATCAATCTGATCGCGCAGGACCTTACCGCCTACGGCCGCGACCTTGAGCCGCGCGCGTCGCTGGCGGCGCTGCTGCATCGGCTCGCGCCCGTCGACGGCATCCAATGGATCCGGCTGCTTTATTGCTATCCGAATTTTGTGACCGACGAATTGCTCGCGGCCATCGCGAGTCTCGATAAAGTGGTTAAGTATATAGACATGCCGCTGCAGCATGCCGATGACGCGATGCTGCGCGCGATGAAGCGCGAGCGCTCTGCCGACGCACTGCGAAGCCTGCTCGGGCGGGTCCGCGCGGCGATTCCCGAAGTCGCGCTGCGCACCTCGTTCATCGTTGGATTTCCGGGCGAGACCGACGCGGCGTTCGCGACCCTGGTCGATTTCGTGCGCGAGCAGCAATTCGACCGGGTCGGGGTTTTCACCTATTCGCGCGAGGAAAATACCGCGGCCTACGGCCTTGCGGATCAGGTTCCCGAAGCGGTCAAACGGCGGCGGCGGGCCGAGTTGATGGAGGTGGCGGCGGAAATTTCTCTCGCGAAGAATCGTGGCCTCGTAGGCCGCGAGATTGAGGTCATGGTCGAAGGGGCGGCGCCGGGGCGCGCGACGCGGTTACGCGCGCGGACCTCGGCTCAGGCGCCCGAAATCGACGGGATGGTCCTGCTGAGCGGCGAAGCCGACCCGGGCGAGATTGTCCGCGCGCGTATCGAGCGTGCTTCGACCTACGACCTTCACGGACGGATCACGGGCGCACTGGCCCATCTATAAGGGGCGGCGAGCAAAATGCCGAAGAAAACAGCAGCCACGAACAGGAAAAAATTTCTGGCCAAGATGCGCGAGCAACTGGTAGAGATGAAGACCAAGCTGCTCAGCGAGATCGATTCCGAGTTGCGCGCCGAGCGCGAGGCCAACAAGGACGAGGGCATGGATACCTATGACCTCGCGTCCGAAGAGCGTGACCGCGAGATCAATTTCATCCTGTCCGATCGGGAACGGGTGAAAATCAAACAGATCGACGACGCGCTCGATCGCCTCGACCAGGGCACTTACGGCGTGTGCGAGTCGTGCGGACTCGAGATCGCCGAGGAGCGACTGCAGGCGATGCCGTTTACCCGGCTTTGCCGCGACTGCCAGCAGGAGCAGGAAAAAGAGGCCAAGTCGCAGCGCCGCTTCGACGACGAGCGCAATACCTACCGCAAGCTTGGCTCGACCGACGCCGACGAAGAGAATCCGTAGCCGGCCGCTCGTTCGCGGCGGCTACGAGGTTACACCGCCGGGGTGCGCCTGCCGGTTGTAGCCGCGATTGCCAAGGGCGGCCCATCGGCGAAGGAAAAAAAGCGTCTTTACCGCGGCCCTGTCCACGGGCATTCTAGTTCTATAGCGGTGTGAGATGATGGGTGCACGCGAAGGCGTGAATGTCGGTCGCGCCGCGCGAATATCGCATGCGCCGGGCGAAGACATGGGGACGCCCGGCCGGTATCGACCTGGGAAGGTGTAATTGGCAACAAGAATCTTCTGCGAGGCGCGGTCCGGAGGGACGCCGGCCGGCGCCAGCGCAGAAAATGGTGCGGCGGCCTTACTGAAGCTGCCCGAGGTGCGCGCGGTGGTGGCGATCGCCAGCGCCAGGGGCGGAGTCGGCAAGAGCGCGATCTGCGTCAACGTCGCGGCGTCGCTCGCGATTGCCGGCCGGAAGGTCGCAATCATCGACGCCGACCTCAACTCGCCCGGCCTGCTCGGGATGCTTGGGTTGAAACCGCTGCGGCGCTTCGCGCCGGGCGAGGAGATCGATCCCGCGTCCGGTCCGTTGGGCCTGCGCGTCGCGGCCTCGAGCCAATTGGCCGACGGCGAACCGGCCGCGTTCAGCTTTGTCGAATCCGATGAGATGCCGCCGCCGCCCCCGGCGCTCAATGGCGCGCGCCCGCTCGAGATCGACTACGGCGCCACGCTGCGCCGCCTGATGGGAGCGCGCTTCGGCCCGCTCGACCTGATGCTTATCGATCTTGCCTCGGGCCTTTCGCAGTTGCACTGCCTTGCCGAGATGATTGGACTTACCGGCATCGTGATGGTCACGCGCCCGTCGGAGGCCTGTGTGCGCGCGACGCGCGACGCGCTCAAGATAGTCACCCACGACGGTATGGCGGTGCTGGGACTGGTCGAAAACATGCTCGGTTTCAACTGCGACAGTTGTCACTCCGTGCGTCCGCTCTTTCCGCAGGGCGATTTTGCAGGCCTGTCGCAATCATCCGAAGCGCCGATTCTCGGGCGGCTTCCGTTCGATCCGCGGCTTGCGGATTGTGCCGAGCGCGGCGCGCTGTTCGTACGCGAGTATCCCGACGCGCCGCTCGCCAAGCAGTTCGCGGCGATCGCGGCGAACCTCGAGCAGCAAATCGTACGGCGTGCGGCGCCGGCGCCGGCGACTGAAGCTCCCACCTGAGCAGCTCTTCGGTCATCCTGAGAGAAGCGAGTCCGCGAGCGGAGTCGAAGGACCTCGCGCGGTCCTCCGCGCGTCAAACCGAGATGATTGCATGTCAAAGGATCATCCGAGCGCGGCTTGGGTCGATCCTGACTATTCACCCAAAATCCCGAAATCGTGGATTGCGCGCGGAAGACCGCGCGAGGTCCTTCGACTCGCGCAACGCTCGCTCAGGATGACGAAAGAGGCGGAATCGCTCCGCTCAAAAAATTCACAAACGCTCAGGATGACCCGAGGGCCAGAGAACGATAAGGGGCAGAGCGCTTTTATTCAACTGACCTTGAAACTTACGTAACTAGCTCTCGCCGTTATCCGCCTCCGCGGTTTCGGCTATCACGCGCGGCGGCGATGAGCTGCGGTGCGAGCACTCGAACATTCCTGCGCCGCGAAGATCTGCGCCGAGACTCGCGCGATGATCTCCGATACGAAAGCGGGCGAAGCCGAGAGAGGTTAGAATTCGGCTTTGTGCGGGCCCGGGCCGCGAGAGCATCACGAAGCTCAGCACTTCGCCGTTGATTGCGAGCGCATGATCGTCGTCCGGCAAGCGCAGTAGCGCGCTGATTCGATGCGGCGGGCGCCTGGGAGTTGCGGGCACGAGTTTCAGCCGCTCGAGGTTGGCGTCAGTCCATCGTCCGCGATCGAGCACGCGCGCGCTCGCACTTGCCGCGCCCTCAGTGTCTGTAATCATTCGCGCCTCGACGGCATGCGGGGACGCCGCGTCGGGAAAGGCGGCCCAGATCATTCGCCGTGCCTTGAAAGCGCCGTTGCCGATTCCGACAAATGATCGGCCCACGCGGCCCATCGCCTCGATACGATGCTTCGCGCCGGCTATCGAGCAATGGCCGGTGACGCGGCCGAAGATACCGTTCCCGCCGTGCTCGGGACGACTGATCAATTCGATCAGCGTTTCGGTCCGAGGTTCCACGGACGCGCCGGCAGCAGGCCACGGTTCGAACTCCGCGTGAAGCTCCATCGCCTCGTGCAGCGCGGCCTTTGCGAGCGCATGTTCCACGCTCAGATACGCGGTGCCGTCTTCGACCACCACCGCCGGGCCGGCAAAATCGAAACGCAGGCGGCCGCCCTCCAGGCGCAATGCCAGCGGTCCGAGCGTCAGGCTATGCACCGTGCGTGCGACCCGCCCCTCGGCCGTGAAGAGCGCGATTTGCTCATGGCCCGCGACCGCCATCACGCGCGCGCCCGCCGCGCCCGATCCGAGATCGAAGCTCGCCATCGCGCCTATCTGCGTCGACGGATCGTAGAACTCAAGTCCTACCCGAAGCGGCCCGGTGGACGGCTGCTGCTGGACGCCGCGCCGGAGCGCAGGCGACGGGGTGTCGGCGGTGCGAATGATCTCGATCCGGCTTGGGCGCTCGACGCGGGTAGTGCGCGAGGCGGCGGTCGGCAGATCGCATCGAACGAACGATTCGGCAATTGCGGCAATCGTCTCGGTGCGGAATCGGCCGGGCATCCGCAGCGCCACCGAAAGCTCGAGCTGGGCGGCTTCCAGCGCGCCGCGCGCGTTGAGCGCGGCGAGACGCCTTAGCGCACCGACCGGGCTTGCGGCGTGACGCCGGGTAAACGCCTGCAACAGATTGTTGGCGCCGGCGCCCGGATAGCGCAGGCCGAAGGTGGGCTCGATCTCGCTTCGGCGCAGCGTCTGCACGAAATCCAGCAACGGCCCGTTGACAAAGCCGTCACTGGCGGAGACGTGCGCGCCGCATGCCGGTAGCAGAGTCCCGTTGGCCGACTTGACTCCGATGCCCACGTCGACGCGCGGCTCGATAACGTTCCATCCGTGGATCAGCAACACCACCGCGCGCCCGCGGCGCTCGACGATTCGCTCCACGCGCTCCGCGATAAGCTCGAGCAGCCACGGCGCTTCGCTCATCACCTGGCTCAAGCGGTTGAGGTCGAGCCGGTTGCGATCCATGCCGGCGTTGATGATCGCGCCCGCGCCGAGGCGCTGCGCCAGCTCGCGCGTGATATCGGCGGTGTGCAAATCGTTGACCTTGGGATTGAGCATCGCGCGCGTCGCCGGGCCGGCATGGCCGCCGTGCGGCGCAATCAGCAATACCGGAGCGTCGCCGTCGGGCGCCTCCTGGAGCCATCGCGCGCCTTTCGCGGCGGCTTCTTCGGAGAGGCGCGGCCCGGCCGCCGACTTTGCCATTGTCCTTGCCATCACGCGCCGCGCCGATAGCGCCTGAGCTTCAGCGCCGCGCGTGCGTGCAGGATAAACGAGGCGACGAGGTAATAAGCGATGAACGAGAGCGAAGCGTAGAGCAGTACCGGGTGATACGCGGGCATCGCCGCCAGCAACGCCAGCGTGATTACCCCCCAGGCGATCCCGAGCGTGAGCGTCAGCGCGCGCAGCGGCCCGGTGCGATTGGGATAGATGTACTTAATCGGCACGAACACCATCACCGCGAATATCGCGACGATGACCGTACCAGCGAACGCTCCGAGTTTGAGACAATAGAGGTAAAACGCGACCAGGTTCCAGTACGACGGAAAGCCGCGGAAGTAGTGATCGTCGGTCTTGGCCTCGACGTGGCAAAATCCGTAGCCGCTCGCCACCATCACCAGGCCGCCGACCAGGTAGCCGATGAGACCGGGCTCGAGGATTCCCGCGCGGAGCATCAGGAAGACCGGCGCGAGCACGTAGGTCAGGTAGTCGACGATGTTGTCGAGCAATGCGCCGTCGAAATGCGGGATGCGCCGGCGCACTTCGAGCAGGCGGGCGAGCGGGCCGTCGCTGGAGTCGATCACGGTCGCGACCGCCATCGCGATAAAGCTCGCGCGAAAATCGCCGCGCGCGGCGTAGTCGATAGAAACCAGCCCGGCCACCGCGCCGAGCGCCGTGTACAGATGTACGCCCCAGGCGCAAAGCCGCAGCCGCTGCTCGCGTGCAAGCGCCTCGACGGCGTCGCGGCCCGCCCGCGCGGCCGGCTCACTTGCCGGGCTTGTGATGGCGCGGTCCGAAGTAGTCCTCCAAAATCGTCATGAACGGGCCGCAGGTGCGGCGCGCCTTGACGTGTGCGCAAGCCTCGTCGAGCGACATGTCGCCGTGCGCGCGCAGATACGCGATCGCGAGTGTCGGTGCCCGGTTAAGCCCGGCGTTGCAGTGCAGGTAAACGCGCTCACCGGCGCCGATAAGGCCCGCCAGCGCGCCCAACGTATCGGCGAGGCGCTCGGCCATCGCGTCCGCGCTGCCATCCTGGATCTGCGTGCGGACGAACTTGACTCCGCTTGCGCGGCAGGCCTCGGCCAGCTCGCGTTCGCGCAGTCCGTTGAGCGCGAGATCCTCGTCGTCCTGGAGATTGTGAACGGCGGTTACGCCGAATTCCGATTTGAGCCAGGCAATATCGTCGGGGCGGGGAAATTCGCCGACCAGGAGTCCGGGAGAAATTTCGGTCACCGAGGGACGGCCGCGAAGCCGCGTCGCGTTCGTCTGATGCTCGGGTCGTTTGCTAAACCAATCCATCTGTGTGGCGGTCTGAATTGCGGCGACGTGCCTTTTTGCGCCGCGATCATGATTTTAGCCTATCGTCCTGAGGCTTCTATAGCGGAAAATCGCGGCGCTCCACAGGCCGGCGGCACGCCGTATTGGCGCGCGCTCAGCCCTTCGCGCGGCGGCCGCCGCGCGCCGAAGCGCGGCGCGGCCGATTCGCGGTGCGCGGCTGCTCGTCGGCTGCCTCTCCAGCCGGCTGGGCCGTTTCCGCCACGATTGGCGCTGCGCCGCCATCGTCGCCGTGCGCAACATGCTTGCGTCCGGTGCGCTTGGACGCGCCGGCGGGGGGCATCCGCTCGCCCAGCGCCAGCACCGCCGCGCGCATCGCGTCAGCCAGCTTGCGATAGGCGCCGGTGCCCTCGGCGTTGTCGGCGAGCGCACGCAACTCGGCGTTGGTGATCACGCGGCCGATACGGACTTCGACCGGATGGCGATGCGGGATGATGCCGCCCTTGCCGAGGACCTCGTAGGTGCCGCTGATCCGGACCGGCAGCACGTCGCATCCGCCGCGCAGCGCAAGGTACCCCGCGCCGCTTTTGAATTCGTGGATCGCGCCGTCGGGTGAGCGCGTGCCCTCGGGGAACATCAGGACGCTGCGCCCGGCGTCAAGCTGGTCGATCGCGTCGTCGAGCGAGTCGAGCTGCGCGCGCTCGCGGTCGAACGGGATCAGCCGGGTGAAGTTGCTGACCACAAAGCGGCGCGCGTTGGTGTTGAAGAAATAATCCTTGGCGGCGAGCACGACCAGCTCGCGGCCCGGCGCGCCGAGCGCGTAACTCGCGAGCGCGAAGTCGATATGGCTCGCGTGATTCGCGACCACCAGGAAATTGCGGTTCGCCGGCACGTTGCCGCGGCCCAGCACGCGCGGCTGTAGCCATGTGTCAAACGCCATGCGCTGCGCGCCGCGAAACGCCGCTTCGCCCAGGCGCTTGAGCGCGCCCGGCAAGGCCGGCGTGAACGGCTCGGCGAAGCGCGCGTAGGACGGCAGGCGCGGGCGGTTCTGTCCCTGGCCCACGGCGCGCTGCAGATCGTCGACCGTGCGGAGGTCGCCCAGCTCCGCGGGACTCAACTCGCGCTCGGCGTGAGCCGCGATATGCTCGGCCAGCTCGGCCATCGCGAGCGAGTCGAGTCCGAGGTCTTCGATAAGCCGGGTCGCGGGCGTGATGCTCTCGGTTCCGCTGGAGACTTGCGCGAGCGCCTGGGCGAGCCACGGCTCAACCTCGGAACTGACGGCCGCGCGCTCCTGCGCGTGGGTTTCGAGCATCCGCTCGAGGGTCCTAACCACCTCGAGGCGGATGACCTTGCGCGTGCGGGTGCGCGGGAGCTCGGTGTCGGTGAAGCGCAGGATGCGGACACGTTTGTGCGGGCTCAGGCCGGCGCCGATTTTTTCGAAATGCGTGCGCAGATTGTCTTCCACCGCGCGGCGGCTTTCACCGCGCGCGTAGGCCGGCACCACCAGTGCGGCGGCCTGCTCACCCTGGGCAACCTTCAGGCCGACGATCGCAAGTTCCTCGATGAACGAGGAGTGGCCGTACACTTCCTCGAGTTCGTCGATATAAATATTGTTGCCGCCGGAGTCGACGATCACGTCCTTGGCGCGGCCGACGATATAGAGCCGGCCGTCCTCGTCGAGGCGGCCGAGGTCTCCCGTGCGGAGCCATCCGTCGTGCAGCACTTCGTCGGTGGCGGCCTTGTTGTGGTAGTAACCCGCCATCACGTTGGGTCCGCGCGCGAGGATTTCGCCAACCGTGCCGTCGCCGTTGGTGGCGAGCTTGATTTCGACCCCGTTCAGCGACTTGCCGACCGATCCAGCAGCGAGCGGTTCGTCCGGGCGCGCGACGCACAGCACCGGCGCGGCCTCGGTCAGTCCGTAACCCTCGAGCAGCTTTATCCCGATGTCGTTGAAGAAGCTCGCGACGCGCTGCGGCAGCGCCGCGCCGCCGCTCACCGCGAGCCGCAGCCGCCCACCAAGCGCGGTATGGGCCTGGCGGAAGAGCAGGGCGCCGGCGTTGAGACCCCATTCGCTGTCGAACCTGCGATTGAGATCGCGCAGGCGATCGAACAGCGCGTGGAGAAACGGACCTTGCGCTTCGACCCCGTCGACGATGCGCCGATGGACCGCCTCCCACAACGCGGGCACACCGACCACCGCGGTCGGCCGCACGTCGGCGAGCGTCCGCGCGAGACTCGCGGCGTCCACGCCGAGCGGATAAACCACCGTCGCGCCGAGCGCGAGCGGCAACAGCATCCCGCAGGTGAACTCGAAGGTGTGATGGAGCGGGAGCAGCGAGAGCACCACGTCGGAGGAATCGAGCGCAAAGACCCGCGCGAGCATCGCAACTTCGGCGGCGAAATTGCCGTGCGTCAGCATCACGCCCTTGGGCGCGCCGGTGGTGCCGGAGGTGAACACGATGGAGGCGAGCGTCTTGCGCTCGGCGGGGTGCCGCGCGTCGGGCCGCCCCTTGAGCACGAACGGACGGCTGAGCTCGGCGAACTCCAGTTCGACAATCTCGCTGTTGAGCTTCGCCAGCGTGCCACCCAGGCGCTTGGCGACGAGCTGCGAACATAGCGCCGCGGAGGGCGTGGCGATGCGGCAGATGGGCGCCAGCTCGTCGGGCGAAATCAGATGGTCCAGCGGCACGGCGACGGCGCCGGCGGCGAGGATCGAGAAATACGCGAGCACCCACTCGGGCGAGTTCTCGCCGATCAGCAGCACGCGATCGCCCACCTTGACCCCACGCATCCCGAGCAACAGGCCGGCGCGATGCGCACTGTCGCGCAGCTCGCGGAAGGTGGTCGTGATGCGCTCGCCCGAGGGCTGCCGCGCGATCAGTGCGGGCCGCGAGCCATAGCGCTCGGCGGCGCGGTCCAGCATTTCGGCCAGCGTGCGATGGCGCGCCGGAGCGCTGGGGCGGCCGCGCGTGTGCAGATCGAGCGAGCCGAAAATGTGCCGGCGCAGTCCCGGCAGATGCACGTTGATCCAGTAGTCCGCCCAATCGATCCGCTCGGGCGCGTAGGGATGGTGCTCCGCGTCGGCGGGCGTGAGCGACTTGTAGAGCGCGCGGATGTTGGTGCCGTGGAAGGTGTAGACCAGTTCCTGGATATACGGGCGATAGACTTCGACCAGCTCGCGCGCCATCGCGGTGTTGGCGCCGAACTTCTCGACGCTTTGCGCGAACTTTTTCGCGCGCTCCGAGTCCTCGCCCAGCAGCGTGCGTGCGGCGCCGGCGCCCTTGCTCAGCAACTCGGGCAGGGTCTGGCTCGCGAGCTCGTAGGTGTTTTGCGAGACGACCACCGCCTCCAGGTGCGGTGCGAAGCGGCCCATCGGACCGCCCACGCGGCGATGCTCGCGGCGGTTGCTCAGCCCGGTCAGCTCGACCAGCCGGCGCATCGGGAGCGGGTTCACGTCGGAGGTGCAGAGCTGGTAGACGGGCTTGTGCCGTCCGGCGATGAGCGCCGCGAGAATCGGGATCATCGCGTGCGCCGCAAGATCGACCGGTATGACGTCGAGCACCAGCTCGCCCTTGGCCGGATAGAAGCGATAGCCGCGGCCGGAAAGATAAGTCAGCGGCGCGCTGGTGTTGACGCCCTGGTTCCATCCCGGGAACGGATCGCAAAGCGCGCTTTCGATGATCGAGGGGCGCGCCACCGTGGCGGCGATCGAGTCCTGCGCGGCGAAGACCAGTTGCTCGCCAAGGCTCTTGCTGTAGCTGTACGTGTTGGGCCAGCCCCAGCGCCGCGCGCGCTCCAGGCCGATCTCCTTCAGCCGTTCTTCGACCCATCGCTTGCGCCAGCGCTCGGCCGCCGCTTCATGGACGTCGCCGCCGTCGCTCTCCGCACTGATCACGTGCAGTTCGTCGGCCTGGCGCGCCTGGTCGTGGGATTCCGCTTCGACGCGCGCGACGGCGGCGAGCGCGTCGCGAATTTCGCGCCGCAGCTTGAAGTTGCGCCGGCCGTTGGGGCACCAGTCGGTCGGGATGTCGTCCTCGAAGCGATGGCCGTCGGCATTGCCCGCGGCGTAACAGGTCGAAACGTGGAGCAGCGCGGCGCCGCGCTTGCGGCAGAACTCGATCACGTTGGAGACGCCGATGGTGTTGACCGAGAGCGACTTCTCCAGCGACGCTTCGAAATTGACCAGCCCCGCGCAATGCACCACCGCGTCGATCGCGCCGCGCGCCGGCGCCTCGCCCTCGGAGACGAGGTCGTCCTCGGTGATGTCGCCGCAGAGCACGGAGAGTTTTTCCTCGACGTAGCGGTCGAAGCGATCGCCGAGATGCTCGCGCAAGGGACCGAACACGGGAGAATCGAGAATTTCGCGGCGCAAGCGGCTAAGGGCGAGGCGGCGGTCGCCGCGGATCAGCAGGTAGATGCGCTCGATCTCGGGATGCCAGCGCAGGAGCAGCGAGAGGAAGACCTTGCCGAGAAAGCCGGTCGCGCCGGTCAGCAGGATGCGGCGGTGGCGCAGCGTCTGTTCGAGCGGCGCCATCGCGATGCGTGCGGCGCTGCCGTTAGTTCCGTTGCTATTCGACATCAGCGATCACCAGCGGCGGTAAGTGGAGATAGGTGATACTGGCCGAGCGGCCCAGGTCCGACGTCGCCATCGCGATCGCCTCGTCCAGCGTGTCGGCCGATTCCCATCCCATGCGCGTTGCGACCTCCGGCTCTTCGCATCCCGCGGCGATTACCCGGCCCACGTGCTGGCGCGCCGGCTCGCCCCAGTACCACATGTAGAACGGATGCACGCCGTGATAGGCGTGGCCGTAGCGGTACATGTGAACGTAGGTCGGATTGCGCGCGAACTCGGCCTCGAAGTTGCGCTCCAGTTCGGTGGCCTCGGTGGTTTCGCGCAGGCAGCGATGGAAGAACTCGATGTAACTCGGATGATGTTCGGGATGGAACTGGTCGCGCAGCGGATGACACACGATCACGGTGCCGCCTTCGCGTACCAGCGGCTTGCCGCGGAACATGTTGAACAGGTAGCCGAGGCCCGTGCACTGCACCAGCACCGGGTTCATCACCGAGTTGACGTTGTAAGGACAGATGTAGGGCACGCCGACGATCAGCACGTCGGACTGGCCCTTGACCGGAACCGCGTACTGCTGGAACACGCGGGCGAGCGCCTTGCGATGCACCGCGTCGGTCTCGCCCGCCCACACGCCGGTCATCGAATAGGGCGCGGCGTACTGGTTGAGCACCTGGCGGCGCAGTGAGTCCGACATGTTGCCGAGCGTCCAGCGAAAGCCCTTAAGGCGCATCCGATCCCAATCCGAAAAGCGATCCTCGTTCTTCTGCAGAAAATCGAGCATCCCGCCGTACATCTGGTTGTTGACCGCGGTCTCGATAGTGAAGACGTTGACGTGCTCGTTGACCAGGCGGCCCATCCGGTTGGCCGAGTGATGCAGCGCCGAGCGCGTCGGATCCATGTAGGAATTGCACTGGCGCAGCGTGGCGGGGTTGTGATGGTGGCGCAGGCTCTGGTAGGGCGCGAGCCCGACCGCGACGGATTTGTGGCCGCCGTCCATCGGAACCAGGTTGATGTTGAGATAGAGCAGCAGGTCGGACTCGGCCGCGCGGCGCGAGAGCCATACCTCCTCGCCATGATCGGTCTTGCCCAGCATCGCGAGCTCGGCGCGATTCTCGGCGTCGAAGTTGTACAGCCGCTCGGGCCAGAACTGCTTGAACGCGCGCTCGCCCACCATGCGGCGAATCTCGGCCTCGGTCATGCGGCGATGGAGCGAGGTCGCGATGATTAGATGGACGTCGTCGACGCCGTAGTCGGCCAGCGTCTGGAGCACGATGTTGAGCGCGCGCTCGCGGATATCGGGCCGGCGCATCTGCGGCAGCGGCAGGCTGATGTCGTCGATCGCGATCGTCACGCGCATGTTGGGATTGAGCTGCGCGAACAGCGGATCGGCGTTCTCGGGACGCAGCAGCGCGTAGCGGATCGCGGCGTCGGGATCGGCCAGCGGCTCCAGCGGCGGCGGCGGATAGATCACGCGCGTGCCGGCGGGCAGCTTCTCGTACCAGAAGTCGTCGCCGTAGGCGATGAGCCGCGGCGCTGAGCGCCGGTTGAGCGTCACCACCAGGTCGCGTCGCGCGCCCGGCTCGTGCCGCAGCTCGGCGGTCTTCAGCTCCTTGAGCTTACCTTCCGGTCGCGCCATCCGTAGCTCTCCCCAGCCAATCCAGCAGCCACGCTCCGGTTGCGCCGCCGTCGCGGACGGATTCGGCCTCATGGCTGAAACGAACAATCGGCCACTTGCGGTTGTGCGCGGCGGCGAGCAGGCGGCGGTCGGGATTCACGGCCACCGGATGCCCCAGCGCGCAGAGAAAGGGCAGGTCGTAATAAGAGTCGGCGTATCCCCAGCATCCGGCCAAGTCGATCCGCCGCGCCTCGGCGAAGCTTTCGCACCACACCGACTTCTCCGAACCCGCCATCACCGGCTCCAGCATCCGGCCCGTCGCGAGACCGCGGCTGTAGACCAGCCGGTTGGCCGCGAAATGTTCGATCTTGAGGCGGTGCGCGAGCGGCTCGACCAGGAAGTCGGGCGACCCGGTGACCAGCACCGGCTCGATTCCCGCGGCACGATTGGCCTCCAGCATTTCGATCGCGCGCGGATACAGATGGCGTATCAGCACGCGGTCGCAATACTCCTCGCCGAGTTCCCACAGGCGGTCGCGCGAGACGCCCTTGTAGGCCTCGAACAGCTTCATGTTGAGCAGCCGGCGGTCCTGGCGCTCGGCCAGGTAGAGCCGCGGGAGGCTGAGCGCGAGACGCGCGAGGTATCCGGCGCGCGCGTTCCATTCGCCCAGGTTGGCGAGATAGAAGGCCGTGGCGTGAAGCAGGTTGAGGCTCGCGAGCGTGCCGTCGAGGTCGTAAAAGGCCAGGACCTTAGCTTTGCCGCGGGAGCTGCGTCCCGTTCTGGTCGCGTAAACTGACATGTCATTCTACTTTAGGCCCAAAAACAGCGCGCGCGGACGCCTGCAATTCGCCCCGCCGGCGCGCTTCTTCGAGCAGTTCCGGACGCGCCACGCCGCCCAGTCCGAAGGCCAGGATTTCCTCGACCAACGAGTCGATCTCACGCGGACGCCGCCGCGCGATCTGGCCGACCACCTCTTTGATTCCACCCAGGATGCAGTAGGCGGCGACGCGCGTGTCGCATGGACGCACCAGGTTCATCTGCACGCCGAGATCGAGCGAGCGTTGGATGGCGTCGGCGATGCGCTCGTAGAATTCCAGGATGCGCAAATCGAGGTCGCGATCGAAACCCACCGAGTGGTTGAGCAGGATGTCGGTCAGTTCGCGCTCCGCGAGCACGAAATTCATCACCCGCTTGAGGTTGTCGCGCAGTTGATTGACCGGGTCGGGTTCATCCGCGCGCAGGCGCTGGATCCGTCGTGAAAGCTCGGTTAGCACTTGGGCGAGCAGTTCCTCGAAAAGAACCTTCTTGTTTTGAAAGTAGAGGTAGAAGGTGCCTCGCGCGATGCGAGCGCGGGCGATGATATCAGCGACATTGGTTCGATGATAGCCTTTGCGCGCGAATATCCGCTTGGCGTGGCGCAACACCTGGGCGCGCCGGGCCTGTCGTTCCATTAACGCAAATCCTCAGGAGAATAAGACACTATCGGCGCATCCCGGTAGTGTCAAACCGCCCGATGTGGATAACTTTCCGGTTCGCGAGCGGGATTCCGATCTGACGGTCACGGAGGCGACGGCGGGCAGGGGCTGCAAGCCGATGCCGGCTGTCCGACGCCCACAAGCACTGGTGGGCTTACCACCGTGCCAGAAGCGGCGGTTACACACGAGCATCCCACGACCGTCCCGGCCGTAAAGAAGCCGCCTCCTTCGCTCGTGATGAGCGAATTGTTTACAAACCAGGTTGCCGACGAGGATATGTCGTTGAAGCTGATGACCCCGTTGGAGCTGAATGAACCTTGGGCGAAAAACTGGTCGCCTGTCGTCTCCAGAAAAAGCTCGGCCGTGGTCGCTTGCGTGCACGCGGCTCCATTGGAGGGAGCCGCAGCGCAGATCCGAATTCCTATCAGGGTTATCGGCGTGGACGTGGGGCTCGGCGTCGAGGTGCTCGAACTACTGCCGCAACTGGGCAGCAGCGTCGTCATGATGAAAACGTAGGCGAGCACCGAACCGATGATCAAGCATCTTTTTTGCCACATGAAGCATCCACCTATGCCGTGGCGGCTCCTGCGCTGTCAAGCAGAGTGGTAGGCGAAGCGAACGCTTAGGAGAGAATTCGCTCTGTGAGCGCTTGGAAAAATCGGAGGCCGGTTTTGAGATCGAGCTTTAGATTCGTCGGCGCAAAGAACGGCGGGCATCGAGGGAGGGGGGAGGCTCCCCGATGCCCGCCTGTTCGGAGCCCGCCTTGCGGCGGACATCTCTCGGCTGCCGGGAGGAGTTAGCAACCGAAGCGCGGTGCAGCGAGAAGTGATGACTGCTGTGGAATCCGCGCTCAAAAGATTCGACGATGAACCGGCGGGATTATTCAGGGGCTCTAATCATCGGCGATTTGGTTGCTGTGCAGCCTCTTATCGAGTGTTCATTCTTGCGAGAAAAGCTTGAAAAAAAGAGGCCGGAGATGACTCCGGCCTCCGACATCCTGTCCGTCCGCGTCTCTTATCGCTATCCGGCTACTATCCCCGCAAAGCTGGCGGATGCCATATCGAGACGGCTACCGACGGACCAGGCTTTCCCAGCCACGGTACCCTTAAAGAGCCGACACCGCCGTGCTCACAAAAGCCACAACATTGCTCGCGAAAGCTTTCAGTCCGAACCCTAATCCCGAGTACGCGCTGAAGGCCGCGAGGCCGACGAAGAGCACGATGATCGAATACTCGGTCATCGTTTGGCCTTTGGTCTGGCCTTTGCCCGATTTTCGTACTCTTGCCAAAAATCCCTTTTTCAATTCCATTGTGATGCCCCTCCCCACCCCTTTTTTTTTGGGAAACCGCCACGCGGTCTCCTCTTCCCCGCGCGACCCCTCGGGCCGCCCTTGCATTAATGACCAGGCCCGACATGAACCAACAACAACTCTAACGGCACATAATTAGCATATTTTGCTTTAGCTTGGCAAGATTAGGCTCAATTACGCAGTCACGTAGTGATGAGTCATTCATAGAGGGCAGTTTGGGAGCCTGGACCGATAATGACTGACCGTTGGTGAAGAGGAATTGGAATTGCCACTTCGGTTGCTGGCTACATAACCCCGGCGCTTGATTTACCGATGCCGCGGATTTCACAATTCTCTCTAATAGCCCGATCGCATCGTTCGCCACGACGGGCCCCTTTGAATTGTTGACGATGCCGCGAGCGGTCTGAAATTTCACGCCTGTGCAAAGTGGCCGGGTTACCTGTGAGACCCGCGGCGGTGCATACTGGATGCTCACACCCTTTCTTCCCGGCTTGCGCAGGGCGAGTTCTATACTCAAGGAGCGATAACAATGCAGATGGGTATGATCGGTCTGGGCAGGATGGGCGCCAACATGGTGCGGCGCCTCCTGCGTGGTGGTCATCAGTGCGTGGTATTCGATGTGAGTCCCGACGCGGTCAAGGCGCTCGGCAAGGAGGGAGCAATCGGCGCGTCGTCGCTCGACGACTTCAAGGCGAAACTCCAAAAGCCGCGAGTCGCCTGGATGATGGTGCCGGCGGCGGTAGTCGAAAAGACGCTGGCGGACCTCTCGGCGCGTTTCGAGCCGGGCGACATCCTGGTTGACGGCGGCAACTCCTACTACGTCGACGACCTTCGCCGCGCCAAGGCGCTGCGCGCCAAGGGCATCCACTATGTCGATTCCGGCACCAGCGGCGGCGTGTGGGGACTGGAGCGCGGTTTCTGCCAGATGATCGGCGGCGAGCCCGAAGTCGTCAAACACCTCGATCCGATTTTCGCCACGCTCGCGCCGCCGCTCGATTCGGCGCCGCGCACGCCCGGACGCGAGAAGTCCGCCCCGGGCACCGCCGAGCACGGCTACCTGCATTGCGGGCCTAACGGCGCGGGCCACTTCGTCAAGATGGTGCACAATGGAATCGAGTATGGGCTGATGGCGGCGTACGCGGAGGGGATGAACATCCTGCGCCACGCCAACGTCGGCAAGCAGCAGCACGTGGCCGACGCCGAGACCACCCCGTTGCGCGATCCCGAACTGTACCAGTACGATTTTAATCTCACGGATATCGCCGAGGTCTGGCGCCGCGGCAGCGTCATCGCTTCGTGGCTGCTCGATTTGACCGCCGACGCGTTGGCGGGCGATCCCGAACTGGCGAAATTCGCCGGCCGGGTTTCGGATTCGGGCGAGGGACGCTGGACCGTGGACGCGGCGATCGATGAGGGAGTGCCGGCGCCGGTGCTCACGGCGGCGCTGTACGAGCGTTTCAGTTCGCGCGGCGCGGCCGACTTTGCCGACAAGATGCTCTCCGCGATGCGCTACGAGTTCGGCGGTCACGTGGAGAAGAAATCATGAACAATGGCCCGCGCTCGGATGCGCTGGCGTTTTTCGGCGCCAGCGGCGATCTCGCGTACAAGAAAATCTTTCCCGCCCTGCATGCGATGGCGCGCCGGGGCCATCTCGAGTTCCCGGTGATCGGCGTGGCGAAATCGGGCTGGAACCTCGATCAGCTGCGCGCGCGCGCACGCGAGAGTATCGAGAAGCACGGCGGCGGCGTCGACGACGAAGCCTTCAAGCGGCTCATCGCGCGCCTCGCCTATATCGATAGCGATTATAAGGACCCGGCGACCTACACGGCGCTACTCAAGGCGATGGGCGGCGCGAAGCTTCCTACCCACTACCTGGCGATTCCGCCGAGCCTGTTCGCAACCGTGATCGAGAATCTCGGCAAGTCCGGATGCGCGCGTAACGGACGCGTGATCATCGAGAAGCCGTTCGGGGACGACCTGCCCTCGGCGCAGGCGCTCAACCAGACGCTGCACACGGTGTTCGCCGGAGTCCGCGGTGTTTCGCATCGACCACTACCTGGGCAAGGAGCCGGTGCAGAACCTGGTCCTGTTCCGCTTCGCCAATTCCTTTCTCGAGCCGATCTGGAACCGGCGCTACGTTCACAGCGTGCAAATCACGATGGCCGAGAGCTTTGGGGTGGAAGGCCGCGGAGCCTTTTACGACGCCAACGGCGCGATCCGCGACGTGGTGCAGAATCATCTGCTGCAGGTCGTGGCGTACCTGGCGATGGAGCCGCCGCTGACCACCTATCCCGAATCGATCCAGGACGAGAAGGTCAAAGTTTTTCGATCTATCCTGCCGCTGAATCCCGAAGACTTGGTGCGCGGCCAATTTACCGGGTATCGCAAGGAGCCGGGTGTGAAGCCGGACTCAACCGTAGAAACCTTTGCCGCCGTGCGGCTGCACATCGACTCATGGCGATGGGAGGGCGTGCCATTCTTCATCCGAGCCGGCAAGTGTATGCCGGTGACCGCCACCGAGGTGTTGGTCACGCTCAAAACGCCGCCGCTGCGCAAGCTCCGTCCGGAGGATGCGAACTATTATCGTTTCCGGCTGGGCCCCGACGTGATAATTGCCGTCGGTGCGCAGATCAAAAAGCCGGGCGAGCATATGGATTCCGAGCCGACCGAACTAAAGGTCGTGCAGCGGCCCGAAGGCGAGGAGATGGACGCTTACGAGCGTCTGTTGGGTGACGCGATGGCCGGCGACCATCTGCTGTTCACGCGCCAGGACGCGGTCGAGGCGCAATGGGCGATCGTTCAGCCCATTTTGGGCGACGTAACTCCGGTGCTGGAATATCAGCCCGGCACTTGGGGCCCAGCCAAAGCCGATCAGCTGACGGCGCAGATCGGCGGGTGGCACAACCCGCCCGCTTAGGTCGATGAAAGTATAAGCACTCAGTTGATGCCGAGCCAGCGCGGTGTGCGTGAGGCGAGGCCAGGAGAAATTATGAAAGCGACACAGATACTGCATGAGGCCGGACAGAGCCTCTGGCTGGATAACATCACCCGCGCGCTGCTGACCGGCGGCGGCCTCAAACGCTATATCGACGAGTTATCGATCACCGGCCTGACCTCCAATCCGAGTATCTTCGACCAGGCGATCAAGAACAGCGCCGACTACGACGCGGCGATTCGCGAGAAGACCGCCGCGGGCAAGCAGGGCGAGGCGCTATTCTTCGAGCTCGCGCTCGAGGACCTCACCCGCGCCGCCGATCTCTTTCGTGGGGTCCACGACCGCACCAACGGGGTCGACGGATGGGTCTCGCTCGAAATTTCGCCCAAGCTCGCCTACGACACCGCCGGCAGTATCGCCGCGGCGAAGCAATTGTGGGCGCGCGGCGCACGCACGAACCTCTTCATGAAAATTCCCGGGACTCGCGAGGGCCTCCCGGCGATCGAAGAAGCGATCTTCGCCGGCGTGCCGATCAACGTGACGCTGCTGTTCTCGCGCGAGCAGTATGTCGCGGCGGCCGAGGCCTACATCCGCGGCATCGAGCGCCGCGTCGCGGCCGGCCTCAACCCGCACGTCGGTTCGGTCGCCTCGGTGTTCGTCAGCCGATGGGACGTCGCGGTGGCGAAGAAAGTGCCGCCGGCCCTCCACGATCGGCTCGGCATCGCGATCGCCAAACGCATCTACAAGGCCTATCGCGAGCTGCTCTCCTCGACGCGGTGGCTCCGGCTGCTCAACTTCGGCGCGCGCTCGCAGCGCCTGTTGTGGGCCAGCACCGGCACCAAGGATCCCAAGGCGTCCGACGTGCTCTACGTGAAATCGCTGGCGGCGCCGCATACCGTCAACACCATGCCCGAGAATACGCTCAAGGCGCTCGCCGACCATGGCGAGGTGGGCGCGATGCTCTCGGCTGACGGCGGCAATGCGGAGGCGGAGCTGGCCGAATTCACCAAAGCTGGAGTCGATATCGACGGGTTGGCGGCGCAGCTTCAGCAGGAAGGCGCGGACGCTTTCGTCAAGTCGTGGGACGACCTGCTGGCTTGCATCGCCGACAAGAGCGCGGCGCTCAAGAAAGCGAGCTGATTCGCGAAAAGGGGAACGGCAAAAAGGGGAACCGACGATGGAGACCAAAGCGGCGCGGCTCACAGATCGGCCGGCCTGGAAGGCGCTGGGCGAGCATCACCAGAAGATTCGCGACGTTCATCTGCGCACCCTCTTCGGCGAAGATCCGAAGCGCGGCGAGCGCTTCGCGCTCGAGGCCGAAGGGCTCTATCTCGACTACTCCAAGCATCGCATCAACGCCGACACGATGCGTCTGCTGCTGGGGCTGGCCGAGGAGACGGGGCTGCGCGGGCGTATCGACGCGATGTTCGCGGGTGAGAAAATCAACGTCACCGAGCGGCGCGCCGTTTTGCACGTGGCGCTCCGCGCGCCGCGCGGCGCGTCGATCATGACCGACGGCAAAAACGTGGTGCCCGAGGTGCACGCGGTGCTCGACCGGATGGCGGCGTTCAGCCGCCGCGTGCGCGACGGCTCGTGGAAGGGCCACACCGGCAAGCGTATCCGCAACGTGATCAACGTCGGAATCGGCGGCTCGGACCTGGGCCCGGTGATGGCCTACGAGGCGCTGCGCCATTACAGCGATCGCAACCTCACCGTGCGCTTCGTCTCCAACGTCGACGGCACCGACTTCGTCGAGGCGACGCGCGACCTCGACCCGGCCGAAACGCTTTTCGTCATCTCGTCGAAGACCTTTACCACGCTCGAGACCATGACCAACGCGCAGAGCGCGCGGAAGTGGAGTCTCGATACGCTCGGCGACGAGCAGGCGATTGCAAAACATTTCGTCGCGGTGTCGACCAACGCCGCCGAGGTGACCAAATTCGGCATCGACACGCAGAACATGTTCGGCTTCTGGGACTGGGTGGGCGGGCGCTATTCGATGGACTCGGCGATCGGGCTTTCGACCATGATCGCGGTCGGACCGGAGAACTTTAGCGCGATGCTCGACGGCTTCCACGCGATCGACGAGCACTTCCGCACCGCGCCATTCGAGCGCAACCTGCCGGTCGTCATGGGGCTGCTTTCGATCTGGTACAACGATTTCTTCGGCGCGCAAACGGTCGGCGTTTTTCCGTACGAACAATATCTAAAGCGTTTTCCGGCCTATCTGCAGCAGCTCACGATGGAGTCCAACGGCAAGCACGTCACGCTCGACGGCGCGACGGTCGATTATCAGACCGGGCCGATTTTCTGGGGCGAACCCGGAACCAACGGGCAGCACTCGTTCTACCAACTGATTCACCAGGGCACGAAGCTCATCCCTTGCGATTTCATCGCGTTTCATCAGGCGCTCAATCCGCTCGGCCGCCATCACGATATGTTGCTCGCCAACGTTTTCGCCCAGGGCGAGGCGCTGGCGTTCGGCAAGACTCCCGAGCAGGTCAAGGCCGAGGGCACACCAGACTGGCTGGTGCCGCATCGCGTGTTCGAGGGCAATCGCCCCTCGACGACGATTCTCGCCGAGCAGTTGACGCCCGAGACGCTGGGCAAACTGGTGGCGCTCTATGAGCACAGCGTGTTCACTCAGGGCGCAATCTGGGGCATCGACTCGTTCGACCAATGGGGTGTCGAACTGGGCAAGGTGCTGGCGCAGCGCATCATCCCTGAGCTCGAAAGCGCCGGCGCGCCGCAGCTCAAACACGACAGCTCGACCAACGCGCTGATCGCGCGCTACCGGGAACATCGAAAAAAGACCGGATGAAACTGCCGCGCGGTTTCTACGCCCGTTCGGTGCTGGTGGTCGCGCGCGAATGTATCGGGAAGCTGTTGGTGCATCGCACGTCCGAGGGCGAGGCGGCGGGGCGCATCGTCGAAGCCGAGGCGTATCGCGGGCCGCTCGACCTCGCGGCGCACAGCGCACGAGGGTTGCGCACCAAACGAACCGCGGTGATGTTCGGGCCGCCGGGCTATGCCTACGTCTACCTCATTTACGGATTGAGCTGGGCGATGAACATTATCGCGGCGTCGGAGGGTGAGCCGCATGGCGTTTTGATCCGGGCGCTCGAGCCGGTTCGCGGATTGGAGCTGATGGTGCGCCGGCGCGGCGGCACAAAGTCTCCCGGCGCTCGCGAGTTGACCAACGGTCCCGGCAAGCTGACGCAGGCGCTCGGAATAACCGGCGAGGATTACGGACGCGATCTTTGCGGCGACCGGCTTTTCCTGGCAGAGGCTGATCGGCCGGTCGGAAGAGTAGGGCGCTCGGCACGGGTCAACGTCGATTACGCCGGTGAATGGGCGGCGAAGCGATGGCGCTTCTACGAACGCGGAAACCGCTACGTCTCGGTGCGCCCGCGCGACTGAGGTGTAGGCGGTAGCGAGCCGCGTCGTCACTTACGCCGCGAACATCTCCTGAAGCACCAACAATGCCTGCTGGAGCGTCGACGGAGCCACGCGGCCAAGCCTGCGAATCACCCGTTCCCGATCGATCGTTCTGATTTGATCGAGCACCACATGGCCGGTTTTTCCTGCAAAACGGCAGGCAACGCGAAAGGGATACCGATGCCCGCCGGTAGTCAGCGGCGCGACAATGAAGGTGCGCAGATGCTCGTTGAGCTCGTCGGGAGAAACAACCACGCAAGGGCGCGTCTTGCGAATTTCTCCTCCACGGGTCGGACCAAGGTCGACGAGAAGCACTTCGCCGCGCCGCACCTCCTCTTCCGCTACCACTTCCACTCCTCGTCATCGAACCGCGTGTTGGTTGGCGCATCCAGCGATCGATCTTCATCCCGCGCACGCGCCAGCCTGGCCGCCTCGCTCCATCCAGCCCGTGGGTGCGCGGCAGATGTAATGAGGATGGCGCCGTTGCGGGCGCGAAGCTCCACTTCATCCGACAGTCCAGCCTCGGCAAGCAGCGGTTTCGGCAACCGGACACCTCTGGAGTTCCCGATACGCACAATACGAGTCTTCATAGCGGACACCCCCACATACTTGCGTAATTACTACTTGCGTAATTACTAAGTAAGCACAACGCCCTCGCATGATCAATTCTTGCCGCAAGACCCACGCATTGGCCATGCGGTCTGGACAGGGCGCGGGCGTTTGCTAGTTTACGGAGCCCAGCGCGCGCCCATAGTCTTAGTTGAGGACACCAGAGGACCAGGGGCAGACGATTAACCAACCGCGGACAGCTCCTCTGAATCGTGACGAGCAAATCGCGCGCCTGGCCCGCGAGAGCTTCGACCTCGCGATCATCGGTGGCGGAATCAACGGCGCCGCGATCGCGCGCGACGCCGCGATGCGCGGGCTAAACGTCGCGTTGATCGAGCGCGGCGACTTCGCCGGTGCGACCTCCTCGCGCTCCTCCAAGCTGATTCACGGCGGGCTGCGCTACCTCCCGCAGGGCGAACTCCGCCTGGTGCGCACCGCGCTTGCCGAGCGGGAGCGCTTGCGCCGCCTGACCGCGCCGCACCTGGTCAAACCGCTGCGCTTTCTCTTTCCGCTCTATCACGGGCGCGGCCCGGGCCGGTTTGCGTTGGGCGCGGGCCTGTGGCTCTACGACCTGTTCGCGCGCACGCCGCGAGCGGAGCGCCATCGCCGGGTCAACCCAGCGCGCGCGCTTGCGGCCGAGCCGATGTTGAATCCCGTAGCGCTGGCGGGCGGCGCTTTCTACTACGACGCTGGCGGCGATGACGCGCGGCTCACGATCGAAAACGTGCTCGATGCGGCTTATCATGGCGCCGCGATCGCCAACTACGTCGAACTCGAGCGCTTCTCGCACGCTGCGGGCCGGATCGCCGCCGCCGGGATGCGCGACCGCCTGGGCGGGACGCGCCTCGAGTTGCGCGCGCGGCTATTCGTCAACGCCGCGGGACCGTGGATCGATGACGTCCGCAGGCTTGACGATCCGGCCGCCGCGCCCTCGGTCCGCCTGACCAAGGGGGTGCACCTGGTGATCGACCGCGAGCGGCTGCCGGTGCGCGAGGCGTTGGTGCTGGGCGACGCGCACGGCCGAATCGTTTTCGTGATTCCGCATGGCGAGGTGGTGCTGGTCGGCACCACCGACACCGACTTCGACGGCGACCGCGAACGTGTCGCCGCCGAACCGGAAGATGTGGAGTACCTGCTCGGCGTGGTTGAGCAAAGCCTTCCCGGAGCGACGCTTACCCCCGCCGATGTCGCCGCGAGCTTTGCCGGCTTGCGCGCGCTGGCGGCGGTGGGCGATGGGCGCGCGCCCTCGTCGGTCTCGCGCGAGGAGGTTATAGTCGAAAGCGGCAGCGGGCTGATTTCGATCGCCGGCGGCAAGCTGACGACCCATCGCGAGATCGCAGAACGGATCGTCGATCGCGCGGCAAAGATTCTCGGGCGTGATGCGGGACGCTCGCCGACGCGCGATACGCCGCTGCCGGGCGCGCGCCCGGTCGAAATTGAAGACTCCGTCGGCGCCGCGGCGGCGCTCGCTGCGCTGGCCGCGGATCTGCGCGAGGCGATGGCCGCGCGCTACGGCACTCGCGCGATCGTGCCGGCGAGTCTCGTCCGTGAGTCGCCCGAGTTGGCGCGGCCGCTCGCTCCCGGATGCCCGGTCGCAGGCGCTGAAGTAATCTACGCGGTGCGCTACGAGATGGCGTCGTCGGTCGCCGATTTTATCCGGCGGCGAATCGCGCTTTCGTGGCGTCATCCGCGATACGCTGGCGCGGCGGCCGAGGCGGCGGCGCGCCTGATGGCGGCGGAGCTTGGATGGGACCGCGCGCGCGAGCAGTCCGAGCTTGTGGCGTGCAATCCCGCGCTGCCTGCGACGCCCGACGGCGACGCGGCACAATCTTAATTCCGGGGAGCCGTAAACATAGTGACGCGCGAGTCGCGCAAAAATCTCCGCAAAAATCTAGTAGAGCGCGCCGCCCGAATCGCGGCGGCACTCGCGCGCCTCTATCCGGAGGCCCGAATCAGCCTCGACTTCACGAATCCGTGGCAATGCCTGGTCGCGACGATTCTCTCCGCGCAATGCACCGACAAGCGCGTGAACCAGGTGACGCCGCGCTTGTTCGCCGAAGTTCCTGACGCGCGTGCGATGGACGCCGCACCCGCCGAACGCATCGAACGCCTGATCCTCGATACCGGCTTCTTTCGCCAGAAGACGCGCTCGCTGAAGGGCGCGGCGCGCGCAATCCTGGAGCGCTTCGGTGGCGAGGTGCCGTCGCGGATGGAAGACCTGGTGACGCTCCCCGGCGTCGGCCGTAAAACCGCCAACGTGCTGCTCGGACATGTTTTCGGCGAGGCCGGCCTGGTCGTCGACACGCACGTGCGGCGACTCGCGTATCGCCTGGGGCTGACGCGCGAGACGGATCCCGAGAAAATCGAGCGCGACCTGCAGGCGCTGCTAAAACCTGCTGAATGGACGCCGTTCTCGATGCGTCTGATACTGCATGGGCGAACGGTGTGCCACGCGCGCAAGCCGCGATGCGACGTCTGTGCGCTGGCGGCGGATTGCCCGCGTACTGGAGTGGCGCAAGGGCCGCGCGCGCGGTCCGAGGCGAAGAAATCGAGGACCGGCGCAGGCAAAAACCATGTTTGACCTCGCGCCGCGACGTGTAATAATTGGTTCATACCGAAAAGCGTGATGGACCGTGCGACTGCGTATCGACGAAATAACCGCCGAGGCCAGAGAGGTCTCCTTTCTTCAGTCCGAGGAGGACGTTAACCGGCGGCTCGCCCACGGCCCGGTGCACGAGTTCCGGGTGGGCGGCGCGATCGCGGTCGATTTGTCATACTACCGGGCCGGTATGGAGCTGTTTTTCGAAGGCCAGCTGAGCGCGCCGATGGTCGCGTCGTGCGCGCGCTGCGCGGAGGAGTTCAGCACGCCCAACGCGCGTCCGTTTCGTTTCGTGCTGGCGCCGCGCGCCGCGGCTGACGACGATGACGGGCGGCTGCGCACGGAGGACCTGGAATTTTCGCTCTATGACGGCGATCAGATCGATCTTGCTCCGCTGGTCGCCGAGCAACTTATCCTTGCGCTTCCCAGCCGCGCGCTCTGCCGCGAAGACTGCCAGGGGCTGTGCCCGAGTTGCGGGACCAATCTCAACCTTCACCGGTGCGATTGCGAACAGCAGGCACGCGACCCGCGCCTGGCGGTTTTGCGCGCACTCAAAATCGAGCGCACCTGAAGCCGCGCAAATTTATCCCGGACGGCAGATTTATTCCAAACAGCAAATTCATTCCAAACGGAAAGAGTAACCATCCATGCAAGCACCCAAGCGTCGCACTTCCCGCTCCAAACGCAACAAGCGCCGTGCCCATGACGCGCTGCGCGCGGTCAATCCGATCGCCTGCTCGCAATGCGGCGAGCCCACGATGCCGCATCGCGTATGCCATCACTGCGGCTCCTACCGCGGACGGCAACTCGCGGAGACCGCTGAGTAGGCGGCGCGGGAGCGGCGCGTGAGAATCGCGCTTGACGCGATGGGGGGTGACCTCGCCCCCAAGGCGACCGTCGAGGGCGCGGTGGCGGCCGCGCGCGACTTCGGCATCGAGATCGTCCTGGTCGGCGACCTCGAGCTGTTGACGCGCGAGCTTTCGGAGCACAAGGCGGGCGAGCTCAAGTTAACCGTCGAGCACGCGGCCGAAAGCGTGGCCATGGACGAATCGCCCATGGAGTCGGTGCTTACCAAGCCGCACTCCTCGATTCACGTCGGCCTGGAGATGGTCAAGCGCGGCGATGCGAGCGCCTTCGTCAGCGCCGGCAACTCGGGTGCCGTGATGGCGGCCGCGATGATGATCCTCGGCACTTTGCCCGGAGTCGACCGCCCCGCGATCGCCTCGTTGGTGCCGGCGAATGACGGCTTCGCGCTGCTTATCGACGCCGGCGCCAATACCGAGGTCAAGCCGCTCAATCTCGCGCAGTTCGCCGTGATGGGCAGCGTATACTGCAATCGCGTGCGCGGAGTGCCCAATCCCCGGGTCGGCATCCTGGCCAATGGCGAGGAAGACTCCAAGGGCACCGACCTGACCCGCGCCGCGGCCGCGATGTTGGGCGGGATGCGCGAGTCGGTCGATTACATCGGCTACGTCGAGGGCCGCGACATCAACCGCGGCAAAGCCGACGTGGTGGTGACCGACGGCTTCACCGGCAACGTGGCGCTTAAAACGATGGAGGGCTTCGCGTCCTTCCTGCTGGGCAACCTGCGCGACGTTTTCGGCTCCACCTTCGGCCGTATTGCCTACCTGCTGGTGCGCAAGCGCCTCGGCGCGCTCCGCGAGCGCCTGGACCCGTCCGAATATGGCGGCGCGCCGCTGTTGGGTCTCGGCGGAGTCACGATAATCGCGCATGGCTCGTCCAATCCACGCGCCATCCGCAACGCGATCCGCGCCGCCGCCAACGAGGCGCTGGTCGAGCGCGTCAACGCCGAGATCGTCGAGATCCTCGCGCGCCACGTCTCCTCGATGCCGGTCAAGTCTGCGGGCAAAGGCTTTCGCGCGTTGTTGGATCGGATGCGCGAGCGGTTGCATCGCCATCCCCGCGAGGGCGGCGCGAACGCGGAGCATCCGAAGAACGTCGAGCATCCGAGCGCGCACGTGCCCGCACCCGCGGCAACGGCCGTGGCCAGTGCGAAAGTCGTGGAGCCCAAAGTCGTGGAGGTGGAGGCTTTACCACCCCCCGAGCCTCCAGTTTCGCCCAATGGCGTCGCGGGCCCCGTGCCGCACGCAGACGACGCGCATGATGAGCCGCACAAGACGGTCGAGGAGGCGCAAACCGAAGCGCTGCCGCAATCCGAGATGGGGCCGCATAAGCCCGAGCCGTCTTGATATTCATCGGCTTGGGATTCACCATCTCGTCGGGATTCACGATCTCGCGAAATTCCGTTTCGAGGACACGTAGATGAAGGTTGCATTCCTGTTTCCCGGGCAAGGGGCGCAGCGGGTCGGGATGGGAGCCGAGTTGGCGCGCGAGTTTGCCGCCGCGCGCGAGGCTTTCGCCGAGGCCGACGAGGCGCTGGGTTTTGCGCTCTCGAAGCTGTGCTTCGAGGGGCCGGAGGAGGATTTGCGCCTGACCGCCAACACGCAGCCTGCGACGCTGGCGACCTCGATCGCCGCGCTGCGCGCGTTTGAGGCCGAATACGGCGTGAAGGCCGAGGTTGCCGCCGGCCACAGCCTGGGCGAGTACAGCGCGCTGGTCGCTGCGGGAGCGCTGGAATATCCCGCGGCGCTGCGCGCCGTGCGCGAGCGCGGCCGCCAGATGCAGGAGGCCTGCCCGGCGGGACAGGGTTCGATGGCGGCGTTGATCGGCCTCGATCTCGCCGCGGTGCGCGAGGTCTGCGAGCAGGTTTCGCGCGACGGCCAGGTCGCGGTGCCCGCTAATCTCAACGCGCCCGGCCAGATCGTGATCGCCGGACACGCGGGGGCGGTCAAGCGGGCGATCGAGATCGCCAAAGAACGCGGCGCGGGGATGTCGGTCGAGTTGAAAGTCAGCGCGCCGTTCCATTCGCCGCTAATGCAGCCGGCGCGAGTCGGGATGGAGCCGGTGATCGCGGCGCTCAAAGTGAGCGCGCTTTCCTTCGGCGTGATCGCCAACGTCACGGCGGAAGTGAATCGCGACCCCGAGCGCGTCAGGCCGCTGCTCCTGGAACAGATCACCGCGCCCGTGCGTTGGGAAGAGTCGATGGCGCGTCTTGCGGCCTCGGGCGCCACCAGCGCGATCGAGTTCGGCGCGGGCCGCGTGCTTGCCGGCCTGATGAGGCGTATCAACAAGGGCTTCAAGGTGCGATCGGTGGAGGACGCGGCCTCATTGCGGGCGTTCGGCCAGGCGCTCGCCGAGGAGACGGCACAGAGTGCTTAGCGCCCGGCGCGCGCCATGGGCGCGAGTAGGCAGGCAAGATCGCTGCAAGGTCGCTGGAGGATCGCCGGTCGCAGCTCGTCGCGTTGCGCAAAATCGACCTTCGCGCGCGTCTCCCGGCTTGTGTTTCTCAACTTGCCTAGTCGGAGTTAACTCCCTAAGCTGCGCTGTAACGTTTGCTGGCCCGCGGGATTTGCCGCCCAGGCGCGTGCGAGCACGATCCGGCGCAGGCGGGACCGAATCAACATAGTCGAATCAATACAACGAGCGCGGCGCGCCACCCCCGGCGCAGGCCGGCAGGAGGAAATCAAAACACGATGGCTGGAGAAGTCGAAACCAAGGTTCGCGAGATCATCAGCGAACAACTCGGTGTGTCCGCTGACGAAGTGACCCCGGAAGCGTCATTTATCGAGGACCTGGGTGCTGATTCACTCGATATAGTCGAGCTGGTGATGGCCCTGGAGGAGGAGTACGGGATGGAGATCTCGGACGAGGACGCCGAGAAGATCCGCACCGTCAAGGACGTGGTCAACTATATCGAAGCGCACAAGGCCTGACCGTCCGCATCGCACTTCCACTCTCCAAAGCCTGCGAACGGCGTCTCGATTCCGCCCGGCGGATGCCCACGGGGCATCCGCGGCGGGACGCATCCCCAACGGTTCAAGATCGCGCGCACCCGGGATGCGTCGGCTACGGCTGGCGCGCTAGACTTACGCCATGAGGTGCCCGTTCTGCCGCCATCGCGGTAACCGCGTGGTCGACTCGAGGCTGAGCGGTGACGGCGCGACCATCCGGCGGCGCAGGATGTGCTCGTCGTGCAAGCGGCGCTTCACCACCTACGAGCGGGTCGAGGAGTCCGCGCCGATGGTGGTCAAGAAGGACAACCGGCGCGAGCCGTTCGATCGCGCCAAAATCGTCTCGGGACTCAAGAAGGCTTGCGAGAAGCGCCCGGTCTCGATGGAGACTATCGAGCAGATCGCCGACCGTATCGAGGCCGCGGTCGCCGAGCAGGGCGGGCGCGAGGTCTTAAGCTCCGTCATCGGCAGCGCGATCATGAACGAGCTGCATCGCGTCGACCAGGTCGCCTACGTGCGCTTCGCCTCGGTCTATCGCTCGTTCAAAGACATCGACGAATTCATGCACGAGCTGGAAGACCTGATCCGGTTGCGCAAGGAAGCCGGCGCCGCGCCCGCCGTTCCCGTGCGCGACAGGAAGGGCGAGCCCGCCTCGCGCAAGGGCGAGCCCGCTTCGTAAGCGCCGTGCCCGCCACTTCGGCCTCGTCCGCCGATCTGCGTTTCATGCGGAAAGCACTCGCGCTCGCGCGCCGGATGCTCGGGCGGACTTCGCCCAACCCGGCCGTGGGATGCGTGATCGTGCGTAGTGGCAGCATCGTCGGCCAGGGCGCGACCGCCGCCGGCGGCCGTCCGCATGCCGAGGCCGTCGCGCTCGCGCGTGCGGGCGCGAAGGCGCGCGGTGCGACCGCCTACGTGTCGTTCGAGCCCTGCGCGCATCAGGGACGCACGGCGCCGTGCGCGCGGGCGCTGGTCGAGGCGCAAATTCGGCGCGTCGTGATCGGATGTATCGATCCCTATCCGCCGGTGCGCGGGCGCGGAGTGGCAATTCTGCGAGCGGCGGGAATTGAGGTAGTGTCCGGCGTGCTCGAGGACGATTGCCGCCGCCTCAACCAGGGCTTCATCACTCGCGTGACGCGCGGGCGTCCGTTGGCGACGCTCAAGCTGGCGCTCTCGCTCGACGGACGAATCGCCGCGGCCTCGGGCGACTCGCAATGGATAAGTTCGCCGGCTTCGCGCGCGCTGGTCCATCGATGGCGCAGCGAGACCGACGCGGTGATGGTCGGCGCGGGGACGGTGTTGGCGGACAATCCGCGCCTGACCTCCCGAATCGCTGGCGGCCGCGACCCGGTGCGAGTCCTAATCGACGGGCATCTGCGATGCTCTCCGCACGCGCGCGTTTTTGTGGAGCGCTCGACCGCGCCGGCTCTGCTGGTGACGACCGTCGCGAACGTGGCGCGGGCGCGGCGGCGTTATGGCGGCGCGCGCGTCGAGGTGCTCGGATGCCCGGTGCGCGGCGGCAAGCGAGGTGACGAGCGCGGTGGTCAACGAGAGAGTCGGATAGACCTGCGCGCCCTGATGCGCGAACTTGGGCGGCGCGGATGGTGCAACGTGCTGATCGAGGGCGGCGCGCATCTGGCCGGCGCGGCGCTCGACGCGGGTATCGTCGATCGGGTGGCGTTTTTCGTCGCGCCGATTGTGATCGGTGCCGGCACTTCCGCGGTCGAAGGACTGGGTTTCGCGCGCGTGCGCGACGCGATTGCGCTTGGCGCGCTCAGCGTGCGGCGGCTCGGCGGCGACCTGCTGATGGAGGCCGATATCGCAAGCCGCCGCCGCGTTTCGTCGCGCCGGGCTTAAGTGGCGCGTGCTGGTCAGCCTACGGAGACGGTGATAATATTCGGGTCCGGAATTGCCGCGAAAATTACAGATGGTCAAGTCGTCCAAATCGCTGGAAGAAATCTTCAGCCGCATCCGCGCCGCCCAGATGGTCCTGATGGTGATGGAGGAGGGTGAGGAGGCGGAGGGCGATTTCGTGATGGCCGGTGAGAAGGTGACGCCGGAGCACGTCAATTTCATGGCGCGCCATGCGCGCGGCGTGGTCTCGGTCGCGTTGCCGGAGCGGCGGATGCGCGAGATGGGAATTCCGCTGGTCGCTTCCTCCCAGAGCGAGCTTGCCGACGAGCAGGCGGGCTCGCTGGTCGAGGCGCGCGAGGGCGTGACCACCGGAATTTCCGCGCACGACCGCGCGCGCACTATCCAGGTGCTCGCCTCCGACAAGAGCGGCCCGCAGGACATCGTGATGCCCGGTCACGTGCTGCCGCTGATGGCGCTGAGCGGCGGCGTCATGATGCGCCTGGGACGCGCCGAGGGCGCGGTCGATCTGATGCGCGCGGCCGGGATGCGGCCGTGCGCCGCGCTGTGCATGGTGCTGCGCGAGGACGGCGATGCCGCGCGCCTTGGCGAGTTGCGCGAGTTCGCCGTGACCCATGACATCCCGATTCTGTTCGTCAAGGACCTGGTCTCCTATCGCCTGACCAACGAACTGCTGGTGCAGCGCGTCGCAGACGTCGATTTTCCGATCGATTCCGGCGAGCTCAAGGCGGTGGTTTTCCGCAGCACGGTCGACGGCCGCGAGCATCTGGCGCTGGTCAAGGGCAACGTCGGGGGCGGGCGGCCGGCGCTGGTGCGGCTCCATTCGCAATGCCTCACCGGCGACGTGTTCGGCTCGCAGCGCTGCGATTGCGGCGAGCAACTGGCCGAATCGATCGAACGCATCCTGGCCGCCGAGGCCGGCGTGATCATCTACCTGCACCAGGAAGGGCGCGGGATCGGGTTGGCGAACAAAATCAAGGCCTACGCGCTGCAGGACCAGGGTTTCGATACGGTCGAAGCCAATCTGCAGCTCGGCTTCAAGGAGGATCTGCGCGACTACGGAATCGGCGCGCAGATCCTGCGCGACCTCGGCGTCGGCGAAGCCCGGCTGCTGACCAACAATCCGCACAAGATCGAAAGCCTGCAAAGCTACGGCGTGCGCGTCAGCCGCGTCTCGCTCGAAGTCACGCCGCACCTGGGCAATATCGATTACTTGCGCACCAAGAAGGAGAAGCTTGGCCATCTCTTCTCCAAACTTAAGGTCATCACGTAGGTTGCGCCGCGGCTTCTTAGGCGGAGGCGGCGCGACACGCGCGAGTATCAGAGGGCCGGCGGCTTTTGGCCATGGGACTCAGACATCTGGGGCGAGAGCTCGCGCTCAAGGCCCTGTACCAGATAGATATCAGCGGCGGGAGCTCGCGCGAGGAGCTTGCGCTCTTGTTCGAAAGCTTCCATGCCGACGACCGCGCGCGCAAGTTCGCGGTCGAATTGGTCGAGGGCGTGGAGCGTGAGCGCGCTGCGCTCGACCAGCACGTGGCCGGCGCGCTTGAGCATTGGACGATCGGACGGCTCTCGCGCGTGGACCATAATATTCTGCGGATCGGCCTGTACGAGCTATTGTGGATGAACGAGATTCCGGCGCGGGTAACCATGGACGAAGCTATCGAACTGGCCAAGGCTTACGGCGACCAGGACTCGGGACGCTTCGTCAACGGCGTGCTGGATGAGCTCGCGGGGCGGCTGGGACTCAAGCAAAAGGGTGAGGAGCGTGGCGAGCGGGACTTGGACAAAGCGCACTAGGGTTGGGTTCGCGGCGATGCTGAGCGCGCTGCTGATGCTGGCGGGCTGCGGTTACCATTTCGCCTCCTCTGGCAGTGGCCTGCCGCAGGACGCCAAGACGATTTACGTCGCCCGCTTCAGTAACACCTCGCGCTTCACCGGCTACAACGACCGGTTCATGCGTTACATGAAGGACCAGGTCGCCGAGCACAAACGCCTGCAGTTAGTTGAGGAACCCGCGCAGGCCGACCTCGTGCTGACCGGCCAGATCCTGCGCGTCGACACCGCGCCGGTGGGCTTCAACGGCGTCTCCGAGGCCAGCATCTACCAGCAGTACATGGTCGTGCGCGCCGAGCTTCAGGATCGCCACACCGACAAGGTGCTGTGGGCCAACGTGCTCAGCAGTATCGAGCAGTTCCCGACGGTTTCTTCGACCGTCGTCACTACTTCGCCGGAATTCCTCCAGCAAAATCTGCGTTCGCAGGATATCGCCAACCTGCCCGACATCCAGGTCGCGCAGACCCAGCAGGCCGCCTCCAGCGAGCAGATGATGACGAAGATGGCGCAGAACATTTATTCCGCCATGTCCGAAGGTTTCTAGTACGTCCAAGGCTTCTAGCGGGCGTTGGGAAAGACAAAATCGCTTCGCGTCGATCCTTCACTTCGGCAGCCTTCGTTCAGGATGACAACAAAAAGCCCGCCCTTCTGTCACCCTGTGCGTCAGCGAAGGATCTCCGCGAAGCAATAGATCTCCTTGCTGCATTTATCAAAGTTGGTGGCGTGAGGGGTTAGCCGATGGCGGTTGAGACGGCCCTTTCCATCCTCCGTGCGGGTGATCGTGCGACACTTCCGCCGGCGATCGTAATCAGCGGCCCGCACGCATATCTCCGCGAGTATGTCTTTGACACCGTGCGCCGCCGGATGCTTCAGCAGGGGATGAAGTATCGCGGCTTCCAGGTGGGCGGCGCCGACGGTTTCGACGCCGTGCTCGCGGAGTTGCGCGAAGCCGACCTGTTCGCGCCGGCGCGGGTCGTCGGATGCCGCGTGCTGCGCTCGCATCGCGGCGGCGATCAGGACGATGGCGACGATAGCGCGGCGTCCGGCACCGCGCGCTCCCGTGCGGGCGCCGGTGAAGCGGCGCTCGCCGAGGCGCTCGAGACGATGCGCGGTCCGGGGGCGCTGATCGTCGTCTACGAGCGCGATACGGCCCCGGCCAAAATCCGCCGCGCGGCGGAGCAGGCCGGCCTTGCGATAAACTGTCCGCGCCCGTACGACAATCAGCTCACGCAATTCGCCGAGGCCTTCGCCCGCGTCCAGGACCTGCGGCTCGGACGCGGAGTCGCCGACCTTCTGATCTCGCGCCACGCGGGCGATCTCTCCGCGATCGCCAACACGCTGGCTAAGGCCGCGATCCATCGCGAACCCGGAGCCACGCTCGGCGCGGCCGACCTCGGCGATCCGGCGGCCGCCAAAATACCTGACCTGTTCGAGCTCGCCGAGGCGCTCTCCAACGGGCGTGCGGCGGCGGCGCTCGGTACGTTAGGGCGCGCGTTGGCCGCGGGACGCGATCCGTTCGAATTGCTGGCGGTCGAGATAGCCCCGGTGATGCGGCGGATGATGCTGGCGGCGTCGATGGCCGCGCACAAGCAGGGTGCGCCGCAAATAGCCGCGGCGCTTGGGATGTCGCCGTCAAGCCCGCTCGCGATGCGCGCGATCGAGGGTGCGCGGCGCTTCGGGATGCCGCGGCTGACCGAGGCTTATCGGCGAGTGGTGCAACTCGACGCCGACTTCAAGAACGGAAAAATCAAGGAGCGCGAAGAGGCGCTCGCCGGGATGCTGCTCGAGCTGATGGCTCCCCAGGCGCGGGCCTGAGCGATCAGGCTTTGGCGGCGGCGGCGCTGTGCTTGCGATGCAAGGCGCGCGAGAGGCGCGCGACTTTGCGCGCCGCGGTGTTGCGATGGAGCGCGCCCTTGCCCGCGGCCTTGTAGAGCACGCGAGTCGCCTGGCGCAGTTCCTTCGCGGCGCCCTCGGCGTCGGCGCCCTGGATCGCCTGCGTGGCCTGTTTGACCGCGCTGTGCACGCGGGTTTTTATCGCACGATTGCGGTCGCGCCGCTTGAGGCTCTGGCGATGGCGCTTCTCGGCTGACGGGTGAACTGGAATATGCGGCATAACTAGTATTAGCTAACAGTGCCAGCACCCGGGGTCAATATGCCGCGCAGCCGGTCAGGTCACTGCCCGCGGCCGCTCCTCAGCGTCTATAATGGCGATGTCATGAAAGCGATGACTGTATACACACCCGCCCCGATCGAAACCGATCCGTTGCGCGCGATCGAGCTTCCGGAACCCGAACCCGGCCCGCGCGAGATTCTCGTCCGTATCAAGACCTGCGGCGTTTGCCGCACCGACCTCCACGTCGCCGAGGGCGACCTGCCGCCGCGCCATCCGCGGATCGTCCCCGGCCATGAGATCGTCGGAGCGGTCGTTCGATGCGGCCCCGAATGCACGCGGTTTACCACCGCGGGTGCGCGCGTCGGTGTCGCGTGGTTGCGCGAGACGTGCGGCCAATGCGCGTATTGCCGGCGCGGCCGCGAAAATCTCTGCCTCAGCGCGCGCTTCACGGGTTATGATCACGATGGCGGCTATGCCGAGTTCGTCGTGGTGCGCGAGGATTTCGCCTACGCGATCCCTGACGGGCTCGGCGACGAGGCGGCCGCGCCGCTTTTGTGCGCGGGGATAATCGGCTTTCGCGCGATCAAGCGCGCCGAAATCCGCCCCGATACGACCGTCGGCCTTTATGGCTTCGGCGGCTCCGCGCATATCGCGATACAGGTGCTGAAGCATTGGCGATGCCGCGTGTTCGTGATGAGCCGCGGCGGACGCCATCAGGAACTCGCCGAAGAGCTCGGCGCCGATTGGGTCGGTCCGGCGGACGCGCCACCGCCGCATAAGCTTGACGCCGCGATTCTGTTTGCTCCGGCCGGCGAGCTGGTGCCGCCGGCGCTGGAGGCGCTCGATCGCGGCGGGATCCTCGCAGTCGCCGGAATCTATCTGAGCCCGGTGCCGGCGCTCGACTACGAACGCCATCTGTTCTACGAACGCGAGTTGCGCAGCGTCACCGCCAACACGCGCGCGGACGCCGAGGAATTTCTGAAGATTGCCGGAGAAATTCCCGTGCGCACGCACACGCTCGGGATGCGACTTGAGGAGGCCAATCGCGCGCTCAACATGCTGAAGCACGACGAACTCAAGGGCGCCGCCGTGCTCCACGTCGGTTAATTCGTTTCATCCACGCCATGTCAGGAACGGCCTCGGCGCTCTTCTCTCCCCGAGAGTTCCTGGGGAAAACCGCTTTATTTGGCCCCGAGTCCTTTTTGATGCGTCAAGACATGTCGAGATGGGGCTATGCACGCCCACGCGCGCAATGTAATATCGAAAGCGCCGTCGCGTTTTGGGCGTGACGATCACACTCGGCCAAGGGGGACTTCCATGGAAAAAGCCAACCGGAATTCAATACTCAGCGGGGCAGTAGCGTCGCTCGCCTTTGCGGCGGTCGCGTTGACGTTCGTACCGATGGCCGGAGCGCAGACAATGGGCGAGTACGGCGCCGTGGTGGGTAACTCCGCCGGCATGGCCGCCTCTGCTCCCCACGCGGACCTTCCGGCGCTCCCTGGGACCTCGGCCCAAACCAATTCATCCGGCACCAGCACGACGGAGATCAGAGAGGACGACTCCTCTCCTGAAAACACAAAGGCCGCCGACGATACCGACAACAGCAGCCAGTCTGGCGACGAGTGGTCGCAGGTCAAAGGCTCGGACGACGGTAACTGATCCGCTGTGATTCAGTCCCGGGCGGCACGAGCGTCGCGCGGGACACGATCATCTCTGCTGACGCACAACAATTGATCGTGGCCGAACTGAGCCCGGCCCTCTCTCATTGACCAAGAGATCTTTTGCGTAACTGCTACCGGCCACTTCTGATACCCTCGCCTTGTCCAAGGAGAGGGTTAGGGAGAGGTTCAATGATCGATTTTCGCGAGCCGCTCAAAGTGCCAGTGCCCCAGCGGAATTCAGACTGACCTCTCCCGCCGCTCGCGGTGCTCACGGCGACCTCTCCTTGGTCAAGGGGAGGTCAAGAAGAGGCCGCGCGTGAATCGCGATGCCTGCATCCCTGTGATCGCTGATGGAAGTTGTGCCAAGCTTTAAGCACAGGGAGTTCAATCGAATGCGGGATGTGAAGTTCGGACTATTCTCGATCACGGGCGATTACACGCAAGCTCTCACAACGGCGAAGCGCGCCGATACTCAGGGCTTTTATTCGATCCTGCTCAACGATCATTTTTTCTCTCCGTTCCGCCCCGCCCGCGAGCCTCAGCTTGAATGTTTTACGACCCTAAGCGCGATCGCGGCCGTGACCATCAGGATTCGCGTGGGTTCATTGGTCGCGGCGGTGGCGTTTCGCTCTCCACCGCTGTTGGCCAAGATAGCCTCGACGCTCGACCACGTGAGCAACGGCCGGCTGGTGCTCGGACTGGGCGCCGGTTGGGAGCGCGAGGAATACGACGCGCACAACTATCCCTATCCGTCCAATGCCGAGCGGCTCGATCAGCTCGCGGACGCGATCAAGCTGCTCAAGGTGATGTGGACTCAGGACGAGCCTACCTACCGCGGCACTCATTTCTCGATCGAGAAGGCCTATAACAATCCACGGCCGCTCCAGAAGCCGCATCCGCCAATCATGCTCGGCGGCTCGGGAAGCAAGCTGCTCAAGATCGCGGCCGCCGAAGCCGATATCGCAAATTTGATCCCGCCCATCTTCAACGGCAAGGACTTGATCAACGATCCTGCCGCGGCCGTGAGATTCGACAAGGCCGAGCTCAAGCGACGCATCGCAATGCTGCACGGTCTCGCGAAGGAGGCCGGCCGCAACCCCAACGACATCGAGCTAAGCGGACTAAGCCTCGCAACCATTTCAAAAGACAAGAGCCGGGCGGATTCCGCCGTGCGGGCACTCGCGAAAAAAATGGGCTTCCCCGATGAGGAAGCGGCGCGGCGCGCGCCCTCGATCCTTGGCGGAACTCCCGACGAGGTGAAGCGCGAAATCCGCTCGCGGATCGAGGAGATCGGAATGACCTATTTCGTTGTGCTGCCGGACTCCGAAGAGTCTCACGAACTGCTGGCGAAGGAAGTCATGCCCGAGTTTATTCACTGACCTTAGAGCGCGCGCGAGGAGCATCCACCGCGCGCAATCCCATCGATCGAAGAACGCGACTGCAAAACGGGAGACAGGCGATGACTGCGGCAGAGTACAAGGAACGGGCGATTCGCTTCCTCGAAAATTTCAACCATCCCGACGCGCGCGTTTTCGAAGAGCTGATCACCGACGATTTCACGTTCGCGATGATTACCACGATGAAGGAGTTCGCGCCTGTGCGCGGCAAGGCGGCCTTCGCGCGCATCGAAACCGAGCGCCTCAACGCGCTGTTCCCCGACGGACTCAGGATGAAACTCGGCACGGTCATCTGCGATGGCCCCCACGTCGCCGTCCAGGCCGAGTGCGATACGGTCGCGATGAATGGGCGGCGCTACGTTCAGCGCTACCATTTTTACCTGCGCTTCGAAGGTGATCTGATCGCCGAGGGGCTCGAATACAACGACACCAACCTGGTCCGCGAAGTCTTTCTGACCTGATTCGTCGACAGAATCGAATTGTCCGCTGTCTCGTTCAGTCTGAACATCGAACCGAGACATTTAAGCGGGACATTTAAGCTGATCTGACACGTTCTAAGCCGAACGCCCGCCCCGCTCGACGGCGAGACAGTGCGATTCCCGATCCTCGACCGCGCGGTTCATGTATCGCGGACGGCACGAATGGATCGAAGCACCTCCGGCTTTAAGGCTGGCTGATACGGTCGCGATCCTTTCGGCCTTCGCGACGATCCCCGGCCCGATCGTTGCGGTAGCACCCTTTGAAGAGGGCATCTACGTGAACAACCAAATTGAAATCGATCTGGGGTTGGCGAGCGTCAGCGACGGCGCGCTCGCGATGCTTGAGGTCGCAAACCGCGACGCGAGCCTGCCGCCGAGCTTGTTCAGCAACTTGCTGGACGCGCTCGCCGAAGAGCATCTGCGCCGCTTCGGCGCGCAGGCAGGCAGGACGGCCGTGTTCCGGATGCCAGCGAGGTCGCTTGACCCCGATGAACTCTGGCACTCGCTGCGATTACTGGGCAACTGGCTAAGCTACGCCGATGAAGCGTCGCATGGCGATCCCGACCTGGAAGCCGTTAGCGAGGTCATTGCGCGCATGTGGATAGGGATGCGCGTAGCGCTAAACCGGGCGACTGACGGGACTGTCGACGAGCCGTGTCGCGAGATTGACAACTAGAGCCAGGAGGCGCCTGAAGAAGCTAGGGCTCTCCTATGCCTGCGATGGGCACGAGCCGTACGAAAGAAATCCTACCCGCCTGCCGACCTATGCGTTAGTCAGCACCGAGTCGGCGCCGTTCGCGAACGAACTGATGTTATTTCCCAGCGCCAGATAGGTGCCGTAAACGACGACCGCGATAGCCGAAACTATCATGATGTATTCGGTCATCGTTTGGGCTTTGCGATTTCTGACTATCGTCTCGCGCGCGTGGACGAAGATTCGTTGAATCAGTTCCATTTGTTCCCCGCTAATCCTTCTGACCAAGCAAGCTATGTGTAGAACAATATTGGATGAAGATATCTCGTAGACAAGCAGCGGTCAAGGATCTATCGCTCAGGGCTCGATAAGGCGAGATGCGAGAATTTGACCGATGATAGCAGCTAATGGAAGTTAAAATTGATAGAAAATAGAACTAATCATGTATAAATGTTTCTAAAATGAAACGATTTAACTAAAATGCACTCGGTGCTGGGCGAGCGCTTTGGGAATAATAGCGGAAATGCTGGATGTTTTCGCCCACAAAGCGATGGCGTCGCTCTTGCTTGAGGGTTTTGCCGGCTTCTAGCGCGCGTTTGCTTCAAGCTCGCGCGTGCTGCCGATTTCCGAGGGAGGGATCATGCGGATTCGAGGCAGAATGACAGGGGTGCCGGGAACGGCCGCTGTACTCGTTTGCGCGCTTGCGATGGACGCGCTGGCCGCAGGCGGCAGTGCCGGTAAGGTAGCGCTCAAGGGCAACCATCCCACCGAACTGGCGCGCCTGGGCGCGGTGGTGCATGCCGACCCGGCAATGGAGCTCCATCTGACCGTGGTGCTCGGCGTTCACGACCAGGCTAAGCTCGACCAGCTACTCGCCGATCAGCAGAATCCGTCGTCCAGCCAATACCATCAATGGCTCACGCCAAAGCAATTCAACGAGCGCTTCGGGCCGACCCAGGCGCAAACGCAAGCGGTCGTGCAATGGCTGAAGAGCCAGGGCCTGCGAGTCAACGCAATTAATCTGTTCGGCCGCACGATTGACGCGACGGCCAACGTTACCCAGGCGGAAGCCGCCTTTGCGACCACGATCGTCACGAGCGGCGCGAGCTTTGGCAACGCCTCCGATCCGTCGGTTCCGGTGGAGTTCGCCGGGGTGATCGTGGGGATCCAGGGGCTCGATAACATGCACGCCGTGATGCCGGCCGGGCTCCATCGGCGGTTGCCGGCAACCGACAAGGGTCTTTCATCCGCCCAGCTCCTCGCGTTGGCCGATGTTGCTCACCCTGGTGTCGACGGCGGCGCGTCCGTGCCGGGTGCGACCGTCGGAGGCGGGGACGCCTTTGGTCCGTTCGACATCGAGACCTTTTACGACGAGGCGCCGCTCATCGCTGCGGGGAATAGCGGCACTGCATCGCCCGACTGCGTCGCATTGGATGAGGATTCGGATTACCTCGACTCGGCCGTGACCCTGTTCGCCTCGACCTTCGGCTTCACGCCATTCAACATCACGCGCGTGCTGCCCGGCGGCAGCTCGCCCGGCACGAACGGAGACGAGACTGAAGCGCTGCTCGATATCGACTACGCGCACGCAACCGCACCCGTGACGCCGATTCACGTCTATGTGGACAGCGACCTCTACACTTCGATCCAGAGCAGCATCACCGACAATCTCTGCGGCGCGATCAGCATCAGCTTCATCTACTGCAGCTCTTCGTCATCGTTCTTCACCGGGCTCGATACGCTGTTCGCGCAGGCGGCCAGCCAGGGCCAGTCCGTATTCCTCGCCTCGGGCGATTGGGGCGCGGCCGGCCTGCAGTACGACGCGACCAGCAACTCGTGTGTAACCGGCACCACGCGGAACGCGAGCGAGATGGCCGCGAGCCCTCACGTCACGGGCGTGGGCGGCACCACTTTCAGCCCGCAGTACAACGCCTCAGGCAACAATACCAGCGTGGTCGGCGTGGCGCCGGGCGGAATCGAAAGCGCCTGGGGATCGAGCGGCGGCGGCGCGAGCAAGATTTTTTCCAAGCCCGCATGGCAGGCAGGCCCCGGTGTGCCCAACGACTCGGCGCGCGACGTACCCGACGTCGCGATGATCGCGTGGACTCCCGGCGTCTTCATCGGCGCTGACGTAAGCGGCGTTGCGCAGATCCAATGCTGCTGGGGCGGCACCAGCCTGGCGGCCCCGCTGTGGGCAGGATACTCGCGCGCGATCGCGCAGCAGCAAAACGGCACGCGTCTCGGGCTGCTCAACCCGACCATATATGGCCTGGCCGCTAAGGGCCTGCTGACCAATGGAATCGAGGACGTCACCAGCGGCAACAACAGCTACAACGGCGTGACCGGATACAACGCGGGAACCGGCTACGACCTCGTCACCGGATGGGGCAGCGTCGACATGGCGACGTTCGCCTCCGCCTACAACGGTACGCCTCAGCCGACCCCGAGCACGACTCCGAAAGCGACGCCGAGCCCGACTCCGAAACCGACGCCGAGCCCCACTCCAAAGCCGACGCCGACTCCGATGCCCCCAACTCCGACGCCGGTACAGACGCCGACTCCGGTGCCGACGCCTGCGCCGTTGACGTTGTCGCGGACGTCGATCTCATTCGGCAGCGTAAAGACCGGACACTCAAGCTCCGCGGTCACCGTTACGCTTACCAATCCGGCGAGTAGTCCAGCCTCGGCCACGATGATTTCGGTCAAGCTTCTGACGGGCACCAACTTCGCGATCTCGTCGTCGAGCTGCACTGCGAACGAAACGCTTAACAAGGGCTCGTCGTGCAGTGTGGGAGTGAAGTTCACTCCGCACAGCCAAGGCGCAAAGACGGACACGTTGCAGTTCGCCGACACCGCGGCTAACAGTCCGCAGAACGTGAGCCTCAGCGGAACCGGCAAGTAACCGGCGCTAGCCGCGCGGGCGATCGCATAAACGCCGGGCCGCTTCAGGAAGCGGCCCGGCGTCGTTTTCGCGCAAGTCAAAAAGCTCTTGCGCGAATCCCCCCAGGGAGCGCTCGCCCGCTCCCCGTTTCGGTCTAGTTGGGCTGCACGCAAGTGACGTAAGTCGTCACATCCGCGGGCTGTCCTCCGCGATTGACCACCGTGACTGTCCAGCTCTCCGGGATGCTGTTGGCGGCAGCGCCCGAAAAGACCGGACCATCGTTCAGCACTTTGGCCTTCACTACGTAACCGACCGTGGAATTCTTCGGCATCACGGTATAGCCGCCGCCCACTGCGTAGCTTTCGGTACCGTCACAATCCGCCTGCACGGTCACGATGTGATTGACCTGGACCCTCGCAGTCGCGCTCTGGGTGACGATCGAAAAGGTGGGATCGACATCCGGCTGCCAACAGAAATGCGCATGGCCTTTGGAATCGGTGCACGAATGCGAATTGGCGCTGGCAACTCCGACGGTCCCAATCAGCGCCATGGCCGCGATCAGCAACACTTTCTTTGCGTTCATAATCCTCTATCTCCTTGCGCCGTTACTCCTGCGCTTTCGTCCATCTCCGGCCAGCAAATCGGTTCTGAGACGCTGGACCGAGAGAAACGCGACCAAAGTTGTATTAAGGAATAACTGACTGCATTGAGACTATAGGTATTGTATTAGCATGTCTAGAGCTAATCTACATATGATTTAATTCATAGAACATAACGTCGCAATTTAGAGCATAGGAGACTTCTTTTCCATGAAAATGCCCGCGCGGGGGCGTTGAATTCGGGATGAGCGAACGATGAGGATATGGATCGGAAGCGCTCCGAGGGCTTGGGGGCGTGATGGGTCTTGCATGCCAGGGTCATACAGAAAGGAGGTTGGGCAGGATGAAAACGATGCTGCTCTGTCAATCGTGCGGAGGCGAGGTGGGCCACAGCGGCGGAGAGATCGAACCGGATCTCCTGATCGAAGACGTGCGCAAGTTCGAGCGCGATCACGGTCTCGAACCGCGCACGGTGCTGATCGTGTGTCCGCGATGTGGCGAGCGGTCGAAGCTATCGGTTAAGCGAGCATCGGAATTGTAGTTGCCTCAAGCCCGTCGAAACTTAACGCGCGGGTCGTTGAAAAAAAAATTCACCCGCTGCCGATCTGCGAGGCAAGGGCGGTGACCGCTCGCGCGATCAGCTTATTCGCGCGCTATTTGTGTCACTCTGGTTACAATCTACATTTGAATACCCACTTGCTCGAAGCGGGATTCGTATCCATAGTTCCGAGTAGCATCTGAAATTTTTTGCCACGCGGGGGGCGACATGGAAACGAGCGATGCGGCCTGGAGCAGCCATCGATGGATGCTACCGCAACCACGGCGTCTCGGACTTGAGTCCGGTCAGCCTGTGCTGCAGCGACACTGCGTCCAGTGCGGCCGGGATTTCGTCACCGAGGTGGCCTCGGGCAGTTGTTATGCGGTGTTCGTCTCTGCGACGAGCTTTTATCGACTTGCGGACGAGGTTACGGAACGATGGCTGCGAGAACCTTGTCTTGGCAAGCGTCCGCCGAGCGATGACGAGGATCGAAACAAGAAAATCGCGCAGTTCACGGTCTCAACGGCGCAGGTTTCCGCGAGCTAGGCAGGGCCGTCCTCGCACGGAGTGGCCGTTTGCAGGGCGCGGCGGCATCTCGTCAATTTTTTACACAAAAAGTGCATTTGCGCGCGTCGATGTTGGCGTTGTCTTTAGGCGACCTCAGTGTGACCGTAGGTGCAGGTTCACAGCATAAAGGGGAGATCACGATGGCATGAAGAAGTTGGTCGTCGTGTGTGTCGGTCTGGTGGTGGGCAGGGAGTGAATCGAACACTCGACACGAAGATTTTCAGTCTTCTGCTCTACCGACTGAGCTACCTGCCCACCGGGACATCTGCGCGTCGGGCCTTCGCGGCGGTCTTAATTCGTACCTGTCCCGACTCGCCCTTGCAACAGCCATCAGGCCGCGACAAGGCGCTGTCCATCGGACTGGGTCGAGCGGCGTCGCGCTACTGCCTGAGCGCCGCGACCCGTGACTCCACGAAATCGATCACCCTGGCCTCGAGGTTGGCCTCATCCAGCCGATCGATCTCCTGAATTCCCGTGGGCGAGGTCACGTTGACCTCGGTCAGGTAGTTGCCGATGATGTCGAGTCCGACGAAATAGAGTCCGTCGCGCTTAAGCCGCGGCCGCATCATCGCGCAGATCTCGCGGTCGCGCGCAGTGATTTCAGCTTTCACACAATTGCCGCCGACGTGGATATTGCCGCGGTTTTCGTCGTCGCGCGGGACGCGCAGCGTGCATCCGAGCGGCTCACCGTCGAGCACGATCAGCCGTTTGTCGCCGTTGCGGATTTCGGCCAGGTAGCGTTGCGCCATTATTGGCCGTGACTCGAAACGGGTGACCGCTTCGAGGATCGCGTTCAAGTTGCGATCCTCGGCCGCGGCCAGAAACACGCTTTCTCCGCCGTGTCCGTCGAGCGGCTTGACGATCATCTGTCCGCCTTGCTCGGCCATGAATTTCTTGAGCCGCGCGAGGTCCTGGCTCACCAGCGTGGGCGGAATCGCGTCGGGGAAATTCAGCGCGTAGAGCTTCTCGTTAGCCTCGCGCAGGCCCGCGGGCTCGTTGAGCACGAAAGTGCGGCGGCGATCGGCCAGACTGAGCAGCATCGTGGCGAACAAGTAGACGTCGTCGGCGGGCGGATCCTTGCGCATGAAAATCGCGTCGAAATTTTCGAGCGGGTAGTCGGCGCCGTCGTCGATAAAGCGATAATGCGGCGTCCCGCGCATCACCGCGCATCGCCGCGCTCCGGCAAACGCGTGCGCGCCGATCGCATAGAGGTCAGGCAGCGCGACGAAGTAAGCCTGATGCCCACGGCCGATCGTCTCGAGCATGAAGGCGAAGGTGGTGTCCTTGTCGGGCAGCACCTTCTCCAGACGGGTCCATCACGAAGGCGAATTTGTAAGGCACCGATTAGTCGTCTCCGCCAGTCACTCCGTCACGCATCGCCGTCGGGCATCGCCGTCAAGCACTCTCCATCAGGCAAGTGCTCGATCGAATTCGTCGAGCGCGCCGGCCGCGATGCTCAGCGCGGCGAGCGCCGCGGTCTCACTGCGCAGGCGCCGCCCGCCCAGTCCCGCGGAAAGAAAGCCGGCCGCCCGCACTGCGGCCAGCTCCTCGTCCGTGAAATCGCCCTCAGGCCCGCACAGCAGCAATGGCGCGCGCTCGCGGGCCTTGCGCAGTATCGCGCCCAGCGGCGGCGCGCCTACGCTCAGGACCACGCAGAGCCTGCCCCCGTTGAGCCGCCGGATCAAGTCTCCGAGTTTGAGCGGCGCGATGACCTCGGTCGCGCGCGGCGCAAGGCTCTGCTTGGCCGCCGCGGTCGTGAGCCGGCGCCATCGCGCAAGCCGCTCGCCGCCGACCTCGCGCACGACCCCTCGCGTACACATCACCGGCCATAACTCCGCCGCGCCGAGTTCGGCGGCTTTTTCGACCAGAAAGTCCATCCGCGGGCCCTTGATCACGGCTGCGGCCAGGACAAGGCCGGCGGTGGCTTCCGCGCGCGCGCGCGTTGCCGCGGCGATTTCGACTACCGCGTGATGCGCCTGAAAACTGCGAATGATGCCCGCGTACTCCGCGCCGCGTTCATCGAACAGCGCGACCTCGGCTCCAGGCACGAGCCGCATCACGTCGCGCATATGATGGAGTTCCGCGCCGCTGACCAGCGCGACCGCGCCGTCAACCGTCGACGAAGATATCGCAAATCTCATCGCAAGCTTGGCCGCCCGCTTCATCGCGCCATCACCAGCGTGCTCCATCCGCGATCGCGCCGCACGCCGAGGCATCGGAGACGCGGTCCGTAACTACGGAGCACCGCCGGCGCCTCGCGGTTGAGAATTCCGCTGAGCACCAGGCGGCCGTGTCGCGCCAGCAGCCGCGTCAGTGTGGCCGCCATCGCGATCAAAGTCGAGCTAAGGATGTTGGCCGCGATCAGGTCGAAGCGGCGGCCGAAGCGCGCAAGCGGCGTGGTGGCGAAGCGGATTTTGCTCGCGAACGAATTGAGCGCCGCGTTCTCGTGGGCGTTCTCCAGCGCGAGCGCGTCGATATCGATTGCTCTTACTTCCGCGACCCCCATCAGGCGCATCGCAATCGCGAGCACGCCCGAACCGGTGCCGACGTCGAGCGCGTGCTCGAAGCGCTCGGTTGCGCAAAGTTTCTCGATCGTTGCGAGCGCGCCGTAAGTGGTCGGATGATGCCCGGTGCCAAAGGCCTGTCCGGGATTGATCACCAACTTAAGCCGCCGCGTGGCGATGTCCGAATTCCATGGCGGGACGATCAGCAGGCGGCGGCCAATCCGCAGCGGCTCGAAACGATCCATCCAGGCCGTCGCCCAGCCAGGATCGGCGATAAGCTGGCGGCGCGGCGTCCGGCCGGGGCGCGCGAGCATCCCGGCCGCGGTCATCGCTCGCCGAATCGCGGCGAGCCGCGAGCGGCCGAGCCGATCGAAATACGCTTGGAGTTCCAGCGTCGTGTGGCGATGGGCACTCCGATGGTCGCCGCCGACCGCGCATCCAATCGCCCCCTCTGCGACCAGCATCCCGGCCGCATCGTCAACCATCGCGGCTGGAATCTCGAAAGCGACTCGCACGTAATTGCGAGCGGCGCGTGAAGCGATTCGGGTCATCGTTCTATGCCTCAAGTCGTCTTCAAGCATAAGGGTCATGGCGTGGCTTGACGAGTGGGGGAACAGGAACTGCCTGTGGAGAGGAGGCGCCCGCGGATTTGCCCGTTGCGATGGGCGGCGGGTAAACTCGCATGCAATGAGGGCGGTTCGGCTGGTTCTCTGGGGGCTTGTTCGATGCTGACGATCGCCCATCGGGGCGCCAGCGCTCTTTATCCTGAAAACACCTTGCGCGCATTCATCGCGGCCGCCGAGCTTGGCGCCGATATGTGTGAGTTCGACGTGCGGATGACTCGCGATGGCGAAGTCGTGGTGATTCATGATGCGACCGTCAACCGCACTACCGACGGACGCGGCCGGGTCGCGGCGATGAGCGCGGCAGCGATCAAGCGGCTGGACGCCGGAGTGCGGTTCGGCGCGGAATTTCGCGGCGAGCGTATTCCAACGCTCGCGGAAGTTGCCCAGGCGCTCGGCGCGCGAGGTCGGGGACGATGCGAGTTGGACGTCGAACTCAAGGCAGTGGGCCTCGAAGCGCGCGTATGCGACATTCTTCGCGGATGCGGCGCGATGGAACGTGCGCTAATCTCGAGCTTCGATTGGGATCAGCTGAAGATCGTGGCTCGGCAGGACCCCGGGTTGCGCCTCGCGCTACTTGGCGAGAAGGCTCCGGCCGCCCTGCTGGAGGCGGCGGCGGCGATGCACGCGTTCGCAATCGCGCCGCGGTTCGATATCGCGGATGCCGCGCTATGTGCCGAGGCGCATCGCCGCGGCCTCGCAGTCTACGTGTGGACCGTCGACGACGCGCCGACGATGCGCCGGCTGATCGCGGCCGGCGTTGATGGAATCATGACCAACAATCCAAAGCAGCTTCGCGAGCTGGCAGGGAACTGATGGCGCGTTTCTCCGACGACAAACTCGAAGAGGTCCGCACCCGCGCGGATATCGTCGAGGTGATCGGCGCACACGTCCGCCTCAAGCGCGCCGGGCGCAACTTCGTCGGCCTGTGTCCGTTTCACAACGAAAAGACGCCGTCATTTTCGGTCAACGCGGAGCGCGGGTTTTTTCATTGTTTCGGATGCGGCGCGGGCGGCACCGTGTTCAACTTCGTGATGCGGACCGAGGGGCTGAGTTTTCCCGAAGCGATCGAGTCGCTCGCGCGCCGCTACAGCGTCACGCTTCCAGAGCGCGGCGCCGAGGCCGGACCGGGCGCGGGCGAGCGCGACGGCGCGCTGCGCGCCAATCAGATCGCCGCCGATTTTTTCGTCCACGTGTTGTGGAAGACGCCCGACGGCGCCGCGGCGCGCGAGTACCTCTCCGCGCGCGGCGTCGCGGCCGAAACCGCCCGCACTTTCATGCTTGGATTTGCGCCCGAGCGTCCAGCCAACCTGGCGCGCGCCCTCGAGAAACGCGGACTGCTGGCGGCGGCGGTGCGATTGGGCCTGGTCAAGCAGGACGGCGCCGGGACGCGCGACATGTTTCGCGGACGGCTGATGTTCCCGATTCGCGACGGCCAGGGGCGGGTGCTCGCGTTTGGCGGCCGGGTGCTCGACCAGCGCCTGCCCAAGTACATCAACTCGCCTGAATCGCCGCTCTACTCGAAGTCGCGCAATGTCTACGGGTTGTATGAGGCGCGCGCGGCGATCGCCAGCACCGACCGCGCGATCGTGGTCGAGGGTTATCTCGACGCGATCGCAATATGGCAGGCGGGCTTCAAGGAGACGGTCGCGAGCCTCGGCACGGCGCTGACGGTCGATCAGTTGCGGCTCCTTGGACGCCTGACGCGCAACGTGCTGGCCTGTTTCGACGGCGACGCGGCGGGGCGCAAGGCCTCGCTGCGGGCGCTCGAGATATTCCTCGCTGCCGGGCTGCTCGGGCGGGGAATTTTTATCCCGCCCGGTTTCGATCCCGACACCTTCATCAAGGAGCGCGGAGCGCAGGCGTTCGCCGAGCTTATCGCGTCGGCGGATTTGCTGGTCGACTATTTCCTCGCCGAGCAGGCGGCGGCAGCGCGCGGCTCGCTGGAGGCGCGCGCGCGCGCCGCCGCGGCGGTGGCCGAAGTGTTGAAGGCCGTGCACAACGCGTTTGAGTTCGATCTGCTGGCGCGCAAAGCCGCCGACGCGCTGGGCGTCGGCGAAGAGGTGCTGCGCGCCGAGGCGCGCCGGCCCGCGCGCGGCGGCGCCTATGGCGCCGCCGCCGCGCGCGGGCCGGCGGCTGCGCGGCCGCCTTCGGCGGCCGCGGGCGACGGCGCGACGGCCGCCGAGGTCGGCCTGCTCGCCGTCGCGCTGTTGCATCCGGAGTTGCGCGGCGAGATTGCCGCGCACGCCGCGATGCTCGAGGATGCGGGCGTGGCCGCGGCGCTCGGCGACGTGTGCGCCTCGGAGGAGCCGGCGGCCGTGCTCGAAGTGCGCGTCGCCGAGCGGCTGGGCGACGCGCAGCGCTCGCGGCTGAGCGCGCTCGCCGTCGGGCCGTTGATCGAGACGGCCGCGCAGGCGCGCGCGCTCGCGCGCGACTTCGCCGACGCGCTCGCGCGGCGCCGCCAGCAGCGCGCGATGGAGACGACGCGGCGCGCCGCGGCCAGCGCGGGCAGCGATGATGAGGCGATGGCCGCGGCGCAGGAGATGATTGCGCTCAGAAGGCGCGGGGGTTGAATGCGTGCAGGCGCGCTGGACTGCATCGAATCGTGACAGTCAAGTTAAATAGTGTTTGAGGATGCCCCTTAATTTGTTACATGAAACTTGGTACGATGGTTGTTGCACAATGCGCTCGCAAGGGCCCATAGCTCAGTCCGGTTTAGAGCTGCCGGCTCATAACCGGCTGGTCCCAGGTTCAAATCCTGGTGGGCCCATATCATCAACAGATGCAAAGATTTCTTTGGCTGACGTCCGCAGTGCGCGCGATCATGATCGACAGCGCGCATTGCGGCGCATGAATCGGCCCGCATCAAACGGAGGCAGAATTGCGTGAAGAGATAGCCCGGTTAATGAGTCTGCAAACCATCGACCGGCAATTACACGAGCTCGGGCAATCATTATCCTCAGTCGCGGAGCGCGTCGAGCAGCTTCGCGGCGAAATCGAAACCTCTCAGGCCGAGCTAGACCGACTCACCGAGGAAGACCAGCAGGCGGCCACCGCGCGCCGCCATCTAGAACGTGAACTCGCCGACGGCGAGGCGCAGATCCGTAACAAGCGGATGCGGCTGAACCTGGTGCGCAACGACAAGGAGTTGCAAGCGCTCGGCCACGAGGTCGAGTCGCTCAAGGAAAACAACCAGCGCCTGGAAAGTGAAGTGCTGGCCTCGATGCAAGCCGCCGAGCCGCGTGCGCCGCGAATCAAGGAACTTACCGAACTCATCGCCACCAGACGCACTGAGCTCAAGGCGGCCGAGAAAGAGATCGCGGCCGAGGTCGAGGAGCTGAAGATGTCGATTCAGCGCCAGCGCGTCGAGCGCGACCGCGCGGCCTCATCGATCGACGACGTGCTGCTGCAACGCTACCAGATGATCTTCAGCCGGCGCGGTGGACTGGCGGTCGCGCTGGCGAAGTCGGGCACCTGCCAGGGATGCCGGATGCGCCTGCCGCCACAGCTCTACAACGAGATTCAGAAGCATCTTCAGATCCACTTCTGCCCCAACTGCCAGCGTATCCTCTACTACGAGGGCTGATACGCGAGCATCGCGCCGCCGTGCTAGGATCGGCGCTGCCGGAGTGGGCCGGGCGATCGCCCCGTAAAAGGGGAGGAAAGTCCGGGCTCCGTAGGGCAGGGTGGCCGCTAACGACGGCGCGGGGCGACCCGCGGAAAGTGGCACAGAAAATACACCGCCCGCGAGGGTAAGGGTGAAATGGCGGGGTAAGAGCCCACCGGCGCGCGAGTGATCGCGCGCGCATGCCAAACCCCACTCGGAGCAAGACCAAATAGGAGGGTGAGTGGCCCGCTCATAATCCCTCGGGTTCGGTCGCTGGAGCCGGCGAGCAATCGTCCGGCCAAGATGAATGATCGCCGCCCGCAAGGGCACAGAACCCGGCTTACAGGCTCACTCCGGCATTCGACCAATTCCGCCGTCCGATTTAGTGGCTGATTTTTTTTCGGCGCGGCGGCCGCTTTTGAGCGGCGCGCGTGCCTTGGGTGGCGCGGCGGCGGCGTTCGCGCCACGCGCCCTCCGCTCCCCGATCGCTTGCGGTGCGATCAGAAAATTCGCAAGCCGCGCCAGCGCGGCGAGGCTGGGAGTGCCGGGCCGGATTTCCGGCGCGAACGCTACCTTCACGCGCACCGGCAATCCGTCAACGAAGCGTTTCACGCGATTTACGTCTTCCTCGGCTCGCGCCCGATAACTCTCCAGGTAGGACAGCGTCTCAGCCATTGCGGCATCGACGGCGCCATCCGCATCCAGCGCGGCGCGAAGCCGCACGATGTCGTCGAGCGCATGATCATTTGTGAATCCGCGGCAGATCGCCTCGTCGAGGAAGCGGTTGATCACGACCGCGCCCAGGTGCAGTCCCTCGGATTCCATCTGGTCGATAAGCTTGCGCGCCTCGCGCAATCGATCGGGCTCAGCGGTGGTGACCAGCACAAATCGCACGGCCGGTGAGCGCAGCAGCGCCGAGACTCTCGACATTCGGGCGGCGATTCCTTCGGCCGCGCCGGCGGCAGCGGCGAAGAAGTCGGCGATCGAAGAGAGCGTGTCGCCGCCGGCGAAGCGTTCCAACTCGCGTGCGACGTAGCTCGTGATGCGCGCGGCCAGCCTGAGCGCCAGCGAGGCCGATCGCCCGGCCGGCTTAATCAGCCATCGCGCGGCCTGCGAATCGAGCAGCCGTATCAGGCGCGCCGGCGCCTGCACGAACTCGAACGCGTGCGCGGCGGGAGGAGTATCGACGACCTCGAAATCGAAATTTCCCGCCTCGTGAAGATCGTGGAGCGCCTCCAGCGCTGCGTAAGCGTCGGAGCCGGCGAACCGCGTGCTGAGGCTTTGATAGAAGGCGTTGTCGAGGATGCGCCGGCGGATGGCCGGGTCGGCCACATGCTCGGTCACCATCGCGTCCCATTCGCCTTTGACGTCGAGCATCATCGCGCTCAGCTTGAGCGCGGGGTCGAGACCGGCGGCGCGCAATCTCCGGGCGTCAATCCGCGTCGGCCTGCCGCCCAGGCGCGGCAGTCCCAGCGCTTCGCGGAGACGCCGCGCGGGATCGACCGTGATGATCGCGGTGCGCAGACGGGCGGTCGCGGCCGCGATGCCGAGGGCGGCGGCGATGGTGGTTTTGCCGACTCCGCCGGAGCCCAGGACGACAAGGACGGAGCGCGGCTTGAGCAAATCCTTCACGATTAAGGCACGCGTCCGCCAGGCGCCCGGACGTCACGCGCCAAAATAGCAGAACTGGTGGGCGAAAGATGGCGGTCCTGCCCACTGCCGGGAACGCACCGGACTTACTCGAAACCGCACGAAGCTTGACGAAGCTGTGGATTGCGCTGGAAGCGCAATTGGACGCAGGCGCAGTGCGGCGGATACTATTTTGAGGGCTGCACCGATGTGGGGGCGCGGCGCTGGGGAGGTTGCAAGATGGTATTGCTGGCGGCTGTGATCGTGGCGTTGGCGGTGGGTGCGATAGTCGCCTGGCTGGCCGCCGCCCGCCGCTGGGAAGGCAAGGTGCGCGAGGCCGAGGTGCGGATGGAGGAGCGCGAGCGCGGCTTCTCCGCGCAGAAGGCGCTGCTCGAAAGCTCGGAGCGCAAACTCGCCGATACTTTCAAGTCACTCGCCGCCGACGCGCTGGAGGCCGCCAATCACAGTTTCCTGACGCTCGCCGATCAGAAGCTCGGCTCGGTGGTCGGTCCGGTCAACGAATCGCTGGGCAAGCTCGACCGCGAGATCCGCGAAATTGAAGGAGCGCGCCGCCAGGCCTATGGCGCACTCGGCGAGCAGATAAGTTCTCTTATCACCGCGCAGAAGGAATTGCGCTCGGAAGCGTCCAATCTTTCGCGCGCGTTGCGCGCGCCGTCGGTGCGTGGCCGCTGGGGCGAAATTCAGCTCAAGCGGGTGGTCGAGATGGCCGGGATGCTGGAGCGGTGCGATTTTTTCCAGCAGGACAGCGCGGCGAACGACGACGGCAAATTGCGTCCCGACCTGCGCGTGCAGTTGCCCGGCGGCAAGAACATCATCGTCGACGCCAAGGTGCCGTTGCAGGCCTATCTCGAAGCGCTCGAAGCGACGAGCGAGGACGCGCGCCAGGAAAAGCTCAAACAGCATGCGCAGCAGGTGCGCGCGCACATGATCGCGCTCGGCTCCAAAATGTACTGGGATCAGTTTCAGCCCACGCCCGAATTCGTGATCCTGTTTTTGCCGGGTGAGCCATTCTTCAGCGCCGCGCTGGAGCAGGACCCTTCGCTGATCGAGCAAGGGGTGGCGCAGCGCGTGATTCTTGCCACGCCAACGACGCTGATCTCGCTGCTGCGCGCGGTTTCCTACGGATGGCGCCAGGAGCAGTTGGCGGAAAACGCGCAACGCATCAGCGAGATGGCGCGCGAACTTGCGGACCGGTTCGCCACGATGGTCGAGCATCTGCGGCGCGTCGGCACCTCGCTAAAGTCGTCGGTGGGCGCGTTCAACGACGCGGTCGGCTCGTTCGAGGGCCGCGTGATGCCGTGGGCGCGCCGCTTCCGCGAGCTTGGCGTGGTCGGCAAAAAAGAATTGGGCGAGCTCGAGAAGATCGACGTCGTGCCGCGCGAACCAGCCTCCGCCCTGGAGGAACGGCCCGAGGTCGCCGCGCCGAAGTAACGCGGCGCGCGCACCGCTACGGCTGCTCCACGTTGGAGGGCGCGGGCGGCTTGAGCTGGCTGCGCTCGTGGCCTTCGGCGATCCAGGCCTCGACTTCGCGCCGCTCGCGCGCGAGGAAGTTGCCGATCGCGCGGCGGAGCCCCTCGTGCGCGACGTAGTGGGCACTGTGCGTCAAAGCAGGATCGAAGCCGCGCAGCCACTTGTACTCGCCGCCGGCGCCGGGCTCGAAGCGCGCGATTCCGTTGGCGATGCAATGCTCGATCGCCGCGTAGTAGCAGACGTTGAAGTGCAGATACTTCAAGTCCTCGAAACATCCCCAGTAACGCCCGTAGAGCACGCCCGACTTCTGCAGGTTGAAGGTTCCGGCGACCAGCTTGCGCCCGCGATACGCGCAGACCAGGCAGACGTAGCGTTTGAAGCGCTCGCGCATCTCGGTGAAGAACTCGCGCGTCAGGTAACGGCGGCCCCAGTAGAGTTTTTCGATCGTGGAGAGGTAGAGATCGAACATCGGGCCGAAGATCGTGTCGGGAATCTCGTCGCCCGCGTGGACCTTGATGGTCACGCCCTGGGCGACGAGCGCCGCGCGCTCGTGGCGGACGGCATAGCGGCGTTTGCTCTTGAGCGCGCCGAGATAGTCCTCGAACGCGGCGAAGCCGGTGTTGCGCCAATGGTACTGGTAGCCGAGGCGCTCCAGGAAACCGAGTTCGCGTAGCGCCGCCGCCTCGTCGGGAAGGCAGAAATTAACGTGCGCCGAGGAGAGCTTGTTGTCCGCGCAAAGCTGGGTCAAGGCGCGTCCCAGCGCCGCGACCAGCGGCCGCCGCGCGACGCCGGGCGCGGTGAGAAAGCGCCGTCCGCTGTGCGGCGTAAACGGCACGCCGGCCAGCAGCTTGGGATAGTAGCGGATGCCGCTCCGCTCCGCCGCGTCAGCCCATCCCTGGTCGAATACGAATTCGCCCATGCTGTGGCCCTTGAGGTACAGTGGGCAGGCCGCGATCAGCGATTTGCCGCGATGGATCGTCAGATGGCACGGGCCCCATCCGCTCGCCCGTACCGCGCTCTTGGAATTCTCCATCGCAAAGAGCCAGTCCCAATCGACGAAAGGGCTGTCGTCGTCGGCCAGCAGCGCGTTCCAATCCTCGCGCGGGATGCGGTCGATGCCCTCGACGACACTGACCTCGATCGTCGCCGCATCCGCATCCGCGTCGCGGGCGGTCGTGTTTTTATTGTCGGTCCTCGCCATATTCAATGGGCCACAATCTATAGGGCTATAATCTATGGGCGAAGCTTAGCCGTGCGGGACGCCGCCGCAAAGGGCTCGCGGCCGGTGCTCCCAAGACCATGCGCCGATTTGCTATTCTATATGAGCAAAGCAGGTTGATGACTCCGGAAGAACGATGAACGACGAACTTTGGCAGCGGGAAGTGCGGGCGCGCAAGCGCGATGACGATGGTGCCGGCAAGGGACGTCCCTCCGATGGCGACACGGTCGTCGAGCGGCGCACGCGGCCCGAGACCCGCACCAAGAAGCCGCCGATGTACAAGGTCATCCTGCTCAACGACGACTACACCCCGATGGAGTTCGTGGTCGAGATATTGAAGGTGGTTTTCCACAAGCAGCACGCCGAGGCGACCAGGATCATGCTGCACGTGCATCAGAACGGGATGGGCGTGGCGGGAGTGTTCCCGTACGAAATCGCCGAGACCAAGGTGCGCACCGTCGAGGAACTGGCGCGCCAGAGCGAATTCCCTTTGAAATGCGTGATGGAAAAAGCCTGAGCGGCGCGGACGGGTTTAATGATTATTTTTAATTTAATGATTAGTTTGGATTTATGCCAAATGGAAAAGATTCTGACCGCAACGGTCAGCCAAGAGGAGCCGGCGGATGGCGTCGCCAGGCGTGATGCTTAGCCGCGAGTTGCAGGTCACGCTGCAGTTGGCGATGACCGAGGCCCAGAGCCGGCGCCATGAATACGTCTGCCTGGAGCACGTGCTCTACGCGATGCTCCATGACTTCACGACCAGCAACGTGCTCAAGCATTGTGGCGCGAATATCGATTCGCTGCGGCGCAAACTGCAAGGCTACCTCGACGATGGAGTCGAGCGCCTTGGCCGCGGCGCCGACGCGACGCCGCGCTACGCGACCGGCGTGCAGCGCGCATTGCAGCGCGCGGCACTGCACGCGCAGTCGGCGGGCCGCCAGGAAATAAATGGTCCGGCGGTGCTGATCGCGATGTTCCAGGAGGCCGAGTCCTACGCGCTCTACTTCCTGCAGGAAGAAGGCGTCACCCGCTTCGACGTAATCAACTTCGTCTCGCATGGCGTCTCCAAGGTTGGTGCGGACGACGATCGGCAGGTGCGCGGCGCCCATGAGGGCCAGGCCGAGAGCGAGGACGAGCACGACCACGAAGAAGGCGAGGGCGACGAGGACGAGGAGGGCACGCCGAAACTTTCCCCGGCACGCGCGCTCAAGCGCTACGCGATAAACCTCGCCGAGCGCGCCGCCAAGGGCAAGATCGATCCGCTGATTGGGCGCAAGAATGAAATCGAGCGCGCGGTTCATATCCTGCTCCGCCGGCGCAAGAACAACCCGGTGTTCGTGGGCGAGGCCGGCGTGGGCAAAACCGCGCTGGCCGAGGGCCTGGCGCTCGCGATCCATGAAGGCCGCGTGCCCGAGGCGCTCAAGGGCGTCGAGATCTACGCGCTGGACATGGGCGCACTGCTTGCGGGCACGCGCTTTCGCGGCGATTTCGAGCAGCGGCTGAAGGCCGTGATCAAGGCCGCGTCGGGCAACCCGAAGATCGTGCTCTTCGTCGACGAGATCCACACGATCGTGGGCGCCGGCTCGGCGTCGGGCTCCACGATGGACGCCTCCAACCTGCTGAAGCCCGCGCTCGCCTCGGGCGAGCTGCGATGTATCGGATCGACGACCTACCAGGAGTACAAGCGCTCGTTCGACCGCGACAAGGCGCTGGGCCGGCGGTTTCAACGTATCGAGGTGCCCGAGCCCACCGTGGAAGAGGCGGTGCAGATTCTCAACGGGCTCAAGAGCCACTACGAAAAGCATCACAACGTGCGCTACACCGCGCCGGCGATCCGCGCCGCGGTAGATCTTTCTTCACGCTACATCAATGACCGCTACCTGCCTGACAAGGCGATCGACGTGATGGACGAGGCGGGCGTCGCGGCACGGCTGCGCGCGAGCGGGCCCGACGCGGTGACCGTCGGCGCGCGCGACTCCGAGCGGACGGTGGCGCGGATGGCGCGGATTCCGGAGCGCACGGTGTCCTCCAGCGATCGGGCGCGCCTGCAAAACCTCGAGGACGAGTTGAAGCAGGCGGTGTTCGGACAAGACCCGGCGATCGCGGCGGTGGCGCGCGCGATCAAGCTCGCGCGATCGGGCCTCGCGCATCCTGACCGCCCCGTCGGCGCGTTCCTGTTCGCCGGCCCCACCGGCGTCGGCAAGACCGAGGTCGCCCGCCAGCTCGCGAAGGTGATGGGCGTGGAATTTTTGCGCTTCGACATGAGCGAATACATGGAGCGTCACACGGTCTCGCGGCTCATCGGCGCGCCGCCGGGCTACGTCGGTTTCGACCAGGGCGGGCTGCTGACCGACGCGATCAACAAGAACCCGCACTGCGTGTTGCTACTGGACGAAATCGAAAAGGCGCATCCCGACCTGTTCAGCATCCTGTTGCAGGTGATGGACCATGCGACGCTGACCGACAACAACGGGCGCAAGGCGGATTTCCGCAACGTGATCATCGTAATGACAACCAACGCCGGCGCACAGGAACTGGCGCGCACGATGATCGGGTTCGGCACCGACGTCGCGACCGGCAATCCGCGCGGCGCCATCGACCGCATGTTCAGCCCCGAGTTCCGCAACCGGCTCTCTGCGATAATCGAGTTCGCGGGCCTTGGTCCCGAGATAATCGCCCGCGTGGTCGACAAGTTCGTGGCCGAGCTGGCCGAGCGGCTGGCGGCGCAGAAGGTGAAGCTGGAGGTCTCGGAGGCGGCGCGAAAGTGGCTCGCGCAAAAGGGCTACGACCCGCGCTTCGGCGCACGGCCGCTGGGACGGCTTGTCGAGTCGGAGATCGCGCGCGCGCTTGCCGACCAGGTGCTGTTCGGCGCGCTCAGCAAGGGCGGGGCTGGCGAAGGTCGATCTCGCGGACGACAAGCTGGTGTATAGCTTCGAGGCGAATGCGCCCAAGGCCGCGGCCCCCGCCGCACCGGTCGAGCCCATCAGCTAGACGGTCACGCGAGGGGTTGTAATCCAACTCGCTCTCGCGCAGTTCTCCGCAGCGTCGTGCGCCGCGCGCTGCATTTCTTACTCCCTCCCCCGTGTCTTGGGGGAGGGTTAGGGTGGGGGTCCAGGCGGTTCTGAATCTCTGTGAGAACCGCTTCTTTCTGAAGCAGCAAAAAAAAACCAGAACGAGGAAGCGCCGAAAAAAAGACATCTGGCGCTTCCTCGCTCGACCCCCACCTCAGTCCTCCCCCAAGACAGGGGGAGGAGGCCAGAAGCGTTCAACTACGTCGCGCCGCGACGGCAGAGATAGATTCTGCCGTGAGCCTGTTATTCGGACGCACGGTGGGCGGTCCAACTACCCTGCTCCAGTAACCCGCCGCCGCCATAACACGAATATCCGCCAGAGATCGCGTTGTTCGCGACGTTTCCATTGTAGATGCATGAAGTTCCGTCGGGCATGAACACGCGAAAGGTTATCCGCGAATCCGCCAGCCTCACGGCGGCAACGGTGCCAGTATTATTCTGTCTGAGGCAAGTCTGGTTGCCGTAAGCGCAAGTGTAAGAACCCGCGATCTTCGAGTTATTGCTCTCCTGCAGGGTTATCGAAATCTTCTGCTGTGCGTTGCATCGTCCAGGACGCGAGCCCGGGCATCGAGCAACGGTCGTTCCCTCCCACATTCCAAGCACTCTCTCTGAGCCCGGCCCGGCAGCGCCGCATTCCGTTGTCAGCACCGCGACCAGCATCCCGATCAGCGCCATATAAACCGAGATTTTCATTTTACTCTCCGGCTTCACTTTTCAACTGGCCTTGCGCTCCAGTTATCGTTGGCGGAAGTGCGAATGAGTACCTCATCTCCGGGGCTAATCAATCCAATGGTGCCAATGGCGTACCCGTCGCGATCACCGTGTCGTGCAGCCACTTTGTGTCGTCGCGCTCGGGATAGTCGATAGTGTAGTGGAGTCCGCGCGACTCCTTGCGCGCGGTCGCCGAGCGCACCACCAGTTCGGCGACTTCGACCAGGTTGCGCAACTCGATCAGGTCGGAGTCGATCAGATGATCCCAGTAGTAGCCGTAAACCTCCTGCTTGATTAGTTGCAGGCGGCGCGCTGCGCGCCCGAGGCGTGAGTCGCTCCGCACGATACCGACGTAGTTCCACATCAGGCGGCGAATCTCGTCCCAGCTCTGGGTTATCAGCACGCGCTCCTCGCTGCGCATCGCGCGCCCGGGATCCCATCCGGGAAAGTCCGGCGAACGCCGCTCTCCCGCGCCGGCGGCGTCCTCGCGGGCGGCGGCCGCCGCGCGCCGGCCCATCACGGCCGCCTCGAGCAGCGAGTTCGACGCGAGCCGATTGGCGCCGTGAAGCCCGGTCATCGCGGTCTCGCCGGCCGCGTATAGCTGTGCGAGCGCGGTGCGCGCGTTAAGGTCGGTCACCAGCCCTCCGCACATGTAATGCGCCGCCGGCACCACCGGAATCGGGGCCCGGGTCAGGTCGAAACCAAAGCTCAAGCATCGGTTGAAGATATTTGGAAAGCGTCCGCGCACGAAATCGGCCGGCCGATGGCTGATGTCGAGCAGAACGTAGTCGAGCCCGTGACGCTTCATCTCGGAATCGATCGCGCGGGCGACGACGTCGCGCGGCGCGAGTTCGCCGTCGGGATGGTAGCTCTTCATGAACGGCGTGCCGTCGGGCAACCGCAGGATCGCGCCCTCGCCGCGCAGCGCCTCGGAGATGAGAAACGACTTGGCGGCCGGATGATAGAGGCAGGTCGGATGGAACTGGATGAATTCCATGTTGGCGACCGGCGCGCCCGCCCGATAGCCCATCGCGACGCCGTCGCCCGAGGCGATGTCGGGATTCGTCGTGTAGAGATAGACCTTGCCGGCGCCGCCGGTGGCGAGCAGCGTCGCGCGCGCGATGAATTTGTCGACCGTGCCGCTGGCGCGGTCGAGCACGTAGGCGCCCCAGCATCGCGCGCCGCTGCCGCCGTCGCGGGCGGTGCCGCGCTCGACCAGCAGGTTGACCGCGATCTTGTTTTCGAGCACGCGGATATTGCGCCGCGCGGCGGCGGCCTCGCCCAGCGCGCGCATGATTTCGCGCCCGGTCAGGTCCTGCGCATGGAGCACGCGGCGATGGCTGTGGCCGCCCTCGCGGCCGAGGTCGTACTCGTCCTCGCCGCCTTCTTCGACCCGGGTAAAGCGCGTGCCGAGCGCGATCAGCTCGCGCACGGCCTCGGGGCCGTCGCGCACGATCGTTTCGACCGCGTGCCGGTTGCACAGGCCGGCGCTGGCGCGCAGCGTGTCGTCGACGTGCGACTCGAACGAGTCGTCGACGCTCCACACGCTGGCGATTCCGCCCTGCGCGTAGGCGGTGTTGGCCTCGTTGCTCGCGGCCTTGGTCAGCACCGTGACGGTGCCTGTCTCGGCCGCCTTGATTGCGAAGATCAGTCCCGCGATCCCGCCGCCGATGACCAGGTAGTCGCTTTCGAAGGTGGTGTTCGCGGGCCCAGCCGCCGCATCAGTCACGGCATGAGTCTTCGCAGGAGTTACGGCATCAGTCTTCGCATCAGTCATGGCACAAGACCGCCGGTGATGATGCGGCGGGGAGCAGAACGAGGAACAAAACGAACAGCAAAATCAGACTGCCGCAGTGGGTCAAACCGATCATGTCTGACCGTATGCGAGGCCGGCGCGGCCCGTCAAGTTGGAGCGCGGCGCGGGTCTGTTCGCGCATCAAACCCAGCCTTCATTGCCCCCCATAATGGATTGCCCTATCCTTGTTATAAGGCTTGATGACAGAAGGCTTGTATCGTTGTACCGAAGCGTCGAGGGCACAATAGAGGAAGTGGGGAAGGGGGCCGCTGGGGCCGCATCATGGAGCTGACCGCACCCAATCTGCTCACTCTGATGCGTATCGCGCTGGTGCCGGTGCTGGTGTGGCTGCTGATGTACCCGGCGCCGGGGCCGTCGGCGATGGCGGCGGGCGTCTTCTTCGTCGCGACGCTCAGCGATTTCTTCGACGGCTATATCGCGCGCAGTTATGGCTCGGGCACCACGCTCGGCAAGTTTCTCGATCCACTGGCGGACAAGCTGGTCATCACGTCGGCGCTGATCATGCTGGCCGCGATGCCGCGGTTTCCGCGCGTGCCGGCCTGGATGGTGGTGGTGCTGGTGACGCGCGAGATCGCGGTCACGGGGTTGCGCGCGATGGCGGCGGTGGAGGGGCAGGTGATGGCCGCCGAGGAACTGGGCAAATACAAGATGGTGCTCCAGTCGATCGCGATCCAGGGGCTGCTGATCCATTACGTTTACTTCCACGTGGATTTTTTCGCGGCCGGGATGTTCGTGCTGTGGATCGCGACGGTGGTGACCGTTTGGTCCGGCGTGGACTACTACTTGCGGGCGCGGGCGGTGCTTAGCCCGCGGATGAAGCCGCCGGCGCGGCGGGCAGCGGTTTGACAAGCCGCGCGCGGGCGGATAAATCGATCTATCCGGCCGCGCGACGACAAAGCCTGGGGGCGGGTGTAGCTCAGTTGGTAGAGCGTGTGCTTGCCAAAGTTGATTGGCTCTCTTGACCCACCCCATTTTGATTGAGCTATTCATCGTAAGCGTCTCAGACCGTGTGTTAACTATTACGGCTGCGACCCATTGAAACCCGCGGCAACCCGCCTCTGCCTGCTAATTTGGGTAGATGCGGGGTATACTGTGTGCTTGCCAGATTTCCCCGCGCTATGGCCTCACAAAGTATCGGCAATTCAATGTTGGTTCTGCTCCCAATTCGCCGCAGACCGTGAGCCTCGGTAAGCTTTCGCAGACTCACCCAGTTCCGAAGAGTTTTGGGGGCTATCCCCACTGCCTGAGCCGCTTCCTCAATCGTCACGTACTGACGCTCCACGGTCGTCTCCTCCAACGGGCCTAAATTTCTGAGTAGATACGGGGTAGACTGTATGCCGCAGGGGCAGGTCGCAGTCCCGCGGTCAATCCACTTCTGATGGGCGAAGTCAAAAACCGATGCGCAGATGATCGCGCGCTTGAAACGTGAAGCGCCCGAAGTGTTAGAGGGGGAGGTGGATTTTGATGCGCTGGTTACGCAAGTCATCACCGCTGGTCCTGGTGGCGGCATTGTTCCTAAGCGCCGGAAGCGCAAACGCCAAAACCCTGCCATCACCAATTCCACAAAGCGGCGCCCAACCCCAACAGGGTAATTCCACAAATGACACCCAATTCCAAAGCGCGACACCAACCCCTTTCTCGACTCAGGAAAAAAACCCCCAAACCGCCAAAGAGCATCGGGCCGAACATGACAATGTAGTTGTTATAGCTCCCGTGCCCGTCGCTAGGGACAACTGGTTTTTCGGTTTCACGGTACTCTTCGATCTCTTGATAGCCCTCTTCACGGGCCTGCTGTGGTACACATCCAAACTGCAATGGAAGGCGACGCGTGCGGCGCTTCATATAAATCGTCCATTCCTCATTGTTGCCATGCCAGAAATGAGGGTCGAATCTGGAATGGTCGGAAGCGCGGCACGCATGATACCAAAGTGCGTAACTATCAGAGTCAAAAACTTTGGCACTGGGCCAGCGGACGTTATAGACGTTACTGCCAACATTGAATCTTTCACTCCGCCCAGTGCGAAAGATCGCGATCCGACGGTCAAATATCCCGTGAGCGACAGGCAGCGCTCTTTCGTCCCTATTGTTCGTGCTGATGAGCCCGTAGAGATGATCACGTTGTACTTCGATATCGGAACCGTCGCCGACATGGTTGCTATATGTGAAGAAACCAAACGGCTCGGCGTGTATGGGGAGATCAGGTATCGCGGCGGACCGCCTGAAGAAATCTATATAACCAAGTTTTTTTGGTGGTATTTCTACGGAGTTCCCAAAGGACAGGACTTCGCGCGCGCCCTGACTCTCGAGCTTAACGACCGCACATAGAACTAGAACCGCCACAAGCAGAACACCGGCCTGTCGCGGCCACGATACTTGCTTTATCATTGTGGTGTCAGGTCCTCGGATAATCGCCTTTTCATTGTGGCAGGCGTCAGCGCGAAGACCCGGCTTAGTGCCGCGCCACGGCCTCGGCGAAGTATTCTCTCGGGAGGTCGACGTTTGTTCCATGGTCAGGCGCTCACCCGGTAACGGCCATCAATGTCGTCAGCGCCGTGCAGGGGCGGCATCGGCTCAAGGCGTTGAGCGATAACGTTGTCAATGTCAGACCACGCCTGGTTCCTGAACTCGAATCGACCCAGCACGCGAGTCTTCAAGATGCCCTCGACTCTTGCCCGCTGATAAGTCGTGTGGTCCGGACCCGTACTCGGTCACCGATTTTCATGAGACCTCCAATTCTGTTAAGGTTTGCGGATGAGAGCGGGCGTAGCTCAGCTGGTAGAGCGGGACGTTGCCAACGTCCAGGTCGACGGTTCGAAACCGTTCGCCCGCTCCATTTCTTTTCTTTGGTAGATACGAGGTAGACGGCTTGGTAGACGGTTTCAGAATAGCCGCAAAAACGCTCAGCAATTAGATTTTGACCGTGTGTTTGCCAAGCACAAGGTCGTCGGTTCGAAACCGATCACCCGCTCCAGTAAATCCCCAACAAAGCGCTGGCGACTCAGGAGCGACCTGGTAGAAACCGCCAAAGAGATCTTGCATTACATCGCCGACAGCGGATCCGTCGATGCTACGATTGTGGCGTCAGACGAAGTTTAAACCGCTCGCCGCTCAATCACTACAGAAACCATCGCCAATAATTTTTCTCGCTAAATCTGGCGGGCCATAAGGGCGTCGGGCGGGGTAGGCGAGGCCGCCGGCAAATCTTGCCACCATACGGTCATCTTGCCATTATACGGTCGGACCCGGCGACCAAAGCCTCACGGATGCAGGCGGCCTCTCTCGGCACGCGCGTACGCAGAGATTACCTCGTCCACAATTTCGGAAAAGAAAGGGTGCTTCATGGCCGAGGATCAGGAAGTCCTGACGGTAAAAGATGTTTGCGACTTGCTCCGAGTTCACCCGTCGACGCTGTACAAGATGATTAAGGAAGGTAAGGTTCCAACGTTTCGAATCGGCTCCAAGTGGCGATTTCGGAAGGACGCAATACTGCGATGGATGGCTGAAAAGTCCACGCACGCTCGGCAGGTGAGAGCAGCCGTCAATTCAAGAGTTAATGGACAAGGTCAATATCAACGGATGCTGGGTTCTCGCGGACCTAAGGGATAGGCGTCCCGGGGACACACGAGGAGCTTTTAAGAACGTCCTTGCTCGCCGCGAATGTCTCCAGGAAGTACTACCGATCCAGGAAGTACTACCGAGATCAATACAATCAGTATCTTACCGACGGCAAGGGCAAAGGAAAAGGACTTTAAAGGGGGAAGCGGCCTTAAGTGATCCCATCCTGACGGCGGGTTGGCAATTCACAAAGCCGATCCGCCGTCACTTGAAACCCAACGGCCTGGACTCGTTCGACGCCGCTCGAACAATCCAGGCCGTTTGGCTATCAAAAGCTCGCCGAAAACGCGGCAAATCGCTCGCTGGAACCTTACAAATCGCTTATTATTGGCCCGCCTATCTTCGGCGGGTTTTCGAGAGCAAGAAAGTCTCGTCCAGCACAAACGGCAGGAGGAAGGATTATGAAGGGGACTATCGCGACTTTAGTTGGGACCTTGATGGTCGGCGCCGCGCTGGCGCTGCCCGCGGTTTCATTCGCCCAGGCGCCGCCCGTTATCGTGCAGGAGCGGGGCGGGCACTTTCCAGCCATGCATCAGGCAATGGAACAGCTCCGGCATGCGAGACAAACGCTTGAGGCAGATGCGGCGGCTGATTTCCAGGGTCATAAGAAAAACGCCATCGCCCACATCGACGCGGCGCTCCAGGAGTTGAAACCGGTATGCAAGCTGTCCGGCAGGAGGAGCACGGGCACTGAGCCGCCGGCAGATTGCCCAGCGGTCCTACTCGGATCGCTCGGTCTGATCGCTCGCGCGAAACAATTTGAGACCTCGTGAGACGGGCGGCGTCGGCCGGGATTTTCCGCCGGCGCCGCTCGCACGTTAGGGACTGCTTCCTCCGCCCGGCGCAATTTCGCGTACCATATAAGTTCGATACAATTGGAGATCCGAACCCTCGTCTATTTGGGGGTAAGCGGCCGCGTTCCTGAGTCGCCGCTACTGGGAACATAGCTCCCAGCCGTCGCATTAATTGATCGCGCGAGGCGAAAATGATCCGCTTGAAAGTCAATGGTGTCCAGCGTTCGTTCGCCGACGACCCCACGATGCCGCTGCTCTGGTACTTGCGTGACGAGCTGGCGCTGACCGGCACCAAGTTCGGCTGCGGGATGTCGCTGTGCGGCGCCTGCACGGTGCATCTCAATGGCAAACCGGTCCGCTCCTGCGTGACGCAGATGCGCCTGGTCGAAAACGCCGAAGTCGTCACTATCGAGGGCATCTCCGCCAACGGACCTCATCCGGTGCAGACGGGCCTGGATGCGGCTCAACGTGCCGCAATGCGGCTACTGCCAGTCGGGACAGATCATGTCGGCGGTGGCGTTGCTCAGGACGAACCGCAGCCCCAGCGATCAACAGATCGACGACGCGATGGCGGGCAACATCTGCCGCTGCGGGACCTATCAGCGAATTCGCGCGGCGATAAAAGCCGCCGCCGCGGAGGCCTCACGTGAGCACGATTGAGCAGCCCGCGAACCCGATCGATTCCGTAAACCCTATGAAGAACCGCGTGAACGCGATTGAAAACGTCAGCCGGCGCGGCTTTCTCAAGGGAATGCTCTCAACCGGCGCGCTCGTCCTCGGCGTGCATCTCCTTCCCAGGGAAGCGAGCGCGGCGGCGGCGGCGCCAATCTCCACCGGCATGACGCGCGCCGATCGCGCCACGCTGCATCCCAGCGCGTTCGTGGGCGTCGATTCCGACGGCACCGTCTATATCGTGGCGCATCGCTCCGAGATGGGCACCGGCATCCGTACCTCGCTGCCCCTGGTGGTCGCCGACGAGTTGGACGCGGACTGGAACCGGGTGAGGATTGAGCAGGCGATTGGCGATTGGCGCTACGGCGGCCAGGACACCGACGGCTCGCACTCGATTCGCGATTTCTTTCCCGTGATGCGCGAGGCGGGCGCCACCGCGCGCCTGATGCTGATCGAGGCCGCCGCCGCCGAGTGGAAAGTTCGCCCCGCCGAGTGCGAAACCGGGCTGCATGAAGTGATACATCGTCGGACCGGCCGCAAGCTCGGCTACGGAGCGCTGGCCGCGGCGGCGTCGAAGCTGCCCGTGCCGCGCAAGGAAGCGCTCCAGCTCAAGCACAAGAACCAGTGGCGTTATATCGGGAAGGGGCATGCAAGCTACGATCTGGTCGCGCTCTGCACGGGGAAGGCCGTGTACGGGATGGACGCCCGGATGGACGGGATGGTCTACGCGGCGGTCGCGCATCCGCCGGTTCTCGGCGGCAAGGTCAAATCCTTTGACGACAAGGAGACGCTGAAGGTAAAGGGCGTGCGCCAGGTCGTCGCAATCGAGCCGTTCAAACCGCCGGCCGCGTTCCAGCCGCTCGGCGGAATTGCGGTGATCGCCGACAACACGTGGGCGGCGTTCCAGGGACGCAAGAAGCTCACCGTCGATTGGGACAACGGTCCCAACGCGGTTTACAACTCGACTCAGTACAAAAAGGAACTGTTCGAGACGGTGCGCGCGCCGGGTAAGGTCGCGCGCACGGCGGGAGACGTTGACGCCGAGTTCAAAAAGGGCGGCCGGGTGATCGAGGCCGAATACTACGTACCGCATCTGGCGCACGCGCCGATGGAACCGCCGGTGGCGGTCGCGGAATATCGCGACGGCAAGGTGACGGCGTGGACCTGCACGCAAAATCCGCAAGCCGTGCAGGATATCGTGTCCGAGCAACTGAAAATTCCGCGCGACAACGTGATCTGCCACGTAACCCTGCTCGGCGGAGGATTCGGGCGCAAGTCGAAGCCGGACTACGTCGCCGAAGCCGCGGTCCTGTCGAAGAAAGTCGGACGCCCGGTGAAAGTCGTCTGGAGCCGCGAGGACGACATCAAGTTTGGCTACTACCACACCGTGTCGGCGATGTACTTGAAGGCCGCGCTCGACGCGCACGGCAAGCCGACCGCATGGCTGCAACGCTCGGTGTTCCCGCCCATCGGGTCGACCTTCAAAGTGGGCGAGCGCTACGGCAACGCCGACGATCTCAGCCTGGGATGGACCGATATCCCGTACGACATCCCCAACCTGCGGGTCGAAAACGGTCCGGCGAAAGCCTACGTGCGGATCGGATGGTTGAGGTCGGTCGCCAACATCTATCATGCCTTCGCCACCCAGTCGTTCTCTGATGAGCTGGCGCACGCGGTTGGCCGTGACCCGGTTGACTATCTGCTGGAGTTGATTGGACCGCCACGGATTGTTGACCTGAAGGGCACTGACTATCCGAATTACAACGCGTCATATACCGACTATCCGATCGATACCGGCCGTTTGCGCCGCGTGCTCCAGATAGCCGCCGAGAAGGCGGGCTGGGGCAAGCGCAAGATGGGCAACGGGACCGGGATCGGTATCGCGGTGCATCGCAGCTTCCTCACCTACGTGGCGACGGTGGTCGAGGTCGAGGTCGACGGCCGGGGCAAGCTCAAAATCCCCCACGTGCATACGGCGGTCGACGCCGGGTTTATAACCAATCCGGAAATCGCGCGGGCCCAGTTCGAAGGCGCGGCGGTATTCGGCGCGAGCCTCGCGCGCAGCGGTGAAATTACGGCAACCAACGGCGCAATCGATCAGTCGAATTTCTATGACTACCCCGTGGCCCGCATGCCCGAGGCGCCGCAACGCACGGACGTCTACCTGGTCGACAGCGACGCTCCGCCGGCAGGTATCGGAGAGCCCGGGGTTCCGCCGTTTGTGCCAGCGCTCTGCAATGCGATATTCGTGGCGACCGGCAAGCGGGTGCGCGAGCTCCCGCTCAACAAGCATCAGATCACCTGAGCCTGACTCGCCTGCGCGACTTGCCGTTGATGGCTAGGCGACGGCCGGCGACGCGGAACGAATGTGCTGGTAGCGGGTCTTGAGCCGCAGGAAAGGCGTCTCAAACCAACGATAGGAAATGGCGGAAATCGCGATCGTCGCGCCGAGGCTCAGCGGCGGACAGACGAGCCATCGGAGCCATCCGGGCGCGGAGGCGAAAATAGCCATGGTCATCAGGATCGCCGCCCCATGATAAATGTAGAGTCCGTATGAAATCCGGCCGAGATAAATCAGCCACCGATTGTACATCCAGGAGCCCGCGCCAATCGCCGCAAGCGTAAATGCGCCGCATCCGATCGCGACCGCGGAAAAGGCGACTATCAGGTCATTTGGCGTCGGAGTATTCGAGTGATAGAGGCAGAAGCCAGCGAACGCCCACAGATCCGCGCCGATGAGGGTGAGCATTCGGCGCGAGATTCTCAGTTTCGGCTCCGTGGACCCGCCGAGAAATGACGATAGCAGTATGCCGCAGGCGATCGGGTCGAGCCGGCAAAGCGTGCCGATCTCGATCAGGTGAACGGAGAATCCTTCGCGGATCATCAGCCATCGGCTGAAGATCGACAGCAGCCAGATTAGTGAGCCTGCGATGGCAACTGTGCGGCGCGAAAGATACCGCGCGATCAATGGCCAGGTGATATAGAACTGCTCCTCGACACAAACACTCCACAGCGGGACTATCGCCAGGCCGGGCGCTAACCCGATCGTCGCGAGCGCGAAATTCCCGAGGAATACCGAGAAAAAGGCAAAGTAGCGCCAGTCGATCTGAAGCACCGGAAAAAGCCTGGACGCGACGAAATATGCGGCGAGGAATCCGAAGTAGAGAGGCCAGATTCTCAGGATGCGCCGCAGGTAAAACGCTCGCACGTCCAGCCGCCCGAAACGCTCCTTCTCGCGCATCAACAGTTCGGTGATTAGATAAGCGCTGAGCGTGAAGAAGAGGTCCACCCCGAAACCGCCGATGTTGGACAGCACGTCTCCATATCCCATCTCGTGAACAAGGTGACAGAGAAATACTCCGAAAAATGCGAAGAAACGGAGACTGTCGAGTTCGGGGACGTAGAAGCGCGCTGCTTCGGGTTGCGATCGCGGCGCTTCTAAAGGCTCTGTGAGCGCGCTAGCCACGTCTTGCAGTGTTACAGTGGACAGGACAAGACGCAACCGATGCTCAGCGGAAGCCCTGGACTGTGACCACCGCCGTCTGGCCCATCCGGAACGGACGTTGCGGATCGCGATTTTCGAGCACGATACGCACCGGGAACCGCTGCGAAAGCCGCACCCAGTTGAGCGTCGGCTCGACCTGCGGCAGCCCGGCAACCGTGGCGCCGTTTTGCTGGTAGAGCGCCCATCCGGCTTCTTGCACGCGACCCGCGAAGCGCCGGCTCGGATAGCTCAGCAGGTAGACCTCGACGCGCATTCCGGGGCGTATGCTATCGAGAAAGTTCTCGCGAAAGTTCGCAATCACGTACCATTCGCGGTTGTCGACCAGGCTCACGACCTGCCTGCCTTCATTGGCGTATTGGCCGACCGCGATGTTGAGGTTGGTGATATACGCGTCGAAGGGCGCGCGCACGTAGCAGTACTGTACGTTGAGTTTGGCGTAGTACAGGGCGGCCTCGGCGTTCTTGCGCCGCGCGTTGAAGTCGCCGTATTGGCCGAGTTCGTTTTGCGACCTGCGCACCTCGCTATGCGAGCTTTCGACCGCCGCCTGGGCCGCCGCGAGACGGCTCCGCGCGTTGAAGACGTCGTTGGCGGTGACGAAATGCCGCGCGAGCAGTGGAACGATACGGTTGAGATACTGCTTGTCGTAAGCGGCGTCGGCTTCGAGCTGATGCTGGCGCGACTGGGCGGAACGGATCGCGTCCTGGAGCGCGTTTATCTGGAGATTGGTCAACGTGAGGCTCGCCTCGGCGCGCTCGAGCGCCGCCTGGTACGGCCGCGGATCGACCACGAAGAGCAGCGCTCCCTTGGCCACATGCTGGTTGTCGTGAATCGGCAGTTCGACGATCGGCCCGCTCACGTGCGGCGCGACACCGACCACGTTGGCTCGCACGTAAGCGTCGTCGGTGCGAGGGTATACGTAGTACAGACGCAGCACATAGAGGCCGACCACGATCGCGCTGACGACGATTAGCAGGCCGATGATACGGCCGGCCACGTGCCGAAGCCGCGAACTCTCTGCGAATGCCTCGTCGTCCGCCATCAGCGCGAGACTCAGATGCGGTTGAAGAAGATCATCCAGACCACGCACGAGAGCAGCAGGGCGAGGCATGGGTACACGAGTGTCAATGGTCCGAGGTGAGGTTCGATCCGGGACGCGGCGAACATCGCGCGAGCAACCGTCGCAAGCGCGATGCCTGCGATCGCACAAATGAGCCAGGCCGGAAAATTCGCGCCGGCGATATTGACTACCGGGTCGCAGCCGGTGAACAGCAACGCCGCAAGCGTCAGCCCGGCCAGAGAAGCGCCTTTATACAAATTATTAATGAGACGGCACACTAGTAGGGATTCGCGATCGGCAATTCCTGGGCCGGGAACAGCGTAATCACTTTGCATCCGTCGGGCGTGACCACCAATTCCTCTTCGATTCGGGCGGCCGAAAATCCGTCACTCGCCGGGCAATAGGTCTCCAGCGCGAACACCATCCCGGCCTTTATCTCGGCCGGATGTTTGAGCGAGTTCAGCCGGCTAATCAACGGACGCTCGTGCAGCGCGAGGCCCAGGCCATGCGCGAACTGCAAGCCAAAAGCGGCGAGCTCGCTCTCGAAGCCGAACTCCTGCGCCTTGGGCAGCGCCTTGGCGACGTCGTCGCTGCTCGCTCCGGGCTTGACCAGCGCCATCGTGCGGTCCATCCATTCGCGCGCCTGCGTATACGCGTCGCGCTGCGCCGCGGTGGCGCGGCCGACGTTGAAGGTGCGGTAGTAACAGGTCCGGTAGCCCGTGTAGGACTGGATGATGTCGAAGAAGGCCTGGTCGCCGGGCCGGATGATCCGATCGGTGAAGTTGTGCGGATGGGGGCTGCAGCGCTCGCCGCTGATCGCGTTTATCGCCTCGACGTCGTCGGAGCCGAGCTGGTAGAGCATCCGGTTGGCTTCCGCGACGAGGTCGGACTCGCGCACTCCGGGTTTCAAGTTCTCCCACAGCATGTGGTACACACCGTCGACCATCGCGGAGGCCGTATTGAGCAGCATGATCTCGTCGATACTCTTGAGCTCGCGCGCCTCCAGCATCACCTGCTGACAATCGCGGATCTCGATTCCCGCGCGCTGCAACTCGAACAGCATCGCCGGCTCCGCCAGGTCAAGGCCGAGCGGCATCCGCTCTACGCCGTGCTCCTTGAGCAGAGACTTTATCTCCTCCGCGTGCATCCGCAACAGTCCGGCGTCGGGCGGTATCGCGCCGCGCAGTCCGGGCATCCCGGCCCGGCAATGATCGTGCGGCAGCCACGGCGAGTACAACTGGTGATGCTTCACGGCAGAGCCGAAGTCCCAGACGTAGGGCTCGGCGTCGCCGGCCAGCAGGGCGAAGCGGATCATCTTGTCACGAGCCCATTCGCCAATCACCGTGCTGCTCAGGTAGCGGATGTTGTTGGTGTCGAAGCAAAGCATCGCGCCGAGATCCGAATGGCCGAGCGCCTGGCGCGCGCGCGCCAGCCGATATTCGTGCAGGCGGCGAAAGTTCACCCGCTCTTCGAAATCGACCGCGCGCTGGCCGGGCGCCGCGAGCGCGCGCTTCCAGTTGTAATGCGGATCGAGCGCGGCGGCGCGCCTCGGATCCACGACTTCGCCGGCCTTTATGATTCTGGGTTGCGTTCTGGCAGTAGCCATGGTCTGGATCCTCACGCGTCCACTTGGATGCATGTTCCCCAAAAGATACGGGTAAGATTGTTCGCAAACGCAAGCGGAGTCAAATCGTAGCATGCCCATTTCGAGCCATTTCAAAAGAACGCTACGTTTGGTCATTGGTGTCGGCGTCCTCGCGGGGCTGGCCGGATGCGCGCGGCTGGCCGAGGAGCCCGAGGTGAATCCGGATCGATGGGCGCCGCCCAGTGCCGATCGCATCTGGACGCCATCGCCGGCCTCGGCCAGCGACTATCGGATGCCGAGCGAATTGCGGCCATCGCCGGGTGCCGCCATGGCGGGGCCGTCGGGGCAGGAGCCCGCCCATCAGCAAGGCCAGCCTTACGATCTGCCCGCGCTGCTCGATCTGGCGCTGCGTGTAAACCCCGACACGCGGTTCGCATGGGAGTCGGCGCGCCAGGCAGCCGCGAGTTTTGGCGCCGCGCGCGCGCCGTACTATCCGCTGGTGAGCGCAAACTCGGCCAACGGGTACACGCGGACGCTGTTCCCGCTGCCCGGGGGGCAGCTTGCCCAATTTAAGTACTGGCAGGCGGAGCCGCTGGTGCAGATGACCTACACGCTGCTGGATTTCGGCCGCCGCAGTTCCAGCGCCGAGGCCGCGCGCCAGGCGCTGGCCGCCGCCAATTTCAGCTTCGACCGCAGGATCCAGGACGTGGTCTTCGGAGTGCAACGCGCGTACTACGCGCTTTGCGCGGCCAAGGCCGCAGTGACGGCGGCGCGCCAGAACCTCGAGCTTGCACAGTCCGACTTCGACGCCGTGCAGCAGCGTCTGAATCTCGGCCTTGCCACCCAGCCCGCGCTGCTGCTCGCCCGGGAGCGCGTCGCGCAATCGCAATACGACGTCGCCAACGCCGAGTTGATGGTGCACGACGCCCAGGCCGGTCTGGCCGCCGCGATCGGCATTTCCGCCGACGAACCGATGGAAGTGGCGAGCCTCGAGACCGTGGCAGTGCCGGCCGCGCTCGACGGCCAGGTCGACGAACTGATCGCGGCTACGATAAGGCAGCGGCCCGACCTGGCGGCGAAAGTCGCGGGGCTGCGCGCGAGCCAGGCGCGGGTCGCGCTGGCCAAGGCGGCCTGGTATCCGACCGTCGGTCTGACGGCGAACTACGGCCAGCTCATCTGGCAATACACCTTCCTTGGACCGCCGAACACGTGGGCCAATCAGCCGCAATATTCGGCGCTGGTGACGCTGCAGTGGGACGTGTTCACGGGCCTGAAGCGGCTCAACGACGTAAGAGCGGCCGAGGCGGAGGACGCGGCGACGCGTGCGGGCGTCAGGTCGGCGGCAGTCGGCGCGATCGCCGAGATGTGGCGCGCGTACTACGAGTTCCAGTCCTCGCAAAAGAAATACTCCTACGGGCAGGCGCTCGTCGCGGCGGCTCAGGACGCCTACGACGCGAATATCGAGACCTATCGGCAGGGCCTCAGCACAATCGTCGAGCTGCTGACCGCGCAACGCGATCTGGCCAACGCGCGCTACACGCTGATTCAGAGCAGGGCGGACCTGCTGACCTCCTATGCCGCCGTGGCATACGCGGCCGGCGCGGTGCGGATTCCCTGAAGCGCAATGATACGGATGAACGCGATTGTGATCGCGGAGGCGGACTCGCTATAACGCAGGCATGCCGGCATGGGACCGGACGGAGGTGGCGTCATGCGCATCAAGGGAGTTCCGCTCGAAGAGGCCGCGCCCAACGTGCAGCAGCTCTATCGCAAGGTCGCGGAGCGGCTCGGCCGCGTCACCATACCGCTGACCGCGTTCGCGCACTGCCCGGAGATCGCCGAGGCCTACTCGGCGCTGGGCGCCGCGCTGACGCGATCGCAAGCGGTCGAGCCGCGGCTCAAGACGCTCGCCTGCGTTCGCGCGGCGCAGATCGCGGGATGCCCTTTTTGAGTGGACATCAACTCTGCCGTTGGCAGAGAACAGGGTATCACCGACGCGCAGCTCGCCGCGCTGGCGAACTTCGAGAGCAGCGCGCACTTCAACGCACAGGAAAAAACCGTGCTGCGCTATACCGAGGGGATGACGCTCAATCCGGCCGAGGTCGCGGAGCCGGCTTTCGAGGAGTTAAAGCGATACTTTAACACCGCACAGATCGTGGAGCTGACCACGATGATCGCATTCGAGAATCTGCGGGCGCGTTTCAACCGCGCCTTGCATATCGAGGCCGACGGCTTTTGCGAATTGCCGACGGACCATCCGGTGCGCAAGGCGGTCGCGCCCTGGCAAGCGTGATGAGCGAGGTTCGCCGCCGCGTCATCGCGCGATGCGGCATTCTCCAGTTGGCCTTCCAGCTAACTTCAGATCACGCTGTCCGCTCGCGGACGAACTCGCCGATCTTTTCGATCGCCTCCTGGCCTTCCGGGAGAACCGGCGCGGCCAGATGCCAGACGTGAGGCATCTCGTCCCAGATCTGCAGGGTCGCGTCGACACCTGATTCCTTCGCTTTGTCGGCAAGGCGGGTCGAATCGTCGAGCAGCACCTCGGAGTTGCCGACCTGGATGAACAACGGAGGAAGGTCGTTGAGATAGGCGTTTAGCGGCGCGGCCAGCGGTTCGCGCAGGCTGCCCTTTTCGCCCAGGTACATCTTTGCGAGGTTCAGGATCATCTCACGCGTGACCAACGGGTCTTTCGCCGCCCGGCTGGTCATCGATTCGCCCTCGGCCTCGAAGTCGACCCACGGCGAAATGCATACGCCGGCAGCGGGCAACGGCGCTCCAAGATCGCGGAGCGCGACCAGAGTGGAAACCGCGAGTCCTCCGCCAGCCGAATCGCCGGCGATGACGATCCGCCCAGGTTTGTAGCCCTGCGCCAGGAGCCATCGATAGGCCGTGATCGAGTCGTCCACGGCGGCGGGAAACGGGTTCTCAGGAGCGAGGCGATAATCGAGCACGAGGCCGCGCGCCTGTGCGGCCTTGGAGAGGCGCGCCACGAGTTCGCGATGCGTTTCGATCGAGCCCATCACGTAGCCGCCGCCATGCAGGTACATGATGACCCGGTCGGGAGCCGCGTTGGTTGCGGTTATCCACTCGGCTTTGACCCCGTTAGCGTTCACCGGCTCGCACTTGACTTCGCCGGCGCTGGGAAAGGCGGAGAATGCCGCAGCCATCGCGGCGCGGAGTTCCTGCGGGCTCTTGGCCTGTGCGGCGCCCTGCGCGAATGCCTTTTGAAAGTCTAACACCTGCTGAAGTTGCGGGCTGCCCATCGGACATATTCTCCTTCGCTAGACGCGCTCCCGGCTCGGCGCACGGATGCGGCCGGACATGAGCGCGAGCGTAGTGCAGTTGCGTGGGAGTAACAAGCCAATGCGCGCGAGAGCGCGCGCCGCTCCCTAGCGCGACGCCTGGCGCTCAGGCTCGCCGGGGTCTTGCGTGCTGGCCGAGTTAGCCGCTCCACCGGTCGGCGCGCTCCAGACCAGATGGCCGTCCTCGTTGAAAATCTCGAAGCTCGACTTGCCATTGGGCAACTGCACGAAATTCGCGCGATTGCGGCCGGTCTTATCGACCAGGTGGATGCTGGCCGAATCGTCCAGCGGCACGTTGAGCCCTATCCGCACGCGGCCCTGCGCGTCGTACAGGCCGACCGCCGATTCGCCGTCCGCCAGCACACCCATCGCGAGGCGGCGCTTGCCCGAAGTGGTAAGGAAACTCAGCCGCGCGAGGTCGTCGGGCGTCACGTTCAGCACCGCGCGCTGCCGGCCGGAGGGGTCAACGAGCTGCACTTCCTGCACGATTATACGCTCGGCGTTGATGGTCCTGCTCTGCTGCGCCTCGGCGGCGACGACATTGCGGGGCGCAAAGAGCTGCGCCCATAGCATCGCGCCGAAAAAGCCTCCACCGATGGCCAGGGCCACAGTCATCCATCTGTCACTAATTTTCCGCGCACTAATTTTGCGCTCACTAATTTTCCGCTCATCAATCTTCGATTCACGAGTCTTCATCAAGAACTCTCCCCTATAAGCTTCGAGCACGACCGGCAGCCGGGCCAGCCACAAGGGCAGGCGGCGGCGAAAATCCTAAGGCCCTGCCCGCGGCGGCGCTCCGCGCGGCGCATCGGGTTAAACGGTAGCAGGCAAACTTTTTATTTGGAAAACGGATCGTCATTGCAAAGGCGGCGAAGGTTGATCGACTCCCGCCGGCATGCCCTCCGGCATCCGGGTGCCCGAGTCCGTATTGGCGAGCTTCAGCTGGGCGGCGGTCAGCCCCCGGGCATTGCGCAAATCGGCGCGGCTGAGGTCCGCACCTGCAAGATTAGCCCGGGTGAAGTCGACCCCGTCCATCACCAAGCCGGTCAAAATGGCGTCCTGTAGATTGGCGGCCGTCAGATTGGCGCCGCGCATGTTGGCGCCGAGCAAATTGGCCTGCGTCAGATTGGCGGCTTTCAAGATCGCGTGTTCCAGATCGGCGCCCTCGAGACTGGCTTGGCGCAAGGAGGCCCGCGCGAGGTCGGCATGTCTTAGATTCGCCTTTATGAGACGCGCGGAATCAAGATCCACGAACCACATCGTCGCCTCCTGCATTTGTGCGCCGCTAAGATTCGCCCCCCTGAAGTTGCAGCCGTTAAGCCTGGCGCCCTGAAACTGCGCGTTTGTGCAATCGGCGCTCGCGAACCCCTGCTGGCTTAGGTCGGCTCCCTGCCAATGCGCATTGCGGCATAAGGCGCGTGGCGGAAGCCTGAACACCGGAATAAGCCGTCCGCCCGCAGCCGTGGGAATGAGTTCGAAGCGGGACGCTGAAGTCGCGGCGGGCGGGGCTACAAAGCGCGCAAACAGGGCAGGCCGGATGGAGCGTGGTTGCTCCGCGTTGCGGCCAGCGAGCGGTACTAATTCGACAGCAACAGGTACGGCGACGGCTGCTACCAGAAGACAGGATAAAAGCGCAAGGCGCTTAGCGACGGCACCGGCGGTGATGAGTGTTGGGAGGTCCATTCCTGGCGACGCTGACGAGCGGACTGACGCAACTGCTGGGTCACCGTAGCACAGAACCCGTGAGAAGGCTGAAGCGTTCCAAAGGCGACTCACGGCGGCGGTCAAAGCCATCCGAGCAGCTATCCACGGCGCGCGCAGCCAGCGGCGGCGAGCGAAAAAGAAACCGCCGACCCTGCGTGAGCAGGGCCGGCGGTCGCGTGACAGTTGCGTTGCCGGAAAACTACCGGCCCAAGCGTTCCAGCGCTTCCATCGAGCAGAAGTCGCCGAACAGCCGTGGATCATCCTGGGTGGCGTGATAGCCACCGGGAACCGTCTGCGCATAATAGAAGCGCGACATACGGTTGCTCTGCAGATCGTGCGCATGCACGTGCGTCCAACTCCAGAAATGGTCCGGGCATCCTTCGATCCACGTCATTCCGGGCTTGCGCTCGTAGTAGTCGAAGCCGCCTTCCCACTGCTTCCACATCTTGCCCTGACGGTCATAGCTGATCATCGTGAGCGGGCACAGCGTAGCTGCGTGGTACCAAATCCTCTTCTTGCCGATTGGCGCGCGAGGATACATCACCGGCTCCATCTCGACCACGTAGACCTCAGGCACCAGCTCCATCCGCGTGCGCCAGTACTTCACGCCGCTCTTGCCGCCGCAGGTCTTGTGGATCCAGTTGGGGTTGTTGAGATCGGCGCAGTGATGCGCAGCGGTCATCATCGGGCCCTTGCCGACGAGCTTGAAGTTGCCCCAAGTCAGCAGCGGGTCGCCCGCCATCCAGTACTCGGTAACGAAGAAGGTGTTGCCCGGGAACTGCGGCTCGAAGCGCTGGTCGACAGGATACGTGCGCACGCGCTTGGTAGTCGGCTGGTAGACGTAATAGCCCGGAAGCTTGTGCTGGTCATAGGCCCACACCTGGAGGATACCGGTGCCGTTAACGTCACCGGGGGCCAACACAGTACCGCCCAGGATACGGATCTGGCTCTCGCGGCCCGGCATGTACGGATGCGGGTCGAGGGTCAGACGGCCGACCGTCTGCCATTCAACGTAGTAGGAGGCGTACTGATACTCGACGTTGCCGTCGGCATCGGTATCCCAGTCGAGCACCGGATGAGCCTGCGTGTCGTGCTTGCCCCAACTGAGCGAGTTCGCCATCAACACTTCCTGGGCCGACTGCGGCTCAGGGAAAGGGTTGCCGCCGATCCAGTCCTTGCCCTCCAGCGTGTAGCAGTTGCCGTCGGGGAAGATCTTGTGCTTGCCCTTGTTGGCCAAGGTCGCCTGCAAAAATGGCGTCGGCGTCAGTTTGGTCACGTCGGTCTCGGTCGGAGCGATATCGACGAGCCGCCCGTCATGCTTGATCTGATAATAAGCGCCCGGATCGAGCAGGTCTTTGACGATATCGACGTTCTCGGCGTTGAGGACATCCCCCGGTTTTAACTTGCCCTTGGTGTAAGCCTCGATGGAGAGCAGCTCAGGCGGGTAGGCGGCCTCAAGTGAGCCATTACGCCCGATCACATCCATCAATGGGTTTAACACGCCAGCAGCGAAGACGCCTTTGCCGACTTGCTCGAGGAAGTGGCGCCGCGTCCATCCCTCAGTGTACTTCAATAAACGCATGCCTTACGCTCCTTTTTCGGGGGGATCCGACCAAGCGTTGTCCCCTAATATCTGGCATTAGTTCTGCACTCTTGCAAGAGCCGGCCTGAGTCCCATGTCACACTTCCCCAAAAGTCACTCCCGGGCCAGCATCACGCCCCCCTTGGGGTGCGCACACTGTCAACAATTCACAGGCTGCTTTTGTTCCCGTCCGGCTCATCCCTCTATTTGTCACTACATCTTGTAAATGGCGCGGAAGTAAATCGCATCCGCCCAGTCGAAGGAGCCGAGTTTGGAACCGGTGCGGAACGGATTTCCGGCAACGCCAGGATTGACGTTGGTACCTTCAAAGAAGTTCCAGTACACGTCGTACTCCTGGTTCGAGGTCGGCTTGTAGGTGACCGACGGCTGCATGAACCAGTTGCCGCCCACGTTGGTATCGCACACGGCCTCGATGCTGGTGCCCCAGATGTTGTTGGGGAAAAACTGAGTAAGCGATATTACGACCGTCTGGATGCCCGTGTGGCCGAGCGCCGGCTCATAGATGTCGCTTATGACCGTGCTGCGGCTCTTGTAGTTCCACTCACCCAGCAAGTACATCGAGGGGAACTTCTGGCTCCAGCGGATATATCTTTCGCCGTCCAGCGTCATGTTGACCTCGCCGATTCGCGTCGGCTTGACGGCCGCGTTGGCGATACTGGCCGCAGTCCAGAACGACTTGTGCGGAGTATAAGCAACGGAGTAGTGGAATATGTCGCCGTTGAGTAAGAATGCGCCCGGGAAGTCGAGACTCGGGATGGTGTAAGAGGCCGATCCGCCGTAGATGAAGTCCCGCGAGAAGCGCCGCTGGAGCATGAGATCGAACAACCCCTTACCGGGACCGAAGAACGGCTGCCCTGAAAAATTATTGGGAACAAATCCGCCCAGCCCGACTGGCGCCGGCGTGAACCATCCAATGTGGTCAGGCGTGGCGTAGAAATTTGCCGTCAGGTCAACGCCATAGACGGTCGTTGAAGCGACGGACCCATACACGATCTTGTTGCGCGCCTTGCGCAAGTTGCCCCAGTCGCCGATTGGCTCCGCGGCCGGCTCGTCGTTCAACTGCGAGCCGATGGCGGCGAAATAATCGGGCTGGAAGTCGGGGCTGACGAAGCCGGTGATAAGCGAGTTGTTAATTCCCACGTCCGAGAAATCGGGAAGCTGATAGGACCCCTTGGCGGTCCACTCACCGATGCGCACGTCGGAATACTCCAGCGCGCCGATTTCGAAGGTCTGGAATTTGGTGAAGTCGAGCGAGTCGACCTGGTCCAGCGTCTGTACGCCCAGTTCCTCGCCGTAGACCACCTGCTGCTTGCCGAGGCGCAACGCGAACGGCCCCTTGCGCAAATCGATATAGGCCTCGTTGGCTTCAGCTTCATACTCGTGCTCGCTGACGCGGGCCGACCATGCATCGCCGGGGTAGCGCGCACTGCCAGGCGTCAGGTAAGCGCCTTGTCCGACCTCGTAGATGCTCGGACCATTGATGAACTGCTCTGCGTCCGCCCAGTAGCGGAAGTGGAGATAAACGTCTGCGTTGTCGAGACCCATCGCCTCAGCGATATCATCGCGTGTGCGGAAGGTGATCGTGGGGTCGATCCTGCCGACGGCCGCCTGCAGCTCGCTGCCATTAGTGGAAAATCCCTGTCCGCTGCCGGGAATGTTGTTATTGTTGTTGTTACGATTGCTCTTGCCCGCAGTGCTGACACCCCAGTCGGTCTCGAGCGCGGTCTGGATCTTGATGTGGCCAGCGGGTACGTCAGTGTCGAGCTGGGCCCAGGCTCCGGTGCCGGCATAGAAGATCAATGCTGCCGCTATCCCCATAACGGCTCCGAGTTTTAACCTGTCAGGCTTCTTCATTCGCTCCTCCTCATTAGCGCGCCTCCAAAATGGCGCTCCTCCAAAATCGCTCGTGGTCCCCGTGCGAACTCTCCTCGCGAAGCTCCCCGAGCTGCCTAACCCTTCCCGTCCCAAGCGTGCACACATGAAAGGGTTTAATCAATGCCCTATCGTCCCAATTCGCTCTAAAAGCCTTGATTTTGTAAATACTCTTCCAAGGGAGGCATCATAAGCATCAGTAGGCAAATTAATGCCACTGCGGCGCAAACGCCGACCGTCCGGACCGCCTCGATGGCGGTCCGCTTGGTAGCCTCGTTTGTGATCGAATTAGCCGGCGGCGGCGGGCCGCACGATGCGCTCGAAGCCGCACCTCCACACGCGCCGGCTTCGCGCCCCTCAAGCATCAGTGATGCAGCCCTGTCCCCGGTCGAGCCCATCTCTGTCCTTCGTTCACTGACAGTCGTGTCGGCACGACTATCGGCGAAGTCGTGGCGCGCGTCAACCCCGATTGAGCGCGCGCCCTCGCGTAACGTCCCCGTTCAGTGACTCATCAACTTAACCCTGCCGAGAAACTTCGGTTTGACAAATACCACTTCGATCGGCAGCACCACCATCGCCAATATGCAGTTGAACAGCATGACCCACGCCAGCATCCAGCCCATGTCTGCCAGGAATGCCAGGTTGGAGAAGAAGTACCACGGCAGCACGCCGGCGATCATCGTGAAGGCGACGAAGAAGGTCGCTTCGCCGGTGGTCAGGATGGCGCGCATCACGGCGCCTTGCACGTCGCCGTCGCCGACGCGCTGGAATTCGTCGCACATGCGGCTGATTAGGTAGATGCCGTAGTCAATGCCGACGCCCAGTCCGACCGCGACGACGGGCAGCGTGTTGACGTCGAGGCCCAAGCCGCGCATGTACATCACCGCGTCGGTCGAGAACTGCGCAAAGGCCAGCGGCACCAGCAGCATCAGCGCGGCCACGGCGGACGAGTACGTAATAACGCACATGACGAAGATCGCAGCGAGCAGATAGACGAGGATGCGCCAGTTGGATTGGACGACCACCTGGTCCATCGCGTACTGCAAAGCGACCGAGCCGGCGGCCATCCTGATGTGATAGACCTTGGAGGGTTCGCGCAGGATCGGTTCGAGCGCTTTTTGCACGGCCGCCATCGCTGCATTGACCGTCGTGCTTCGCAAGTCCTTGTACCACAGGATTACGTCGCCGCTTTGCATGTTGGCGGTGGCGAGTATGGCCACGTCCTCCAGGCTGTGGCCGGTCAAGGTCCAGAACAGATCGTTGGCGACTTCCCTTTCCTTGAGATCAACCGGCAGCCATCCCGGATCGCCGCCGCGGATGAGCCGATTGGTGGCGCGCAGGTAGTCCGAGATCGACAGCGTCCCATACGCCCCGTGCATCGCCTCGATGTTGTGCTGGAAATCCTGCATCGACTGGAACGTCTCCGGGTACTTGAGCGCGTGCTCGACCTTGCCCTCCCAGACCACGTTGAGCGTCACCGTGCCGGCCAGGTTCTTGTTGATCTCGGCCTCGGCTTGGTTGAACTCACTGTTGGGCCACAGCAGCGGGGTGCCAACCGTGGTGTTGCCGATCGCGCGCAAGGAGGAGAGATGAATCACGATCGCCCCCAATACGATCAGCACGCCGAGCGTCGCAAAGCGCCATCCCGGCTCGACCAGCTTGGCCACCACCGCCTGCACGGGTTCGATCAGATGAGTACTGATCGAACGCACCTCGTGGGTGATGAACACGCTCACGTCCTTGGGCGGCGGCAACACCGCGAGCAGGCACGGGGTGAGCATCACGACCGACGGAATCAGCAGCAGCGACCAGGTTCCGCACAGCACGCCGAGTTTCTGGACGATCGGGATCGGCGCCAGGATCGTCATGTACAAACCGGCCACGTCGCACATGATGCCGAGACAGGCCGGTGCGAACATCGAGGCCAGCGCGCCGCCCGCGGCAAGGTTCTTGTCTTTGACCTCGTACAGAATTTCGTAGTAGCGCCGCGTCATCTGTAGCGAGTGACTGAGCGCGCGCGCGATCAGCAAGACCGGCACGACCAGGGTCAACGGCTCCAGGTTGAGTCCCATCCAACCCCCCGCGCCGACGCCCCAGATAGCTGACAGCGCGCAGGCAATGAGCGGCGTTGCCGCGCCGGCGAGGCTCCGCATGTAGTCGACGTGCGCGATGGTGATGAGCGCGAAGGAGAGCAGGAAGATCCACGCGGCTTGCTCCCCATAGTAGTAGACCCACCCGATCAGCATTACCCGGCCCGCCGGATAAAACTCGACGTTGGGCGAGGCCTCCTTGTCCAGCATCTCGTGGACCCGGTTCCACACCAGCATGAAGTCGATGCCGTTTTCGTGGAAGCCCGCCGAGAGCATCGCCGCCTTTTCGTCGGGCGAGACCAGGATGTTGGTCACGCCGGGCGCGATACGCGCGCGGTCGCGCACCCCCATCGCGCCCGCCTCATCCTTGGGCGGCAAGTCGGGCATCACTGGCACCGACTCGGCGCCTTCGGGAGTCGCACGTGTGACGCGCACCTTGCTCGAGGCGATCGAGGTGATGGTGACGTGGTCGATGCTGGGGATGAGGTCGATCGCGCGGGTCAGACGCCAGATGCGGGCGAGGGTGTCGGGCGTGTAGATGGTGCCGTTTTTGACCTTGATCAGGATCTCGACGTTAATCGGGGTGGAGAACTGGGAGTATTGCTTGAAGGTGTCGATGACCGTGCTGCGCTTGGGCAGCAGGTCGGAGAACGAGGTCCTGAACTCCATCCGCGTGCTGCCGATTATGGCCAGTAGGGTTATAACCCCGCACAGCCCGATGTATTGCCAGCGGTAACGAATCAGAAAATGAGCCGTTCTTTCACCGACTGCCATTGAGTTGTCCCTCCCAAACGGCGGCGGGCCCGGCCAACAGCAGGGCGTCGGGGCCGACCGGCATGGCTGACGCGATCCAGTCAAGCCTGACCGGGACCACCGGCATTTCCTGCCACGACCATCCGTCGCTCTGATGCTTACCAACCATCAGGAAGCCGGCGCTGGTTCCGACCAGTTGACCGTCCGGCGTGCAGGTCATACCGAAAAAGTCGGGCTTGCCGGGAATCGTCTGGATTTGCCAGTCGGCGTTGCCCTGTTTGACCGCGAGCAAGCCCTGCTGCCCTGAGGCGTAGATCGCGCCGCCGCACTTGACCATCGTGAAGAATGCGGGCTCGACCGGGCCGGCGCCGCTGATACCGGCGGCCGCGGCAGCCTCCTGCATCGGAGTGGCGCCGGCGGGCACTTTGGGCTTGTTCACCTGGCCGAGGTCGCGAATCTCCGTCGCGATGCCTCCCTTGACGGTCACGACCGCTTCATCCTCGCCGACCACGTACGCGGTCGTGTCATCGGCAAACAACGCGGCGTAGAGATGCGGCGTGGTTCCGCCACTCCAGGTCGTGTTCACCTGACGCCATTGCTTGGAGCCAGCCGGACGATCGAGGATGGTGCCGAAGGAGCCGGCCGCGACGAACTCGCCCTTGGAGCTTGCCGTCACCGCGAACAGCCGCTCAGTGGTGCCGACGTCGTGGCGGGTCCAGGTGTCGTAGCCCGCGGCCACTTCGTACAGGCTGCCCGCCTGGCCGACCGCGACTCCATCGCCGGTGGATGCAAAAGCGATCCCGAGCATCGCCATGCCGCCGGTGTCGGAGACCAGCTTCCAGGGCGATTGGGGAGTGCGCTTGACCAGGATGCCGAAGCTGCCGACCGCCCAGGTTTGCTCGCCACGCTGAGCGATGTTGAAGACCATGTCGTGCGGCGTACCGAGCCACGCCGGCATCACGGCAAACGGCGCTGCCGAAGTCGGGCCGCTCAGGCAGGCGCCCATAAGCAGCAGCGTCAACGCTGCCACGCAAAACTTCACTCGCATGCTTTCTTCCCCAACTGTGGCCCCGGATTTCCCCCGTCCGAGGTCTTCAACGCCCGCGTGCCTGTATCAAAACCGCCGGTCTTTTGTAAACCGCCTACGCTATCGAAGCTTTTTTATCCTGCGCGGCGCTCGGCGTTTGCAGGCAGCCTGATGGTGTAGCGTCGCAAGCAATATAACGGGCTCCGCTAGGTTGCAAGCGCAGGAGAGGAGTTGATGGCTTTTGCGTAAAGGAACAGCAGGCTGGTTTGCCGCGTTGTGGTCTTACGATAGCCTGCGAAGGCTCGGATGGCGCGTCCGACCGCCTTGCGCGGAGCGCCGCCAGTTTGGTAACTCGGCGCATCTGTAACTTGCGGTATCGAGGAATCGTGATCGGAAGAATAATGATCGGAAAAATGGCGATGGCGGTGGTTGCGGCACTCGCCGTGGCGGCGGCGTCCGTGCCGGCCCGCGCCGGAACCTTCAGCGTTACCGGAGAGATCGATCCCGCCCGCCAGTACCATACCGCGACCCTGCTGCCCAACGGCAAAGTGCTGGTGGCCGGCGGCTACGGCAGCGGCGGAGTGGGATGGCTCATCGACTGCCAACTCTACGATCCGCAAAAGGGTGAGTTCGGCGAAACCGGGCGGCTCACCACGCGGCGCGATGCCCACACCGCGACGCTCCTGCCCAACGGCAAAGTGCTGGTGGCCGGCGGCGAGGAGGTCAATGAGGGCGGCTTCTCGGTCCTGCTCGCCAGCGCCGAACTCTACGATCCGGCGAGCGGCCTGTTTTCGCTCACGGGCTCGATGGTTACCGGGCGCGAATTACACACCGCGACCCTGATGGGCAACGGCAAGGTGCTCATCGCGGGCGGCGAAGACGCCAGGGGCTACGCGCTTACCCGCGCCGAAGTCTACGACCCGGCGATAGCGTCGTTTATTTCCACCGGCAGCATGGGCGTCGGCCGCTACGGTCATACCGCGACCGCGCTGCCCGAGCGGCGAGGTATTGATCGCCGGCGGCGAGCGGATCGACGAGGACGGCTTCGACATCGCGCTCAGCAGTGCCGAGATTTACAATCCCTCTACCGGCCGGTTTCATCCGACCGGGAGCATGCGGGTCGCGCGCAAGCATCATACTGCCACGCTGCTGCGCGACGGCCAGGTCCTGTTCGCCGGGGGCGAAGACAACAACGGCCACGCGCTCGAGACCGCTGAGGTATACAACCCGGGCAGCGGAACGTTTCGCACCGTAGGGCGGATGATGAGCGCGCACGACAGCGGCACGGCGACCTTGCTCAATGATGGGCGGGTGCTGATCGCCGGCGGCTTCAGCGGCGCCAACGGCGTTACCGCCGCGGCGGAACTGTTCGATCCGGCGGGCGACCGCTTCATCGACACGGGCAACATGCATATCGCGCGCGAGTTCTTCACCGCCACGCTGATGAGCGACGGGCGCGTGCTGATGGTCGGCGGCTTCGGCTTCAACGCCTCCAGCGGCTTCGACGTCGTCGGCCCCTGCGAAGTTTACTCTCCGTAAGATCCTCTTCTGCAAGATCTATTTCTGTCATCCTCCGAGCGAAGGCTGACGGAGTCGACGGACCCAGGGCGAAGAAGGGCCGTTCACGAAAGGCCCCTACGGAAGAGATGCTCAGTAGAGGCATTCAGTTGTAGGGGACGGCTCGTGAGCGGCCCTGTCCGCGGAGTGCGGCGGGGCGAGCTACTGATGCGGCGGCGCGGGCGGATTGCCAGCGGATACCGGGGGCGCGCTCGCCGGAGCATGCGCGCGGCTGGAGTTGCGACAGGCGTGCCCCGCAGTTCGCGCTCGCGTGCGGCGGCTTCAGCGGCCTCGTCGCGCTCGGCCGCGTCGGTCATGCGCTGGGCGGCGGCGCGTCCGAGCGATTGCGTTTGCCACTGCGGCTTGCCGATCTCGGTCCATTCGCCGTGACGGAGCTTGTAGGTGAAAAGCAGATACTTGATTTTGCCGGTCGCAATACCCTTGGTCATCTCGCCCTTGTTGGGCACGTATTCAGCGCCAGCGCACTTGGCGTGAACGACGACTCCGCCTCCACGCCCGCGGCTCGGCATGTACTCGAAGCGCTGGCTCAGGTCGATGTAGGATTTGCCGTCGGCGTGCCGTTCCTCTTCGGCGCCTAGGTAGTAGCCGAATTCGGTCGAGAGCTTGTCGTTGAGCGCCTGGAGCTGTGCGTGCGAAAGCGCCTGCGCCGCCGCGCCGCGCGGTAGCGCGAGGCCAAGCACGATCGCCGCCGCGAGATATCCGGCGGCAAGTAACACGCCGCGGGTCGCACCGGTCGAACCGATAGAACCGCCGATCGGGCCGATCAAGCCGATCATTGTTCGTTTTCGGTTATCTGGCGGCCGAAGGCGGCCAGGTTGCCCTGCCATTGTGCGCCCAGCGCAAGGATCAGCACCTGCTCATTGATGTGTACGTTCTGGGTCAGCGGACGCATCCCGCCGCCGCCCGCCGCGGCGAGCATCTTATATGTCTCGCGCGTGTCCTGGTAAAACTCGGCCAGCGGCGAGATCGATTCCCCTGGCGGCCGTCCGTTGTGGGTCTTGAGCCAGAACTCGCGCTCGTAGCGCTCGTGCTCTTCGGCCGAGACGTCGATGGTGTTGAAGGTTCCGTCCTGGGTGCGGAACTTCGCGATCAGCGAGAGCAGCGGGCCGTAGTCCTCAAACCGCGGCGGCGAGTCGCCCACCAGCACGATCACCTTCTTGGCGTAGGGTTTCCAATTCATCTGGTTGACCGCGGTCACGCACGCCGCGTAAACGTCGCCCTGCGATCCGCCTTTCCCCTTGCCGGTCACGCCGGTCAGAAAGGTCTCCAGCCGATGGCTCGAAATGGTCAGCGGCTCGATGTCCACCCGTTCGCTGCGGCCGCCGAAAACCACGACTCCGACCCGCGCGATCGGGACCAGGCGATGGATCGCCATCACCAGTTCGTCCATCCGATCACGCACGTCGTTCATGATCAGATCCATCGTGCCCGTGTCGTCGATCACTAGCACGATGTCGAGTCCCTTGCGCCGGAGCTCGCCGATGAAACCGCCGAAGCCGGTGCCCATCCCAGGGCCCGAGCCCGAGCCAATCCCGTTGCCGCCGCCCGTTCCGATTCCGCCGGCGGAAACGTCGCGCACGTAGGTGCGGGTCGGTTGCACCGTGGTGCGTGAGATCTCGGGCGCGACTTTCGGCACCACCATCTGCGGCATCGTCTCGGGCATGGTCAGGTCCGGCATGTCGACGTCGCGCATCTCGTCGTGCTTCGAGCCGCCGCCACCGCCCACCTGCTGCAACGTGACCATCAGCAGGTCGCGCGCGTTCTGCACCTTGATCGTGGCAATCAGGATGAGCAGCAGGAGCACGTGGAGCGCGATCGAGAGCGGGAACGGCCCAATCAGGAAGCGCAGCGCGTCGCGGATACTGTGGCCTTCCTCGTCGATGCGCGGTTCGTCTTCGTAGACGCCGGGCGGCGTTGCGGTGCGCTGCCGGCGCATCATGATGCGGCTCAGCACGAAGGCGAGCACTGCGATCGAAATCGTGGCGAGAATGACTAACGCGTACAGAGGCATTGAAAAAACATCTTTCGCTTAGCAGCTCAATTCAGATTTGCGTCCGTGGTCGCTCTAACAACGCTATCATCAATGGCGGCGCCCGCAACCAAGCCGGCAGATATTACTTGCGCGGCTTCGGCCGCCGCAACCGCCTTGCAACCGCACCGCCGCCGGGACGATTATGGCGCGGGAAATCTCCGCGCTCGCGTGCATGCCGATGCACACTGTGAGGACGCCATGTTCGACTTGATTATTCACGGAGGCCAGGTCGTGACGCCGCAGGGAGTCGGCCAGTGGGACGTCGCGGTGGTGGGCGAAAAGATCGTCTCGGTGGGCCTGCCCGACGCACGCGCCGAGGCCGGCCGTATCGTCGATGCCAAGGGCAAAATCGTCGTGCCCGGCGGAGTCGAGCCGCACGCGCATCTCGCAAGTCTCATCGGGATGCGTCCCGAGGGGCGGCTGTTCACGCTCGGTCCCGAAGAGGACACGGTCGGGATGGCGTTCGGCGGCACCACCACGCATATCGATTTCTGCTTCGTGCATCCCGCAACCGACATCCCGACCGCGCTCGCGCGCCGCGCCGAGCGATGGAAGGGCAAGACGTACGTCGACTACTCGTTTCACCTGGCGCTCGGCGGCGCGCTGCCGCTTAAGGTTTTCGATCAAATCGGCGACGCGATTCGCGACGGCTTTCCGACCTTCAAGGTCTTCACCGCCGAAATTCTGCCGCCGCATCCCAAGCGCCTGCCGTTTCGGCTCGACTACGGCCGCATGCAGCTCGCGATGGAAAAGATCGCGCGCGGCGGCGGCCTGATGACGGTCCATGCCGAGGACCACGATCTCGTACAGTTCAACTACGAGCGCTTTATCGAGGAAGGCCGCACCGACGGCGTCAACCTCGCGCTGGTGCACACCAAGCTCTCCGAGCAGCTCTCCTTCAACCACACAATTCAGCTCGCCGCCGCCACCGGCGCCGCGATCTATTTCGTCCACACTTCCGCGCGCGAGGGCGTCGAGGCGGTGGTCGAGGCCCGCGCCCATCGCCTTCCGATCTACGCCGAGACCCTGCACCACTACGCCTGCTTCAACGCCGACGACTATCGCAAGCCGCGCGGCTTTTGCTACCACACCTATCCCTCGCTCAAGTTCGCCGAGGACCAGGCCGCGCTGTGGGAGGGACTGGTGCGCGACGGCGTGTCGACCACCGCCACCGACGAGTATCCGACCTCGCTTGAAGTTAAGCTCGAGGGCAATCGTATCGACGACGTGACCGGCGGCAACCTGGGCGCGGAGGCGCGGATGGGAATCGTCTATACCGAGGGCGTGGTCAAGCGCGGGATGTCGCTGGAGCGCTTTGCCGACGTGACCTCGACCAACGCCGCGCGCATCATGGGATTGTATCCGCGCAAGGGCGTAATCGCGCCGGGGAGCGACGCCGATCTCTGCCTCATCGATCCGTCGGTCTCGCGGCGCCTCGTGCGCGAAGACTTTCACGTTGCGGATTACAGTCCGTGGGAGGGATGGGAAGTGAAGGGATGGCCCTCGATGACGGTGTTGCGCGGCAAGGTGATCGTCGAGAACGGGCGGCTCAATGCCGAGTTGGGTTGCGGGCAGTTGGTGCCGCGCAAGATCGATCCGGTGATCGTGCGCCGCCCCGCGTGCTGAGCCGCGCCCGCCGATGAGGAAAAACGAGCACATAAGGAAAAACGAGCACATAATTTGATGGACGCCGCATCGAAATTGAAACTGCCACATCGCGCCGAGCATATCGGCAGCCTGCTGCGTCCGCGCGAGTTGCGCGACGCGTTCAAGGCCCACGCCGCCGGCCAGATGACCGACGCCGCCTATCGCGAAGTCGAGGACCGCAGCATCCTCGAGGCCATCCGCATGCAAGAGGAGGTTGGTCTCGCGACCATCAGCGACGGCGAGTTTCGCCGCGGCTCGTGGGCCTTCGGCCTGGTCAAGGCGGTCGAGGGCTTCGGCGAGGCGCGCTCGATGTTCGAGTTCCAGGATGCCGCAGGCAACAGCTATCCCTTCGATACCTGTTACGCAGTCGCGAAAATCCGCCGCAGCCGCCCGATCGCGGTCGGCGAGTTCGAGTTCGTCCGCCGCCACACCGAGCGCGTTCCGAAGGTGACGATGCCGGCGCCGAGCTTCATGCATTTTTTCCGCGGCAAGGCCTGCGCCGACCCGGCCGTCTACCCCGACGTCGCCGCGTTCTGGGCCGACCTGCTGCGCGTCTACCACGAAGAGCTTGCGGAGTTGGGCCGCGCGGGCGCGCAGTATTTGCAGATCGACGAGGTGCCGCTCGCGATGCTCTGCGATCCCGCGGTGCGCGAGCGGGCGCGTGCGATCGGCGAAGATCCCGACGCGCTGGTCACGATGTACATCAACGCTGTCAACGACGTGCTCGCGGCGCGGCCGGCGGGGATGACGGTCGGGATGCATCTGTGCCGCGGCAACCTGCGCTCGCGATGGCTGGCCGCGGGAAGCTACGAGGCGGTGGCCGAGCGTCTGTTCAACGAGACCCGGGTCGACGCGTTTTTTCTCGAATACGACACGCCGCGCGCGGGCGACTTCGCGCCGCTGCGCTTGATGGCGAAGGACAAGGCCGTGGTGCTTGGGCTCGTCAGCACCAAGACGCCCGTGCTCGAAGACGCCGAGGCGCTCCGCCACCGTATCGACGAAGCAGCGCGCCATGTGCCGTTGGAGCGGCTCGCGCTCAGCCCGCAGTGCGGCTTCGCCAGCACCGTCGGCGGCAACCTGCTTTCGATCGACGACGAGCGGCGCAAGCTCGGCCTGGTGGTCGAAGTCGCAAAGCGCATCTGGGGCTGAGAATAAAAACACGAACGAGGGAGACCTTGATGGCCTACGAAAATTTCGTCGTTGAGCGTGCGGGCGCAATCGCGACCGTCTATTTCAACCGGCCCGAGAAACTCAATCCGATAAGCGGCAAACTGCTGACCGAGATGCTCGAAGTCGCAGCGGAGTTTCGCGACGACGAGGAAACGCGCGTCGTAATCCTGACCGGCAAGGGACGCTCGTTTTGCGCCGGCGCCGATATCGGCGGACTCACGGCGAACGCGGGCGCTGAGGCGCAGCGCGGGCAGACTGACGCGGGGCGGCTCCGCGCGGCGCGCACCGGATGGCGTTTGATGGAGGACTGGGAGCGCCTCGACCAGGTGACGATCGCGGCGGTCAATGGGTTCGCGATCGGCGGCGGACTGTCACTCGCGATGGCGTGCGACTTTCGTATCGCGGCGGCCGGCGCGCGCATCTGGATTCCGGAGGTCGCGCTCGGCGTGCCGTACATGTGGGGATCGGTCACGCGGCTCATCAATCTCGTCGGGATGAGCAAGGCGAAGGAAATGATCATGACCTGCGACGAGGTCAGCGCGGAAGAGGCGCTCAAGATCGGGCTGGTCAACCAGATCGTGCCGGCCGAACGCCTTACCGCGGCGGCGCTGGAGTTCGCGGGCAAGCTGGTGAGCAAGCCGCCGATGGCGCTGCGGCGGACCAAGGAGTTCTTCAAGGCGTTGGGCAACGGCCGTCTCGGCGATATCACTTACGCCGACGGCTATCTGGGGCTTTCGTGCCTGGCGAGCGACGACATGAGCGAGGCGATGGCGGCGTTCAAAGAGAAGCGCCTGGGGCGCTACCGCGGCCGTTGAGCGCTGCGGGCTATAATTATGAAGCTAAAGTATTACTTTAAGTGAGCATAGTGCCGATGATTTCGATTCCCATCTCTTGAAACTCCCCGGCTGTTGCTGCGGCAATTCCGGCAGAACGATTTCGCCGCGCTCGCGGCGCTCAGCGCGGACCCCGAGGTGATGAAGTTTCTCGGCGACGGCAAGCCCAAGTCTCGCGCCGAGACGTGGCTCGCGATGGCGTCGTACCTCGGCCATTGGGAGTTGCGCGGTTACGGGTTGTGGGCGGTCGAGGAGAAGGCGACGGGCAAGTTCGTCGGACGAATCGGGCTGCTCAATCCGGAGGGATGGCCTGGGCTGGAGGTTGCCTGGACGCTCGCGCGCGAGCGATGGGGCAACGGCTTCGCCACCGAGGGCGCGAAAGCGGCGCTGGAGTATGCTTTCTCCGTCCTCAAGCTGGAGCACGTCATCAGCCTGATTCATCCGGACAACGCCGCTTCGATCCGCGTCGCGACGCGCATCGGCGAGAAGCTCGAAAGGCAGGCCGAGCTATTCGGCGTGATGCGTTCGGTGTACGGCATCCGGCGTTCATAATGAACCCGACGATCCGCTTCGCCAGGCCGGCGGACGCCGAACTGATCCTGCACTTCATTCGCGGGCTCGCCGAGTACGAGCACGAATCCGGCGCCGTTGCCGCAGCGCCCGCGCTCATCCGCTCGCAGATGGAGCAGCCCGAGCCTCCGTTCGAATGCCTCATCGCCGAGCATGACGGCGAGCCCGCGGGCTTCGCCCTTTTTTTTCGTAACTACAGCACCTGGTGCGGCCGCCCGGGACTGCATCTGGAGGACTTTTTCGTGCCGGTGCGCTTTCGCGGCCGTGGCGTGGGCAGGGCGCTGTTCCAGCGCATGGCGCAACTGGTGGTCGAGCGCGGATGGGCGCGGATGGAATGGGCGGTGCTCGACTGGAACCACCCGGCGCACGAGTTTTACCGCGCGCGCGGCGCGGTCGCGAAGGATGAATGGACCGTGTGGCGGCTCGACGGCGACGCTCTGGTCAAGGTCGCGCGCGAATAGCGCCGGGCAATGCGCGGCGTCGTGTCCGGCAAGCGATCATGCTCTAGCGTGCATGTCTTTCTAGTGGCGGCCGCAAGGCTGGCGTTATGCACGGCGATGATGGTTAGCGTCGCGACGTGCGGCCGCGCGCACGCTGAGAGCCCCGCTGGCGCCTGCGGCCCGTTCGGAGATCCGCCGGCCACGATCCTCGGACCGGTCAAAGCAACCTGCGGGAGCGGGGAGTTGCTGGGGCCGTGGAAGGACGGCGACGGCACCGATCGTTACGCCTGTCTGCATGAACCCGCGCCGACGACGAAGCCCGAACGCAGGCTTGCGCTGCTGGTCTACCTGCATCCGTCGCTGTTCGGGACATGGACAATCACGCATACCAATCTGCTCGATCTCCAGCGCGCGTCCTCATCCAGCGGCGGCCCCGCGGGCTCCAGCTTTATCGTGCTCGCGCCGCAGGGCCGAAACACCACTCACTATTATCAATGGCCCGACAATCGCGGGATGGGATGGGACAACTGGTATCGCCAGCTCAGTCCGGCGGGTGACGTGAAGATCGGCAAGACGGTTTATCGCGAAAATGTGGACGCGGCAACAATCGATCACTTCATCGCAGAGGCCGCGCGCACCGGCAAAGTCGACACCCGGCGCATCTATGTGACCGGATGGTCCAACGGCGCGGCGATGGGCCTGCTGTACGCGCTCAACCGTCCCAACGTAGCGGCGGTGGCGATTTATTCGGGGCCTGATCCGTTCGGCGCGCTGATCGATCCGTGCCGTCAGAAGCCGGTCGGCGGTGCGCCCGCAAGCAATGCCGAAGTGCGAATCTACAATCCGCGCGTGCCCGTGATGAACGTGCACAACGCCTGCGACATCGCGGGCATCTGCCCCAACGACGAGAAGCTGGCGAAGGAATTGCGCGCCGTCGGGGTCAATGTCGAAGACGTGATCGTTGACTCGTCCGGCAAACGCGTCGATGCATGCACTGACAGCTGCGGCACCGATCCGAATGGCGGGCTCGAACTGCTGCACAACCCGTCGGGCTGGTTCCTCGGCCTGCATCATCACGGGCGATGGCCGCTGGAATGGACGCGAGCGATGCTCGAGTTCTTCCGCGCGCATCCATTGCAGCCGGCCGCCGCCCCGTTCTAGCGGCGCACGGCACGAATCTATGCGCTAGATGACCTTGCGCTCGCGCAGCGCGGCGATCGCGGCCGCGTCGAGGCCCAGTTCCGTGCGCAGGAACTCATCGCCGTCGGCGCCCAGCACGGGCGCCAGGGACTGCGGCACCGGCGCCTCGGCGTTCATCCGCAGCGGCGAGGTCCAGATCGTGATGCGTCCCAGGCGCGGGTCGTCGATCTCACGCAGCATCCCGCGCGCGTGCAGATGCGGATCGGTCATCACCTCGGGCAGTTCCTTGACGATGCCGCAGAAGACGTCCGCCCCGTTGAGCATCGCCATCAGCGCGTCGCGCGTATGCTCGCGGGTCCACGCCGAGATGGTCTCGTCGACCTCGTCGACGTTCGCCGCGCGCGCCTTCATTGTGGCGAAGCGCGCGTCCTCGCCCAGTTCCGCACGTCCCATCAACTCGCTCAGCCGGCGCCATCGATGGTTATCGCCCGCGAGGATCAGCACGTAGCCGTCGCTTGCCGGGTACACGTTGTAAGGAACGATCACTCCGCCGGGAGAACTGTTGCCGTTGCGCGTTTCGGTGATTCCCATCCCGTAGTAGGCGCCGATATGCGTGGTCAGCGCGGGCACGACAGCATCCTGCAGCGCGACTTCGACCAGCATCCCTTCGCCCGTGCGATCGCGATTGCGCAGCGCGGCGAGAATCGCGGCGGCGAAATGGACGCCGCCGAGCATATCGACCACCGCCGGCCCGGCCTTCATTGGCGGCCCGTCGGCTTCGCCGGTGGTGCTCAGCACGCCGCTCATCGCCTGCACGACGGGGTCGAAAGCGGGGAGGTCGCGATACGGTCCGCTCAGTCCGTAGCCCTTGCCGGTCGCATAGATGAGGCGCGAGTTGATCGCTCGCAACACCTCGTAACCGAGTCCAAAACCTTCCATCGCGCCATAGGCGAAGTTCTCTGCCACGACGTCGGTGCGCGCGACCATCCGCTTGAAAAGGTCGCGTCCCTCTTCACTCTTGAGGTTGAGCGTAAGCGAACGCTTATTGACGTTGAGGATCGCGAACCCGATGCTGATTTCGCGCCCCGGCGCGCGATATAGGGCGCGCATCCCTTCGCCATGCCCGGGCGGCTCAATCTTGATCACGTCGGCGCCGAGATACGAAAGCAGCAGCGTTCCATACGGGCCGTTGTAGAAGTGGGTGAGATCGAGCACCCGGATATCGTCGAGCGGGCGAACTGGCACGAGGCACCTCTTGGCGCGCGGCGCTCGTGCGCGGCACGCGATTAGTCCCTTTTATAGCAAAGGCGGCGCGCCGATATAGCGCGCCGCCTTATTGAGTGCTCGCGAGCCGCCGTGAGGAGATCGCTTTTTTTGGCTTTCGCTACTTGATGACTTCCGCCTGGCGCAACTCGTCGATCTTCTGTTGCGAGAAGCCGAGCAGAGTCTTCAATACGTCGTCGGTATCCGCGCCGCGTAGCGGGGCCGCATGCTGGATCTCGCTCGGCGTGCCCGACATCTTCCATGGGATGCCGGCATGGATGCGGCGGCCGACTTCCGGATGCTCGAGCTGGACCAGGTACCCGCGTTCCATCAGGACCTTGTCCTCTCCGAGGTCGCGGTTGCTCATCGAGGGAAACGTGGCCACGCCCGCGCGCTGAAGCGTCTCGGCGGCGGCCCATTTGTCGCGCTCGCGTGTCCATCCGGTAACTATCGCGTCGAGCGCGGCTTCGTTTTTCTTGCGCAGCTCGGCGCTCTTGAAGCGCGCGTCGCTGGCGAGCGCCGGCTGGCCGATCGCCTGGCAGAGCGCGCGCCATTCATCTTCGGTGCCGACCGCGATCGAAACCCACTGATCGTCGTTGCCCTTGCTCTTGTAGGTCTCGTGCGGCGCCATCAGGCGGTCGTGATTGCCGTTGCGCTGGGGCTCGCGATGGTTGATGTCCCACTCCAGCAGGCCCTCGGCCATGTGCACCAGCACCGCCTCCCATTGCGACTGGTCGATATACTGGCCCTCGCCGGTCAAGTCGCGATGGAGCAGCGCGGCGATGATCGCGTACGCGCCCATCACGCCGGCGTTGGGGTCGGGATACGAGACGCCGATTTCCGAAGGATCTCCGTCCGGATAGCCGGTCAGCCAGAACTGTCCCGAGAGCGCGGAGGCCGGCGGTCCATAACCGACGTAGCGTTTGAACGGGCCATACTGCCCGTAACCGGACATCGAGATCTGGATGATGTCGGGTTTGATCTCGCAGAGCTTCTCGTAGCTGAAGCCGAGCTTGCTGATCACGCCGGCGGCGAAATTGTCGGCCACCACGTCGCAGTGCTTGACCAGTTGGAAGGCGAGCTTGACCGCCTCGGGCTTCTGCAGATCCAGCAGGATGCTGCGCTTGCCCTGGTTGTACTGGTTGAAATAGCCGGCGCGGTTGGGTCCGGGCTGGTTGTCCGCGAACGGCGGGATCATCCGCGTGACACACGGCCGCAAAGTGCATTCGATACGGATGACTTCGGCACCGAGGTGCGCGAGGGTCTGCGTGCAGAATGGCCCCGCCCAGGCCCAGGTGAAATCCAGAACCCGCACGCCGCTTAAAGGTGAATCGGCCATAACATACTCTCCAGCAACATCTCAGCTTCGGAACATTTGGCTCGCGCGTGTCTTAGGGATCTCAAACCACCACGCCCGACTGTTTGAGCTTGGCCAGTTGATCGCGCGGCACTCCGAACTCGCCGCAGAAGACTTCCTCGTCATGCTGGCCGAGGTGCGGCGCCGGCCGGCGCAGCGCCCATTTGATCTTGCCGTACTGCGAGGGCGCTCCGGGCAGCTTGAGCTTGCTCATGCCCGGCTGATCGAACTCGACGAAGTATTTGCGCTCCTGCAGATGGTCGTTTTCGTACATCTGCTGCATCGTGTTGACCGGCGCGAACGGGATTCGCGCTTCCTGCGCCGCCTTGTAGAGGTCGGTGACCTTCCACTGCGAAAGCCACTCGCTCATCAGCGCCTTGAGCGCGTCCATGTTCTGCGCGCGCGACATCCGGTCCTTGAAGATCTCTTCGCTCGCCCACTCAGGATTGCCCATCAGCTTGACCAGGCTTTGCCACTGATGCTCTTCGACCGCGAGGACGAAGATTTTTCCGTCCTGGCAATCGGCGAGGAACCACGGGCCGAGCAGGCGCGAGCCCAGGCGCGAGGTTTCGCGTCCGGCGTAGGTCCAGTGCATGAAATTCATCTCGAGCATCGCCGCGATCGCTTCCTGCTCGGACAGACGTCGATCGCCTGGCCCTTGCCCGTGCGCAGCTTGTAACGCATCGCCGCGAGCGAGGTCAGCGCGGCGTGCGCGCCGCCCTGGAAATCGCACTGCGCGCCGAAGGGCTTCAGCGGTGGCAATTCGGGGTAGGGCGACGCCCCGGGGCTGAGATACGCCCAGCCCCCGGCGTTCGAGGCGTTCAGCTCGTAGCCGCGCCAGTTGGCGCGCGGCCCGCGGTCGCCGTACATCGAGATCGACGCGACGATCAGTCCCGGGTACTTCGCGCAGAGCGCCGCGCTATCGAGGCCCTGACTTGCGCGCTCGTACGGCGGCACGTTGTGAATCAGGATGTCGGCCTTCTCGAGCAGGCGGCCGAGCAACTCGCGTCCCTCGGGCTTGCCCAGGTCGGCTGTCACGCCGCGCTTGTTGGTGTTGAGGTAAACGAAGAGCCCGCTCTTTTCGGGGTCGGGCTTATCGTTGGGAAACGGGCCGCGGCGGCGCGTCAGATCGCCGCCCGGCGGCTCGACCTTGATAACTTCCGCGCCCAGGTCGCCGATCATCTTCGCGCCGAAGGCGGCCGATACTCCCTGGCCGCATTCGACGACCCGAAGCGCGCCGATTCCGCGCGGGTCTTTCGCTGTGCTCATGGTCCCTACTTTATTACGATCGGGTTGACCGGTGAACCGGCCCCGCCGACCACCTTTAACGGAGCGCCCACGAACAGGAACGTGTACTGGCCATCCTTGGCGCAGTCCTCGGCGAGGTCGTGCGTCCAGTCGATTTCGTTGAAGATCACGCCCTGGTAATGGAGCAGCGCCATGTGCAGCGGGATCATCGTGCCGCTCTCTTCGTGATTGGTCTGCTCGGTCGCGATCGTGTCGCTGCCGACCGACGGAATCTCCATCTCGTGGAACCACTTGGCCAGCTCGATGCTGTAGCCGAGCCCCGGTTCGTTGAACACGCCCTTGGGGAAGATGCCCTCGACGCCCTTGTCGTAGAAGCGCTTGAGCCATCCGGTGTGGATGATGATGATGTCGTGCTTTTCGATCGGCGAGTTCTGCTTCTTGGCCGCCGCGAGCATATCGTCGAGCGTGATTCGCTCGCCGGCGTCGAGGCTGTCCTTGCCCTTGAAGCGCGCCGCGTCGATCAGCACGCCGCGTCCGACCACGCCGTGCTCGGCGATCGGCTGGATCGAGCACTTCGCCAGGCTGCCGATCGTGGTCTTGGCGTCGTAGCCGTTGTAGATCGTGTCGCCGTGCCACACGTGCCCCAGGGCGTCGTACTGGGTGGTGCCCTGGAGGTACATCGTGATCACGTCGTCCGCGTACTCCATCCCGCCCGGGAACGGTTGCGCCTTGCCGGCGATGTAGAATCCCTTGTCCATCGCATTAGTGCGAATCGGCTGCGAGCGCGAGGGATAGAGCGGGTCGCCGCCCGGCCGCGCCACCGGCACGCCCAGCGTGAAGACCTTGCCCTGCTTGACGGCGCGGATGCCGCGCAGAACCTCGGCGCTGGTCAGGAAGTTGAGCGCGCCGATTTCGTCGTTGGGTCCGAAGCGGCCCCAGTTTTTGGGCGCGTCCTTCAGTAGCTCGCTGAAATGTACCGGTTTGGTGGCTGCCATAGTGCTCCTCTCGCCGATTGGATAAAGCGATCCGGTTCCTTACCGCGTTGCTTGGTTTGAAGCAAACGCTGCGGGCGCATCCACGATCAAGAGCGGCGGCCGCCCGGCCTGTCTATTGGCCCTTCTTCGTCAACGTCAAGCGCTGGATTTCGCGCTCGCGGAGGTCGCGCCGCCGAATCTTGCCCGTGACCGTCACCGGAAACTCGTCCATGAACTCGAACTCGCGCGGATACTCGTGCGCCGCAAGCCGGGTCTTCACGTGCTTCTGGATCTCGTCGATCATCTGCTGGGACGGCTGATGCCCCGGCAGGAGCTTGACGAACGCCTTGATCGATTGGCCCCGCCGCTCGTCCGGCACTCCCACCACCGCGCACGAGGCCACCGCCGGATGCTCGATTATCTTGGCCTCGACCTCCGCCGGGCCGACCCTGTAGCCCGAGGTCTTGATGACGTCGTCGGAGCGGCCCTGGAAATAGATGTAACCCTCGTCGTCCATGTGGCCGTTGTCGCCGCTGATACACCATCCGTTGACGAACTTCTCCGCCATCGCGCCCGGGTTCTTCCAGTACTCTTTCATCACCACCGGGTCGTCGATACGGATCGCGATTTCTCCGGTCTCGCCGTTCTTAACCGGTATGCCGGTTAGTGGATCGACCACGGCGACCACGTGACCCGGATAGGCCTTGCCGAGCGGCTCGAGGCGGGCCTTCTCCAGCGCCGTGCAGTTGCCGATAAAGTAGTTGGCCTCGGTCTGCCCGAAGGCCTGGTTGAATTCGACCTTGAGCTGCTCGTCGACCCATCGCGAGAGCTCGGGGCTGACCGGTTCGGCGCCGCTCACGATGCATCGCAGGCGAAGATCGCGATACTTCTCGCGCGGATTCTTGACCTCGCGCAATGATTTGAGCGCGGTCGGCGGATAGAGCCCGACCGTCGCGCCGTACTTCTCGAGCAGCCTCAACGTTACGTCGGGATCGAAGCGCGCCTTGCTCCGATAGGCGAGCACGGGAATTCCGTAGGGCCAGATCGCGAGCAGGCCATCGAGCAGGCCGCCCGCCCACGCCCAATCGGCCGCGCTGTAGTACAGGTCGCCTCCGCGCAGAAAGTTGTACGAGTAGTCGATCCCATTGTGCCCCAGCACGTAGCGCGCGACGTGCAGCACGCCCTTGGGATCGCCGGTGGTGCCCGAGGTGTACATCAGCAAGATCGGATCCTCGGCGTGCGACGGCCCCATCGTGAACCGATCGGAACCCTTGGCGATCAGATCGTCAAAGGCGAGGCCGCCCTTGTTGCCGCCCGCGATGATCACGTGGCGCAACTCGGGAACGTCCTTGCGGATCGGCTCGAGCTTCTCGACGCTTTCGGGCTCGAGCAGGATCGCCTTGGCCGCGCTGTTGTTGAGCCGGTACTTGAGTGCGTCGGGGCCGAACAGCTTGGATATCGGGAGCGCGATCGCGCCGATTCGATAGAGCCCCATGTGCGCGATCGCGGTCTCGGGCCGTTGCGGCAGATGCACCGCGACCACGTCGCCGCGCTTGATTCCCAGCCCCGCCATCGCATTGGCAAACCGCCGGCTGAGCTCGCCCATCTTGCCGAAGGTGTAAGTCTCGGCCCGGCCTTCGTCGTCCTCGTAGTAGAGAGCCGGCTTGTCGCGCAGATCGGTGTGGCGATCGAGGCAATCGACGGCGACGTTGTAATCGGCCGGGATGTTCCATCGATGGCGCGCACAGGCATCCGCGATATTTTTCGCGCCGTGGACGGTCTGCTCGCGAAGGCCGATGATGCTCATGTTGGGATCCTCCGATGCGGCCCTGGTGCGCGCGCCTCGCGTAGGCTCGTGCAGGGACGTTCCGCGCGCGCCGGCGGATGATGCTTTGGCCGCCGCCTAAATTGGAGCGTAACCCGCCCACGCATTTCCATCAACTTGATTCTTTTTTCCCTCCGCCAGTTGTCTTGGGGAGGGTAGGTTGGGGGTCTATAGGCGGTTCTGAATGTCTGTGAGAACCCCCCTCTGTCTGCTCTGCCGCTTGACGCGGCGAATCCGGGAATCCAAAGCTGAGCGTTACACGAGGAGCGACCTGCGATGGCCAAAGTCTGGGTCCTGCAACATCATCCGGCCGAGAACCTCGGCGCGATCGCCGACGCCCTGGAGTCCGCCGCGTTGGCATGGCAATACGTGCGCGTCTTCGACGGCCATCCGGTGCCCGCCGACATGAAGGGCGCGGGCGGACTGATCGTGATGGGCGGACCGGAGGCGGTCTACCAGCTCGATCGCTATCCCTACCTACGCGCCGAGATCGCATTGATCGAGAACGCGCTCAAGGCGGGCCGGCCGGTGCTTGGCGTGTGCCTGGGAAGCCAACTGCTGGCGGCGGCGCTCGGCGCCAACGTGCGGCGCGCCGCGCACAAGGAAATCGGATGGTATCCCGTGACGCTGCGTCCCGAGGCGAGGGACGACCGCCTGCTGCGCGAACTACCTGAAGAATTTGCCGAGAAGTTCGTTGCCTGCCACTGGCACAGCGACATCTTCGATCTTCCGGCCGGCGCGGTCGCGCTCGCCTCATCGGAGCTGACCGAGTTGCAGGCGTTTCGCTACGGCGAGAACGCCTGGGGACTGCTGTTTCATGCCGAGATGACGCAGCGGATCGTGGCGGCGCTGGTGAGCGAGTTTGGCGACGGACTGAAGCGGGTCGGAATCGACGGCGACGAGATTCTCGCGTCGGCGCCGCGGCATCTGGCCGATCTCGGCAAAATCGCCGAGACGATCTTTGGCCGCTGGGCGGCGCCGATCCAGGGAACTTGATCCAGTCGCGCGGTCTGTGTGAGATCGCGGCGAGATCGCGCGAGCGATCCTCTTGCGGTAAGAAGCGAACGTCTTAGAGGTGATTCACGAGATGGAGAACTGCGGTGCGCGCACCATCTCGATCAACGACGCCGACTTTTTCGGTACGCCGGAGCGTCCGAAGGAGGTGATGCGCGCGCTGAAGGGACGCGGCATCCAATGGCAGGCAACGAACGAGAACTTGCGGACGTCGCCGGCTGTTTCGGTGATTCGAACGAAGAATCTCCAAAGACAGGGGGTTGATTGGCGGAGAGGGAAGATTCGAACCCCAGAGCCACAAGGGCTCACTGGCGGGCGATGTGTCCTTGCTCTCCATTGTCGGCCGCCCGAGGTGCAGAATTCCGAGACTCCCTTCACCGCGCGGCCCAGCCATGGAAACCCTGCGCACAAGTATGTGTATTCCCGTAGAAGATCGCCACCGAATGACATTTTGAACCTTGCGATTCCGTCAGTCCGATCTTCGTTGATACCGCCAAAATCGTAGAGGTGGAACCCGTCGTCCCGATAGAGGCGCACCTCATGCCAATGCAGAAAACGATTCAAGTCGGCGCACAACCGCGCCTTCTCCGGTTCCTGCAGACGTCGGTTGGCCGAATGCAGGAGGCGCGCGCGGCCCGCCTCCGCATCCCGCAGAAAGACATGACCGCAATTCGGCTGCCCATCGAGATACAGCATGAAGACGTCGACGCTGCCTTCAAGCAGCGCAAGCATTCGGGAACTGATGCTGCTAACGCCTTCTTTCAAATCGGCCAGGTCATTCAACAAAACCAAAAAATCCCGTGCTGCTCGAGCGCTGTTGCGCTCGATTGTAAAACGCCCGCTGATTTTTTCGGCCCGACGGACTTGACGCCGACACGTCGCGTCCGTTGCACCCCAAAGTGCCTCGAGCGACTTGTGTAAATCCAAGCAGACAGTCGTCGTCACATATTCCGATATCAAACATCGCCCGTGGTCGACTTTCAGAGGAGTGAAGAACAATCTGGCAAGCGCGGTCGGGCCCAGGTTTGCGACAGTTTCTCGAACCGTCGATTCAGTCGGAAAGTAAACCGCTCGGTAGGGCAGAATGCCTTTCAGTCTTCGCCGGACGATGACCACGTCTACTCGTTCTTCCGTTCGATCCCGATTTAAGAACGGACGGTGCGCCTGCAAAGTTCCACGGAAGGTCTGAACTACGGAGCAACGGCCACATCAATGCGAAGAGAAGGAAAACCGCTTGTTCCGAAATTGCGGGGAAGGCCTGCCGAACGGCTTTTGCTTGGAAGCCCTGTTTTGTTTTGACTGCGGGCAGAAGCTTCCAGACGACGACGGACGTCGGAGCCGTCAGTAGGAATCCTCCTGGCCCGTCGCTACAGCGGGACAAGACGGGACGGTTCGAAGGCGAAAGGCAAGTGAACCCGGAAAACTGGGATTCGCCGTCAAACCATTGCTGACTGAAATAACTTAGTAGAGTACTGACGGAAGGTAAGCGCCCGTCGGCTCGTTATATAGCCCGACCGTCATCAGAGTCATCGGTTGAACGATCCGCAATCCATTGTTCAGGCACCATCGCATCAGGTCGCCGTTGCGCGTCGGCACGAGAAATCCCGGACCGCCAAATGACTCCGCCGCGCCGATAAGCGCCGTGAGGTCGTCGTTCGTCTCACCAACGGTGTGGCCGAAAAAAGCGATCGCGGAGGTGTAGCCCGTGATGCGTCCGGCGCGTTCGACGACCGCGGCGTGGCCCGGCCGGAGCGCGTCGCGCATCTCGCCCGTCCGGTTATGGCCATGAACGCGGATACACAGCCGGGCACATTCCTCGAGGTCGTCCTCGCGCGCCGGCCGCACGGCATATCCGGGAATCGAGAGCTTGAGCGCTGCGCCCTGGAAAACGCTCAGCGGCTCGCGCGATTCGAACCCCAGCTTGGTGTAGAGGCTGAGCGAGCGGCAATGATACGCCGCCTGCACCAGCCGCACGCCGGGAAACTTGCGCGCGGCGGTGCGTTCCATCACCGCCTGCATCAGGCGCCGCCCGATCGCGCGGTTCTGCACCGCGGGGTCGACGGTAATCGGCCCGATGCCGGCGATCGGGTTGCGCTCGTCGAGGAAATTGCTGCCGCCGACGCGGCCGTCGAGTTCGGCGACCACCTTGTAAAAGCCCGGACTCGCGAGCAGGAAGGAGAGGACCATGACGGCGTTTTCGGGATTGGGAAAGTCGGGAGGAAAGTTATGCTCCTCCGCGATCGACTTGAACGCCTCGTAAGCGATTGTGCCGCATGTGCGCGCGTCTTCCGGCCGCCCTTCCCGCAGCTTGATGTCCATCACGTATCCTCCCGCGTATTCTCCGCCGATTCTCCCACCCTTCTCGAACCTGGATGGCGGAGAGACTAGCCCGGTTGGCTGGCCGGATGGAATATCGCGCGGCCGGCACGCGCCTGTTCAAATGCGAGCAACTTCTTTTTGGTCTCCAGGCCCCATCGATAGCCCGTGAGCTTGCCGTTCGCGCCGATCGCGCGATGACACGGGATCAGGATCGACACTGGATTCGATCCGTTGGCATGGCCCACGGCGCGCGCCGCCGACGGCCGCCCGATGCGTGCCGCGATCTCACCGTAGCTGCGCGTGGCGCCCTCGGGAATCGCGCAGAGCTCGCGCCAGACGCTGAGCTGAAACGGCGTGCCGCTCACGTCCAGCGGCACTTCGCATCGCGCCGTCTCGCCGCGCAAGTAGCGCATCACGGCGTCCGCGGCAGTGCGCGCTGCGTCGCCGTCGCGCAAGATTTTGGCCTCGCGGAAATCGCGGCGCAGTTCGCTCTCCTGCCACTCGTCGGATTGATGCACCGAGAGCGCGCAAATTCCACGCGTCGTTACCGCGACCAGCATCCGGCCGAACGGCGAATCGACGATGGTAAAGCTGATTTCCGCGCCGCGGCCGCGCGGCCCCCACACGGCGGGAACTATCGCGGGAACTGTCGATTGGTTCATGACGGCCTCGTATTTTTCCTGTCTTCTTTTTTCCGGTCTTCGATTTCGATGGCGTACAGGAGCTTAAACCCCGAAGCCGGCGTTTTGTAAAACGTGCAGGAATCTCTCGCAGGATTTTCCGGCTGATCGTGAACGCTTTTCCGAGCCGCGAAAAACCGTCGAGACTGCGGAACAAAAAGGCGATGCTCGGCGGCACGAATCTTGGACTCCTCCCCATGGCGGCCGGGGTTGCAGACGCTGGCCGTGGAATTCAACCTCGTCAAAAGGGAGGGTTTATGACGTTTCAACCAAAAGCGCTCGCGACTTGTGCAGCAATACTCGGAATGTCCCTGGTGCTGCCGTCCTTCGCTGCCGCCACGATGAATGAAAAAGCCGCGCAGCATACTGCGTACGCGCAAAATTCCGAAACCGCTCCAAGCAGGGTGGATGACGCTACATTAAAACGCGCCGCGGCGGCCTACGTTAAAGTGCGCGACATCACTGTGAAGGCCGAGCAGGAGATCAACAGCACCGACGACACGGCCAAAAAGGAGCAGTTGGCGGACGAGAGCGAGTCGGAAAAGCTCGCTGCGGTGAAGGCGCAGGGTATGGAACCGCAGCAGTACAACAACGTGATCCTGCTGGTGAAAGACGACAGCACGCTGCAGCAAAAATTCCTGTCGTACGTACAGCAATTGCGGCGGACGTCGTAAGAGCGAACGAAAAAATCGGACGAACTCGTTTTGATCGAAAGCTTCACACCATTTCGTAAAAGCGGCTTCAGGCGAAGGTCTGAAGAGCAGCGTAAAGCACGCTGAACACACACGGACGGCATCGCCCGCGTTGGCAGTGCCGTCCGTGTGCCGCGCCAATCCTGATTCTCGTCAGCCCTTAGGTAATTTCAGCACCCGCTCGCCGATGATGTTGTGCTGGATCTCGCTCGAGCCGGCCGCGATCGTCAGCCCGCGCGCCGCTAACGTCCGCATCGTCCAGCGCCCGCCCTCGACCGCGCCGATCGATTCCTTCATCAGCGTTCCGTAGGGTCCGAGCAATTCGTCGGCGAACATCGCCACCCGCAGATTAAGCTCGGTCGCGAACAGCTTGCCGAACGAACTTTCCGGCCCCGGCACCTTGCCCTTGAGTTGCGCTGTGAGGCCGCGGTAGCGGCTCAGCCGAAGGCAGCGCGACTCGATTGCGAACTGCGAGAGCTTCTGGCGGACGTAAGGATGCCGATACGCGGGCATGCCCTCGAACTCGATCGCTTTGGCCAGGTCGATTAGTTCGTTGATCGTGCGCTCGACCGGATGGCGCGTGCCGCCCGAGACCCGCTCCCACATCAAGGTCGCGATCGACACCTGCCATCCCTGGTTGATTTCGCCCACCAGATTTTCCTTGGGCACACGCACGTTGTCGTAAAAGACTTCGTTGAATCCGGACTCGCCGGTTATCTGCATCAGTGGGCGAACCGTGATGCCGAGGCTTTTCATGTCGACCAGCAGGTACGAGATGCCCTTGTGCTTGGGCGCGGCGGGGTCGGTGCGGACCAGCAGCACTTGCATGTGCGCGCGCTGCGCGAGGCTCGTCCAGACCTTCTGCCCGTTGACCACGAAGGAGTCGCCCTCGAGCACGGCGCGGGTCTGCAGGCTCGCCAGGTCGGAGCCGGAGTTGGGCTCGGAGTAGCCCTGGCACCAGATCTCCTCGCCAGTCAGCATCTTGCCGAGGTAGCGCTCTTTTTGCTGCTCGGTGCCGAGCAGGATGATGGTCGGGCCGAGGCGATCGATCGCGAGCTGGTTGGCGCCGTAAAGCGGCAGGCCCAGACGCAGCACTTCGTCCTGGTAGATCGCCTGCTCGATCAGCGAAGCGCCGCCGCCGCCCCATTCCTTGGGCCAGTGCAACGCGACGTAGCCGGCCTCATAGAGCCGCTTGTGATACTCGCGCAGCCCCTGCCATTTCGCGTCGTCGCCGACGTCGAGCAGGCTGGCGGTCGAAGCGCCCATCCCCTCGCCGCTCCGCCCGAACAGTTCGCCCGAGGTCTCCTCGAGCCATTTGCGCAGCCGCGAGCGAAACGCTTCCTCTTCGGGAGTGAAACTGAAATCCATGTGCCGTCTCCGCTTTGAAGCCGCAACTCGCGGCGCTTGGCGGGAACTATAGCAATGGCCGCCATCTGACGTTAGTTGCGTTAGTTGGCGCGTTAGTCGGCGTTGGGGCGCGGTCGACATTGAAGCTGCGCGACTGAACCTGCGCGGCTGAACCTGCGCGCCGTCGAAGTGCTCGCGGGTGTGAAATTAAATTTTCAGCTAGTGTCTGGCGGGCGCCGGAAGACGATAAGTGCTGAGAATCGTCGACCCGCCAATCCGGATGTTTTGATGGCAGAGCCGAGTAGAGTGGATTTCGTCAGGAGACTGACCGAATTCTTTCGCGCATCGGCGTGGCACGATTCGGCTCAGGTCAGTGGCCTGGCGATTGCTCTCCTTACCGCGGCATCAGCGATTTTTCTGGCCTGGTCCGCTTCACTTTGCCTCAGCGCGGTGCCGTCCCAAGCCGCGCGGGAGGTGCAGCGCTTCACTATCGCCGTATCCGGATCGGCAAAGGTTCCCGACAACGGAACTTTGGTTACGCGACTCCTCGCGGACGGCAAAGCGCTGCGCGGTGGAGACGCCGAATTGAAGGGCGAGTGGGTAAGCTACTGGGATCGGACATTGAGCCATCCCAACACGATCGGGCCCGCGTCGATCTCTTTCAACGCGAAGAGCGCGGTCGTCCTGTTTGACCGCCTCGACCATTGCGGACACCTGAGCATCAGCGGGCCCGACGGCATGATATGGCAAGATGTTAGATTGCGGGCGCGGCGGCCGCTACAGGCGCTTGGTAGCGGTCGACCTGCCCGCGCCAGTGCCTCGGTCTCACTGGTCATTCGTCGCGTGGCTGGCCGCGTTTTTCGTACTCGTCGCGATTACTCGGCCGTGGACCAGCCGCCGGCGCCTCGAGGTCTGGCTATTAATCTACCTGGCTGTGCTTCATCTGCTCTTTTGGTCGACGCAGCCCATCGGACTACTCACCGACAGCTTAGGCCAACTGCCAACGCTGAAAGCGAACGTCCTGCTGGGAGCGACCGCATATTTTCCACCGGGTTATCCAATCCTGGTCGGGTTTGGCTATCTCATATCGCGCACGATCACCGGTTCGGTCATCACGATGCTTCAGCACGTCATGATGATTGCGACGATCTGGTGGTGCTACAGGCTGCTCCGGCGCTCAGCCGGGACGACAGTTTCTTTCGCTACCGCCCTGGCAATTGGCGCCTCTGCCCCGACGCTCGTGCTGCCGCAGGGAATCCTGTCGGAGAATGTCGCGCTGTTTGGAATGGCAGGGACACTCTATTTCGCCTTCAACTATCGCGAGACCGGGCGGCTTCGCGACGGAATGCTCGCCGGCGTCCTACTGGCGTGGGCTACATTGGCCCGCGTAGTACCGATGGCGGCCGGAGTACCGTCGGTACTGGCGATCATGATGGACGCCGAGTCTCGCGCGGCCGGTCTGCGTAAGTTCGGCGCGGTCGTCGCGCTTGCCCTCGTTCTGCTGGCCGTGCCGATCCTGTGGTTCGGTATCAGATCAGGCAGTTTTGCGCTTAGTAATTCAGTGGGACGTCATCTCTACAATCGAGCGGTTGCCGACCAATACTTATTGGACAGACAGGCGCCCGCAACTTCCAATCTGCTGAAGTCGATCGCACCGCTCGACCCGTACGGTGTTCCACATTGGAAAATCCAACCGCTTTTGAAGAAGAAGGGATTAACCGATGACCAGATCGAAACACTGATGAAACGCACGTCTCTCGAGAGTATCCATCGAGCGCCTTGGAAATACGTCCGCTACTCCTTTCAACAAAGCTGGATCCAGTACTTCCTTGATCCGATTGCGTTCATGCCGTACGCCTCGACCCCCTTTGAGTACGACAGCGAGCTGGAATCACCACCACCGCTCGGTGCCTGCGCCAACAGCCTGCTATGGCGGGTGCGGCTGGAAAGGGTCTTCGACGCGGCGTGGAAGTACGTCGCATGGATCGCGCTTGCGAGCATACCGCTCGTCGCGCTGCTGGAAGAAAGAGGGACTTTTCTGGCATTTGCGCTGACCCCGGCGGGTTATATTCTTTGCACCGCTTTGGTGGAGTATCTTCTGTCAAGATACAACGCTGCGATTGTCCCCTTCATTTTTGTGTTGGCGGGCGGAGCAGTCGCCGCGTTGCTTCGCTTAATTGCGCGGCTCCACGAATCTATCCGCGGGGGATGCGTGTTTCGTAAACGCGCATTTCGGGAATAGGCATTGCGAAAATGGGCATCCTAAAAACAGGTATTTGAAAAATTGGCACTGTAAATGCGGGAAGGAGCTCTTGAGTATGGCGTCAGTCTCCACGACAGAGAAAACTCTTTACGCGCGGCTCGGCGGTTACGATGCGATCGCGGCGATCGTGGACGAGTTCCTTCAGACCCTCGCGTCCGATCCGCAGATGAGCCGGTTCGCGGCCGGGATGAATCTCGAACGGCGCAAGCGCAACCGCCAGCTCACCCTGGATTTTCTGAGTGCGGCGTCGGGCGGTCCGACGCTTTATCTCGGCCAGGACATGAAAACCGCGCACGCGGGTCTCGAAATCAGCGCGAGCGACTGGCAGATCGCGATGGAGCACGTCGAGCGCGCATTGGCGAAGTTCAGGGTGCCCGACCAGGAGAGCAAAGAATTGATGGCCGTGTTCTCCAGTCTCGCGGACGAAATCATCGAACCTTGAGGCCGACAAATGTTGATGCCGAAGAGCCAGCCTCTCACGCTTTGCCCGCGACGGCGAGCGTTTGCTATATGATTTGGGTTTGATTGCGTGACCCGCCCTCGATGCGAAGGCGGGCGGCGCGCACATTATCCTCAACCAGGCGGGTGTCAAGGTAGATGGCGTTCAAGACGATCAAGGTTCCGAGCAACGGCGAGAAGATTACGATGGGGTCGGACGGCAAGCTGCAGGTGCCGGCGCGGCCGATTATTCCGTTCATCGAGGGCGACGGCACCGGGCCCGACATCTGGCGCGCCTCGCAGTACGTCTTCGACAACGTGCTCAAGAAAGTTTACGGCGGCAAGCGCGAGATCGCGTGGATGGAAGTGTGGGCGGGCGAGAAATCGTTCAACCAGTTCAACACCTGGCTGCCCGACGAAACCGTCGAAGCGTTCAAGGAATATTTGGTCGGGATCAAAGGGCCGCTGACCACGCCGGTGGGCGGCGGTATCCGCTCGCTCAACGTCGCGCTGCGCCAGTTGCTCGACCTCTACGTCTGCCTGCGACCCGTGCGCTACTTCAAGGGCACGCCGAGCCCGGTGAAAAACCCCGAGAAGCTCGACGCCGTCATCTTTCGCGAGAACACCGAGGACATCTACGCCGGCGTGGAGTGGGAGGCCGAGTCGCCCGAGGCGAAAAAGGTCATCAAGTTCCTGCTCGAGGAGATGAAGGTCACCAAGATTCGCTTCCCCAACACCTCGGGCATCGGTATCAAGCCAATCTCGCGCGAGGGCTCCGAGCGCCTGATTCGCGCCGCGATCAACTACGCCATCGCGCACAAGCGCAAGAGCGTCACCCTGGTCCACAAGGGCAATATCATGAAGTTCACCGAGGGCGCCTTCCGCGACTGGGGCTATGAGCTCGCGCGGCGCGAGTTCAAGGGCAAGGCGATCGGATGGGACGACTGCAACGGCAAGCCGCCGGCGGGACAAATCCTGGTCCGCGACAACATCGCCGACATCACGCTCCAGCAGGTGCTCACGCGCCCCGAGGATTTCGACGTGGTGGCGACGATGAATCTTAACGGCGACTATCTTTCCGACGCGCTGGCGGCGCAGGTCGGCGGACTGGGCATCGCGCCCGGCGCCAACATCAACTATGTCACCGGCCACGCGATTTTCGAGGCCACTCACGGCACCGCGCCCAAGTACGCCAACCAGGACAAGGTCAACCCGGGCTCAGTCATCCTGTCGGGCGTGATGATGCTCGAGCACATGGGATGGCAGGAGGCGGCCGACGGGATTGTTCGCGGACTGGAGAAGACGCTCGCCAATAAGACCGTGACTTACGATTTCGAGCGCCTGATGACCGGAGCGAAGCTGCTCAAGTGCTCGGAGTTCGGCAAGGCGATAGTCGACAATATGTAGCATCCAGCATGCGGGATCCGGCCGCACACGGCGCGTCGCGAACTTCCGGGTTATTTTGGGGCTTAAAGAGCGCCCGCGGGCATCGCCTGCGGGCGCTTTTGCGTGGATCGAACGGGTCCGCGGGTGACAATCCATTGATTTGACTAGTGGTTGCTCCTCGAAACGGTACCGCCGGTTGTGGTTTGGGGCTCCGGTGCGGTGGGTTTCACGAGTCATAGCCCTTGACCCCCATAGCGCATAACCGCCGGGCGGAGTCAAATAATCGTTGTAGGTTACATTCACAGCTGTGAAACCCCGTAGGGGCGGGTGCGTAGTCATTGGCGGGTGGAGGTGGAGGATCGCTCGGGATTCGAGCAAAGGGGCGGATCGATGATTTTGCACAACGCGGCAGGAGTCGCGATGGTGTTGCTGGCGCTCGCCGCAGCACAGGGTCGCGGCAGTGACATGGCAGGTACGATGGGGCAGGGCGGCGCGGGCACGATGGCGTCGCAGCACGCGGCGGGCGTTACACCAGATCAGAGTGGCGATACGGCTCGCCAGGACGCAGCTATCGACGCGATGTCGTCGATGCACATGTCCGACGGAATGGCCGGCCATTCGGCGATGTCGGAGCACATGGCCTGGAGCGATACTCGCCCGCAACCGATGCCGACCGCGAGCGTGCTCGGGAAATCGTCAAGACCCTGCAGACCGCGCTCGCGAAGTACAAGGACTATCACGTGGCCGAGGCCGACGGCTTCAGGCCGTTCCACCCGGAGCTCCGGCAGGACATCTATCACTTCACGCGATGGCAGAACGGCCTGAAGGCGGCATTCACCTTCGATCCCGCCGAGCCAACCTCGTTGCTCTACAAGAAAACGTCCCACGACGGTTATGCGCTGGTCGGCGCGATGTACACCGCGCCGCGCGGAATCAGTGAAGCGAAGCTCGATCAGCGCGTGCCGCTCGGAGTTGCGCGATGGCATCGGCACGTCAACCTGTGCTTCCCGCCCAAGGAACAGCGCGCGACCGCCGACTGGACGAAGTTCGGCGTCAACGGCTCGATTGCGACCAAGGCGGCGTGCGACGCGGCAGGCGGACGGTTCTATCCGCAGGTCTTCGGATGGATGGTGCATGTCTATCCGTGGGCGACGACGCAGGAAGCCGCCTGGTCGCACTGAACGGCTTCTGAGCGACACCCCTCATCGGCAGTTGCGGGCGGCGCGGTAGCCGGCCTGCTCGGCCGCTTGTGCGCTCAGAAACTCGACGCGATTGGCGGCCGAGACCTTGTCGTAGGCGGGGCAGCCGGGCCACTCGTAGATGCGGCTGTGCCGGTTACCGACGATTGGCCCGTTGTGCGCGGGCGGCGGCGTCGCGCCATCCATTTCCACTGAATTTCCCGCTGCCGAATACTGCGCCGCTCCTGCGCTGACGCGAAGCGGCCGGGACTCGATCGCGCGACTCTGCCAATGCTGCACGTATTGCGCGGCCAGCGCGGGATCGCGAATCACCAGCAGGTTCTCGACGTTTCGATGCTCGGCCGAATACGTGTAGTTGAAGCTGCCGGTGACGACCGTTTCGCCGTCGATGATCATGACCTTGTCGTGCATCAGGCCGGGTGGCCTGTCGACCAGCACGGGAATTCCGGCGGCCCCGAGATGCTCGACGGCGAATGCGTCGTCGCGGTTGCGGCGGTCGCTGAGCTGTTTGTAGTCAACGATCGCGCGAACGTCCACGCCGCGCCGATGCGCCTCGACCAGCGCCGTTACCAGCGGGCCGGGCGTGATCTCATAGGCCTGGATCAGGATCGATCTGCGCGCCGTCCGCACCACGTCCTCGATCGCTCGGATCGGATCGCATCCGCCGGGAAGCGGCGGCGAGAAGCAGACCTCGATCTGCGCCGCGAACGCGTTGGCGATCGGCGCGACGGCGGCAAACGCCAACGCGGCCACGAATGCCGCGAGCGCCAGCCGTCTCCATCGGAACGCCGCTGTCAATCTTTTGAGGTGACCGCCTTGGAGGTGACCGCTATGCCGGTGCGCTGCGAAGTTTCGCGCGCGACCGCGCGCCGTCATCGCGCGCCGCCCTTGCGCTGATGGATCCGTTCGGCCTGCCGCGCCATCCCCTCGATTCGCGAGCCTTCGAGATGCGACACCAGCGCCGCGCCGAGCTCCATCTCGACCGAGGCGTCGAAGTCCATGTCCATCGCGCGGTAAACGCCTTCGCGCGTGAGCGCCAGCTCGGCCGGGTAGTACGCGGCGATCTTCTCGGCCAGCGCGCGCACGAATGTCTCGAGCTCGTCCGCCGGGACGACGCGGTTCACCAGCCCGATTCGCATCGCCTCGGCCGCGTCGATCAGCTCGGCGGTGTAGAGCAGCTCGAAGGCGCGGCCCGCGCCGACGATGCGGGTGAGGTTGTACAGTCCGCCCATCGTTACGGTCGCGCCGACCTTCACCTCGGTGAAGCCGAGCCTGGTGCCCTCGGCGGCGATGCGCATGTCGGCGAGCATCGCGACCTCGCATCCTCCGCCCACCGCGTAGCCATGGACTTGTGCGATGAGCGGCTTGCCGAGGCGGCGGAAGCGGCGCGCGATTTCCTGCTCGGGGCCGATATGCGTGCGCCAATGCTCCATCAGCTCCTGGCGGCGCGGGATTTCCTTCAGATCGGCGCCCGCGCAGAAGGCGCGCCCGCGTCCGCGGATCACGATCACGCGCGCCGCGGCGTCCTCGTGCGCGGTTTGCGCCGCGGCGACGAGCGCGTGGATCCATTCGTCGTTCATCGCGTTGAGCACGTGCGGCCGGTTGAGCGTGACGTATCCGATCACGCCGCTCGGTTCGTAAAGCACCGCGGGTTCCATCGTGCTCACCTCTTGCTTTCGACGCCTTGATTCAGTGGCCCATCTTGAGCAGGTCGTCCTGCGCCCAGCCTTCCTTCAGCGGCACCATGAAGTACGGCGTCAGCGCCATCTTCTTGAACTTCCACTGGCCGTTTTGGCGCACGTACTCGTCGTCGTAGCGCGCCGCGACCACGTAGCTCTCGCCGTTGTAGACCGGCTTGGCCTCCAGGTACGAGAAGCCGGTTGCGCGGTCGCCGCGAATTTCGACCACGTGGTTGTGGATGAACTGGCGCACGCGCGAAAGCCGCGGCTGCTTGTTTTTCCCGTCCGCGTCGGGCTTGACCAGCAGGCCGCCAAAGAAGCGGTTGATCTCGTCGCGGCCGTGGGCGTTGCCGAGATGGCCGAAGAGCAGATCGCCGTCCTCGGTGAAGAGGCTCGCAATCTCGGTGAACTTCGCCTCGTTGATGTATTCGTGATAGCGAAAGCGCAGGTCGCGAATCGCCTCGGTGTCGACCAGCTGCTGCACCCTGGATTCGAGCACGCTTACGCGGGCCTCCAAATCGGCGGCCATAAAATCGGCGGCCATGTAACGTCCTCCCGGTGGGTTTCGTTTCAGGCTTGCTTCGAGGCTTGTGTAACACGGCTTGGCCCCGGCCACAAAACGGCCAGGCGCGGCCGAATCGCGCTGCTTCACACGGCGGGCGGCGGCTGATATTGATTCGGGGTCGCGCGCGGCCAGGACTCGGCTTTCGATTTTGCCGCCGGCTCGCGGGCGGGCGGATTCGCGCCGCGCCGGTCAATAAAACTTTGCGCGCGCGGCGATAGCGGATATATAAGACAGCCTGATGGAGGAGAAGGGCGTCCGCCCTTCCGTGAAAGTGTGATCAAGCGTAGAAAAATCGCTTTTATCGGTGCCGGCAACGTCGGCGCCACCTGTGCCCACCTGTGCTTTCTGCGCGGGCTGGGCGATATCGCGCTCTTCGACATCATCGACGGCCTGCCGCAAGGCAAGGCGCTCGACATGCTCGAGTCCGCCCCGGTGCTGGGCGTCGACGTGAACGTCAGCGGCTCGACCGACATGAAGATTATCGAGGGCGCCGACTGCTGCGTGGTGACCTCGGGATCGCCGCGCAAGCCCGGGATGAGCCGCGACGATCTGCTGAAAATCAACGCTGGCGTAATGAACCAGGTCGGCGGCGCGATCAAGCAGCACGCGCCCGACGCGTTCGTGATCGTGGTGACCAACCCGCTCGACGCGATGGTGACGCAGATCAAGCGTGTCACCGGCTTTCCAAAGCATCGCGTCGCCGGGCAGGCGGGCGTGCTCGATTCGGCGCGCTACCGCACCTTCCTCGCGGCGGAACTTAAAGTATCGGTTGAGAGCGTCTCGGCGATGGTGCTCGGAGGGCATGGCGACGACATGGTGCCGGTGCGGAGCTACACCAGCGTCGGCGGCGTGCCGATCGAGCGCATGATCGCGCCCAAGCGCCTGGACGAGATCGAAAAACGCACGCGCAACGGCGGCGGCGAGATCGTCGAACTGATGAAGACGTCGTCGTACTACGCCGCGGGCGCGGCGGTCTACCGGATGGTCGAGGCCTTCATCCTCGATCGCAAGGAAGTGCTGCCGTGCGCGGTCTACCTCGAGGGCGAATACGGCGCCAATGGCCTTTATGCCGGCGTGCCGGCGGTGATCGGGGCGGGCGGCGTCGAGCGGGTGATCGAAATCCAGCTCACCGCGGCCGAGAAGGCCGCCTTCGACAGCTCGGTGTCCCACGTGCGCGAACTGGTCGAAGCGATGGACAAGGCGGTCGCAGGTTAAGGCACTGTCGGCGCGTCTGGCGAAATCGCCGCCGCGCGCCAGATACAAGGTCAAGCAAGCATGAATATCCATGAGTTCCAGGCCAAACAGGTGCTCGCCCGCTTCGGCGTGCCGGTGCCCAAGGGGCAGCCGGCCTCCACGCCCGACGAGGCCGCCGCGGCCTTCCGCGCGCTCGGCCAGCCCAAGGCTGTAATCAAGGCGCAGATTCATGCCGGCGGGCGCGGCAAGGCCGGCGGCGTCAAGTTGATAAGCTCGGCCGAGGAGGCGCGGGAGTTCGCCGCCCGACTGCTCGGCAAGCCGCTGGTGACGCATCAGACCGGTCCCGAGGGGCGGGTGGTGCGCCGCGTGTACGTCGAGGAGGCGAGCCAGGTCGCGCGCGAGCTCTACCTCGGCATGGTGGTCGATCGCAAAGTCGCGGCGGTCGGAGTCATCGCGAGCACCGAGGGCGGCACGGAGATCGAAGAGGTCGCGGCCAAAACGCCCGAGAAGATCATCACTGACCCGATCGATCCGCTGCTCGGGATGGCGCCGTTCCAGGCGCGCCGGATCGCGTTTGCGCTGGGGCTGAAGGACAAGCAGGTGGGCCAGTTCGCCGCCCTGCTCGGTGCGCTTTACCGCGCGTTCGTCGAGACCGACGCGTCGCTAATCGAGATCAACCCGCTGGTGGTGACGGCCGACGGACGCGTGATTTGCCTGGACGCCAAAATTTCGTTCGATGACAACGGCCTGTTCCGCCATCCGGACATCCGCGAACTGCGCGACTCCAACGAAGAGGACCCGGCCGAGACCGAGGCCGCCAAGTACGATCTGAGCTACGTGCATCTCGACGGCAATATCGGATGCATGGTCAACGGAGCGGGCCTCGCGATGGCGACGATGGATATCGTGAAGTACTACGGCGCCGAGCCGGCCAACTTTCTCGACGTCGGCGGCGGCGCCAACGCGCAGAAGATCGCGGCCGCCTTTCGCATCCTGCTCTCCGACTCGCGCGTCAAGGCGGTGCTGATCAACGTCTTCGGCGGCATCATGCAATGCGACGTGCTGGCGCGCGGCGTGGTCGACGCGGCCCGCGAGGTCAAGCTGAGCATCCCGCTGGTGGTCCGCATGGAAGGAACCAACGTCAAAGAGGGCAAGCAGATCCTCGCCGAGTCGGGCATCAAGGTGATCGCCGCCAACGACATGGCCGACGCGGCGCGCCTCGCGGTCGAGTCGATCGGCAAATAGGACATTGATTCGATGAGCATCCTGGTAAACAAAAACACCCGCGTCCTCACCCAGGGCATCACCGGCGCCACCGGCCAGTTTCACACCCGCGCCTGCCGGGAGTACGGCACCCAGATGGTCGGCGGCGTGGTGCCGGGCAAGGGCGGCACCGACTTCGAGGGCATCCCGATTTTCGACACCGTCGAGCAGGCGCGCAAAGCGACCGACGCCAATGCGACCGTGATCTATGTCCCGCCGCCGTTTGCCGCCGACGCGATCCTGGAGGCCGTGGCCGCTGGAGTCGAACTCGTCATCTGCATCACCGAGGGCATCCCGGTGCTCGACATGGTGAAGGTCAAGCACTACCTGAAGGACAGCAAGTCGCGATTGATCGGCCCCAACTGTCCCGGCGTGATCACTCCCGGCGAGTGCAAGATCGGCATCATGCCGGGCTACATCCACAAGCCCGGGCGGGTGGGCGTGATCTCGCGCTCGGGCACGCTGACCTACGAGGCAGTGCATCAGCTAACTCAACTCGGCATCGGGCAATCGACCTGCGTCGGAATCGGGGGTGATCCGATAATCGGCACCAACCAGATCGACGCGCTGGAACTGTTCAACCAGGACTCGGGCACCGACGCGGTGATTTTCATCGGCGAGATCGGCGGCACCGCCGAAGAAGAGGCGGCGGCGTATATCAAGCAGAACTTCAAGAAGCCCGTGGTCGCGTTCATCGCCGGACAGACCGCGCCCAAGGGGCGGCGGATGGGCCACGCGGGAGCGATCATCTCGGGCGGGCACGGCGGAGCGGCCGACAAAATTGCGGCGCTCAAGGCAGCCGGGATCAGCGTCGCGATGAGCCCGGCCGATCTCGGCTCCACGATGAAGGCCGCGCTCGACGGCCGCAGGAATTGAAGGCCGCGCTGGAGTTCCTGCGCATATCACAACGGCAGTAGGCGGATGGCGATCGAACGGACATTGGCAATCATCAAGCCCGACGCGGTGGGGCGTGGGCTTTCCGGCGACATCATTAAACGCGTCGAGGGCGCGGGGCTCAGGCTCCGTGCGATGCGCCTGATGCGCCTGGGACGCGCGCAGGCCGAGGCGTTTTACGAGGTGCACAAGGCGCGGCCCTTTTACGGCTCGCTCTGCGAGTACATGTCGTCGGGACCGGTGGTGGTGATGGCGTTGGAGGCCGACGGCGCGATCGCGAAATGGCGCGACCTGATGGGTGCGACGGATCCGGCCAAGGCGGCCCCGGGCACAATTCGCAAGGAGTTCGGGATGGACGTCGAAAAGAACGCAACCCACGGCTCGGACGCGCCCGAGACCGCGGCGCGCGAAGTGGCGTTTTTCTTCAGCAGCCTCGATATCGTGGCGTAGGCTCGTTTTTCTTGGCGACTATCCGATACCTCGCACGCATTCTCGCCGTGACGTTCGCGGAACCGTTGGCTGAATTCCGGATCGAAGAAAACCGCGGAGCCTGATTCTGTTCGCCCAGAGGCATTCATGGCGAAAAAAACCGATCCACCAACGCCCACCCGCTCGAGACGCAAAACGCGGGAATTGTCAGCTACTGACGCGGAGTTCGAGGCGACGGTCGACAAGATCAAACGGGCCACCGAAAATGCAGCATCCGAAGTTAGCGCGATGAGCGATCAAGAGCCGCGCGATCCAAACGCACCCCCAACCGGCAGCGACGCCGAAAAGAGCCAGGAGGAGGACACGCGAGTCGTCATGGAACGGCAACCGCCTCAGATAGAAGCCGAACCGCCGAGGTACGCCAGCACGCACGGTGAACACGGCTGGGCCAATACCGCTTTCGCAGCCCTGAATTGGCGCTCCCCGCGAGCAATATTGGACGCGCTGCTCATTATTTTTATTTTCGGCGTGATGTTCGCAACCTGCCAGTACACCAGTACTGCGAAGATCGCTCAACGTCCCTGGGTCGGAGTAAGTGGATTGTCGGAAGACACCTTGAGTGGCGACCCCGTCAGCCAGAGTTTTACTCTGAGCGCGGAGAGGAAAATCGACCTCGGGGTCGTCTTGCGAAACTATGGCAACTCGCCGGCCCTTCATACCGCTACGAATTTGCATCCCGTAATTGGCGCCGCGCCGCCGGCGGACGTAAATGCCTGGACCGAGGAGACTCTGCCGCGATACGACTGCAACTCTCAGTTGACTAGTGACTACGGACCGATGTTTCCCTCCGGTTATGGCTCTTTCCATTACACCGATCATGAACCCGAGGCATCTCGGCCAGTTATCAGCCCGCTCGATTTCAACGACATCGTGACGGGAGATAAAGATCTGTACGTGTTGGGATGCGTCCGGTACGAGGATCAATGGGGTAACGTCCACTATACCGACTACTGTCTTTATCTGGTTCACCCGCTCGGCAGCCCTACCGGCTCTTTGGAGTATTGCCCAAAGGGCAACGCCGCAAATTAAGCCTCATGAAGGCGGACCGGCTTAGCCGCAATGCGCTGGGACTGCCTCAAATCGTTGCTTCGACGCTCGCAAATATAGCGCCGGCGGTAAGTTTCTATTTTGGCTTCGGGGTAATCGTCGCCGGCGCTGGTGTTGCCGCGCCGCTGACCATCATCGTAGCGATGGTGGCGATTCTCTTTCTGAGCAACACGCTGGCCGAATTCTCAAAGTACAGGCCGAGCACAGGATCGTTTGTCACGTTCATCGGCATGGCCTTCGGCCCCAGCGCCGGAGCCGCCGCGTCGTTGTTCACCGTGGTCGGCTATTCCATCGCGGCAGCGGCGATTGTCGCCATTTCCGGCGGCTGGGCGCATGATACGTTCAAGCTTTATCTTGGGCTCAACATACATTGGCAATTGCTATGTGTTGCCGCGACCGGCATTTGCGGGTTTCTGGTCGCGCGCGGGGTAAAAATCTCGACCATTTGGGCCGCGATCTTTTTCTATTTCGAGCTTGGGCTCCTGCTGGTCGGGGCTGTCGTCATGCTCGTCGTCAATCGCGGGTCGCTTAGCTGGGCGCCGTTCCTGCCGTCGAATCTCTCGGGTGGCCTGGCCGGTGTCGGGCTTGGCTTTCCACTTGCGGTCTACGCATTCGTCGGCTGGGAAAATTCCGCGACTTTGGCCGAAGAGACGGAAAATCCGCGCAAGAACATCCCGCGAGCTCTGGTGATCGGCACCTTCGCGATCGGCGTCGTCTATGTATTTCTTGCTTACGCCACGGAAATAGCTTTTCACAACGATGCCAAGGCAATCGGTAATTCCACGATTCCGTTCATTGATGCGCTCAAGGCCTCGGGCGCGGGCCTTTTGATCATTGCCTACCTGGCCGGCATGACCAGCATATTCTCGTGCCTGCTCGGGCTGACCAATTCTCAGGCGCGGATATTGTTCAGTGCCGGACGTGAGGGTTTGTTGCCGGTATTCTTCGGCAAAATCCATCCAAGGCACAGGACGCCGCACGTAGCGATGTGGCTGTTTATCCTGAGCGCGCTCGCGATTACCCTGGTGTTTGGCTGGAAGCGCGATCCGGTCACACTTTTTGGTGACACCGGGTCGCTAGGGACGATCCCGATTCTTATTGTGTATCTTGTCACCACCGTTGCGTTGCCGGTTTATATTCTCCGGTTTCACAACTCCGAGTTCGATTTTCTCAAACACGGCATCATTCCGTTGCTTGGGGTGATTCTGACGCTTTTTCCGCTATGGGGCCTGATTCAGCCGGGACAGCCGGCGCCATTTAACCTGTTTCCGGCAATGACCGGAGTCGGGCTGGTGCTCTCCATAATATATGGGGTCATTCTGGCGCGGCGGTCGCCTGATCTTGTGAAGAGTATTGGCAGTTATGTCGCCGACGAGGAGTACTAGATAAAGCTCGGGGCGGGAGCGGATCATCATCCGCTTCCGCCCGTTGCGTTAATGAGTATAGCGATGCGGCTTAGTAGTAGTCGACCGGATCGATCTGCCGCTTCGCGCCGTACCAGAACAACATATTCTCGGTCAGCCCCTGCCAGGTGAACTTACCGGGCGGCATCAAGAGGCGCTTGAACATCGATTTGATCGAGTAAAACTCCTTGGTGCAGCGCCACACGCCTTCTTCGACCTGCTGCGGCGAGAGCTTGTTGGGCACGAACATGCAGCGGAAGTTGTTGGTGTACATATCGGCGTCGGGAATGATGACGCGGCCTTCCTGCTCGAGCTTGGTGCGCATCGGGGTGCCCTTGCGCGGCGTGACCGTGTTGAAGAACGCCTCGGGCGCCTTGACCTCGTGAAGGAAGGCGAGGGTCTCGTCGAAGATCTGCGGATAGTCCTCCTCCAGCCCGAAGAGGAAATTGAGCGAGTAGTAGATTCCGTAGTGCTCCAACCGCTTGAGCAGTTTCTTGTAGTCCTTGGTGTGGTTCTGGATCTTGCTCATCGAGAGCAGGCTGTCCTGGCTTATCGATTCGACTCCGATATTGACGTGGAACACGCCGGCCTGGGCCGCGAGATCGAGCAGATCCTCGTCATGGTTGGAGTTGATGGTCCACAGGCACGAGAACTTGATGTTGAGCGGAATCAGCGCGCGGAACAGTTCGCGCGCGAACTTGTGCTTGCCGGTGATCTGGTCGTCGATGAACTGGAAGCGGCGAAAACCCGTGACCGCCATGACTTCCTTGATCTCCTCGACGATGTCCTCGATTGGGCGCGTGCGATAGCTGCCCTCGTAGAAAACCGGGATTTCGCAGAACGAGCAGCGGTACGGGCATCCGCGGCTTGCCTGCACCGGCACCGCTTTGAACAGGTAGCGGTTGAGCTTGAGCAGCTCGTGGCGCGGGCGCGGCAGGTTCTTCAGATCGTGCAGCTTGTCGGCCTTGTAGATGCGCTTGAGCTTGCCGTCCTGCCAGTCGCGCAGGAGCGGCTCCCAGACCAGGTCGGCTTCGCCCTGAACCACCGCGTCGGCGTGCTTGAGCGCTTCCTCGGTCTGGAGCGTGGCGTGGAACCCGCCCATCACGACCGGGATGCCGCGTTTGCGAAACTCATCCCCGAGCTGGTAGGCGCGCAGCGAGGCGCCGATGGTGGTGGTCATGCCGACCAGATCCCAACCCGCGTCGAAATCGATCTCTTCCAGCCGCTCATCGCAGAGCGTCACGTCGAAATCGTCGGGCGTCAGTCCCGCCAACAGCGGGATCATCAAACCCATGATCAGGCGCCAGCGCGTTTTATGCGGCGTTCCGTCCAGATGGATGGTCGTCGGTTGTACCAGCAGGATCCGCGGTTTCTTCACACTGCCTCCTGGCGGCGCTGCGTTTGCGCGGGCCGCCGTTCGAGCTCGCTTCGCCCGTCGTTGAGATGAGTGGTCATCCGCCACATCACGAGGGCAAAGACGTAAGTGCCAAATGCCGTACCCCAGGCGAAATAATTAATCTTGCCGAGCAGCGCCAGCACGACCAGCAGATAGGCGAAGTCGCGCCCGCTCACCCGTTCAACTTGTGCGATGAACTGCTCGGCTCGTTCGCCGTTGACGCGCGTCGCGCGCCAGGTCGTGAGCGCGCACAATCCGAAGCCGACCAGCAAAATGGCGAGCAGGTAGATGTAAGCTCGGCTGCCGCTCGCCCGATAGCACCCGGTCATGATGCCGGCGAAGAGCGCGACATGCACCAGGTTGTCCGTCATCACGTCAAGCCGCGCGCCCCATCGCGACTCGGTCATCTTGAGCCGCGCCAGTTCGCCGTCGACGCCGTCGAAGGTCACCGAGACCAGGAACATCAGCGCCGCAATAAGCCGCGGCCAATAGCCCGGCAGGCTGAACAGCCACGCGCTCAGCAATCCCCACGCCGTGTTGGCGAGCGTCACCTGGTTAGGCGTGATTGCGGTGCGCGCGAGGCGCAGGCTGATTCGCCACGACAGCCGCCGATCGACCCATCGTGCCATCAGCGCGTCAGTGTCGGCGCTCTCGCGGCGCAACTCGCGCGCTAGACGGCGTTCGGCCTCCCGGATGTCCGTCGGCCGCCCGTCGAGCGCGAATGGCAATTGTCCGCTCGGCTGGAGTTGCGCGGGCGGAGCGCCCGAACGATCGACCAGGAGGCCCAACGGCCCCACCGCGAGACAGCCGCCGCGCGCGTCATCGGTGCTCTCGACACTGACGACCTCGCCGGGCCGCGCTGCCTGATTGTCGAGCAGCCCGCGCAACTGCGAGGCCGCCAGCACCAGGTTGCCCCTTAGCGCGATACAGGGCGCGTCGGCTGGCAGTTGTTCAAGAACCTGAACGAACGAACCGACGAAATTGATCTCGGGATGGTCGCGGAACGATCCCAAAGACGCGCGCAGGCCGCTATCATGCGGATCGCCGCCCTTGATAAAGAACCGCTTCACTCCCGCGCGTTGACACATAAGCATCAGGCGTTCGAGCAGCGATCGCCCGAAGATCATGTTGCCCGCGCGTGCGGGAACGTTGATTAGCGCTGTATCAATCAAAGAAAGCCTTATTGAACAAAGGGATTTAGACTAATTGAAGGGCAGAGTCAATGTACTGACCGTGCGGTCTGTCTACCCTCCGCCCACCATTCGTCATCCGGCTGTTCAAAACTTTTAATTTTCGCGTAACCACCGTTCAAGTTCTTTAACGGTCTCATTTGTAGTGCCTCATTGCGAGGGCTGCTAAGCTTGGGCGGTGGCCAGTCCGACCCGGGCGATTTTGTTCGATTTCGGCGGCACACTCGACCATCCACATCATTGGCTGGACCGTTTCGTGCGCCATTACCATGCGGCCGGTTTGCGGGTTACCCGCGCCGAGCTGGATGTGGCCTACTCCCATGCCACGAACACCGCCTACCAGGCCGGCGAGGAGGTTCATCGCCACAACTTGCGCGAGTTGGTGAGGTATCTCGTCGCGCATCAGTTCGACCATCTCCATCGCCACGGGCCCGACAGCGTTCGCGAGCATCTCGCGGGCCTGGGCGAAGAGCGTCATGACCTGGCCGATCGGATCGCGTCCGGTTTCGCCGAGGAGTCGGCCGAAGGTCTCGCGCGCAGCCGCACGCTGCTCAAGGAGCTATCGCACGATTTCAAGCTCGGTGTGGTTTCAAATTTTTACGGCAACCTGCAGGTAGTGCTGTTCGAGGCCGGCATCCGCGAGCTTATCCAGGTTGCGATCGACTCCAAGCACATGCGCGTCTTCAAGCCCGACGAGCGCATTTTCGTGGCCGCGCTCAAGGTGCTCGACCTGCCGCACAACCAGGTCGCGATGGTGGGTGACTCGCTGCACAAGGATTGCGCACCTGCGCGCAAGCTCGGCATGCGCTCGGTCTGGCTGCGGGCGCATCACGCTGGAGCGGGCGAGCATCCGCAGGCGCGCGAGGCGGCCGCGCTGGCCGACCATACGATCGATACGCTCGAGGAGTTGAAGGGACTGAAATGGTAAGCGACCTTCGCGGCGCGATTATCGCCGCCGGCCGGGGCGAGCGGCTGCGCGGCGCGGTAGGCAATCTGCCTAAGCCGCTGGTCGAGCTTGGCGGCGAACCGATGCTCGTGCGTCAGGCGCGAATGTTGCACTTGGCAGGTGCGGAGACCGTCGTCGCGCTGGTCAACTGCGAAACCGCCGGGCTTATCGCGGCGCGTGCGGTGCGGATTCCGCCGTGGATGGAACTCCAGGCGCGCGATACCCCGAGTTCGATGGAATCGCTGTTCACGCTGGGCGAGCATCTGCGTGGCGCCCCGCATTTTTTGCTGGCCACGGTCGACGCGGTGGTCGAGGCGGCTGAAATGCGCCGCTTCGCCGCCCGCGCTCTGGAGCTTACCGCCGGCGGCGGCGCGGCGCGCTTCGACGGCGCGCTCGCGGTAGTACGATGGCGCGGCGACCAGCGGCCGCTGTTCGCCGAGGTCGCGCCGGACGGCGCGATCGCGGCGCTTGGCGAGCGCGAGAGCGCGATGGTCACGGCCGGCCTCTATTACCTGCCCGCGGCGATTTTCGATCTTGCGCCGCGCGCGCGGGCCGAGCGCCTCGACGCGATGCGCAAGTTGCTCGCGATGGCGGTCGCGAGCGGGATGCGCCTTGCCGCGGTTGAACTGGAGGCAACGATCGACGTCGACGAGTCGGCCGACCTTGCCGCCGCGCGCGCGATGGTCGCCGGCGGTGAGCCGCACGGGAGCGGGGGCTGACGATGCGCGCGCTGGGGGTCTATCGCGAGCCCGAGTTCTCGCCGGGCAAGGTCGAGCACGACGCCGCGATTCTCGACGCGGTGCTGGCCGAACTCAAGCGCCACGGTGTCGAGATCTCCGCTATCAGCGCGGCGCGCCTGGTCGATGATCCGCCGCACGGAGCCGATTTGGTGCTCGCGATGTGCCAGGGCGAGCGCGCGCTCGGCCGCCTGGTGGCGCTCGAGCAGCAGGGCGTGATCGCGGTCAACTCGGCGCTCGCGATCCGCAACTGCTATCGCGATCTCCTCTGCGCAGGGCTCATCCATGCCGGCGTCCCCGTGCCGACCGGCGCGTTGGTGCGCACCGACTCGCGCCCGCCGGACCTGACGCCGCTCGGCGTGCTCGATCTCGATTCGCCGATGTTCGTCAAGCGCGGCGATTTGCATGCGCTTGCGCCCGACGACGTGCAGCGGGTAGAAAGCCGTGGCGCACTGCGCTCGGCGCTCTCCGGGATGGCCCAGCGCGGAGTGCCGGTAGCCTACGTGCAGCAGGCGGTCGAGGGCAGGGTGGTAAAGTTTTACGGCGTCAGCGGCGGCGAGTACTTCGCGGCGCTTGACGAAGAGGGCGAAAAGGAATCGTTATCCGAGCAGCTGCGGCTCGAATTGGCCCGGAGCGCCGCGGCTGCCGCCGCCACGCTAGGTCTGGAGACGTGGGGCGGCGACGCGGTGATCGACGGTGATCGCTTTGTGATGATCGACTTCAACGACTGGCCGAGCTTCAGCCGGGTGCGCGAAGCCGCCGCCCGCGCGATCGCGCGGCGCTGCCTGATGCTCGCGCGCCGGCCGCGCCAGGGCTTCTGAGCCATACTTTGCCACGAGGACGCAGGCAGCCCGCAGCATGAGCAAACCGCAAACGCCAACACCGCGGACAGGTGGCGGCTCGAAAGTCGTAGAGGGATCGAAGGTCGCAGACGGAACCAAAGCCGCCAGCGGATCCAAGCAGGTCAATGGTTCCAAGACCGTCAACGGATCCGCGCTCGCGAGTGAAGCGCAACACGCGCGCGGGCCCGGCCTCCAGCCGAAAATCACCACCGCGATTCCCGGACCAAATTCGCGCGCGCTGTTTGCCGACGAGCAGAGCCATATCGCGCCCGGCCGCCAGCGTATCTCGCTGCTGGCCGGAGTCGCGTTCGATCACGGCGAGGGCGCGACGCTCACCGACGTCGACGGCAACGTGTTCGTCGATTTTTTTGCCGGAGTCGCGGTCGCGAGTCTCGGCCACGGCCATCCGGCGCTCGCACAGGCGCTCGCGCATCAGGCCTCGCGGCTGATCGTCGGCACCTTCGCCACGCCCGAGCGCGCCGAGGCGTTCAGGATGCTCGCCGCGGCCGCGCCCGCGGGCCTTAGGCGCGCTCATCTATATAGCGGCGGCGCCGAGGCGGTCGAGGCGGCGCTCAGGCTCGCGCGCTCGAAAACCAAACGGCACGAGGTGCTGAGCTTCTGGGGCGGCTTTCACGGCAAGACCGGCGGCGTGATCGGACTTATCGGCGACGAATCCAAGCAGGGCTACGGCCCGCTGCCCGGCGGCCAGTACGTGGTCCCGTATGCCGACTGCTATCGATGCGCGTTCAAGCTGGAATATCCGGCGTGCGGGATGTACTGCGTCGACTTCGCGCGTCAGCAACTCAAGCACGGCTCGGCGGGCGCGCTGGCGGCCGTGATGGTCGAGCCGATGCAGGGAACGGCGGGCAACGTGATTCCGCCCGACGATTACCTGCCCGCGGTAAAGCAACTCGCGCACGAGCATGGCGCGCTGCTCGTCGCAGACGAAATGATCACCGGCTTCGGACGCACCGGACGGATGTGGGGAATCGAGCACAGCGGCGTCGCGCCCGACATCATGACGATCGGCAAGGGGATGGGGTCCGGCTTCCCGGTCTCGGGCGTGCTGCTCAGCGATGAGTTGGGAAAGAGCGAGCCGTTTGGCAAGCCGAGCGCGTCGTCGTCGAGCTACGGCGGCAATCCACTGGCCGCGGTGGCGGTCGCCGAGACGCTCCGCGCGATCGACCGCGAAGGGCTGATCGAAAATTCCGCGGTCGTCGGCGCGTTCATGCTCGAGCGCCTGATGCGGCTCAAAGAAAAATACGAATTCATCGGCGACGTGCGCGGCAAGGGCCTGCTGATAGGGCTTGACCTGGTGCGCGATCGCAAAACCAAGGAGATGCTCGGACGTTCGATAACCGAGGCCATCTTCAAGGAGGCGCTCGGGCGCGGGCTCCTGGTGATGGGCTATTTCCCGCGCATGCGGATCAACCCGCCGCTGGTCATCACGCGCGAGCAGGCCGAAGCGGGCGTCGAGATTCTCGACGAGGTCTTCGCCCACGTCCGCGACCATCTCGACTGGCGCAACGCTCCCTAGCAGGTTGTGAAAAACCCAAAAATCGCTTCGCGTCGATCCCTCACTTCGGCAACCTTCGTTCAGGATGACAACAAAAAAAGGCCTTTTTCGTCATCCTGAGCGTCAGCGAAGGATCTCCGCGAAGCGATGAATCTTTTTTTACATTAGCCTGTAGGTCACACGAAAAGAGTGGGCAATGGCTGAGGATGCGGGAAATCGCGGACTGTTTTGCGACCTGGCGGGGACGCTGGTGAAGATGGATGACACCCGCCAGCTTCCGCTTGGCCCCGACGGAAAAATCGTGGTCGAGCTGCTGCCCGGCGTGGCCGAGAAGCTGAGCCCGATACGCGATCATCTGATATTCGTCGTCACCAACCAGGCCGGGATCGCGCGCGGGCGACTCAGCCTCGAGCAGGTCGAGGCCGCGATCGGCGAGCTCGACCGCCAGCTCGGCGACATTCTCACCGGATGGCAGATCTGTCCGCACGACGACGCCGACCGATGCGCATGCCGCAAGCCCAAGGGCGGGATGCTGACCGAGTTGGGCGCGACGTATGGCGTGGACATGGCGGGCTCGACGATGGTCGGCGATCAGGAAATCGACGCCGCGGCGGCGCGCGCGGCGGGCGTCGGCCACTTCGTCTGGGCGCACGATTTTTTCGGCTGGAAGTAGCCGATGATAGAGAATGCCGGCAGCACCGCGCTTGACTGAATTCGCTTCTTTATCTATATATTTCATGAAACCTTGAAATGAAGCGTGCTCGACGAGCCGCCAATGATGGAAGGCGAGATTCTGAAGGTGACGGCCTCCACCGTCCGCTAACAGAACCAAACTTCAGCAATCGAAGTTTCGAGCAGGCCGTTCGCATGTTGAGAGCGATCGGAGATGAAGGGCGCCTGCGACTGGTGGAAATCCTGAGCAGACATGAAGCCTGTGTCGGCGACATCGCCGAAACGATGGGCGAGCGAGTTTCGACCATATCGGAACGGCTCAGAAGGCTTCGGGACGCGGGACTCGTCGCAAGCAGGCGTGAAGGGAAACACAAATATTATTCGGTAGCAGACGGGCATATTGCCGAGTTGGTGCTCAACGTGCTCTCTCATGCGACCGAAGATGAATTCGCAATGATGAATTCGCAATCGGTCGGAATCACGCCGTTCGAGCCAAAAGCTAGTAATCGAAAGGAGGCAATGAAATGAGCGACCACAAAACGCACGACCAGCATTCCCATACCCACGGTCCGGGCTGCGGGCACACCGCGGTGAAACACGAAGGTCATGTCGACTATCTGCATGAGGGGCATCTTCACAGCGCTCACCAGGGGCATGTGGATGAACATGCCCTGCCGGAGAGTGGCTCGAATCCGTCCACTTGTACGCCGGCTCATGCTTGCGGTGCGCACGACGGTAAGCACGATCATGGGGCTGGTTGTGGACATGAGGCGATACCGCACGGCAGTCATACCGACTACGTCGTCAAAGGCCACATGCATCATCCGGATAAAGGGCACTGCGACGATCACGGCGCTGTCCCTATGGCCTGACGATTTTGGAACTGGAAGACGGTTGACGTGGTCGACTCTGACTCGCGCACTTCCTAACTGCTTCAGGTAGGCCCTGAACAACTTCATCAGTTCTTCAGCGCTTTCCCTCGGGCGGAACCGCGTTCGCGAGTCGGATCGACCACGTGCATTCGAATGTGATCTTCGATGATCTCAACCGTCAGGCTGCTCACGCCTTCAAAGGTCCGGGGGTCATAGAGGGGAAGCGGCATCTCGCCGAGCCGCTGTAGATTTGGCTTTGCTGCGATTGCAGCGAGCGCAGTAGCCATAGATCAGCACGACATGATCGACCACTCTGAAGGACGCCGGAATTAATTCCCCCAGACGCTCAAGACATCCGTCCAGTTCGAACAACTTGCCGCACTTGAGGCAATGAAAATGATGGTGATGAGCTTTGCCGCGCACCTCGTAACGTGGCGGCGCGCCAGGGACTTCGACCGGGACCAACCATCCCTCGTCGGTCAAAGCCTTTATCGTGCGATAGACGGTCGCGATTCCCAGTCCGGACATCTTCTGCTGCGCCAACTGCAACACCTCTTCAGAAGCAAGCGGCCGATTGTTTCGCTCGAAGACCTCCAGTATTTCACGACGCTGCTGTGTGTTCCGTCGAAAAGTCTTGGGTGATTTCGCTACATTCGAAGTTAGCATTACCGCAGAATAGGAAAGCGCCTGTCCTTCGACAATCGCGTTCTCAGATCCGATCGCTTCACGTGCTTCCGCCACGAGCCTCATAAGTTTGATCCGGATGCTGACGCCTGTGCCGCATCTGGATGGCTGGGTTCATCCCGAGTCTGCTCAACTCTCTCAGAAGATCCCACAACACTCTTGCATCGATGGTCGGTCCGTCCCCGGAATCCGTCTGCGCTGATCTGGAAAGCCGCCGCTGTCCATCGTCCACAACAATGTGAAGGGTCTGTTCGGACTCGTCGAATTGAGCGTCGCCGAACACCAGGCCCGCCTTTTGGAGTTCGCTTTCGAGGCGATGGCAGACGACGGTGAACTCAGACGGAATGATCATGGGATGCTCCGCTCGTGATCCGGTTTGAAGATCTGCACCTGCTCCAAGTCCACCGTGCCCGGCGCTCCACAAAGCGCAAATTGATGCGGCTCGAAACTCTTTTCCACAAAGAGCACGTAGCGTCCGGGCGAATCGACCTCGACCCGAATTACTGACCCTCCTTCTTTGGTCTGGAGTTGAAGCAGTTTACGCCCAGGCCGTATCCGGGAGCCGTGCGGTACGTGGGTTTCGTTCCCTGAGAACAGTAACGTGACATCGTCCCGCAATTCGTCGATACCACTGCCCTCAGGAAGCGACAGCATAACCATCTTCACCTTGGGGAACGGAACGCCATGAAGCCGTAGGTCGTAGAATTCTCCAGTGAGGTAGTACACGCCCGCCCAGCGGAAGGGATATTCCGGGTCCATGAATTTTGGATCGAACTCGATCGTGCGCCGCAGTTTAAAGCCGCTCACGTTCAACACCACGGTCCGTGCTTGCTAACCGCGAAGAGACCGCTAACCCACCGCCCTTATTTTCAGCATTTGAGCTCGCATTGTTCGGCCACTGAACGATGAATTGAGACATGGAGAAACGCCTCCTGATTGACTTATCGATATTGAAATATCATTATCAATAGTGCCGATCAAGCGACATGTGAACCGATGAACCGAAGATGGCTGAACTTGACCGAGGCGGCGAAAGCCGACAGATTGATGGGTGCCAGGTAGCGGACTGCTACACCCTGATGATTTGATGCAGCCTACATTTAGAGATCGCCGACGCTGGATGCACAGGATCGCGGGTATCACCGCGGCGATACTGCTTCTAGCGCAGACGGTTGGCATTGCCCATTTCCATCCGCTTCCCTCGCAGCACAAATACGTAACCAATGCCGCCGCCAGCGTTGACGACGGCCTTTGCGCGCTCTGTCTCGTCCGCTTCCACAGTCCCGCCGCATTGATCGTCGCGCCTCGTCCGGCGGCGCCGATGCTGGCGAGTAGTGACCCCTCCTTTCGCGGCCAGTATGGAGCCGCGTTCTTCGTATCGATCGCATCGCTTCGGCCGGGCTCCGCCTGCGCCGGTCTGAACTCCCCAGTTCCGCAAAGTTGAATAGTCATCGAAATGCGCGTGGGTTTTCTGGCCACGCGCGGCGTCGCGCCCGAGTTCACGGCGGCGCGATGCTTCGCATTGGAGGAGTTTGCGATGCGATCGTTCACAATCCTGGTGCTTGGGTTGGCAACGCTGCTGACCTGGCCATTTGTGTCAACAGCCGGCGCCGCGCAGGCGTCGAAGGCGCTGCGGCGGACTGTCACTGGAACCGCTACCGACGCCCTTGGCAGACCGCTTAAGGGCGCCAACGTCGAACTTCAGAACAGCGCAGGAAAGGTCGTCGCGAAAACGAAAAGCGACGCGCGAGGGCCGCTTCACCTTCGTCGGCGTCGCGCCCGGGGTCTATGCGATCGTCGCCACGAAGGCGAGCTTCAAGGCCGCGACCGCGATCGTCAGCGTCGCGGCATCGGGCGCGAAACCCTTGACGCTCGCGCTTCAGTCGGAGGCGGCACTTAGCATGGCGGTAGTGGCGCAGCGCCTCAACAAGGCGCGCAACAGTCTGTCGCCGGAAACCGGAGGCAGCGTCTATCGCTTCAGCGAGCAGGCGATCCAGGACCTGCCGCAGGGCAATAATACCGCGTTAAACGACGTGCTGCTTCAGGCCCCCGGCGTGGTGCAGGATTCATTCGGTCAACTTCACGTCCGCGGCGACCATGCCAACCTGCAGTACCGGATAAATGGAGTTCAGTTGCCGGAGGGCATCACCGGTTTCGGCCAGGTAATCAGCCCACGCTTTGCGCAAAGCGTAAGCCTGCTGACCGGCGCCCTTCCCGCCGAGTTTGGACTGCGCACCGCCGGCGTGATCGACATCAAGACCAAGGACGGATTGCTGGAAAACGGCGGCGATGTCGAATTCTACGGCGGGCAGCGCTCGACGATACAGCCGAGCTTCGAGTACGGCGGTTCGATCGGCAAGTTCAGCTATTTCGTGACCGGCCAGTACTTCAGCACCACCCGCGGTGTCGAGCCGCCGACGCCGGGGCCGTCGCCGATTCACGACCAGTCCTACCAGGGCCAGGGGTTCGGATATTTTTCGTATTTTCTGAGCCCGACCACGCGGCTCAGTCTGATCACCGGTTCGGACGTGAACCATTTCCAGATCGGTGCGAATCCGGATCAACCGCAGGTCTTTAAGCTCTCAGGCGTTCCGGTCTATCCGTCGGCGGGGGTCGATGAAAATCAGTTCGAACAGAACTATTTCGGGGTGTTCGCTCTTCAGGGGACTATCGGCTCCAACTTCGACTATCAGATCGCGCCCTTCAGCCGCTATTCGACGGTGTCGTTTTACCCGGATTTCGACGGCGACCTGATCTTCAACGGCGCCGCTTCCAGGGTATTCCGCAGCGATTGGGGAAACGGCGTACAGATAGATACGACGTACCGGGCGTTCGCGTCACATACGTTTCGTCTCGGTGGGTACTTCGACGCCGAGCGTGCCGAGATCGACAATCACGAGGCGACTTTCCCAGTTAATCAGGCTACGGGGATTCCTTCGACCGTCCCTATCTCTATTGTCGATAACAAGGCGCTCCAGACCTGGATTTACAGCGTCTATGCCCAGGACGAATGGAAGCCTATCGAGAAGCTCACGATCAATTATGGCGTGCGTTTCGATCTGTACGACGGCCTTGAACGGGCGGACCAGGCGAGCCCGCGGGTCGGCGCGGTGTACAGTCTCTTTAAACACACCACGCTCCACGCCGCCTATGCCCGTCTTTTCACGCCGCCGCCGACAGAACTCGTGACGGTCGAATCGATCCAGAAATTCGCGACCACGACTGGCGCGCCGGCGTCGTTGGGCAACGGCAATCCAACGGTCGAGCGCGATCACTATTTCGATGCTGGGGCGACCCAGCAGATAATTCCCGGACTCAACGTCGGGATTGACTCGTACTACAAGAAGGCGGCCGACCTTATCGACGAAGGCCAGTTCGGACCAGCGTTGATTTTCGAAACCTTCAACTATGCAAAAGGCCGCGTCTATGGAGTCGAACAAACCAGTTCGTACACTCACGAAAACATATATTTGTATGAGAACTTCGATTACAGCGTCGCGCAGGGTACCCAGGTCGAATCCGGACAATTCAATTTCGCGCCGGATGAACTCGCTTTCATCAAAACTCACTACATCTTCCTGGATCACGACCAGACCTTCTCCGCCTCGGCGGGCGCGGTCTACAGTTGGCGGGGTTTTAGGTTCAGCATCGATGGAATCTACGGCAGTGGGCTGAGGGCCGGCTTCGCCAACACGGGCAACCTGCCGTACTACATTCAGCTCGACGCCGGTATCACCAAACGCTTCGTGGTGCCCAAAGCCGGCCCGATGGAAGTGCGCGTCGCGGTGGTCAATCTCAACGATCGCACGTACGAGATTCGTAACGGCACCGGAATTGGCGTCTTCGCCCCGCAATTCGGCCCGCGCCGCGCGTTCTTAGGTGGAATAAAATGGGAGCTTCCTTCATTCAGCCGCACCGCGGTGCAGTGAAGCAGCACAGTGAAGGTGAAAAGTGAAAAGTGAAAGTGAAAAACGGAAGATACAGACTGGCCTGGAGCCGGGACTGCACGCGAGGGTTTAGCGATGAATGAACTCCGGAGTGCCCTGAACGAGCTGCAATACGGCGGCGCGATAGTATATCCGCTCCTGTTTCTCGGGGTCGTGGCCGTGCTCATCATTCTCGATCGGGCGGTTGCCTACTACCGATCCCTGCGCTTGCCGGCTTCGCTGGCCGAGTTGGTCGAGACCTATGGCTTTGCCTGGGATGAACTCGACCGGCAACTGGCGGCACTCGCGCCGGTGAACGTTTACCGGCGGTTCTTTGAGGTGATCAGCGACAATCGCAATAAGCCCGCGTGGTGGGTCGAATCGCGCGCCGGCGATGAAGCGGGCGATATCGAGAAGAGCCTCAGCCGCGGCTTGTGGATACTCGAGACGGTGGTTACCGCGGCGCCTTTGTTGGGTCTGCTCGGAACCATCACCGGCATGATGCAGGCCTTCAAGGTAATCGGCGGATCGGGACTGGTCGCACCTACGCAAGTAACTTCGGGCGTGGCGCAGGCGCTGATCTCGACGGCGCTCGGCCTGCTGATCGCGCTCTTCGCGTTGTTCGGCTTCAACTTCTTCGCCCGCACGCAGTCGCAGGCGCTCGATCATCTGGAACGCCTGGGGTCGCGGCTGATTGACCATATCCGCCTGGACGAGGAAACCGGCGAGAAGGAAACAATCGCCAGCGTGACCCCGCTCGCGCCGCGCGAGGGAAGGGTCAAGCGATGAAACTGCGCAAGGGACGAGGTTATCGGCGCGGCCGAATCGAGATCATTCCGATGATCGACGTGATGTTCTTCCTGCTGGTGACGTTCATGCTGGCGTCGCTGTCGATGCAGAGTCTCAACTCGATCACGGTCAATCTTCCGCAGGGCGACGCGCCCAACCTGCAGCACAAGGAGCCGGTCGCACTGACTATTACCAAGGATAGCAGGATATTTCTCGATAAGACCCCGACCACGCTCACCACGATGGCCTTCACGCTGAAGAGCATGCTGCAAGGAAAGGATCAGGGAGTGGTGGTCAACGCGGACGGCGCCGCGCCCGAAGGTATCGTAGTGGAGGCGATGCTCCAGGCGCGCCGGGCCGGAGTTGAGCACTTTCTGATCGCGGTCAAGCGCGAATGAACGGTGCGGTTCAGATAGCTTCGCCCTTTCTGGACGAACCCTGGCGGCGTCTGGCGTGGATAGCGCCACTATCGATCGCGATCTGGGCCGCGATACTGCTTGGCTTCGGGCTCGTGCTCAAGCAGACGACGCCGCCGCTGCCGGAACTGAAGCCGATCGAAGCGCGGATCGTCGAGTTGCCCCCGGTGGCAGGGCTCCAGGGCGGCCCCGCGGCGGTCCCGCATCCGATCGCGCCGGCGCCACCCAAGCCCAGGCCCCACGTCGAGGTCCGGCGCAAAGTGATTGCGCCGGTGCATCCGCACAAAGAGATCATCCCGGAAGCTCCGCCGTCGTTCGCCGGGACGCGAAAGGAAGCGCCTGCGGAATCGAGCGCGAGCACCAAGGCCGCGCCGACGGGCGCCAGTGCCGAGAGCAGCGGAGCGCCGCAAGAGAAGGGCGGCGGGTCAGGACTCGGCAGCGACAGTCTCGGCGCGCGGGCGATCTTTTCGCCGGTGCCGAAGATTCCGGACGATTTGCGCGAGGCCGCTTTTGAAGCGGTGGCGGTGGCGCACTTCGAGGTTTCTTACGACGGAAGTGTGAAAGTGACGCTGGCGAAGCCGACCGCGGATCCGCGGCTCAATCAGATTCTGCTGAGTACCCTGGAGCAGTGGCGATTTTTTCCCGCGATGAAGGGTGGAGTGGCGATCGACTCAGCCTTCGACGTGCGAATTCCGGTAAGCGTTCAGTGATCGGAAGGGCCCCCACATCGGCGTCTTGATAAAGCTCGCGTATGAAGTACGGTGAGCAGCCATATGTGGTTCATGCCGATAGCCCTGGCCTCGGTAACGCTAATTTCGACCGGGCTTGGCGGAATGGCGGCGCTGCGGTTTCGCGACCGCCTTCATCTGCTGCTCGGCTTCAGCTCCGGGGCGGTAATAGCCGTGGCGCTGTTCGATGTACTGCCGGAGGTCTTTGCGCTGGGCGGAGGGTCCTCGTACATGCCATTCGCCGCGATAGGATTCCTGGCCTTCTTCGCGCTGGAGCGCTACACGGCGCTCCATCGCTCGCGTGAACACGTCCACACCGCAATCGCGCACGAGCAGGAACTGGGAACGCTGTCCGCGGCCGGATTGACGTTTCACAGCTTCCTCGACGGCGTCGCTATCGGAGTGGGGTTTCAAACCAGCGCGAAAATTGGACTGCTGATCGCGCTCGGAATAATCGCGCATGACCTGAGCGACGGCCTGAACACGGTGACCGTCCTTCTGGCCCATGGTAATCCGCGCAAGCGTGCGATCTCCTGGCTCGCGGCGGATATGATCGCGCCCGTTCTAGGCGCCGCTACCGCGCTCGTCATAAATCTGCACGGACTCCTGCCGTGGCTACTCGCCTTCTTCGCAGGGTCGTTTCTTTACATCGGAGCCTCTGACCTTCTGCCAGAGGCGAAAGAGCACGATTCGCCATGGGTTGGCGTCGCCACGGCCATGGGCATGCTTGCAATTTATCTAGCAACGCAAATGCTTCGAAGAGTATGATCCGATTCTTCGACCGGAGTCTGATTCGATTTTCGACTTGCGAATTCCAATAAGCATTCAATGGCATGTTCTAACCTCTCCTTGACCTAAGTCCACGGTCCTCCAGACCTGATTCAATCGCGTGTCTTTCCCGCACGACTGCAATTGCTCATTCGCCTGACCGAACTTTGTCTTCTTGCTGCTGGCGACGCTCCAGATAAGCATCCTGAATTGCTCCGTAGGGATCGACTGAGTACAAGTCCACGTCATCAAACATGTTCAAATTTTCGGATCGGGCGTTGACAGCGGCTACCGCATTGGCGGCCATCTCGTATAGAATCGCGTTGCTGGGAGCAGTGTAAGCTATGGGATTCATCGCACCATCGACGACTTTGCCCAACGCGTCACGTACGGTCGAAGGCCCGAAAATTGGTAGCATTAGGTATGGACCCTCGTTGACCCCGTACTTTGCCAGCGTCAGCCCGAAATCATTAGGCTCCTGCTTCAGACCGAACCACTTGTCTGCGGGATCGAAAAGTCCCGCAACGCCGAGCGTGCTGTTCATAGCAAAGCGCGCCGTTTCTACGCCAGCCTGCTTGAATTGACCTTGAAAAAGATCATTTGCAAAACGCGGAATGACGCCGACATTCTCAAAGAACCGGCCCACACTCGCACGAGCGGGTTGCGGCACGACGCGAGCATATGCCGTCGCCGTCGGACGCAACACCCAGTCGTCTGCTTTGCGATTAAAAGTGAGCATCGATTCATTGAAGCGTTCAAAGGGATCAGACGGTTCTTCGAAGTTGGCGATTTTCTCTCCGGATGGCTGCACTGGAGAGGGAGCGGCATCCAATAAATCCGGGTGCCCTTGGTTGTTGGCCTCTTCCGCTCCGGTCGGTCGCCGTTGCGTTGCGGCACAGGCATCGAGGAGAGATACCATCAGAACCAGTAACGCACCCATTGCTAATTTCCGAATCATAATTACCTCCAACCAGCTTCGCACAGAAGCAAGCCATTAATTTGTGGACACACAGCCGCCTCGACGATCGGAACCGAATCGCCAAAGCTATCAGTTAGTTCCGAGAGCCGAGGCTATTCGAGCGTCGCTTTTTGGATCAACCAAAGGAGAACACTTGAGGCATTTTGCCCTTTCTATGCACTCGTCACTGGCTTGGGCCGAAAGCGAATCGGAATCACCCGGTCTGAACAGAATTAATCGGCGGCAATGGCCAGTAACTCAGCACCCGCTCTCCGATTGCTGCCAGATAGAAGATTGCAAGAAGCGGAGATGCTTCGCGGATCAAGACGCCGGGCCACTGCGGAGGTGGCGCGAATGCCAGGACAACCACGAGGCTGAAGTTAAGCACACCTCCCCAGTGTCCCAATCGGCTCTTTATGGGCGTTGAAGAGCGGCCAATCATTACTGAGTCAATCGCATATTGGCCAAATGAAACTACGATCAGCATCGGTACATAGAACGGAATTGCCCCTGCCGCCGCCTCGCATGAGAGAGCTGTAGCCACAAAGGCGATATCTGCGAACCCGTCGAGCCACCGCCCAAATCCGTCGGCACGACGCATCCACCGCGCGACGCGGCCGTCGACAAAATCCGAGATCGCGCCAAGTATAGCTATCGGACATAGAACGCCCAGGCTGCGATGGCCGGCCATGAACGCAGCCATCCAGACCGCTGCAAGCACGAAACGAATCGCGCTCAGCAGGTTCGCAGTCTGTGCTAACACGCGGCACAACTCGCCCGGCGAGAGGGTCTGAACCGCATTATCAGCGCGCGGAAGAGCTCGTCCGACGAACACCCGCATCAGCTAATTCAGGGGCCTGAGTCCCAGGTGCAGAGACAAACCCGTCCGGCAAGTCGCGGACCGGAGTAATCCTTATCGCTACTATTCGCCCCTCCGTAAACATTTCCTGGCCGGGCTTGTGGAAGCCGAACCGCGCAAGAAGGTATTTTTTCGGATAGTCTTCAACTATCCTATTAATGACCGCTTGATCGCTTGTGATCTCCGCTTTTCCGATAAATGCGGGACCGCCGCGGCTACCTATCCAAACTACAACAGGACTGCCGCGCCGAATCCTCTTTGCCTTCCATGTCGTGGTAGCCGTCTGAATTAGAATTAGGCCGTCTGATGTAGTTATGAACCAGACTGGGGCTGCCTTACTCTGACTGCCATCTTTGCGGACTGTAGCGACATAGATGACACCCGCTTGTGAAAGCGCGTCAGCATCGCGATGAGAAGCCCGACTAAGCACGACATTGTCCATGATAAACACTTCAAATCCAAAAGCCATCAATAGTGAGATTGCCTGCTTTCGAGAGAGTAACCTCATTATTCCCCCGCCGCTGTTAACGTTATGTGCAAGATGAAATCGCAATCGTCGTATACTCTGCGCTCTACCTTGCTGGGGTGTTTGAGCATTTTAGCCTCGGGAAAGTTTTGAGACAACCGGTGACCCTGACTGATCGGATGCCGAGCAAACGTCATGCCTGCGATCTCTGTTTGAATAAAATCCGCCAGCATTCGGCGCTTTCCATTCGCACAATAATTGTCATTGGGAACGCGTTCGACAATTTGAACCATCGATGCTCAGAAATTTGAACGGCTTCGGCTCGGCACTAGAATCAGAAATTGAGCGGCGCCCTCTTCTTCAAAACCTAACGGTATGAGCACAGTGCTCATACCTTTCGCACTCCGCGACGAAACGAGACGACGTGACGAGTCGTAGAAGAAGATTGAGGGAGGTCAAATGGAGCCGATCGTTCGCAGTGCGATCCCGAGCGCTTCGGACCAGAATCCGCCACCCGTGTGCATCAATTCAACGACCGAGCGAATTGCCACGACGAATTCCTCGAGTTGCTGTTCGCTGACGATCAGCGGCGGAGCGACCTTGAGGACCATAAAGTTGTTGCCGCAGATTTGGGTCAGAATCCCGTGATCGCGGAACAACCGCATCACCAGAGCCTGGCCGAACATGGCAGGATGTATCCGTTTGAACGCCTCGAAGGGTGCTCGCAGGCGTAATCGCTTTGGGGCCTGGAACTCTATTCCAATTAACATCCCTACGCCGCGGACCTCGCGAATCATCTCAAAGTTCGACAATCGTTCCGCCAGTCTGCGCCTGAACTGTTCCCCCAATCGTGCGGCACGTTGACCAAGCTGTTCGTCCTCCAGCACTTCCAGGCTTGCGAGTCCCGCGCGCATCGCAAGGGAGTTTTCACTGTAGGTCGACGTATGAACGATCGCGCGTCGGAACGAGCTATAGACTGAATTGCATATGGGGTCCGACATCAGGACAGCGCCGACCGGAATCAGGCCGCCGCTGAGCGCCTTGGCAAGGACGACCATATCTGCCTCAACGTCGAAATGATGGGAGGCGAGAAACGGACCGGTTCGGTAGAGGGCGGTCTGGACCTCGTCCAGCACGAACAGGGTGCCATGGCGCCTGCAGAGTTCCTGCGCCTTTTGCATGTATTCGCGGGTGGGAATTCGGAGACCGCCTTCGACCTGGATCGGTTCGACTATAAATGCCGCGAAGAGCCGAGAAGACAGCTTGGCCGAAAGTTCTTCGATATCGCCGAACGTCACCTGTTCAATGTCGGGCAACATGGGGCCGAAGCCGTCTTTCCAGAACCCGTCGGACATAAGCGACAGCGCCCCACAGGTTAGGCCATGGAAACTGCTGCGCGCAGAGAGCAACCTCGTGCGTCCAGTATGGGCGCGGACGAACTTGATAACGGTCTCTACGCCCTCGCTGCCCGAGCTGCAAAAAAACGCTTTGGTGAGTCGGCCACCGGCTCGTTCGCACAAGCGTGCGGCAAGCTCACCAGCCAGGTCGGAAACGCTGCTCTGCAGCATTGCCGGCCCCTGACTGTCCAGTTGGGCCCGGAGCGCCGCCCTTATTCTGGGATGATTATGGCCAGAGTTATAAACGCAGTAACCGGAATTGAAATCCAGAATCCGACGCCCATCCGAGGTTTGCAATTCGCAGCCAACGCAACGCACATAGCTGACGTTCATCTGCAAGATATCGAGCAGTCTGACCCATTGTGGATTGACGAAGGATTCGTATAGTTCGATCGGATCGTGCTTAACTCTTAATGATGAAGAACTTGGCATTTTCTTTTTAACCATGGGCGCCATACAGGCTCGATTTTTGCACTACCTAATGCGGTTCCAACGAAACGTGTTTTTGCACTCGCACTACCAGGAGAAGTCTCGATGCAATTGGCAACTTTGAATCGCGCAACTGCAAGTAGTGGTAGGAACCCCCGCTCGGATTGTTGATCACGATGACGACCGCTGCGCTCCTGGCGATAGCCGGATGCTCGGGCACCAGCGCGAACACACCGGTTGTGAGTGCCAACGGCTCCGCTTCCACTTTGGTAAGTTCCAATCCCGCAGTCGAGCGAGCGCTCGAGACTTCCTGCTTCGACTGCCATTCCGATCAGAAATCCGGGCCGTGGAATATCAAGCTCGCGCCATCTTACCTGTTCGGCTTGAACGGTGCGCGAGCATCGCTGAATTTCGCTGAATGGCATAGTTACAGCGTAGACCGAAGGAAAGCCGAGATGGCTGTTATCACGAAAGCGATCGAGGACGGCTCGATGCCGCCTTGGGATTACGAGCTCCTTCATCCCTCGGGTCGCCTGACGGACGAGCAACGCCAACAACTCTTGCAGTGGGCCGCGGCAGACCATGCCCCGAACACGCCCTGAGACGACCGCGACGCTATTCATAAACGCGCTTGGCCGCAATCACTCCAGCGCCTAGAAACGCCATCCCGAGCAGCAGAGTCACAACTGACGACCATACCGCGTGCGACGGGTCGAGCCACCGGATCATGAGATCATTGTACGCCCGCATTGTCCAGGTCGTCGGCATCCAGGCCGCCACCGAACGCATCCACACGGGCTCGAAGCTAAGCGGCCACCAGCATCCGCCCATCGCCGACATTGTCATCGTGGCCACCGAACCGATCGGCAGAACTGCATCGCGGGTTTGCGCGACGCCGGCGATCACCAAGCCGAATGCAGAGGCGGCGAACGCGATCGCAACAGTTGGCACTAGGAGCATGAGTGGACTGCGCCCGAGTTCGATTCCAAACAACAGCCATCCGACAGAAAAGAGCACAACCATCTGCACGAACCCACTAAGGAAGCGCGACGCGAACTTGCCGATCATCATGCCCGGCACCGAGGCACCGCTCACGCGCAGCCGCTGGAGTGTTCCCCAGTCGCGTTCGTCGATCAGACCAATCGATACTCCCCACAAGACGTCGAGCAACAGAAAGGTGATTCCGAAACCGGGCACGTATTGGTCGAAGCTGTTCACTTGGGTGTGACCCGGCGCGAGGGCGCCATCCTGCCACCCTATATCGCCGGGCAAAACGGGCGACGGGCGAGGTGCTAAACTATGGACGTCAAGCGATATACGGGGTATTGGCGGTATTCGAATCTTGGGGAGCTGAATTTCGGAATCCGGCAGATTCACGGCCGCCATGAGGTTGGTCTTATCGAGCGAAAGGTCTAGTGGCTTGGAAAGCTCCGCGATTTGCTCTTCGCTTGGCGGCGAAGGCCAGCTTGGTGGAGGGGGTATATCGACCGCAAACCCACCGGCTAACGACTTGAGCCGCGCCAGCCACTGTTCGAAACTTCGCCGGCTCGATTCCAACTTGCGCAGGTAGTCCACTACCGCAGTCATCGCGGCTTGCTTGCTAGCCAGCTCGCCTTGGACCTTGACCTTTTGCTCCATGATCGCCCGATCGATTGCTGCCCGTGTCTGATCCCGCTCTTCGAGAATTTTGTCTTGAATCCGAGCCTCGAGCGCTCGTTGGAAGCTCGAATGCATTCGTTGCAGCTCACGCTGATAGTCTGCTGCCCGCGCTTGCATGGTGCTTACCTCTTTGGCCAGACGCTCCATCTCCGCGCGCAGGTGCAGGCTCTCTTCGGACAGCCTAGTTTGAGCCCTATCCCGTGCACTGGCGGCGATGTCCCGTGAGAGCCCGCTCAGACGAAGCTCGAAAGCTGACGCTTCGACGCGTTTGACTGGGTCGACGTAAAGCCGGATGAACGCCGTTTGGCCAGATTCGAAGGCTGCCGTGGTACCAGCCGGTATGACGACCGCCATAGGCGACTCGTCGTTTTGTGATACCAGGGCGCGGGCAAGGTAATCGTCCGACACAGGCGTTATCCGCACGGCGGACTCGCGGGAAAGCCCATCAATTATCGCCCTTGCAATAGCACCGTGATCGTGGTCGACCAGAGGAATAACGTATATGCGACGGCCCGTTCCCGCACCGAACAGGTTGCCAAGCGAAAACCCGGCAACCGCAATGATCACGATCGGGGCGAAGAACAGCATGAACAACGCCGTACGGTCTCGCGCAAGTAGGCGAAATTCGTTCTCAAATACTATCCATGCTGCGCGTAGCATTGGCGAATCCTCTCAGCCCTAAATAGTCGGATCGCGCAGTGCATGACCGGTCAACGCGATAAAAGCGTCGGACAAGTTGGGACTATGTACCACGAATTCAAGCGGCCGACCGCCAGCGTTGTGTGCCCTCTCCAGCAATTCGTTCACTTGTCTGAGGCTTGTCAGTTCGAGCGCGATCATGCTCTCGACAGTACGCGGCAGCAGTTCTTTCACACCGAATAGTCCGTCGTACCATCCCGGACGTGGTGGTTTTTCGAAAGTAATCTCCATGCGAGGATGGCGGCCGCCCAACTCGATCAACTGGGCGACCGTGCCTTCGGCCATCAGCCTGCCGCGGTCAATCAGGAGGGCGCGGTCGCACAAGCGTTCAACCTCCTCCATGTAATGGGTGCTGTAGAGCACCGCGACGCCAGCTTCGGCCAAAATCCGAATCGTCGCGAAGATGCTCTCGCGCGATTGCGGATCGACGCCGACTGTTGGTTCGTCGAGCAAAAGTGCCTCTGGCCGATGAACCAGACCGCAGGCAAGATTGAGCCGCCGCTTCATCCCACCCGAGAGTGTCCAGACCGGATCGTCCGCGCGATCATGGAGCCCGACAACTTCGAGGATTTCGACGCTCCGGCTCCTTGCTAACGGTCGAGTTAGCCCATGAACGCGAGCCAAGATTTCCAAGTTTTGAATTGCGCTCAGTGGCGGGTAGAGCGCGATAGACTGCGGAACAAAACCGAGCTTTTGCCGCAGAAGGTTGGGAGTCACACGCGAATCGATCCCCGCAATTCGAATTTCGCCGGCGTCCGGTACAATCAGCGTTGCGAGGATCGATAAAGTACTGGTTTTGCCCGCGCCGTTAGGACCAAGCAGTCCGACGACTTCCCCGGTATTCACACTGAAGGTCAAGTCATCAACGGCCAAGCGTGCCCCATAGCTTTTCCGAAGGTGGGCAGCCTCGATCACGGCCCGGTGCGACATAATGACCTCCATTCAGCCAGTGACAGCGCCCGGTGCATTTCTGCCCGTGATGATGGTATTTGTCATTGTAAATTGAAGGTTCACCGTCGACATTTCTCGCTAAGCGACTCGTCGAGTCCGTAGGTGAGGCGAGAGCTCTATTCTTCTTCACATTCACTGTACATTTAATTTCTCATTCTGAAGGGCGGCCTTCGATAAACCCCACTATATTGATGAGACTTTTTGGACCGCTGTCAATTCGCGGCTAGCGCGCGGCAGGAACAGCAATCCTATCAGTCCATTGCAGAACATAAAGGTGAAGTGCGCAGCGATGCTGTACGCGAGAATCGTCGCCTCGGGAGCACTGCCCGAAAAGAAAAGAATCCAGGCCGCCTGACTGGTCCCTAAGTGCGCTACTGCGATGGGCAGTGCCCCTGCAAGAAACACGAGCGGGAGGAACAGTATCAGCTTCGAGAGCGGAATTGTGATCCCGTAGAGCGCAAGTGCGAAGTGTTGTGTCAGCAGCGACGCGAGAAAGCCGGGCGACTTTATGCCGAGAACGACAGCATAATCTAGCGGACGGGCAGCCAGAAACGTGCCGGCAACTGCGCCAAGCTTGCTGTCCTCGATCCATGCGCGCACGCTATCGCTTCGTCTCGCAAGCGCAAAGACACCTATGACCGTGGCGAGTGCCAGCCATGCCACAAGGTATACGATTCGCAGTAAATAGATTATTTCCTCCTGTCGCCCTGAATCAGGATGATAAAGCATCAGTCCCAGCGTCGAGAACAGAAAGAGTTGATAAATCTCCATCAGCGCGATAAGTAAAATCGAGCTGAGTATTTCGAGGAGTGGAACTGCGGTCTTGCGGTGCAGATACCAAGTAACCCCGCCTTGACCGAGATTCGTGTTGATCATCGAGAGCAAATACATGCTGGCGCGAATCGGCATGATATCACGAAGTTGCATTGGAGTGTTGAAGCGACGAACGACCCAGCTGAGACAAACAGAATCGACTATCCAGTAGAAGGCGCAAAACGGGAGGAACACACCGAAGAACTTCAGCACAGGCACGCGCGCGAGAGCCGCCGCGACTCCAGCTACGGGTATAAGCCGAAAGATGACAACAAAAATCAATAGCGTCCCAACGTAAGGCAGCGCCCTTCTCCACTGATGTGCAGGAGGCGACGCGATAGGTTCTACAGTGTCCGAATTCATTTGTAACCTAATGACGTGCTGGACCATTCTTATCGGTTTCAGACCGGCGCATACGACTAAGCGCATCAGTCGAGGGCCTGGCCAAAAAAAAGCGCTCCCCATCCGGTTTACCTGGTTCACAATTCAGCGCGAGGGCACGATGATGGTCATCTTTCGGGCCTGCAGGCCCGGAGCCCATATGACATGACCGTAGGTGTGGACTTTCACCTGAACCAGATCAGAAACATGGAATAAGTGCGGCGGAATATGGCGGAGCACTGGCAGCATATAAGCGAAAATCGAAAACATCCCGGAGACAGGTCCCGTTTCGGATCCGCGGGTTGAATTGATGATCTCGGTTGGCGAAAGCACGTTGGGGCTTTCGACTCCCCACTCCACATAAGGTACCAGAAAATTGCAATCAGCTGTTATCTCATCAGCGAAAAGACGCCCCTGAATCTGGACGGTTATCTGATGAAGACCTCCGTGCATCTGCATCAGGCCCGTAATCTGCCCGTAGAAATTTCCTTGCGAATCGCGAATACCTTGGATTCTTTGCGGAGTGAAAATAATTTCCGGATAGTGTTCGATGTCGAGTACGGCATTCTGTATGATGGCGTCCCGCAGGTGCTCACTGCTGTCCTCACTTGCAGTAGTTATTGCGATCTCACCCGTGGCATTGGCTGTTCCAGGATCTATGCGTATCGTCCCACTTTTCAGCGTGAAGCGACCGTGAGTGGTGTGGAGGTTCCCCAATAGGGTGAAGTCGATACTGGTGTGCGCAGGATCGAGTTGTACAACGTCATCCTGAACTTGCGGAGTCGATTGTGCGTCGCAAATCCAAATCGGTTGTACAAGCGCCGTTGCAACTGCAACAGCAAAAACACAGCGTCTTAACGTCGTAGCCTTTCGCATAGTAGCTCCGTAAAAATGAGGTTGGACCTGAGCAGTCTTCAAAACAGCGCCGCAATGTTTCGGATCCACATCGCTCGCTGCGAAGAATGAGCTTGCTTACCAGGCGCCACCGGACGAATCAAAATGTAGCCACAGGATCCTTTAGAGCTGGAAGTGCTCACGCCGCGGAGGCGTCATCACACTTCGCATTCATCCGAAGCATGTCGAAGAGGTATATTTAGTGCAATTTATTTGACGATTGTAAAGTATCACTGAAATCTAACGCTCAGAGGTCTTTGGAATTGAGAGCCATAATCAATATCAATTCTACTCCGCGCATAATGGGTGAGCTGGTATTTCGTGCGAAGATGCCACTTGCTGTCATACATCTATGGTTTGCGTCGGCATGACCAGCAAAAAATACGCTTACGGAGTTAGCAATACCGAAGCGAACGAGAAGGCGCGGCAGGGTCGCGCCGTTTCAGAACGCCCTGCAATGCAAGCGCCTCCTCTAACGCGTCGGGCCGGCGCGCCATCGATTCGTTCGAGCGTGAGGTTCCGGTCCTCAGCACGGTAGAACCGCGCGATGCTCACCCTTTACTGGTTCCTGCGTTAAAGGTTTAAGGTGGTTCTGAGCAAGTTGCTTGCCACTCGATCGGAAGCCCTGCTACAGATTTCTCCCGGATCTGCGACCTTATTTTCCAATTAAATGCCTTTTTCGTCCGAAAATTTGAGCGCGGCGAGCGTACCGTACAAAATTCAGAACGTACCTTGAAAGCTAACGGCCCACACTACGAGACGTTTTCGCCGATCTTTGGCGAATCTTGAATCCCGTGCTGGTTTCATGCCGGGCATCGCATTTGCGTTCGATGTTCGCGGTGAAGAATCCGGGTCGGCGAGAATCCTAATCGGTCCGGTCGGCCCGATACCCGAAGAAGCGGTTACCCGCATTTTCGAACCCCTATTTACTACGAAGCAGGGCGGCAACGGACTCGGCCTTGCCATCGCGCGCAATATCGCGCGGGCGCATGGGGGCGACCTCATGCTCAGGATCAACGAACCGGCACAGGTATGCTTTTCGATTGAAATTCCCGCGCTTGCCAACGGCTCGGCCGGGCGGCAGAGAGTCTGACAATGGGCAGGATATTGGTGGTCGATGACGAATCGAGCATGCGGCGAATCCTCGTCTCCAATCTGAGGCAGGAGCAGCATGAACTGGTCGAGGCAAACGGCGTCGGCGATGCCCGCCGTCTTCTCGCGGAGTGCCGGTTCGATGCCGTCATTACGGATCAAAAGATGGGCGACGGAGAAGGCCTGGAGGTTCTCGCCGCGGTGCATGAGAACGACCCGGCCTTGTCAGTGGTTTTTCTAACCGCCTTCGCGACCATCGAACTTGCGGTCGAAAGCATGCGGCGGGGAGCGTTTGATTTCGTAACGAAACCCTTTGTGACCGAAGCGCTACTCGCGTCCGCGGCCCGCGCGGTCGAGCACACTTTGCTCTTGCGTGAAAACGAAAGGCTGCGCGACACCGTGCTGCGGCTCGAAGGTTCCTCGGAGATCACCGGGCGGAGCGCCGCGATTCGCCGGCTGCGAGAGCAAATCGCGCGCGTAGCGCCAACCAACGCCACGGTTCTTATCGCAGGCGAAACCGGGACCGGCAAGGAATTGGTGGCCCGCGCGATTCATCACAGCAGCCCCCGCTCCTTGAAACCCTTCCGTCCGAGCAGGGCAGGGCGGCGGCCCATTCCACCGCGTCGTAGCCGTCGCGCGCCTCGTGTACGAAGGGATGGAAGTCGCCCTCCGAGCTATGGCGTCCGCGGGTGTCCTGCACCACCACGACGTAGCCGCGCGGGGGAAAGTAGTCTTTCTCCGTCAGTGCCATCCCGGCACCCTTGTCGTAGGGCGTGCGCACCAGCAAGACCGGGAAACGTCCCGGTGCATCGGGACGATACACGTCGGCGCGCAAGCACACGCCGTCGCGCGTGCGCATCATCTGGTCCTTTTCGACCACGACCTTGAAATCCGGTTCACTTTGATGCGCGTTTGCCATCGATGTCGCTCCGCGACGCGCGCGGTTGCGCTTTTCCGCGACTAGTTTCGCCCGATTATTCAGGTCATCTACTCAACCAACGGTGTAGAACATCCAGTTGTAAAAAAGCCAGCGAGTTCAGGTCCGCAAAAGCGTCTCATTCCCCCATGCTGTCTCATGGACGTAGCACGGGCATCGAATGTGTCTCCGATACGATCTACGGACGCTCGCCCTTCGCCATTGTTTACACGCTCATTTGACGGGTAGATGCGGATTTTCGTCGCCAACTTTTCGTCGTCCGGTAGCAATAGTGACTTCTGCTCCGCTTGTTCGAGTTTTGCCTCTTTCGCCGGTTTGGTATCCGCCTTGCAGAGATTGTTGTTCACAGGGTGCGGGGCGGGCCGTGCGAGGAATGGGATGAAAGATCACCTGAAGGCGGAAATCGCGAACACTGAGACCGCGAGAACTAGCGCGGCGCGCTCAAGCGGCGAAAGGGTATGGCTGGCACCGGGATTGGCGCGATCGCTGGAACCGTTACTCTCGGGATTGGGAATCGAGTTGCTTGCGCCAGCCGATCGCGAGCGCGCCACGATACGAGTCGAATCGGTCGACGAGTCGGTGAAATTGTTTGCGGCAGAGAGTGGAACCGATGCTCCGTCGGTGCGGTTGCGGATTGAACGCGCCGATGGGCGGTCTCATGAGCGGCCCGAACAGCAGTCCGATGAACAGTCGGATGAGCAATCCGACAACGATGCGATCGAATTCGAAGGGCCCGGCTGCGTGTGGGCTGCGGCGAGTTGTGTCGTTTCTCAGGCTTTCGGACTTTCGCCGCCGCTGCTGACCGCCGACGCGGCAATGTTCGCGGTCATTCGCGCCGCGGCGCGCGCCGGCCAGGTGGACTCGCCCATTCTGGTCACCGGCGAGACCGGCACCGGTAAGGAATTGCTGGTGCGTCTGATTCATGCAGCCAGCGGACGCGCCGGTGGAATGTCTTCGGTCAACTGCGCGGCGCTCAACGATCCCGCGCTGGGGTCTCGCAAAATTGATCGCAGCGTTGATCGCGGCGTTGATAAAGACGCGATCAGCGACGCCGCACGCGGCACGGCCAGCACGGAAAACCGGCTCGACGAGCTGTGCGTGGCTTCCGATACCACGCTGTTCCTCGACCAGGTTTCGGAACTTTCATCCCCCTCACAGACGCGGGTGTTGCGCGCCATCTTGCGCGCCGGCGATTCCCAGGCAGACATTTCCCAAACGCACGGTTCCCAGACAGGTGATTTTGGGGCGGGCGATCACGTGGTTGGGAAACTCCGGCCGGGCGCCCGCCTGGTATCGGCGACCAACCGGCCTTTGGGGCCGATGGTCTTAAAGGGCCGGTTTAAGCGCGAACTCTATGACCGGCTGGCCGTGCTGACCCTGGGAGTGCCACCACTGCGCGAGCGCCGCGCCGACATCGAGCTGCTCGCGGCCGGCTTCCTGCGCGTCGTGGCGTCCCGGCTGAGCTTCACCCCAGAAGCGCTGAGCGCGCTGGGCAACTATCCGTTCCCGGGCAATGTGCGCGAGCTGCACAATCTGGTTACGCGCTTCGCGATCATGCAGCGCGACGAGGCGAGCCACCTTATCCAGGCCGCCGACGTACGCCCCGAACTGGCCGGCCCGCCCATCACTCCCTCGATCTGGAAGTCGAGCCCGTTTCGGATGCGGCGTGAGATGGCGCTGCAGGCGCTGATGGTATGCGGCGGCGATCGGACAGCGGCCGCGCGCAAACTCGGAATCAGCGTTCGCGCGCTGCAGCAGCACGTGGTCTCGATCGCGCCTCCGGCTCGCCCGCGCGCCCGCTAGGGGCATTTTCTGACTCCTCCCCCGTGTTTTGGGGGAGGATGGATGTGGGGGTCGAGTGAGGAAGCGCCGAATGTTTTTTCTTGCGGCAGTTCCACATCTGATTTTTCGCCAGGCACGTTCTGCGGCAAGAAAGAGGCGGTTCTCATCGAGATTCAGAACCGCCTATCGACCCCCACCCTCGCCCTCCCCCAAAACACGGGGGAGAGTATTCTCATCCCTTGGGCAGGCCCAGCACGCGCTCACCGATGATGTTGTGCTGGATCTGGTTGGTCCCGGCGTAGATCGTCGGGCCGCGCGCCGCGAGCATCCGATGCGACCACGTTCCCTGGTCCATCGCGAACGCCGCGCCGTGCTCGAACTGGCTATACGGCCCCAGCAGCTCCATCGCGAACATCGCGATCTTCAATCCGAGCTCGGTGGCGCACAGCTTCATCATCGAGCCCTCGGGTCCCGGCGGCAGGCCCTTGAGCTGGCGCGTGAGATTGCGCAAGCCCGTGTACTTGATCGCCTCGACCTCCATCGCGAACTGCGCGACCCGCTGCCGCACGCTGGTATCGTCCCACGCGCTCCGCCCATTGCGCGGCAGCCGCTTCGCGAGCTCCGTCAGCTCGTGCACCTGGCGCATCAGCCCGCGGTCATGGCCGCCCGAGCGCTCGAACATCAGCGTGGTGATCGCGACCTGCCATCCCTGGTTCTTCTGCCCGACGATGTTCGCCTTGGGAACGCGGACGTCCTCGAAGAAGACCTGGTTGAAACCGCGCGCGCCGGTCATCTGGACCAGCGGCCGCACCTCCACTCCAGGCGTCTTCATGTCGACCAGCAGGTAGGTGATACCCTTGTGTTTTGGCGCTTCGGTGTCGGTGCGGGTGAGCAGAAATATCCAGTCGGCGTGATGCGCCGCGGAGGTCCAGATTTTCGATCCGTTGACGACGAAGTAGTCGCCCTCTTCGACCGCGCGGGTCTGCACCGAGGCGAGGTCGGAGCCCGCGTTCGGCTCCGAGTAGCCTTGGCACCAGATTTCCTCGGCGGTGAGAATTTTGGGCACGTGGCGGCGCTTCTGTTCCTCGGTGCCCCAGTGGATGAGCGTGGGACCGAGCAGCGAAATGCCGAAGCCGACGAATGGAATGGCGGTGCCGGCGCGCTCCAGTTCCTGCTCGTAGATGATGCTCTGGAGCAGAGTTGCGCCGCGGCCGCCGTACTCCTTGGGCCAGCTAAGCCCGATCCAGCCGCCCTCGTTGAGCTTGCGATGCCATCGGATGCGCCCTTCCCATTCGTCGTCGGTTTCGTCGGTCATCGGCTCGCGCGCGGGTGTGGCGTACTGGCGATTCTTTTCGAGCCAGGCGCGGAACTCGGCCCGAAACGCCTCGTCCTCGGGGCTGTAGTTGAAGTCCATTTGCCTCTTACGTGCCTCCTTAACTCTGTGAGCCGGCAGCCTCTAAAAATGCATATCACAGCCGATTGTTCAAAGCCTCGCCACGGCGCGACGCGCACCTACGCGCCCATCTGCGCGCACACCTGCGATTGACATCCCGCGGCCAATCGCGGAGAAAAAAAGAGCGGATAGGGTCGGCCCTCTGAACATGAAACAGTGAGATAGTGAGAAAGTGAAAGTCGCGCTCGACCTGCCCGCCGATGTCTTCGACGCCGGCTTCCCCGAGGACGCCTTCGCGGCGCGCGTGCGCGAGTGGGCGATCCTTGCACTGGTCGACGCGCGCCGCCTGCACGAGCATGAGGCGGCGCGGATGCTTGGGGTTGAGCGCTGGGAGTTGGTCGAGCGGCTCGAAGCGCTGGGGATGCGGTCGACCGAGAAGGTATTCGATGAAATCCGCGGCCAACTGGGCCGCGCGATCGCCGCGCGCGAAGGGGCGCGCCAACAAGGGAGAACCACGATGCGGCTTCTGCACACGATGCTCCGGGTCAACGATCTCGACCAGACGCTGAAGTTCTATTGCGACGCGATGGGGATGAAACTGCTGAAGCGCAAGGACTACCCCGACGGCAAATTCACTCTGGCCTTCGTCGGCTACGGCGACGAGGACCGTGACACGGTGGTCGAGCTTACCCATAACTGGGACACCAAGAGCTACGAGCTGGGTACCGCCTTCGGCCATCTCGCGGTCGGCGTCGACGACATCTACAAGACCTGCGAGGAGCTCAAGCACAAGGGCGTGAAGGTCACGCGCGAGCCCGGCCCGATGAAGTTTGGCGGCTCGCCGATTGCTTTTATCGAGGATCCCAACGGCTACAAGATCGAGCTCGTCGAGCGCAAATAGCGGTTAACCCGAATTTGTAAAATCCCGCGGGCAGAAAATTCCGGGAGAAATTCGATGAAAGCCGCGGTCTACAAACGACCGAACGAGATGGCCGTGATCGACGTGCCGCGGCCCATCGCCGGGCCCGGCGAAGTCGTGCTCAAGGTCCATAACTGCGGAATCTGCGGCTCCGATCTGCACGCCGTGCAGTACGGCTTCGGGATGCCCCCCGACTCGGTGATGGGACACGAGTTCAGCGGCGAGATCGTCGAGCTTGGCCCGCAGGTGAGCGGCTACGCGATCGGCGACCGCGTGACCTCCCTGCCGTACATCGGATGCAATGCCTGCGAGCACTGCGTTGGGGGCCACGGGATGCACTGCGAGAACATCCGCGGGCTTGGCCTGGGCCAGCTCCCCGGCGCCTACGCCGAGTACGTGATGTGCGGAGCGAAGAGCCTCTTCAAGCTGCCGGACAAGCTCAGCTCGCAACTCGGTGCCCTGGTCGAGCCGCTCTCGGTCGGATTGCACGGCGTCAACCGCTCCGGCCTCGCGGCGGGCGCCGCGTGCGTGGTGATGGGCGCCGGACCGATCGGCCTTGCGACGCTCCTATGGTGCAAGGCCAAGGGCGCGAAGACGGTCATCGTCTCCGAGCTTGCGGCGGGACGCGCCGAGCTTGCCCGGCGGCTCGGCGCGACCGAGGTCGTCAATCCCACCATCAGAGATCCGGCCGAGCGGATGCGCGAGCTGACCGGACGCGGTCCCGATCTGGTCTTCGAGTGTATCGGCGTGAAGTCGACGCTGGACTCCGCGATCCAGATGGTCGCGACGCTGGGCCGGGTGGTGGTGCTCGGGGTGTGCATGGAGCCGGATGAAATCATGCCGGTGCGATGCATTTTCAAGGAGATCACCGTCAGCTTCGTGCTGGGCTACAACGACGCGGAGTTCCAGGAGACGATCGACGCTCTGGCGACCGGCAAGATCGACCCGCGTCCGATGGTCACCGACGTGATCGGCGTCGACCAGGTGCCCGAGATGTTCCAGGCGCTGCGCAAGCCGGGCGGCCGGGCCAAGGTGATCGTCGAGTTCCCGCACTAACGGGATGTGGGGAAAGTTGTTCGCGCTATGCGTTCAGTTCGTCGAGCAGCGCCTTGGCGTCCTTGAGATCGGCGGTGTCGAATCCCTCGGTGAACCAGCCGTAGATTTCGGCCAGCATAGCGCGCGCCTCGTCGCGCCTTCCTTGTTTGTCGAGCAGCCGCGCGAGGCTCATCGTCGCGCGCAGTTCCCAGGCCTTTGCACTCATCTTTTGTGCGAGCGCGATAGCTTCGCGGAGGTCGGCCTCGGCCAGCTCGGCCCGGCCAATTTTGAGCTGCAGCTCCCCGCGACACACGAGCGTGTGGGGCTTGAAAAGTAGTTCTTCAGGGTTGGCTTGGAGTGATTGCTCAATCGTGTCCAGGGCGTCGGTGGGCCGGCCGTCGAGCGCGATAGCCTCCGCCAGAAGTGTCAGGTAGTCAGTCATCGCCACCTTTGCTGCGCTCTCCGCCATGTCGGACAATCCTCTGCGGATTAGCGTGACGCCCTCGCTGGCACCGCCGAGTTGCGCCCTGCCCCAGCCCATGGAAATGAGGGCCATGTCTCTGACCAAATGAAAACCATGCTCTTCGGATAGGGCCACCGCCTGCGTGGCCGCGGTCTCGACGCGGCGCGGTTCTCCGAGGCGTACAAAAAGCCAGCTTTCCCAGTATCGTGCGTACGCCAAATCGTAAGGGTTCTTGCTCGCCTGCGCGAAGGCGCTCGCCTCAAAAACGTGCCTTCCTGCTCTTTCAGCGTAGCCCAGGATCCACTCGACAACGCTTGCGTTACCCATTGAAGCTACAAACATACGGGGAATCTGTCTAAAGCCAGCCGTCTCAGAAAGACTGCACATGTGTGCAAAATGCTCTTCGGCTCGGAGGGGGGCGCCTCTCAAGGAGGAAGCCTGCATTTGAGCATAGTGCGCAAGCCAGAGGCTCGTGGGGCTGCCCTCGCGCTGGGCTAGGTCGAGTAGCTGGTCGGCAACCATTGCGGCCCTAGAATAGTCGCCCGAGACGAAGGCTGCTCGGCTAATCGAGGATAGCTGTAGAACTAGCTGGGCAAGGTTACCTGTCTTCTCGGCCAGGGCACGGGCGCGCCCGGCCGCCTCGACAGTCTCAGTCGCACTGAACCCTTTTGTGAGCTGCAGCATCTGGACCAGCGCGCTCGCAAGTTCCAGCTCGCGCGCGTCACGCTCAGGCGATTCAGGCAGCGTATTGAGTAACTGCAGACCCGCGGTCAAATGGGCGATCGCCTGCTGATGGGCCGAACGTTGCACGGCCTGCTGGCCGGCGAGATACAGGTATTTGACGGCCTGCCAGGTGTTGGCGCTCTGCGTATAGTGATGAGCCAAATTGCCTAACTGATCATCGAGGTGCTCAGCGTAGAGCGCTTCGATCGCCTGCGCGGTCCGCTCATGGAGCGCTTTGCGCTTCTCGATGAGCATCGACTTGGCGGCGACGTCCTGGGTAAGCGCGTGCTTGAAGATGAATTCAATATCGTCCGTGGCGGGCTGCTCATAGATGAACTCACCGAATTGGAGGTCGGTGAGCATGCGGTTGAGTTCATCGTCCGACTTTGCGACCACATTCCGGATTAGGCCGAAGCTGAACTCCCTTCCGATCACCGCAAGTGTCTGCAGGAGATCCTTCTCATCGGGCGACAAGCGATCCATGCGCGCGGCGAGGATGGCCTGCACAGTCGGCGGAATCTTAAGCTGGTTCAATGACTTGGTGAGCTTGACCGTGCCATTACGGACCAGCGCTGCATCATCGAAGAGCACCTGCACGGTCTCTTCCATGTAGAACGGGTTGCCCTCGGTTTTGTCGATGATGAGTCGCTTGAGCGGAGCGAGTTCGATGCCGTCGCCAAGCATCGCGGAGAGCATCTCGTCGGCCGATTCGCCGGTCAGTGGATCGAGCCGGAGTTGCGTGTAATAGGTTCTGCTGCCCCATTCGTGACGGTATTCGGGTCGATAGTTGATCAGCAGCACGACTTTCGCGGTGGCGATTGAGTCGGCGAGCAGGTTCAAGAGCGCCTGCGTTTCAGTGTCGATCCAGTGGAGATCTTCGAAGATTACTATCAACGGTTGATTGAGCGATTCGCGTAGCAGGATGCGCTTGATCGCTTCCAACGTCCGCCGTTTCCGGATCTGGCCGTTCATCTGCGCCAGCGGATCCTCGCCCTCGACGATCCCCAGCAGGCTGAAGAGGTAGGGCAACGCGTCCTCCAGACTTCTGTCGAGAATCGCGATCTTGCCCGCGACCTTTTCGCGTCGCTTACGTTCGTCGTCCGTCGCCAAAATGTCGAAATAATTGCGCAGCAGATCGATCACGGGCAGGTAGGCTGACGCCTTGCCGTGCGAAACCGAGAATGTCTCCAGCAGCATCCATCCGGATTGAGATGTTGCCTTGAACTCGAAAAACAGCCGTGACTTGCCGACCCCTGGTTCAGCGATCGCGGCGACGATCTGCCCGTGTCCAGCTTCAGCCTGCTCGGCGGCGTGCTTGAGCGCCTCCATCTCGCGCTCGCGCCCGACGAACTTCGTCAGCCCACGCCCGGCTGAACGCTGCAACGCGCGTGCGCAGCGGTCCCAACCCCGTCACCTCGTATACGTTGATTGGCTCGCTGACGCCTTTGATCCGCGCCGGCCCCAGCGGTTTGAACGCGAAGTAGCCTTCGATCAGCTTGCGTACCGTCTCGCTGATCGCGATCGATCCCGGAGTTCGGCTAGTGCCTGCAAACGCGACGCGAGGCTGGTCGGAATGGCCGATCGGTGTGTACTCGGTATGCGCATCGTCCGTCTTGATCGATCGGACTACGACTTCGCCGGTGTTCACACCCACGCGGACCTGCAGATTGACTCCCTTTTCGGCCCGGAGGCGCTCTGCGTGCCGCCTGATGTCCTCCTGCATCCTAAGCGCTGCGTAGAGTGCACGCTGCGGGTGATCCTCGTGCGCAATCGGCGCCCCAAACAACGCGAAGATGCCATCCCCGGTCGATTGCGCCACATAGCCCTCGTAGCGATGCACCGCGTCCATCATCAGCTTGAGCGCGGGATCGACCAGGCGGCGCGCCTCCTCCGGATCGAGGTCTTCGATCAACTCCATCGAACCCTGGATATCGGCGAACAGCGCCGTCACTGTTTTACGCTCGCCGTCGGCAGCGGTCGAAGTATCTGGGTGTTCGGGCGTCGGCTCGACCAGCGAGGGCGCATGCGCGAGGCCGGGAACTTCGACCAGGCGCACGCCACGCTGCACCTTGACCATCCGGGCGGCCGTGTCGCGCGACAGGATGTCGCTCTCCGCTCCGCGCACGATCAGGATCGGCGCCATCACGCGATTGTAGTGCAGCCACAGATCGATCGGCCGCGCCGCCGAACCGCCGCGCGGCGGACGGCGCACCGCCGGGTCCATCTTCCACGTAAGCCCGCCGTCTTCGGTCGGCTTGACCGACCATCGCACCCACTCGGTAAGCATATCGTCCGAGAGCTGGGCCGCGGGCGGATAGGTTGCGCGGTAGTAGGCTCTGACCTCGGCTATGTCCTTGAAGCGGTCGGGCGCCTGGCCAACGTAGGCGATGATTCGCATCAGGCCGGCTGGATCGATCTCGGGACCGATGTCGTTCAGCACCAGGTGCTCGACGGTTTCCGGATAACCGCCGGCGTACATCATCGAGATCACTCCGCCCATCGAGGTTCCCACCAGGCTCACGCGTTTGATCCCGAGCGCGTCGAGGAATTCCTTGAGGTCGCTCACGTAAACCTGCGGATTGTAATCCAGCGGCGGACCCCATCCGCTGTCGCCGCGGCCGCGCACGTCGAGCGCGAGCACGCGGTAGCGCGCGGTCAGATGCGGCACCAGCGCGTCGAAGTTGTGCGCGTTGCCGGTCATTCCGTGGATACAGACCAGCGCCGGCTTACCCTCACCGCCGAAATCCAGGTAGTGCAACTTGACGGCGCCGGCGGTTTGAAACTTGTCTTCGGGCATCGCGCCAAAACTCCTCGCGGGGAAGCCGCGCTGCGTGGTTTTTTGCAATTCGTACTCGAAAGCCAGAATTTTGCGACCGCAAAAGTCCGGACAAAATCAATTTCGCGAAAATCAGCTTCGCGGAAGTCTGCTTCGCGGAAGGCTGCTTCAAGTGACGGTAAGACTGTTCAGCAATCGCGCGCCGATTTCAAGCCGCTCTGCGACGTGGCATCGACATATTCAGCGCGTGGCGCGGGTGCCGTAGCCCTCATCGCCGCCGGGACCCGGTTGCTCGCCCTGCACCAGCGCGAGCAATTGACCGGTGACGATTATGAGGCGCCGGCCGTCGCGAATGATCACGCCGGTGCGTTCGAATTCGCTTAACTGCTCGGTGATCCGCTGGCGCGAGGCGCCGACCAGCTCCGCCAGATCGCTGTGCGTCAGCTTTAGCGTGAGCAGCCGGCCGCGCGCGTCCTCGGCGCCGAACTTAGTTCCCAACTCCAGCAGCGCGCCCGCCAGCCGCTCGCGCAACGCCAGTCCAAGAAAATTCGTGTAACGCAGCAGCATCGCCCACCATCGCCCCACCGTGACGTCAAGCACGCGGCTCAAATCCTCCAGCCGCACGCCGAGCGCCGCGTCGACGAAAGCCTCCGGACTGATGACGCCGACCAGGCAATCGCTGAACGCGTCGCATCGAAAGGGCCGTTTGGCCACCGTCAACAGCGAGGAGACGCCGAAAATCTCACCTGGGCCGACCAATGAAACCAAAATACGTTCGCTTGCGTTTAGGAAGGTGAGCTTGGCAACGCCAGAGAGCAGCAAGTACACCCGGTTGGCGTCCTCGCCCTCGAAGAAGATCGTTTCGTGGCGCCGCACACGGCGCGTGATAGTCGCGGCGGAAAGCTTGCCGAGTTGGGCCTCGGACATCCACCCCAGCGTGCGCAGCCGGCCGAGCAGCTTCAGTTGGGAGGTTTCTGCGGTCACCGTTCATTGGTTAGCACAGACGGTGGCGATGTCACCAAAGCGACCAAACACGTGGGTAACAGGCCGGGTTTCCGCGCTTTGGTCGCGCCCGCGACAAACGTTAACGCAACTAATTTTGCTATAGGGGAAATATCAGATAGTCTTTTACTAATGGCACTCGGCAAGAGCGCCTCTTACTTCATCCAGAGACAATCCGATCTTCATCAGCGAGCAACCGTATCGCGTTTACGGGTTGATGGCGAGATGGAATGCTCAAAGCGGCGGCAGACGCGCGTCGAAGAGGCAGGCCGGGCAATGCAGCCGGAACAAACGCGGGCAAGAAGCAGTTGAGATGACTGGCATAAATGCTGCTCTAGATGTGACCTGTATCGTTTTGGAGCGCTCTTCGACCACGCGCGCGTAGCATAAAGGGGTAACAATGAAATTTTTCGAACAGTGGACCAAACTCGGCGAGGCGTTGGTCGAAATGCCGTTCGTGGCCGCCAGAAGCATGTTCGCGCAGGACCGCTATTCGCAGAAGCGCGATTCGCAGGACCGCGAACGAAGCGGCGAACAAGATCTCCAGCAGGCGGGATGGAAAGCCTACGACGCCTGGGTGCAATTGCTGAACGAGTCGGCCAACGGTCTCTACAACAGTCCCGCGGTGGGCTCGTCGGTGGGACGCTCGATGGAGGGTTCGCTCAAGTGGCAGCGCCTGGGCTCCGCGATGACGGGAGCGTTTTTCGCCGCGCTGTGGCCGGCGGTGGGGCTGCCCTCGGCGGCTGAGTTGACCGAGTTGCGCGCCGAAGTGGGGGCGCTTCGCGACGACCTGGCGGAGGCCCGCCTGGAAGCCGAGGAAGCGCGCGCTGCGGAGATCGAGTTGCCTGCGGGAGAGCGCCAGGCAGGTGAGGCGTTGACCGCGATGTGGAACGGCGGATGGAGTCCGGCGGCCGTGCCGATCGAGCGCAAGCGAGGCGAAGATGTCCCAAACTAACCTGTCATCCAGCTCGCCCATTGGCGCAATTGCCGGCTACTGGCTCGACGGCGCGATGCGCACGCTCGACGGTTTCAAAAAGGGCGCGCATGCCACCGTCAACGATCCGCCGCCGGTGACCCCGTATCGGGTGGTGTTCGAGAGCGGCAAGGTGCGGCTGCGTTACTACGCGGCTGAGGCCAAATCGCATCGCACGCCGATCGTGCTGGTCTATGCGCTGATCAAGCGGCCGTTCGTGCTCGACATGCAAAAGGGCCGCAGCGTGATCGAATACCTGACCCGCGCGGGCTTCGACGTTTACCTCACCGATTGGCTGCCGCCCAACGCGACTGACACCTGGCGCGGCTTCGACGCGTACGTCAACGGTGACCTGGACAAGGCCGTGCGCTTCGTGCGCGCGATCACGCGCAGCGCGCAGGTCACGGTCCTGGGCTACTGCTTCGGCGCGCTGCTGAGCCTCGTCTACACCGCGCTCCATCCGGAGAACGTGCGCAACCTGGTCACCGCGACCACGCCGTTCGACATGGGCGTGCGCGAATTGCCCATCTACAACATCGTGGACCAGATGAGCGAGGAGGCGATGGAGCTGGTGACGCGTGTGCACGGCAACTGCCCGGCGTGGATGGTGCAGTCGTTTTTCACCGCGATGGCTCCGGCCCATCACGCGATCGACAAGTTCGTCGGGATGTATCGCAATGCCGAGCGCGACGGCTATGCCGAGCAGTTCGATCTGTTCGAGCGCTGGATGAACAGCGACGTGGCGCTGGCGGGACGGATCTTCCGCGAGCTGGGAGGCGACATCTCCAAGCGCAATCAGCTTGCGCGTGGCGAGTTCGAAGTCGGCGGGCGCAAGGTCGAAGTCGGACAAATCAACTGTCCGCTGCTGAACGTGGTTGCGGACTATGACGACGTGGTGCATCCGCGCTCCAGCCTTGGCCTGGTCGATCGCGTGAGCAGCCGTGACCGGCGGAACTTGACCTTTCCGACCGGACACGTCGGCGCGATGGTGAGCGGCGCGGCGCACAAGCAGCTATGGCCTCAGATTGGCGCATGGTTGGGAGAACGATCGAATTGAGCAAAAGACACAATGAACAAGAAACACAAGGAAAAGGGGAAGCATCACGAAGAGACGCAAACGCCGGAAAATGTCGCGCACGCGACAAAGCATCCCGAGCCGAGCGCGGATTCGTGGTTAAATTCTAAGACGACGGAGCAAAGCTCCCAAACGAATTCACGGAGGAGTTCACTGATGTCAGAGAAGGAACAGAGCGGAGTGTACGAGGGATTTTCACGCATCGCCGAGAAGTGCTTCAACCCCGCGGGCGCCAAGAAGGCGGCGGCGTGGTACATCGACACTACCGAGAAGCTTGCTACCCAAGCCCTGGATTTCCAGGTCAAGGCGACCGAGTGGGCCAAGGAGACCCCGATCTATCCATTGATCGAGGCCCAGCAAACGATCGGCCGCAAGCTGGTCGAGCAGAGCGTCAGCACCGCTCGCTCGCTCTGGAAGCTCTAAGGAGCCGTTCGGTTGCTTGAGCGGCGCGGTCCGATTTGGACTAGTCCGATTTGGTGACTCGCTCCGCTGACAGCGGATGCTGATTTCGTAGGCGGTTCGCGCGATAACCTCGCGCGAGCCGCTTTTTTCATTCTCGCTTCGCGAGGATGTCCCGCCTGCGAGCAGGTATGCAGAACGCAATGGCACGGAGAGTGCTTGATGTGGTGGGGCTGGCGGCCGCGTATGTATGCTCCATGAATACTTCAGAAATACTTCGTTGTCGGCTATGACCTGCGTCGCGAATAGCCAAATGGTTCGCGCTATAATGGTGGGTCGTCAGATTCGATACTGGGTCGCGGGATTTGACGCGGTGCGTGTGGGGGGAATGACGTGAAGCACTATCTGCTCGCAAGCGATTTCGATCAGACGCTCAGTTTCAACGATTCCGGTATCGCGCTGAGCGAGTTGCTCGGCATCACCGGCTTCAAGGACAAGGTGGCCGGCCTTTCGCGGCTCAATCTGGTGCAGCAGGGTGGCGAACTGGCCTACCTGCTGCGCCACGATCCGGAGTACCGGCGCGTGCGCAGGCAGGACCTGGCCGAGGTCGGACGCCGCGTCCGCCTCAAGCGCAACATCCCGCTGCTGACCCGGCTGCTGCACAACGGCATCGAAGGCCATCACTTCGACTTCTACGTCATCTCGGCCGCGCCCGAAGAGGTCGTGCGGTCGGCATTGCAGGGAATCGTGCCGCCGGATCACGTCATCGGCACCCGGCTCGGCTATGCGGCGGAGTCGGGTGAGATCGAATCGATCGCGCGGGTCGCCGCGGGCTATGGCAAAGTGGCGGCGATCGATGAGTTGCGCCAGGCGCTGGGCGTGCCGAGCGATCGCATCATCTACGTGGGCGACGGCAGCTCGGACATCCACGTGATGCTCGAGGTGAACCATCGCGGCGGTTTCACGATCGCGGCCTCGGCGGCCAAGTACATCACGCAAATCGCCAAGCGCACCATCATCAGCGACGACGCCTTGAGCGTGCTGGTGCCGATTCTCGAACAGATCGGCGGCTGGAGCCCGGAGCGTATCCGCGACCTGTTCGAGGCGCACGGCGTGCTGATTCAGCAGTGGGACAAAGTGCGCACCGACTGGCTGACGATCGGCGAGAGTTCGATGGCGACGGAGCCGGGCCCGGTGGCAGGCGACGGAAACGCTGAGGACCGGGAATGATCTTCATGGGAATCGTCGTCGCAGGAATCATCTCTAATGATTTGCGGCGTTTTGTCCTTTGCCGTGCATCGGTGCCGGCGCTAGTATCGCTGCGCGCCTCGTGAGCGGGACGCGTTCGCATCGTGCGTTTGATCTAACGTGCTGCGGCTGCGACATTCGCCCGCGGCGCAAAATCTGTTCGCGACGGAGAGACAAGGTTGGCCGCAGGAACATTTGCTCAGAGCAAGGACGGAACCAGGATTCATTACGAGATTCGCGGGCAGGGCGCGCCGCTCGCGCTTATTTTCGGCTACGCCGGTTCGAGTCGCGGATGGGGCGAGCCGTTCCTGAAGCTGCTCGAGGCGCGCTTCAAGACGATCGTGATCGACAACCGCGGCACGGGCCAGAGCGACAAGCCCGAAAAGCCATTCTCGATGGCGGAGATGGCGGCCGACGCGGCCAGCGTGCTCGACCATGCGAACATCGACCGCGCGCATGTGATGGGCATCTCGATGGGCGGGATGATCGCGCAGGAGTTTGCGCTCAACCATCCCGCGCGCCTGCGCGGATTGGTCCTCGGTTGCACGATGTGCGGCCTTGCTCACAGCGTCCCAGGCGACCCCGAGACGCTCGCCGCGCTCCAGCTAAAACCGAGCGAGCCGCTCGCGGCACAGGTCGAGCGCCTGCTCGCCGCCTGCTGCGCCAAACCATTTCTCGCCTCCGCCAAGGGCCAGGCGGTGCTTAAGGAGCGCGTGGCGGAGGTCATGAACTACGCGATCACGCCGCCTCACACCTATCAACTGCATTGGGGAGCGGTCGGAGGCTTTGACACGTTCGATCGGCTGCCCCAGATAAAGGCGCCGACACTGGTCATCACCGGCACCTCCGATCTGCTGGTTCCTGACGCCAACTCCGACATCATCAAGCAACGCATCCCGGGCGCGCGTATCCACAAGCTACAGGGTGCGGGTCACGTGTTCTTCTGGGAAGCGCCGGAGGACACCGCGGCGGTGGTCACAAAATTCCTCGCGCCGATAAACTGACAAACCAACAGGGCGCGGCATGCATTTCAGTCTGGCTACGGGATGTGCCGTGGCATCAGAACGCATCTCACGTTGCAATCTAACACGTGTACACACGTTAGAATTTGTGTTGTGCATACTAGAAATCGGTACGAGCAAAAATTGAATATATAAGATAAGATTTCACTTTATGGCATAACACTTGCGTTCATCAGACACTCGGGGGGCGGGGCAGGAGCGGAGGATCTCCAGGGCGGTGACCCCGGGTGGTGCTTCGTGGATATACAGAGGGCGATTAACGTTTCTGATCCGGAGATCGATATGAATCGGGCGGTCGAACGGGCGCCGCGGGAGCGGATGTGGCGGCTGGTCGCGGCGCTCAGACGGCTTACTCCGGGAATCTATGCGATGGAGACGCCGCGGCGGTCAGTGGACCGCGAGCTCGAGCAGTTCTCCTCGCCTTGGGACTAAACTTGCGACAAACCTCGCCGTAGTATCGCGGCGGCGAGGTGACAAGCGGGCGTCGGCGAGGAGCGGCTGGCTCAACCGGACGTCTGCAGACGCGGTAAGCATCGGCGGACGCCGACGGAATCACTCCGGCGCTCTCGCCAACTCGCCTCAATACTCCGGACGACACCAGGCGCGTCGTCCTGAGGCAGAATCGGAAATACTCTAACGACGCTTTTCGATCGCGTGCCTCTTGCGGCACGTCAGATCGTCTAAAGTGTCAATTCGTCGGCGCCTGTTTTATGGCGGTGCATGAATCGGTAGGACGATCCCGATTTCTTGCCGCCGTCCACGTCGAGCGACCAGCCCTAAAAAGCGTGATTTTTCTCGTCGCGAGCAGCGCAGACCGCGAGCGCGCTCCTGCGTATCTGATTGGCATCATTGTTGCCCCTGGGGCGGGACAAGATGCGGCGGGACGAGATGCGATCGGGCCGGTTCGGCTGGGCGCTAGGCATAACGCTGGGGGCGCTGCTGAGCGCCGGTATGTGCGCGGCCGGGCAAGTCGAGAGTTCCGGCGCGAGCGTCCAAATCGGCGCTCGACAAATTGAGACTCCGCAAGTTGAGACTCCGCAAATTGAGTCTCCGATAGACGCCACGATGGCGCGTCTGCGGCGGATAGAGCAGGTCGCGGGATTCGATCCCGCGCGTCTTTCCGCGGCCAGCCGCAATCTGTTCAGCCTGGCCGATCGTTGGGCGGCCGTGCGGGCGCGTCTGCTCAAAGGCGCATCGGTCATTGCCGAGTCCGGGCAAACGCGCGTCGTCGGAGCGACGCAAATGCCGCTGACGCTTGGAACCAATCTCCGCCAATCGCGCTATTCGGGCTTCACGCAGAGTGAAACGGCGACGGCCTGGTGCGGTAGCAGCGTGGTGATGGGGTTCAATGACAGTGGCGCCGAAGTTACCACGATGGCTTCCGGACGTGGCGTCAGCATGGACGGATATGCCCAGTCCTCCAACCGCGGGGCCACGTTCACTTACATGGGATCGCTGGCCACGCCGAGCGATCCCAACACCTTCATGTCGGGCGATCCGGCTGTGGCGTGCGCCAATGCGTCAACTTACTACTACGTCTCGAGTTTTCTCGACGGCACGAACTCAATATCCGGCGTGAGCCTTTCGACCTCAAGCGACGGCGGGAAGACCTTCGCGACGCCGGTCGTGATCGCGCCGGAGCCGTCGAATAGCCACATCGTTGACGGGGCCTGGATCGCGGTCGACCCGGGGACACCGGGCCGGCTGTATGTGAGTTACACCGACCTCGATTTTTCAGGTTCGATATGCGGAATGGAAAGCGGTTCGGCGGTGCCGCGCTACGCGATCGAAACCGTAAGTTCGGCCGACGGAGGCACGACCTGGAGCGCTACGCCGGTGGTGGTGGCGCAGGTATGCGCCGACAGCGCACATACGTTCGCCTTCGTCGACGGCGCCCGGGTGACGGTGGGGCCGAATGGCGTGGTCTACGTGGCGTGGGAGCTGTTTGGTGACACCGATAATCTCGGTGGGCGCGCGATCGAGATCTCCAAGTCGACCAACCAGGCGCAGTCCTTTCCGGCCACGCCCGTCACGGTGGCGACGGTCGGTTGCGCGGGCGATTGCGCCGATTGGCAGGGGCTGGCTCACAGCAACGAGCATCCAAGCATCGCGATCGGCAAGGGACCCAATAGCGGGAAGGTCTACTTGGCGTGGACTGACGGCGATCGCCAGGTGCCGGACACGTTGACCACCACTGGCTTCTACAACTTCACAGATATCATGTTCAGCCAGTCCGCTGACGCGGGCGCGACCTGGTCGCCACCGGTGCGGGTCAATAATAACGCCGAAGGCGGCGGCGCGCCGCTGACCGATCAATTCGAGCCGGCGCTCGCCTCTGACCTCAAAGGGCGCATCGCAATCTGCTTCTATGATCGCAGAAACGATCCCGCCAACTTTCGTATCGATCGCTACTGCGCTTCATCGCACAACGGTCAGAATTGGTCTAACAGCCGGATCACGCCGACCTCCTTCCCCACGATCGTAGGTCAGGACGTCCTGATGGCGTCCGACTACATGGGCGACTATGACACGCTGGCCAGCGACGCGCTCAAATTCCATGCGGGATTCGTCGGCGGTTACGCCTCCAATCTGTCCGGGCATCCTCTAGTCAAAACGCTCCAGTACTAAATCATCCGACAAGCCTGTCTCGAAATCGCGCAACATACTCGCCCACGGAGCATCCCCTGAGCGCCGAGCGTCCGGTGACGAGACAGGAGTCGCGCAAGGGCTTTGCGAGCGCCTCGGATGTCAACGATTATTCCGTCCCGGGTTGGATGGCATGAGAGGTGCTCCCGTTTCCTGTGTCAAGCACCGAGGTCTAAGTGCCCGTGATGAAGCATTCAAGCAAAAATCCAAAACGTTCGGAACGGGCGCAAATAATCGTGGTGCTCGCTCTCGTCTTACCGGTGTTGATCGGCGCGATGGCGATGAGCGCGGACGTGGGGCTTCTCTACTTCAACTGGCAGTGTCTGCAAAGCGCGGCCGATGCGGGCGCAGTAGCAGGCGCAAGCTATCTTCCCTCGGACTCCACCACGGCGATCTCCACTGCCAACGCTTTCGTATCCAAAAACGGAATTCTCGCGAGCGAAATAACCTCGACTACCGTTTCGGGCGACGCCCAGTCCCTTAACATCAAGCTCGCGCGTACCGTCCCGTATGGTTTCGCGCTCTTGCTGGGCTTGGTTTCAGATACCGTATCCGCGCAGGCGACTGCTCAGATTCAAACTATCGGCAAGGCTACTGGCGTTACTCCGATCGGAATTGACTATCGCACCGTGTACTCCAGCGGACAGGTGGTCACGCTGATCCAGGGCCAGGTTGGAGCCGGTAACTGGGGTGCGCTCGCATTGGGAGGCAGCGGCGCCAGCAACCTCTCACAGAATATCGAGTACGGCTATCAAGGGTCGATCGCAACCGGTAATACGGTGACCACGGAGACTGGCCTGTCAGTTGGTCCAATCAGAAGCGCTTTCAATTTCCTTATCAATGAGGGACAGAGCGAAGACCCTGGCGGCACCTTTGCCAGTCATACGCCAACCGATCCGCGAGTGCTGATCGTGCCAATGGTGGACTTCAGCAGCATCAACGGTAACTCGCAGGTGCCTGTGAAGGGCTTTGCGGCGCTGTGGCTGGTTTCCGTCAACGGCCAAGACACCATACAGACGTACTTCATCAACCAGGTGGCACCGGGCAGCACTCCCGATACTACCGGTGCGAGCACCAACTTCGGCGCCTTTGAGGCCGTTCTCATCCAGTAAGCAATGTCTTTAAGCGCAGGGTCCGGTTCCAGCGCCCTGCCTTGCGTCCAACCCATGCGTCTTTGCCGTTCGGGGCGGTGGTTTTCCAGCCAGCGCCGGGCGAACCGAGCGAAGCATCGTCTGACCTGACGCGTCTGCGCGTGCAATCGACAGTACGAACGCTTCGGGCGTCGCATGGTGTTGTCGGCCGCCTAGTGTCTCGATTGTTCCGAATTCGCGCACATACCTAGTCGTTTCAGAAGCACACGAAAGCCATGCGCTCGGTACTGAGACGATGGTCGAAGGAAGATGCAGAGAATGTTCCGTGAATCAGGGTGTTTACATTTCGAGCTTTAGTGGCATGAGAGATGCTGTTGTTAGTTGTGATGACACCGAAGCGGGACAGCACAATGAGGCATAAGAAGAAGCATGCCTTCATATCAACCGATCGGGACACTAAATGCTGATGTGTCACGAACACATACAACGGCTATAGCAAATGTGACAAGGAGCAGATGACGACGATGAATCGAGTCTTGAGTGTATATATCAACCGAAGTGAACGAGTCCGCAACATTCTGCGCAACGATCTGAAGGCCCAGACAATGACTGAGTATGCGTTGATCTTGGCAGCAGTCGCGATCGTGGCCTACATCACCTATCAGGTGATGGGCCAGGATATCGGCTCGATGGTCAACACCATCGACAATGGACTGGCTACTGCGTAGATGAGCGTGCACGAGAACGCGAGGCCGCGCAGTGAAACGGCAAGTAGTGAATGAAACCAACCGGCTGAGGCCGACAGAGAGAGAGAGAAAGAGCATGGAACTGTATACCAAAATGTATGTGAACGCGAGTGAGAAGATTCGTAAGAGCATCCGCAAGAATGCGGAAGGTCAGACGATGACTGAGTACGCACTGATTTTGGCCGCCGTGGCGATCGTGGCGTACGTCACCTATCAGGTGATGGGTCAGGACATCGGCTCGATGGTCAACAAGATCGACAACGCGCTGAGCACCGCGTAAAAACCGCTGCTTGGCCACCACGTCCGGGCTGACTGATGGCCACGGCCGGCGTCTCCGGTTCGCGAGGTCGTAAGTGGTGACAACAGGTTGCCGCGAAGAGGGAACGGCGGGGCACGGGCCCCGCCAGGGTTCCGCGAACCGACGCGGGCCATTTTGGAGGGGGGCCGGCGACGCGCAAGGGAGATTGGTGTGGGACGATCGAGCAGCAGGGACGGTATGCCCAAGGGCAGTTTGTCGGTGCTCCTGGTGGGTCGCGACGAAGTCCGAATGGGCCAGGCGCGAGACGTTTTGCGCGCGCTTGGCGAGCCACGCCTGGTGGTCGCGGAGACGCAGCCAGCAGAGGCCGCGGCGCTGAGCGCCGAGGCCGACGTGGCGATGATGGTATTCGGCGGGGACGAAGAAGAGGGGTTGAACTACCTACAGAAAGAGTCCGAGCGGACGCCGCGGCCGGTCTTGTTCGCGTTGCTCAACGAGCAGTCGGAGGCGTTGATGCGGCGCGTGCTGCGCGCCGGCGCGGACGAAGTGTTGTTTGCGCCGTTGGCGTCGGGCGATCTGATGCGGCCGCTGCTCAAGGTCAGCGAGGCGTTGCGGCGCAGCGCGCGGCGCAAGGGCGGCAAGACGTTTTCCGTGACGAGCATGGCCGGCGGAGTGGGGGTGACCACGGTTTGCGCGAACCTCGGCCTGGCGCTCCAGGCCGCAGGCGGCGTGCGCGTGGTTTTAATGGACCTGGCCTTGCAGGGGGGCGGCCTGAGCGATCTGCTCGGCGCCGAGCCCGAGCGCGGCATCCTCGCCCTGGCGCGCCTGGATCGCAAGCCGGATTCGATCGGTCTGGAGGCGGCGCTCACGAAGCATGCTTCGGGGCTCTACGTGTTGGGCGCGCCGGTTCGAATCGAGGACAGCGAGGAGGTTTCCGACACGACGGTCGGCAATCTGATCGAGCTGATGCGCCAACTGTTCGATTACATAGTGATCGATTGCGGCGACCACGTCGACGAAAACTCGGTGGCCGCGTGGGAGCGCTCCGAGGAAGTGCTGTACGTGCTCGAGCAGTCGATTAGCGCGACGCATCGGGCCGTGCGTTTCCTGGACTTATTCGGGCGGCTCGGGATCGAGGGGATCGAGCCGCGGCTGCTGCTCAACCGCTATCAGCCGCGCCATCCTATCGCCGAAACGCAGATAGTCACCACGCTCAAGTGCCCAATCTACGCGCGCATTCCGCGCGACGAAGGGCTGATGGAAAAATCAGTAGCGACGGGGCGGATGCCGTCGCAGACGGCGCCCAACTCCGCGTTGGTGCGCGCATACGCGGAGTTGGCGAACCGCCTCGGCGCGAGCGAGGAAGTTACGGCCGAAACCGAGTCGCGCCCGGCGCCCGGGTTTGTCACCTGGCTGCGCGGCTCGCTGGGCGCTCGCGCCTGAGGGGGAAGAATAGTGAGAATAACCGACAGGATATCACAGGCCAACAGCCGCGCCCCGGTCGAGCAGCCGGGCGCCTTCCTTGGCGGTGGCACGGTTTGGCGTCCACGGGACGAAAGCGCGGACTCCACACGCGAACTTAAAATAAAGGTCCACAACCGGCTGTTCGAGTCGATGGACGTCTCGCGTATGGAGATGCTCGATCCGGCGCTGATCTCGGCCAAGGTCACCACCGCGATCGGCGAGACCCTTGACGAGGACGGCCGGCTGCTGACCGACGGCGACCGGGCGCGGCTGGTCGAAGAGGTCAAGAACGAGTTGCTGGGACTGGGACCGCTGGAGCCGCTGCTGCGCGACGACGACGTGACCGACATCATGGTCAACGGACGCGACCACGTCTACGTCGAGAAGCACGGCAGGTTGCACGAGACCGGAATTCACTTCCACGACGATCAGCACTTGATGCTGATTATCGATCGCATCGTTTCGCAGGTCGGGCGGCGAGTCGACGAGTCGTCGCCGATGGTTGACGCGCGGCTGCGCGACGGATCGCGCATCAACGCGATCATTCCGCCGCTGGCGATCGACGGCCCTTCGCTCTCGATCCGGCGCTTCGGCAAAAAGCGCTACTCGATCGCCGATCTGCTGGCCAAGGGGAGTATCGCGCCGGAGATGGTGTCGTTGCTCCAGGCAGTGGTCAAGGCGCGGCTCAATCTGCTGGTCTGCGGCGGCACCGGCTCGGGCAAGACCACGATGCTCAACTGTCTTTCGAGCTTTGTGCCGTCCGACGAGCGCATCGTCACCATCGAGGACTCGGCCGAGCTGTTGCTCCAGCAGACTCACGTGGTGCGGCTGGAGACCCGCCCGCCGAATCTCGAGGGCAAGGGCGAAGTCACGGCGCGCGAACTGGTGCGCAACACGCTGCGGATGCGGCCCGACCGGATTATCGTCGGCGAGGTGCGCGGAGCCGAGGTGTTCGACATGCTGCAGGCGATGTCGACCGGCCATGACGGCTCGATCGCGACCATCCACGCCAACAGCTCGCGCGAGTGCCTGGGACGCCTCGAGATGATGATGCTGCTGTCGGGGTTTTCGATCCCGCAGCGCGCGATGCGCCAACAGGTCGCCTCGGCCATCAATATCATCGTCCATGTCGCGCGCCTGGCCGACGGCTCGCGCAGGATGATGAAGATTTCCGAGGTCACCGGGATGGAAGGCGAGGCGATCATGATGCAGGACCTGTTCGAGTTCGTGCACACGGAGACCGACGCGAACGGCAAGGTCTGCGGCCACTATCGCCCCACGGGCATCCGCTCGGCTTACGCGCAACGGATCGAGCGCGCCGGCTACAAGCTCGAGAGCGTCCTGCGGGCAACGGGGACGGATTGATGGATCTGTTAATCGCGTGTGCGGTGTTCATGCTGCTTGCCGGCGTCGGCGGGCTGGTGGTTCATCGCTCGCTCGACCACCAGGCGGTCGGGAACCGCCTCGACCAAGTCACCCGCCCAAGCGAAGTCATCGACTCATTGGCGCGCACCGGGCCGCGCTCGCGCGCAGCCAACGGCCTGTTTAACGGCTTGCTGCCACGACTCCATCTGATGCGGCGGCTCGAACAGTACATGTGGCAGGCCGGGATGTATCAAGGCGGTTTCAAGGCGCTGCTGTTGATGGGTGGACTGCTTGCCGCCGGTGCCGTCGGCGGGACGCTGGTCACCGGAGAGTTGCTCTTCTCGATTGCAGCTGGCGTGGCGCTTTGCCTGATGCCGCTTATCTACATCAGGTTCAAGCGCACCTTGCGCCTGAAGGCCTTCCTGATTCAACTTCCCTACGCGCTCGATCTGATCAAGTCGTCACTGGAAGCCGGCCACACCTTGCAGCGCGGGATGCAGGTGGTCGAGCAGGAGTTCGCCGATCCGCTGGGCGGCGAGTTCCGCACCGTGGTCGAGCAGGCGCGGCTGGGGATGCCGATCCCACACGCGCTGGCCGACATGCTGGCGCGGGTACCCGAGGACGATCTGCGGCTGTTCGTGGTCGCGGTCAAGGTGCAATCCACAGTGGGCAATTCGCTGGCGCAGATCGTCGCGCGGCTGTCGGACATCGTGCGCACTCGCCAGCGGCTGTTCTCGCAGATTCGCGCACTCACCGCGCAATCCCGGATGAGCGGGATGGTGGTGGGATTGTTGCCGCGTGGTGGTGCTCCTGATGTTCAGCATCGTCCAGCCGAGCTACGCGCAGATGTTGTTTTTCGACCACACCGGCCAGCTAATTTTAAAAACGGCCGCGGGTCTCGACCTCGGCGCCTTTCTCCTGATTCGGCGCATCCTGAAGGTCAAATTTTGATCGAGGTGGCGCGATGAGTCCCCTGCTAATCAGTTCCGTCGTGTTCCTGGTGCTCGTGGGCGCCGCGAGCGCCGTCTATGTCTCAGTCACGAACCGGCGGCACGTAATGGAAGGGCACATGAGCCAGGTGGGATACAGAGCGCGCGTCAACATGGCCGCCGCGGGCATGCCGGTTGCCGATCAGCAAGCGACCCGCGCGTTGCTCAAGTGGGCGATCGGACGGCTGCCCAAACCCAAGATCGTCACGCGCCGCAGCGCCAAGCTCGGCGAGCTGTTAGTGCAGGCAGGCTTCAAGGCCCGCAACGGGGTTGCCGTCTTCCAGGTTTGCAAGCTCGTCACGGCGGTGTGCGGATTATTGCTGGGCCTGATTCCGAGCCTCGCGTTTGGCATGCGCGGAAGCCGCGTGATCATGCTGACGATCGTGGGCGCCTCAGTGGGCTCGTTTATCCCAGGCTATTATCTCAACAAGCGCGCGAAGAACCGCCAGATCGATATTGGACGCCAACTTTCCGACGTGCTCGATCTGCTGGTGGTATGCGTCGAGGCAGGACTCGGCCTGCTGGAAGCGATCAAAGTTGTTGGCGACGAAACCAAGGCGCAGCAACTGGTCATCGGACACGAGCTTACGCAGGTGGCGGGCGAGGTCAACGCCGGATCTTCGCTGGGACAGGCATTGCGCGCGCTGGCCGAGCGCAGCGGAGTCGCGGATATCAAGCCGCTCGCCGCGACCCTGATTCAGAGCGAACAACTCGGCGCCGCTATCGGGCCCGCGCTGCGCGCGATCTCAGACTCCATCCGCTCCCGCCGCCGCCTCTACGCTGAAGAGGCCGCCCAGAAAACCACCATCAAGATCCTTTTCCCGCTGGTGCTGATGATTCTGCCCGCGATGCTGCTCATCATTATCGGCCCGGCGATCGTGCAAACCGTTCGCACGCTCAGCTTCTGAAACGCGGACTTCTCCCCGAGGCGCCTCGGCAGGGCTCACAGATCGACTCCCGAGGCTGCCCGCGCGCGCTGCGACCCGCCCGATTTCTTTCGTCTCCGGCCTACCTCGACGGACGCGACACGATTGCCGCGGGAGGATAAACTTAAGGTGGCCAGAATGAAGGTGGCGAAGGCCGGGTCGAATCGTTCATCATAAACATGCTGAGGAGGCGGGCGGATGCGCGGGATGATTTCGAGGGTTGCCGTTTTCAGGCCGACAATCGTGAGATCGCTGATCGCCGGCGCGGCGATCGCGGGATTGATGGCGGCTGGATGTTTGCAGGTCGCGCCACAACCCCCCGTGCCGCCGACCACGATGAGTTCATGGAGGCCGATGGGCGGTTTCTCGATGACATCCGGAGCGCCCTGTAGCGGCAAAGCGACGCTGAGCGACGGCACGGCCTCGGTCAGCGACGTGTGTTTCACCGGCGCCGATAATATCGTGCTGTGCACGGACACCACGGCGGCGAATCCACTTAGATGCACGCCCGCCAGTGGGAGCCTCGCGATCTCCGGCGGTATCGGCGACACGGTCGCTTACGCGCGCATCCGCTGAGCTATAGCCAAGGGAATGGAAGACTCCGCTCACAAACAACGCGCGCTCGAATTGTGGAACGAGGGCGTGCAGCATCACATGCATGGCGATTTCGACGGCGCGATCGCGCTGTACACGCAATCGATCGATCTCTGTCCGACGGCAGAGGCTTACACCTTTCGCGGCTGGGCCTACAATTTTCTCGGCCGCGTCGACGACGCGATCGGCGAGTGCAAGAAAGCGATCGAGGTCGATCCCGGCTTTGGCAATCCCTATAACGATATCGGCGCCTACCTGATCGCCAAGGGCGAACTCGATGAGGCGGTGCCGTGGCTGGAGCAGGCCAAACAGGCGCCCCGCTATGAGCCGCGCCATTTTCCGTACATGAACCTGGGGCGCCTGTACGCGGCCAAGGGGATGCTGCAACAGGCGATTCGCGAGTTCGAGCGCGCGCTCGAACTGCAGCCGGGCGAGCCCACCTGCGAGGCCTTTTTGGCCCGGTTGCGCGCGACGCTCAATTGAAGCGGCAGCCGAGGAGAAGCATCGATGCTTAAGGCTGGCGATCCGGCGCCGGACTTTACCTTGCCGGCCGACGACGGTGGGCAGTTCACGTTGTCGAGCCTGCGTGGCCGCAACGTTCTTTTATGGTTCTTTCCCGAGGCCGGCACGCCGGGCTGCAGTCTCGAGGGACGCGGCCTGCGCGATCATCGGCAGTATTTCGACGAGAGCGCAATCGAGGTGGTCGGGGTGAGTTTCGACAGCGTCGCCGACAACTCCGCCTTCGCGCGCAAACACAACTTCGGTTTCCGGCTGCTCAGCGACACCACGCACGAGGTCGCACTGGCCTACGGCGCCTGCGACAGCCTCAAGGCTAGGTATCCGGAGCGTATCAGCTTCCTTATCGACGGCAGCGGTCGAATCGAACGCGTTTACGACAAGGTCGATCCGCGCGACCACGCCGCGCAAGTGCTCGCTGGCGTGCTCGGCGTGTAAGTTCTTGCCGGCTGTGCTCGTCTCGCTCACGCTCGCATTGCCACGGATGAGACATCGGTGGCGATGGCGTGTCCCTTGCACACTTATCAGCCATGAATCCGCACAATGTTATTGCCGATTCCGACGAATCGGCCGTTGATGGCCCGGAAGCCAAAGCTAATCAAGCCGGCTTATTTTCATCCGCTGGCGCGTCAGCCGCCGAGTCTCGGCCGGCGCAAGTGATGCCGCGTCAGGATGGGTCAGATGAGCCGGACAAGTGGCTCACGATCGAACATGTCGCATCGGATCCCGGACAGGCGAGGCCGTCCACACTCGACGAGGTAATCAAGCAAACCCTGGTTCGTTTGCTGCGCGAGACCCGGGGTAATCGCCGCCGCACGGCGAGCCTGCTCGGAATCTCGCGCTCGACGCTCTACCGGATGCTCGAGCGCTACGATATCGGTCACGTCGGGCGCGAGGCGGCAAGGTCGCGCAAAACTCGCGTCGAACGGGCCGTGCCGCCCGAGCCTACAGCGTAGCCGTTCTCCAAAGCACCGCGCGTTCTTCAAACCACGCGCGTTCTTCAAGGCACGAGATCGATCGTGTGCCTCCCCGGCCAGGCCGTTTGCCCCGGTGGAAACGGCGAGGCCTTTCGATCCACAATAAGAGGGTTAAGTCGATGCGCCGTCGAGGCGCGTCCGCATAGGCTGCATCTGAGCAGGTCGAGCGGGAGCGAGTTGAGCATGATCGGGCCGGAAGAGATTTGGGCCGAGGCGGTACGGACCCTGGAGCGCGACAAGCCGTTCGCGCTGGCCACCGTGGTCAATGTGCGCGGCTCGACGCCGCGCGAGGTCGGGGCCAAGATGATCGTGCGCGACGACGGCCAGTTCGGCACCATCGGCGGCGGCTGCGGCGAGGCCGAGGTTTTTCGCAAAGCTCGAGTATTACTTGAAGATGGTGGCGAGGCGCGGCTGGCCGAGGTCGACCTGACCGGCGACTTCGACCAACAGCAGATCGGCACCTGCGGCGGAATCATGGACGTCTTCATCGATCTGTGGCGGCCGCGCGCGGACCTCGAGATCGCGCGCCGCCTGGCCGAAGCCGCCGACCACAACCGGCCCGCAGCGCTGCTCACGGTGGTCGATCCTGGAACGTCGAAGGGCACCGCTCCCGGCGCGAGGGTCGGTGAGCGCACGGTCGTCGATATATCGCGGCGCGCGGCCCCGGTGGACGGTTTCGCCGGCCTGGGCGCGGAGGCGGCGCAGCAACTTGGCGAGCGCACCGCGGATGCGGTGGCGGCGCTGTTCGAGGTCGGCGCCGACGGCGCGGTGCGGTCGGCCACGCGTGTCGAGCCGAGCGGCGCGCCGCGGGTCTTTCTCGATCCCATCACCGGCGCGCAGCGGCTGATAATCGTCGGCGCCGGTCATATCGCGCAGCCGCTCGCGCAACTCGGCTCGATGCTGGGGTTTCATGTCACGGTGATCGATGACCGCGCGGCCTTCGCCAACCGCGAGCGTTTTCCCAACGCCGATCAGATAATCGTGCGACCGTTCACCACCGCGATAGAGGCGCTGGAACTCGATCGCCATTGCTACCTGCTCTCGGTCACCCGGGGGCACGCCTTCGACGAGGAGGTTCTGCGCACGGCGCTTCGGAAACGCAACGGCGCGTTCATCGGGATGATTGGTTCGCGCCGCCGCGTGCGCGCGACGCTTGAGCGTATCGCCGAGACCGGCGTCCCCGCTTCAGAACTCGATGAGGTCCACGCGCCGCTCGGCGTCGATCTCGGCGCCGAGACGCCCGCCGAGATCGCCGTTTCGATCATCGCCGAAATCATTCGTGAGCGCCGCACGGGGGCGCGCGACCCGTTCAACCTCGGGGTCAAGCTCGGGCAACTGCGACGCCCGGGCTAGGAACGCGGTTGGGCAGCGATCCTGTAGTGGCGGCGCGCGAGGAAGGAAGCGGACCCTCGGCAGCGGGCGCAGCCTTCGAGGCGATCCTGCTGGCGGCGGGTGAATCGCGCCGGATGGGCTATCCCAAACCGCTGCTCAAGCTGGGCTCGCGCACCTTCATCGAAATACTGGCGGCTGCGATTCTCCAAAGCGTCGCGCGGCTGATCGTGGTGGTCGGAGCGCATGCCGACGCGGTGCGCGGCGCGATTCCCGCCGATCCGCGAATCCTCGTGGTCGACAACCCTGACTTTCTTAAGGGCCAGCTTTCCTCGATTAAGGCCGCTCTGCCTCGGGTTGGCGCGGCGGCGGCCGGCGCGCTGATTCACCTGGCCGACCATCCGATGGTCCGTGCGGAAACCTTCGCCGCCGTGGTCGATAGTTATCGGAGGGCGGGCAAGCCGATAGCGATCGCGCGCTACCGGGGTCGCCGGGGCCATCCGGTGCTGTTCGCGCGCGAACTGTTTGTCGAGCTGGCGGCGGCCCCCGAAGACCAGGGCGCCCGGGCGGTCGTGTTGGCAGACCCGTCGCGCGTTGCGTATGTCGACGTCGACGACCCCGGGGTGCTAGCCGACCTCGATACACCCGAGGACCTGGAACGGGCCGGCCTGGCCCGGCCTCCAGGCGGGAGTAGCGCTCGATGAGGGCGGATTCGGTCGCAAATCAGGCATCTTTTGGTGTAACCATGGATCGGAGCCATCGTACTTCCTATCAGGTATGCGTGGCATCCTTGCATTCAAGCGATTCGCGCGTAGCGTGTCGGAGCCATCGGACCAGGACCTGGTAGCGGGGGCGCTGAACGGCGAGTCCGCCGCCTTCGCGGAGCTCGCCACACGCCATCGCCCACGCGTCGAGCGCATCTGCCAGCGCTTTTTTTCCGACCTCGAGCAGGTGCGTGACCTCGCGCAGGAAACTTTCATTCACGCTTATGGCGGGTTGAAGGGCTACCGTGCCGAGATTCCATTCGGCGCCTGGTTGCGCGCCATCGCGACCAACTTGTGCTATGACGAGTTGCGCCGGCGTCGGCGCCGCCCCGAAGAACTGGTGGCCGACTTCAGCGCGGCCGAGGCAAACTGGCTGGGATTGGTTAATACCGCCACTCCCGAAGAACTGGTCGAAGCGGCTGAGGAACGGCGCGAGGCCAAGACGCTGGCGGACAAGCTACTGGCAACGCTTAAGCCAGAGGATAGATTGGTATTGACGCTGCAGAACGGCGAAGAGATGAGCGTGAGCGAAATTGCCGCGATCGTCGGCTGGAGCGAAGCGAAGGTTAAGATTCGCGCCTTTCGGGCGCGACAGGCGTTGCGCCGTCAGGCGGCGCGCTTGGTACGGCCGCGGAAGGCGGAGAGTAAATCATGAACTGTTTTGAGGCACGTCAGGATTTCGTGGGCTTTTGGCAGCAGGCGCTCGAGGGCGAACGCCGCCGCGAGTTGCTTGCACATCTCAAGGGATGCTCGAAGTGCGACCGCGCATTTCGGGCCTTTGCGCTGACGGCGCCGATGCTTCACTCTGGGGGCGCCGCCGCAGCCCGGCCCTCAATCAACGCGGCGCCGCATGATTTGCCGCAGACTAAGCCGCAAGCATTCCTCATCTCGACTTCTCTATCGACATGAACGGCCTGCGCAGCGCCGACGCTCAGCGGGCGGCCGAGATTGTGCGGCGCGCGTCGGTTTACCGGCTCGCGGATCGCCGCCCGTCGCTTCGCTGGCGTGAGGCCGCGGCGGGATTGTCGGCGGTCGCGGCAGCGGTATTGCTTGCCTACTTCTCGGTGGCCGCGCCGTCCCAGACCTTCGACGACGCTCTGGCCAATTCAGATTCGATTTCCGAGACGACTGCGCAGCCGGACACGGATTTCCTCGGGCAGCAGATACCCACGATTCCTGCGGTGAGCAGCGACCTTGCCGGATAGTGGAAAGGGCTGGCTTTTCGTGGTTATTGCGGTCGCGGGCCTCGCGATCGGATTCGCCGCCAGCAGTCTAGCGTACCGCTACCGATGGCTGGGCGTTCCCCGCGGGCCGTTCATCGACCGGATGCAGCATGAGCTGAATCTGACGCCGGCGCAGCGCGATCAAATCCTCCAGATCATCAACGAGACGCGCTCCAAGGTGATGAGCTTGCGCGAGGACTTCCAGCATCAGCGCCACGAAACAATGCTACAGGCGCGGGCGCGGGTGCGTGCCTTGCTGACGTCCGAGCAGCAGGAGAAATTCGATCGCGACTTCAGGCCCCCCGATCACGACCACGGCGGCGGTCCCGGCATGCATGACGGCGAAGGCGGACCTCCTGCTGGACCTCCTCCTGAGGGCGGGCCTCACGAAGGCGCCGGCGCCCCTCCCTAATCCCCAGCACCTAATTTCTCCGCACCACTTCTACATCGCGCCCAGGTCGCCCAGTACCTTACGCGCCTCGGACGCCACGGCCGGATTCTTGGCGCTGTCGCCCACGGCCTGATTGAGATAGTGCGCCGCCTGCTCGCGATTACCCATCTGCGCGTAAACCTCGCCGAGCCTGAGCGCCGCGAACGCAGAGGTCGCGTCGATCTGGTAAGCCTTCTGATAGTACGGGAGCGCGTCGGACGCCTTGGGCGGCGTGAACGACATGTAGGCCTCGCCGATATTGAGATAGGCGCTTAGCGAATTCGGCTCGTATTTGATCAGCTTCTTGTAGACCGAGACCACCTGGTCGAACTGCGATCGCGAGTTGTAATAGAGGCCGAGATAGACGTACGGGTCCTCCAGCGTCGGGTCGATATCGCTTGCCTGCCAGAGCAGCTTTACCGCCTGCTGGCTGTCAGTCATGTTGATAGCGGCCTCGACCAGCGAGCGCGCCTTGGCCGCGCTGGCCTCGTCCGCGCGCGCAATCATCGGTGCGCTCATCGCGAGCATCCCCGCGAGACCCAGCAGAACCAGTTTCGCTCTCACGCGCATTGAATCGATAGTACCTGCCACTGATAGAATCGTGGCACGCGGAGTTAGGTGTTGCAAAGCCGCGGACCCGACGCCGGCTAAGCTGGCGCGCGGTACCGCGCGGGTCAGGAAAAGGTTCAACGTTCCCCGGATGGAGCATCGGAAGGTCAGAAAATTCAAGGGCGCCGGAATCGAGCTTAACTGCGTCGACTACGGAGGCGAGGGCAGGCCGCCGATGCTGCTGGTGCATGGGGGCGCGGCGCACGCGCGATGGTGGGATTTCGTCGCGCCCGCGCTTGCCGGACGCTTCCACGTGCTGGCGCTCGACCAGCGCGGCCACGGCGACAGCCCGTGGACCGGGCAATGGGCCTACGGCTCGCGTCACTACGTCGCCGACCTCGGGGCGGTGATCGACGGATGGGGTCTGGGCGCGCCGGTGCTGGTGGGGCACTCGATGGGCGGGCATAGCGCGATGGTCTACGCCGTCGGGCAGAGCGAGCGGCTGCGCGCGATGGTCGCGATCGACTCGATACCGGCCTACCCGGAGCACGCGGTCGCGGCGCTCGCCGCGATCGCCGATCGCCCCGCTTCGGTGTACGAATCGCTCGAAGACGCGCTCGCCTCGTTCCGCCTGCTGCCCGCGGAGACGCTCGCCGCGCCCGAGGTTCTGCGCCACGTGGCGGAGCTGAGCTTTCGCCAGCGCGACGACGGCAAATGGGTTCACAAGATGGATCGCCGGACGCTGCGGCGCGAGCCGGTTCAGCTCGACGGCGAACTCGCGCGCATCCGATGCCCCGCGCTGCTGATCAAGGCGGCGCTGAGTCCGGTGCTCTCGGCCTCGTTCGCGCGCGCGATGGCGGCGCGGATGGCGGATGGGCGGATGGTCGAACTCGAGAACTCGAACCATCATGCGCCGATCGACAATCCGTCGGGACTGGTCACCGTGATGACGCCGTTTCTCGATGAAGTCGCGGGCCGGACTGCGTAAATGAGCGAACCGCTGAGCCACTTCACCGGCTCCGCGCCGCGCCTGCACTACCTGGAATGGAATCCCGGCGCGACGCGCACGCTCGTGCTGCTCCACGGCAATTCGGCCAACGCATGGTGGTGGCAGCCGCTGGCCGACGCGATGCGTGCGGCGGACCTCCGCCTGCTCGCGCTCGATCAGCGCGGCCACGGCGACAGCGAATGGATTCGGCCGGCGGCGTATGGCCCGCTTGCGTACGCCCACGACCTAGCGCGTTTCATCGCCGAGTGCGCGCCACCGCGGCCGTTCGTGGCCGGACACAGTATGGGCGGGATAAGCGCGCTGACTTTCGCGGCCGAGTATCCGGGCGCGGCGCGCGCGATCGTCGCGATCGACACCGCGGTCACCTCCAATGATCGGCGCAACCACTACCTGCGCCGGCTCAAGGGATTACCGGTCATCAACTATCCCGACCTCGAAACCGCGCTCGCGCGCTTTCGCCTGATGCCGAAGGAGGGCGAGATCGCGCCGGCAACGCTCAGAACGGTCGCCGAAAAGAGCCTTGGACGGACCTCCGAGGGCGGCTGGACGATGAAGTTCGACCGCGACAGTTTTCTCGGCAGCGACGGGATCGATGTGCTCGCGGCAATCGCGCGGATTCGCGACCCGCTCCTGCTGATTCGCGCCGAAAAGAGCCGCATCATGACCGTCGAGGGCGCCGCGCGCGCCGTCGCCTCCAATCCGCTGGCCTCGCTGGTGACGATCGCCGGCGCGCATCATCACGTGATTCTCGAACAGCCGGCGACGGTCGCGCGCACCATCGAGGAATTCCTCGCGACCGTGTAGATTCGAGCTTCGGCGAAGATGCGCACGCAAATCGGAATAGTCGGTGCGGGACCGGCGGGACTGATGCTCTCGCATCTGCTGCATCGCGCCGGCGTCGAATCCGTGGTGGTCGAGAACCGCAGCCGCCAATACGTCCAGGAGCGTGTGCGCGCCGGCGTGCTCGAGCAGGGCACCGTCGACCTGATGAACGAAACCGGGGTCGGCGAGCGCCTGGGGCGCGAGGGCCTGGTCCATCGCGGACTCGAACTCCGCTTTGGTCGGCACGGCCATCGCCGCGGCTATCGGATAGACCTGTTCGCGTTGACCGGCGGCAAAGCGATCACCATTTACGGCCAGAACAAGGTCGTCGAGGACCTGACCGACGCGCGCCTCGCCGCGGGCGGGCGGATTTTTTTCGCCGCCGAAAATGTGAGCGTGCACGGCCTCGATAGCTCGGCGCCGTCGATTCGCTTTCGGAGCGACGGCGAGGCCAGCGAGCTGCAATGCGATTTCATCGCCGGATGCGACGGCTTTCACGGCGTATGCCGGCCGTCGGTTCCGGCCGGCGTGCTCACCGAGTTCGAACGCATCTACCCGTTCGCATGGCTGGGGATGCTCGCCGAGGTCGAGCCGTCCTCCGAGGAGCTGATTTACTCGCGCCACGAGCGCGGCTTCGCTTTACACAGTATGCGCTCGCCCGAGCTGACGCGGCTCTATCTGCAGGTCGCGCGTGACGAGGAGATCGGCAACTGGCCCGACGAACGAATCTGGGACGAGCTTGAGCGGCGCTTCGAAACCCGTGACGGCTTCGCGCTCAAGCGCGGCCCGATCGTGCAGAAGGGGATCACGCCGATGCATAGCTTCGTGATCGAGCCGATGCAGTACGGGCGCCTGATGCTGGCCGGGGACGCGGCGCATATCGTGCCGCCGACGGGAGCCAAGGGGCTGAACCTCGCAATCGCCGACGTGCGTGTGCTCGCGCAGGCGTTCAGCGACTTCTATACGAGCGGCTCACGCGCCGGGCTCGAGAGCTACTCGGAGACATGTCTTAGCCGAGTATGGAAAGTGCAGCGTTTTTCGTGGTGGATGACCTCGATGCTGCATCGATTCGAGGACGAAAACGCATTCGACCAGCGCCGCCAGCTCGCCGAACTGGAGTACGTAGTCAGCTCGCGCGCTGCGTCGCAATCGCTCGCCGAGAATTACGTCGGCCTCCCGATGGAGTGAGTATTCGAGTCATAGCAGTCATCCAGAGCGCGGTGAACCGCGTCTTCAGTGGAGCTTTTGTTTCTTCGGCCATCCTGAGAGCTTGTGAATTTGTTGAGCCAATCGATGGTCCGCCTCTCCGGTCATCCTGAGCGAAGGCTGCCGGAGTCGAAGGACCTCGCGCGGTCCCCTGCGCGTGAGTCCACGATTTCGGGCTTTGGCGATTAGTCAGATCGACCCATGTCGCGCTCGGATGATCCGTTGACGCGCAATCATCTCGGCATGACGCGCGGAAGACCGCGCGAGGTCCTTCGACTGCGCTCGCAGACTCGCTGCGCTCAGGATGACTGAAGAAGGTGAGCTGGTCGGTACTCATAGTTCAGACGCCGGCGAACCAGTCGTAGCCCTGGTCTTCCCAATAGCCACCGCCGGTGCGAGTAGGCAGAAAATTGACCTCGGTCAAATACTTGACGTTTTTGTAGCCGAGCTTGATCGCGGAATAGACCCGAAGCGGCGCGCCGTGGTCGGGATGCAAATCGTGCCCATTCATCCCGTACGCGAGTAAAGTCTGCGGATGGAGCGCGCTGCCGAGGTCCCACGACGACCAGTAGTCCTCGTCGAACGAGCGGAACTCGACGTACCTCACGCGGGGATCGACGCCGACCGCACGCGCGAGTTCCCTCAGCCGCACGCCGTGCCACGCCGCGACCGCCGACCAGCCCTCGACGCAATGATGGCGCACGCGCATGTCGATGCGGGGCATCGACTTCAATTGCTCGAGCGTGAACGTACCCGGATGCGCGACCATCCCGCCCACTTTGAGCGACCATCCGGCGGGCGGAAACGGCATCGTGTCCGCGATGAAGTAAGCGGGAAACGCGCCCTCTGGTGTTAAGTCTTTCTCCGGTGCTTCAGGTGCGAGACGCGAGGGCGAAAAGAGCAGTCCCTCGAAGGACTCGTTGAAGCGCAGCATACTCTTGAGAAAGCCCGCCACCGGATGGCGCGCGTCGCATCCGGCGAGCAAGGAGGCCGCCGCGAATCCGGTGAGCAGCCTTCGCCGCGTTATTATCTTAGCCACGCTTGCCTCCGGTGATCATCGCGAGCAACTCGCGCGGATGCAGCAGCACCAGCACGATATGAGTCGCGACGAACATCGCGATAAACACCAGCCCGAGCAGATGGATAACGCGGGCCACGTCGTAACCGCCGAACAGCGTCACTAGCCAACCGAGCTGCACCGGCTTGTAAATAGCCAGTCCCGACAGGACCTGCAGAGTTATGACTATTACGACGGAGCTGTAGGCGAAACGCTGCAATCCATTATAGAAGTCGGCCGGCGGCGGCGTCTTGAGCACGCGCAGATAGTAGCCGAACATCCGGAGCGCGTTGCCCGCGTCGCGAGCCGGGAGGAAAAGCCGCCGGCGCCATTCGCCGCGCCCGAAGAAATACGCGACGTAAACGACGCCATTCAGGACCAGGAACCAGGCGATCGCGAAGTGCCAGTGCCGCGCGCCCGCGAGCCATCCCCCGATGGTCAACCATTTCGGCGGCGCGACTCCCTGCCACGGATACCATCCGTACTTCGCGCCTTGCGGCCCGAGCGAAGGATATGCGGCGAAGATTTCCAGCCCGCTGCCCGCCATCAGGACGATGAACAGCACGTTCAGCCAATGGTTGAGCCGGATCGTGAGCGGCTGGATGCGCCGTCCCCTGAACCGAGGATCGGCTGGCGGCTTCATACATCGGAGCGCTCTTGTTCGCGACGCTGGAGGGCATCGCGTTACTCATTCGTGTCCATGCCCTGGGGTTTCATCATCGGCCCGGGCTTGCCGCCGTCCATGATCGTCCCGTCCATCATCATCATCTGGCCGTCCTTCATATGCAGTTCCCGGCCGCCGGGCAGCTTGACCGTGCCGTCCGGAATTACGACCGCGCCGTTGGACATCGTCATGCTGGCGGTCATCGGGTCCATCGCCTTGCCGGCCTTCATCATCATCAATTTCCCGTTCTGCATGATGACGCCGTCCATGCCGGCGGCGATCGAGCGCGCCGACATGCAAGGCATCGCGAGCACCGCCGCCGCCATGAATACTAATAGTGCGCGCCGGGGCATAAGTTACTTCGTCTCGATCGATTTCGCCGGGTTTTCGATGCTTAGAGCAGGCGTTCCATTCGGCGGTGCGTGATGCCGGCTTCCTCGAACACCTGGCCGACGGGGGTGAAGCCCTGTTTCAGGTAGAAGCCCTCGGCGTGCACTTGCGCGTCGAGCACGGCGCGCCGAAAGCCGCGCCGGCGCGCATGTTCGATCAGGAACTCCAGCACGCGCCGCCCGACGCCGGTGCCGCGGCGTTCGGCCAGCACCGCCATGCGGCCAATCTTGACGTAGTCGCCCTGCGCGAGCATCCGGCCGCATCCGACCGGCTGCTCGCTCTCGAGCGCGAGCGCATGGACAGCGCGCGCGTCGTCGGCGTCGAGTTCGATTTCTTCGGGCACGTGCTGCTCTTCGATAAAGACGCGGCGGCGGAGCGTCCACGCCTGCTCCATGCGCGAGCGATCGCCGCCGACCTCGATAACGCTGAGCGGAGCCTTAGCCTCCATCGCATTTCCACTAGCGCGCGTCCGCCGCATCGTCAAACCGCGCCGCGCGCGGGCGAGTTGAATCTGGTTGAAAGCCGCTAACGCCGTTGTGCTACGCTCGCAAGGCGAGGGCAGGCGGCGCTGCTTAAGGCGCCGGGGAGTGACGTGAGCGCGATGGCAAAAGCACTCGAACGTGCGACCGACGATCAGATAACGCAGGCGGCGGAAATGCTGCTCGCGGCGCGCTACCCGATCGCACTGACGGGCGCGGGGATGTCGGTCGAGAGTGGCATCCCGCCGTTTCGCGGCCCGGGCGGTCTGTGGACCAAGTACGGCGAGCCGCCGATGAACGGCTACCAGATTTTCCTCGCCGATCCGAAGAAGGGATGGGAGGAGCGGATCAAGCGCCAGGATGACGAATTGTTCGCGCCGCTCAAAATCGCCAAGCCCAATCCCGGCCATTACGCGTTCGTCGAACTGGAGCAGATCGGCGTGCTGCGCTTCCTCATCACGCAGAACGTCGACGACCTCCATCGCCAGGCCGGGCACAAGGCGCTGGCCGAGATTCACGGCAACTGGAAGCTCATCCGATGCCTTCAGTGCGCGACGCGCTTCCAGGCCAAGGAGATAAGCCTCGAGTTGCTGCCGCCGTCGTGTCCGAAATGCCGCGGCCTGCTGAAGGCCGACACGGTCGCGTTCGGCGAGCCGATTCCGCCCGACGTGCTGCGCGAATGTGCCGAGCATTCGGCGCGCGCCGACCTCGTGATCCTGGGCGGGACCTCGGCGACGGTGTATCCGGCGGCCGGCTTCGCGATCGAGGTCAAGGAGCGCGGCGGCCGCCTGATCGAAGTGAACCTCTACGAATCGGAGATCACGCAGCTTTGCGATCTGAGCCTGCGCGGCGGCTCGGCCGACGTGCTGCCGCGCCTGACCCGGACGATCTCGGAACTGCGGCGCTCGCGCCTGTCGTAGTACCCGCGTTACCATAAGAGTGTCCCGGCAGGGCACGCCCCTTGCTGTTGAGGCCCGCGTCTCGTGCGCAGCGGCACGAAAACACGGGCGCTCGCGCGAGGTGGACTCGATGGATGCACAGCGGGCGGGCATTTCGGTGCCCGGTTGGAAGGCAGAAGTGGCCAAGCTTCAGCCGCTCAACGAGATGTTCGACGCGCAGGGCCGGCCGCGGCCCGAATGCGCGCGGGTAATCGCCTACCTGCTCGCGATGGAGTCCCGGCGGCTCGGCGAACTCGGAGAGCGCGCCCATCGGATGTTCCAGACGATGGGCGTCACCTTCAACGTGTATGGCGATACCGAGGGCGAAGAGCGAATATTCCCCTTCGATCCGATTCCCCGGATCATCTCGGCCGAGGTTTGGGCCAGCCTCGAAGCCGGCCTGATTCAGCGCGCGCGGGCGCTCAACGCCTTCGTCGGCGACATCTACGGCGAGGCGCTAATCGTCAAGGACGGAGTGATTCCCCGCGACATGCTGGTCGGTTCGCCGCAGTTCCGGCACGCCGCCACCGGTATCACTTCGCCCTGCGGCGTTTACATCACGGTGGCGGGAATCGACCTGGTGCGCGGCGCCGACGGCCGCTTCCACGTGCTGGAGGACAACGTGCGCACGCCGTCGGGCGTGTCCTACGTGATCGAGAACCGGCGCATCATGACGCGTCTGATGCCCGACCTGATTCGCGGCTTGCGCGTCAGCAGCGTCGAGAACTACCCGGCCTATCTGCTGGCGAGCCTGCGCGATCTGGCGCCGCGCGGCGTCGCGGATCCCACGGTCGCACTGCTCACGCCGGGCCCGTTCAATTCGGCGTTCTTCGAGCACGTGTTCCTCTCGCAGCAGATGGGGATCGAACTGCTCGAAGGGCGCGACCTCGTATGCATGGACCACAAGCTGTTCATGAAGACGGTTCATGGGCCGCGGCGAATCGACGTCCTGTACCGGCGGATTGACGACGATTTTCTCGATCCCGTGGTCTTTCGTCCCGATTCGCTGCTCGGCGTCGCGGGCCTGACCGCGGTGCTGCGCGCGGGCAATGCGACGCTGGCCAACGCAATCGGCACCGGCGTCGCCGACGACAAGGGCGTGTTCGCCTACACGCCGGCGATGATCCGCTACTACCTGGGCGAGGAGCCACTGATACCGATCGTCGAGACTTACCTGCTGCGCGACGCCGACGTCCGGCACAAGGTGCTGCGCGATCTCGACCGCTACGTGGTGAAGCCGACCGGAGCCTCGGGCGGCTATGGAGTGGTGATCGGGCCGAGCGCGACGGACGAGGAGTTGGCGCAAGCGCGCAAGCGTATCGAGGCAACCCCGGCTGACTTCATCGCGCAGCCGGTCTTTCCGCTCTCGGTGCATCCGACGCTAATCGGCGGAGGTGCGGGCGGCGAGGCCGCGTTGGCGGCGCGCCACGTCGATCTGCGGCCCTTCGTGCTGCTCGGGGAAAAGCCGCGCGTGCTGGCCGGCGGCCTGACGCGAGTGGCGCTGCGCGAAGGCTCGCTCATCGTGAACTCGTCGCAGGGCGGGGGCAGCAAGGATACCTGGGTGCTGGAAGAATAGTGCTGCGGCGCATAGCGGGTTCATTGTTCTGGGCGGCGCGCTACCTCGAACGCGCGCAATGGCGCGCGCGCCTGGTTGACGTCAACTACCATCTGCTGCTCGAAGTCCCGCCGCGCGACGTCGAGCCGTGGGAGCCGCTGGTCCGCATCACCGCCGAGCAGGAACTGTTCGCGGCCAAGCACAGCCATGCCAGCGAAGCCTCGGTGATCGATTTTTTCGTTTTCGACCGGGAGAACCCGTCCTCGATCCGCAGTTGTATCGAGTCGGTGCGCGCAAACCTGAGCCCGCTGCGCCATTTGATCTCATCCGAGCTCTGGCTGGCGGTGAATCGGCTCTACCTGGAGACCCAGGGATGGTCGGCGCAGGCGCTCGCCGCGGCCGGGGTGTCGGCCTTTTTCGCCGAGCTCCAGCGCCACTTCTACACCATCGACGGAATCATCGTGAACACGATGCCGCGCGACCTGACCTATGACCTGCTTGCGCTCGGCACGATGCTCGAGCGGCCGGACAACGTATCGCGGCTGCTCGACGTCAAGTATCACTACCTGCTGCCGCGGCTGGAGGACATCGGCGGACCGGCCGACCTGCGCCAGTGGGCGGCGGTGCTGCGCAGCGCCTCGGCGTTCGAGGCCTTTCGCAAGGTCTACGGCAACGCGATTCGTGTGAACCGGGTGGTCGAGATACTGGTCTTCGATCCGGCGTTCCCGCGCTCGATGCGGTTCTCGATCGAACGGGTCGGGCAGGCGCTGGGGCGGATTTCGTTGCGGGAAGAGGAACCCGTACCTGAACATCCGCCATGCGCGGAGTTGCTGGGGATGCTGCACGCGGGCTCCGCGGACCAGACCATCGCGGCCGGCCTGCACGAATTTCTGATCGACGTCGAGACGAGGTGTGCACGGCTGGCCAACCACGTATTCGACCGCTACATGTCGCTCGAGTAGGCTCACTATCGATGCTGCTGCGGATAAGCCACAGGACCCGGTTCATGTATGACCTGCCGGCGCACGATTCGCACAACGAGCTGCGGCTGCGGCCGTTGGAGGATGCGGAGCAGCGCTGCCACTCTTTCGAGCTCAGTATCGATCAGCCGGCCGCCGTGATTGCATACCGCGACTTCTTCGGTAATCACGCGCATTCGGTGTCGGTCAGCGCTCCCCATCGGGAACTGACGATCGTCGCGCGATCGGTGGTCGAGCGTCCCGACACGCTAGTGCAGAAGACCTGGCCCGAAGTGAGCTTCCGTGACTTTCTCGCCGAGGATGAAGCTCACATCAGAGACTTTTGCGAGTTTCTGAATGCCAGTCACTACATCCCGTTCAGCAAACGGCTGCAGAAGCTGTTCTGGATGGCGCGGCCGGGCGAGACGGAGGACGTGGCAGCTTACGTGACGCGGGTCGTGGCCTGGGTGCGTGACCAGTTCGATTACCAGAAGGCCAGGACCAATGTTCACTCCAGCGTCGACGATATCCTGAAGGCTGGCGGCGGCGTGTGTCAGGATTTCGCACACCTGACTATCGGACTGTTGCGCCTGGCGGGCGTGCCCGCCCGCTACGTCTCGGGTTATCTGGCTCCGCGGATTTCGCTCACCGGCGATGCGGCGCTCGGCGAGCAGGCGAGCCACGCCTGGCTCGAAGCATGGCTACCGCATGCGGGATGGTCCGGGTTCGATCCGACCAATCGATATCGCACTGATGAACGCCACGTCAGGGTGGCCGTCGGACGCGACTATGCCGACGTGCCGCCACTTAGAGGGGTGTATCGAAGCCATACGACCAGCCAGGTGATGACGGTCGACCTCAACGTCGAGCACACCGTCGCAACCGGCGTGGCAGATGGCACCGCCGCGAAGGGAACTGGCGCGGACGGAACTCTCGTTCCACGAGGCAGCCAATCGCAGTAGCGATCCGCCGGCTTTCTTACTGTCATCCGGAGCGAGTCTGCGAGTCGAGGGACCGCGGAATTTCTTTACGTTGGGACTCGGGCGATGCTTCTTCGGAAGGATCCGTGCCGACGAGCCGTTGCAGGCGCGCGATTCGTTGGGCCAGCGGCGGATGACTCGATTCCGGCTGTTGCTGGCTCAGGTCGCGCCGGTATTGCGCGTTGGCGAATCTCGTCGCTTCCGCTTCGGCCTCCGCCTCGCGCTCAGCTTCGGATTTGCCGGCCTGCGAGTGGATCCGCGTAAGTTCGCTGATTAATTCCGCATAGCTTCCGCCCGCGCTCTCGAAGGGATCGACGAAAAAGAGCGGCGCGGTCGCATGCGAAGCACGTCTAAGCGGCGTCTCGGTCTCCGCGATCTTGCATAACGCGCGAATCAGCCCGGTGGGATTGCGGGTGAATTCGACCGCGGCCGCGTCGGCCAGGAACTCGCGTTCGCGCGAGAGCACGGCGGCCATCCCGCGGGTGAGGGTGCCGAAAAGCATTTGCGAGAAGGATCCGACGCCGCCGAGCATCGCCACCGTGACCAGCATCGTAAGCCGCATGTCGTAGCTGCGGATGTGCGCCATCTCGTGGCCGATCACCGCCTGCAATTCCTCGCGGTCCATCTGATCGACCAGTCCCCGCGTCACGCAGATCACGGAGTCATTGAAACTGCGTCCGACGGCGAACGAATTGGGCGCGGACTCGTCGATCATGTACAGGCGTGGCTCCGGCAATCGCGCCGCCAGGGCCATTTCGTGGGTCACGTCGATCAGGACTTTGTTATTCGGTTCGTCGCCGGAGACCGGGAACGCACCGACCGATCCGAGCACCATCCCCGGCCCGCCATAATAGGAGCGCATCGATTGCGTGACGCCGAAAATCAGTCCGGCGGCGGTAAAATAGGGGAAGCCCGAAAGCCGGCCCGCCGCGAAGCCGATCGTGCCGAACACGAGGTCGAAGCCGAGGCCCAACGCCGCGAATATCAGTACCTGCGCCGCGACCAGCAGCGCGGCCCGGCGCCGGTTGGCATGCTCGAGCGCCCAGAAATCGTTGGCTTTGCCCGCCATACGCGGTTTCAGACGTCGAATTCGGGGGGCTCGCTTTTGGGTGGCGGCTCGACGCCCGGCGGCCCCGGGGTTTCCGGCGCGTAGCCCGGCTCGCATCGCAACAGCACCATCCCGCCCGAGCCGTCGAGCTCGGTCGGATGGCTCAGCAGCACGGCGCGAAACTGCGCGCGCATCGCGGGCGGCAGGCGCAGGAATTCCTCGCGCCATGCAATCAGGAAGTCGGGCCGCGGCCCGGTCCAGATCGAGACGACCGGCAGGTTGCGCTCGCTGTAGTAGGCGACGTCATAGTTGACTGCCCCCATGTAGCCGACACTGCGCGTGCCAACGATGTTCATCGCTTCGCTTGCGAAGGGTTGCAGCGTGAGCGCGTTGGCCAGCGCCGGCACGACGAACAGATTCGCCGCAAGCGCAAGACAGATCATCCCGCCCGTTACGCTCACGCACAGGCGCTCGGCGCTTACACGGCCGCGGATCGCGAACACGCCGATCGCGACCAGCGCGACTCCCAGTCCCATCCCGATGAACGGATGGGCCGCCGCGGCAAGCTCGAGTTGCGGAACGAAATCGTAGTTGGTGATGACCAGATTTTTGAGCACGAGTTCCAGCGCATGAGGCGCAAAGGCGAGCATCCCCAAACCGAACAGCGCGTCGAGGCCGGCGATGACGAAGATCACGGCGGCGATCTGCGAGAGCCATCGAATCGCGCTCCCTGAGACGTCGAGGACGCGCGCGGCGGCCTCCACGTAAATCGCCAGCAAGGTGGCAAGTGCGGGGTATAGCGCGAGCAGGTAAACGCCGCGCTTGCTTTGCGGCAGATTATAGAAGAGCAGAACGACGACGAACCAAGTCATCAAGTACGACAAACGCGGGTCCATGTCGCGCGGCCGGCGCGCAGCCTGCACGAGGACAATCAGCAGCAGCGGCGTCCATGGCAGGAAGCCCGCTACGAGCGCCCCCTCCATGTAGTAGAAGGGATGGGCGTGGCCCTCACGGAAGGCGCTGTCGCGGACGAAACGGAAGAGGTTCTCGGCCAGCAGCTGCTTGTGCACGAACGGCATCCCGCCCTCCAGCGCTGCCGCCAGGTACCATCCCCCGGCCAGCAGCACGACCAGCGCCGCACCGCGCACCAGGCCGAGCTCGCGGATCAGTTTCCATCGGCCTTCGACCGCGATCCACACGCACGCGACCAGTGCCGGCAGGATTAGCCCCACCGGCCCCTTGCTCAGCACCGCCATCGCGATCGCGAAGTACAGCGTCATCCGCCGCGCCGTCAGGCCTTCCGCGATCAGAATGAATTCGAAGAACGCTATTTCGAGGAAGAACGTGAGCGTCATGTCGACGCGCGCGCCGCTTCCGGCCTGCAGATACTGCACCGTGGTGCCGAGGATGAGCGCCGCGAGAAAGCCGACGCGGTCGTCGAAGAGGCGGCGCACGTACATATACGCGGCCAGCATCCCGCCGATCGCGAACAGCGCCGAGGGCATCCGCACCGTCCACTCGCTTACGCCTCCAGCGAGCATCGAGATGATCGCGGCCAGCCAGTGCATCAGGAGCGGCTTGGAAGGGACCTCGATTCCCGCGCGGAGCGGCAGGATGAACCCGCCGCCGTGCAGCATGTTGAAAACGGTGACCGCCTCGCGCGGCTCGCCCTTGGTGTAGAACGGATAACCGCCGAGGTTGACCAGGAAAAGCGCAATGCCGACCAGGATGAGGACGACAATCGCCAGTGGCGGCTCGGCGAGATCGCTGAACCAGGCGAGACCGCGCCCGCCGCCGCGTGGCGACGCCGACGGCGCGCGCGGGTCAAGTGACAACCGGGGTTGGGTAGCGCCTGACGCCGCGTCATCCATCGCAACGAGGATACAGATTCACGCGAGCGGAAGCATCGTGCGCCCCGCGGCGAACGGTGTTGCGGAGCCGGGCGGTATAGCGCGGCGCACGAACCCGCCGCGCGGCGAATCCGCCCCGGCAGCGCTTAGTATTTCTTTTCGACTTTCACCCGCGCGCCGTCGTCGTAACAGTAGAGCGCGGCGCTTTCCTCGTCGCGGGTGCGCTTGTGCGAGCCATCGCAAAACGGCTTGTTCTTGGAGAGGCCGCAGGCGCAGATGTACACCGGCAGTTCGGTGCCCTCGGCGATTTCGTAGGGAGTGTTGCGCTCGTGTTCAACCAATCTGGACATCGCGATCTCCTGTCGTTTTTGCCCGGCGCGCGGCAGTGCCGATTCGCGCCGTGATTTCAATTCATAGCGATCAATTCATAGGCTGATGGATTGCTTCCGCCGCCTCGGCCGCAGTCGCCGGCGCGTGGCGCACCCCCTCGGCACCGAGCACCAGCAATAGCACGCCCGAGATCGATAGGAGAATCCCGATAAGATCGCGGCGGGTCGCGCGTTCGCCCAGGAAGACGATCGCGCACAGGATCGACAGCAGCGGGATGCCCGGAATGACCAGCGCGGTCGTCCAGGCCAGCGACAACCGGCTGATCGCCGCATACCAGGCCAGCGAAGCGAGGAAATAGCACACCGTGCCAGTCGCGACGATCGTTCCGAGCACCACCGGATCCGCGAGTTGCGTCACTGCATGCGGATGGACCACGGCCAGGGTCAGCGTCAGTACGATAGCGGCGTAGCCGTAACGAGCCGCCGTCATGCATAGCGGCGACAGCGGCGGCATCACCGGCAGCGACAGAACATGCGAGGCCTGCCAGAGCAGCGGCGTGCCCGCGACCAGCATCGCCGCCCACGCCGGCGAATAGGCGCCGCTCGACGCGCCGATCGCCGAGACGATGCCGGTGATTATGATTGCGGTCGCGGCCAGTTGGCGCAGCGTGGGGCGCTCACCGAGGAAGAGCGTCGCGAGCATCAGCGAGTAAACCGGCTCGCTCTGGAGCAACAGGGTGCCGGCCACCGCGTCGATATGGCGCAGGCCAAAGATCAAAGTGAGTGTCGTCACGACCGTCCCGATGATCGAGAGCGTCAGCAGCCGCATCCGGTAACGCCGGTCGACGAGCAGGCCCAGTTCGCCGCGCGCATAAACCACCGGCAGGACCCATAACGTCGCCACCACTGCGCATCCGGCCGCGAAAAGCATCGGGTCCAGCCGCGTCGCGCCGAAGCGCATCAGGGCCGGCTGAGTGGCCGCCGTCACCGTGCATAGCGCCGCCATCGTGATCCCGGCGGTGCGATTGCTCAGGCGCGCGATGGAAGGTGTCGAAGCGATGGCCGTGCGCGCGCGCTCAGCTACGGGCGAAGAAGACGGCGACGACCAACGCCGCGACCAGCAACCGATAAACCGCGAACACAACGTAATCGCGCGTGCGCACGTAGCGAATCAGGAAGGCGATTGCGACGAGCCCGAAGACCGCGGCCGAGATGAAACCCAGGCCGACCGACCAGTCGAGCCCTTCATGGAAGAGCTTGCGCGCTTCGACCAATCCAGCGCCGGCGATTATCGGCGTCGCCATCAGAAATGAGAAATTGGCCGAGTCGCCGCGCTCGACTCCGACCGCCCGCGCCATCGTGATCGTGGCTCCGGAGCGCGACACGCCCGGAATAATTGCCAACGCTTGGCTGAATCCGATCACCAGCGCATCCCAGTAAGTCATTTCGCTCATCGTTCGCTTTTGCGGTGAGAGCTTATCGAACAGCCACAGCAGGACCGCCAGGACCGCCATCGCTATCGCGATCAGCAGCGGAGAGCGGAAAGTGGTCTCGGCCTGCTTCTCGAAAGCGAGGCCGATTATCGCTCCGGGAACTGAGGCGACAATCAGAAGCTGCAGGAGGCGGCGTTCCGCGGACCGTCCCCCGGCGACGGACCGCGCCATCGCGATCCACTCATCACGGTAGTAAATGAGCAGCGCCAGGAGCGTGCCCAAGTGCAGGGCGACATCAAAGGCGAGGCCCGGATCCTGCCACTTGAGCAGCCATGGGACGAGAATCAGATGGGCGGAGCTGGAGATTGGAAGGAACTCGGCCAGCCCCTGCACGGCACCCAGGACAATCGCTTGAAGGTATGAAATCATTATTTTTCAGCCACTTAGCTCTCAATGGACGCGCTCGGCACCAACTGCTCTTTTTTGGGCCTAGGGCGGTTGCAGAGGGCATGACATACTTGGCAAGGACCCAAAACCTGCATAGGATGATACGATGGGTTCCGGAAGCAAATCAGGAGCAATGGCATCGACGCTTCGCGGCGGCGTCAAGCGCAATGTTGTCCCTTTGCGGGAGACCAGTATAGTGATGGACAATGGAGTCGGAACGGCTGACGAGGGTTTGGTACATCTGGACACGCCTCGCCGCTTTCCGATTGTCTCCAGCCTCCCACGCATGCCGCTGATGATACCGGATGAGATTCTCGACTATTACGGATGGGTTTTCTGTCAAGGTGGTTTTCTCAACCTTCAGATGACCTTCGAGCAGTTTCTCACCGTCGTCGCCGCTGTCAGCCCTACCGGGCTGTGTCCGGAATACGACGAGGGCCTCAGGGTCCAGACCACCGACTGAGCCGTCGACTCGCGCCCCGTTAGGACTTTCCCCCGTTGAGTACATCACGTAGGCCGTGGCGACGGTCCTATTCGGCCGAGGGGGCCTTGTCCGGCGCCTTCTTGAGCAGGTCGCCGGCGACCCAGATGCTCTGGAACGGCGTGACGTCGGTGGGCGATTTGAGGCTGTTGTCCTTGGCGATCTGTTGCCAATTGCCCTCGCTGCCGGTCACGCGCTTGGCCAGCCCCCTGAGGTCCTCGTTGGGCAGCAGAGTGAAATTGACTCCGCCGGAGGCGGGAGTGCTGGACGGGGGAGGGTACTTAGCCGCCAGCTCGTCGATTTCGCCGAAGAGCGCGAAGCGCTTGCTCGCTTTGTAGTCGGCAATCTGGTTGTCGGGGATGCCCTGGGTATGGACGTTGACCACGACCTTGCTCTTCTGGCCGCCTTCGGGAGTGACCTGGATTTCGTAGCGGTAGCGCGGCTGCACTCCGACCATGTTCTGCATGAACCCGACTTTCGTGTCGGCGTTGCGCCAAAGCGTCTGCAGCGAATTGTCGGGGCCAACCTCGTAGAGGATGCCGTCGCCGCGCAGCGCGTCCTGGGTCAGGAGATAGGTATCGTGCGCGGAAAAGTTGACCTCATGCTCCTCGCCCAGGGCGGAATCGGCAGTGTTCCAATGCTCGTTTTCGCCCCATAACCCAACGTAACATCCCGCCAGCAGGGACATCACGCCCACAAATATCCACAGCGCCCACTTTGCAGCAGCCCGGCGATTCGCAGTCAACTTCCGATTCGCAGTCAGATTCATAGTCATGTTCGTAGTCACGGCCAGAGCCTGAACCGCGCGGCGCGCGCCGCAGCGTTCAGACAACCCAACAGACAACCACGAGCCTTCGTCGCGCGCAAGACGAAACGCGCATGCCGGCCGCGATGTTTTATCGGTTCATATACGCCGTCATCTTATGTTACAAAATTGTAGCGGATGCGCCGCGAGCCCTCGAAGCTCTTTTACCGCACCACGCCTCAACGCTAAGATTCACGCCCCATGACTGAATCCATAACCAGAGAAACGCCGCGCCACGTCGTCGCGGTAGTTGGCGCCGCCACCGCAGGCGCTGAAATCGCCCACATCCTGGCCAAGCGCGGCGCACAAGTTGTCGTCATCGAGCAGAACCCCCGTCCCTACGGCAAGATCGAGGACGGGCTGCCGCGATGGCACGTCAAGCAACGCCGGGACGAGTATGAGGAAATCAACCGGCGCCTCGACCATCTTAATATCGAGTTCGTCCCGCTAACCCGGATGGGCGCCGACATCAACTACGATGATCTGCGCCAGCACTGGGGTCTCAGCGCGGTCGTGCTGGCGCATGGCGCATGGCGCGACCGTCCGCTCGCGGTCGAAGGTGCCGACCAGTTTATCGATCGCGGTCTGGTGTATCAGAACCGGCTCATCTACTGGTTCAACCACTACCCCGAGAAGGCCTACGACGGGCCGCGCTACGACCTGCCGCCCGGTGCGATCGTGATCGGCGGCGGCCTCGCCTCGATCGACGTCGTCAAGGTGCTGCAGATCGAAACCGCGCTCAACGCGTTGCGTGCCCGCGGGATCGAGGAGGACATGCTGCGCCTGGAGCGCGAAGGACTCGAGCCGGTGCTCGCTGCGCGCGGGCTCAAGTACGCCGACCTTGGCGTCGCGCCATGTAAACTCTACTACCGCCGGCGCGTTCTCGACATGCCGCTCTCCGACATCGCGCCCGACGCACCGCCCAAGCGCGCGGAGGCGATGCGCGCGGCGCGCGCCAAAATCCTGGACAAGGCGCAGCGCAAGTACCTCTTCGAGTTCGAGCCGCTGCGCGTGCCCACCGGACTCATCGTCGAGGATGGCCGGGAAGGTTCTCGGATGGTTGGCGTCCAGATGAGCCGTACCGAGGTCGCCGACGGCCAGGTGCGAACCCTTCCCGACTCGGCCTCGCCCGTGCGCTCGCCACTCATCATCAGCTCCATCGGCAGTATCCCCGAGCAAATCCCCGGCATCCCGGCCAAGGGCGAAGTCTACGCCTATATCGACGCGACGGTTGGCCTGCTCGACGACGGGCCGACGGCGGTGTACGCGGCGGGCAACGTGCTGACCGGCAAGGGCAATATCAAAGATTCGCTCGAGAGCGGCACCTTCGTCGGCATCCACGTGGCCGAGGCCTACCTGGGACTCAACGGCGACGACGTTCCGTTGGCCGAGGGCGCGCGCAAGGAGGCCGAGCGGCAGGGCGAGCGAATAGCCGACGCGATGAAAGCGCGGCCTGGGCTTGGGCCGGAGCAGGTGGCCGAGGTGATGCGCCGGGTGCGCGAGCGCCAACGCGCGATCGGTTACGAGGGCAACTATCGGGCGTGGATCACGCGCGTCACGCCCGCGGATTTGCATTAGTCAAAATACGCAACGGCGGCAAAATGCGGAAAAATAATGGACGCGCTCAAGCAGACCGATCCTGAAATTTACGATCTGATCCGCGCCGAGGAGCGCTACGAGATCGATTCCGTGCGCCTCATCCCCTCGGAAAACTACGTCTCGCGCGCGGTGCTCGAGGCGACCGGCTCGATCCTCACCAACAAGTACTCCGAAGGTTACTCGGGACGTCGTTACTACGAGGGCCAGCGCTATATCGACCAGATCGAAACCGTCGTCGCCGAGCGCGCCCGCGCGTTGTTCGGCGCCGAGCACGCCAACGTCCAGCCCTACTCGGGCTCGCCCGCCAACCTGGCGGTTTACCTCGCGCTGCTCAAGCCGGGCGACACGCTGATGGGCCTCGCGCTGCCGCACGGCGGCCATCTGACCCACGGATGGGCGGTCAGCGCGACGGGAATTTTCTGGCGCGCGGTGCACTACCAGGTCGATCGCGAGAGCCAGCGTATCGACTACGACGCGGTGCGCGATCTGGCGAAGAAGGAGCGGCCGAAAATTATTGTCACCGGCGCGACCGCCTATCCGCGCCAGTTCGACTTCAAGATTTTCGGCGAGATCGCCAAGGAGGTCGGCGCGTTCATGCTGGCTGACATCTCGCATATCGCGGGACTGATCGTCGCCGGCGCGCATCCCGACGCGGTGCCGTACGCCGACGTCGTCACTACCACCACGCACAAGACCTTGCGCGGACCGCGCGGCGCGATGATCCTCTGCCGCAACGAAGTCGCCGAGAAAATCGACAAGGCGGTATTCCCCGGCCTGCAAGGCGGCCCGCACAATCACACCACCGCGGCGATTGGCGTGGCGCTCAAGGAAGCGGCGACGCCGGCCTTCAAGGAATACGGCCATCAGATTGTGCGCAACGCCAAGGCGATGGCCGCCGAGTTGCTCGCGCACGGCTTCAACCTGGTCTCGGGCGGCACCGACAACCATCTCATCCTGATCGATCTCACCAACAAAAAAGTGATCGGCAAGAAGGCGGCACAGGCGCTCGACCGTGCGGGAATCGTCTGCAACTACAACACCGTGCCCTACGATCCGCGCAAACCCTTCAGCCCCAGCGGGTTGCGGCTGGGCACACCGGCGGTGACCTCGCGCGGGATGGGCGAGGGCGAGATGCGTCAGATCGCGCGATGGATTGACCAGGCGGTCGCGCATGCCGACGACGAAGCGGCACTCGCGCGAATCAACGGCGAGGTCACCGAGATGTGCCGGCGCTTCCCCGCCCCGGGCATCGCGACGTAGAGCGGCGCGGCATGGCTAAAATCAAAATCGAGCGCATGCTGAATCTCGGCGCCGCCTACACGCCTGAGATGGGCGCGGGCGGCAAGCCCGAACCGACCTGGGCGACACTGCGCGAGCAGGTGCGCGAGGCGCAAACGCTCGGCTACGACACGGTCGTCGCGGTCGAAGTGCAACACGACCCGTACCTGATGCTCGCGGTCGCGGCGCAGGAGCCGTCGACGATCGAACTCGCGACGGGAATCGCGCTCGCGTTCACCAAGAGCCCGGTCGCAACCGCGTACACCGCGTGGGACCTCCAGCGGATGAGCGGTGGGCGGCTCGTGCTCGGACTGGGCTCGCAGGTCAAGGGCCATATCACGCGGCGGTTCGGGATGCCGTTTACCAAGCCGGCGCAACGGATGAAGGACTACGTCGGCGCGATGCGCGCGTGCTGGAAGACCTGGCAGAGCGGGCAGGGTGCGGCGCTCGATTTTCAAAGCGAGCACTACAATCTCTCGCTGATGACGCCCAACTTCGCGCCGCCGCCGCTTAAGCATCCGCACATCCCCGTGCTGATCGCCGCGGTGCAGGAGCACATGCTGCAGGTCGCGGGCGAAGTAAGCGACGGCGTCCGGCTCGCACGGCATCTGCACGCGCCGCTACCTCGACGAGATCGCGTTTCCCAACCTGCGCAAGGGGTTCGCGAAGTCGGGACGTCCGGCCGCCGAGTGGGAGAGCTTTCAGATTTCAGGTGGCGGCTTTCTGTGCGTCGCGCCCGACGCCGATTCGCTGGCGCGCGCGGTCGAGAAGATGAAGGAGACGATCGCGTTTTACGGCTCGACGCGATCGTACAGGGCGAGCTTCGAGCTCGACGGATGGGCCGACAGGGCCGAGCAGCTTCATCGGCTGTCGGTGCAACAGAAGTGGCGCGAGATGCCAAAGCTGGTTACCGAAGAGATGGTGCACGCGTTCGCCGCGGTCGGTACCTATAACGATATCGCGGCGGTGATGAAGAAGCGCTTCGCCGGGGTCAATCGGCTCGAGTTCGAAATTCCGATTCGCGGCGACCGCGATCGCAGCGTAGTGCGCGAAGTAATCGAGGACCTGCGCCGCCCCTAGATTGGCCGCTTCTGAGGTGCCTCATGAGCTTCATCGTCGGACTCGATCACGTAACGATTCAGATTGACGAAGGCGACGAGGCGCTGCGCAAGGCGCTCCAGTTTTACGTCGAGCTCCTCTGCCTTGAGCTGCTGGACCGTCCCGCCAACACCGACAACGGGCGCCCGGGGGCATGGCTGCGATGCGGCCCGCATCAGCAGCTCCATATCATCACAGGCGCTGGAGCGACGGCGGAGAATCGCGTTTCGCGGCGTCATCCGGCGTTTCGTATCGCTGACTTGAAGGGACTGCGCAAGCGGCTTGCGGCCGCCGGAGTCGAAATCATCGAGGGTAATCGATTTCCCGGCCAGGAGCGTTTTTTCGTACGCGACCCGTGGGGCAATCGGCTCGAATTCGTCGAGCGCGGATCAAAATAGACGTCGAGGGTCCTCCACAGCGGACTACACACGCTGACACGCGGAGGACCGCGCGAGATTCTTCAACCTCGCTCGCGGACTCGCTGCGCTCGGGATGACGCAAGAGCCAAAGCGCGGCCCGGCAGCGTTTCGCGCGCGGCGCGGCTTCTGAAATAATCTTCACGTGGCCAGGCAGATAACCGTTGACGCAGTGCTCGAGGCGCTGGGCCGGGTGAACTATCCCGGCTACGCGGCCGACCTCGTTTCGCTCGGAATTATCGAGGCCGTCGAGCCGCTTCAGACCGCCGGCGGCTTCGCGGTGATCGTGCGACAGGTGAGCGAGAACGACCGCGTGATGCACGATCTGGCCGGCGCAATCAGCACCACGCTCAAGCGCGACCTCGGCGTGGCGCGGGTCGAACTCAAGCTGCGCAAGCTCGAGGCCGAGCTGGGCGAAAAGACCGGGCGCGTGCGCCTGGAGGGAACGCGCTACGTGGTCGCGGTGCTGAGCGGCAAGGGCGGCGTCGGCAAGTCGACGGTCGCGGTGAATCTCGCGATGGCGCTAAAGCAGCTCGGGATGACGGTCGGGCTGATGGACGCCGACGTTTACGGACCGTCGGTGCCGATGATGTTCGGGGTGGATGAGGAGCGGCCGCGCGCGGCCGGCGGGCAGAATTTCTATCCGGTCGAGCGCTACGGCGTGAAGCTCATCTCGATGGGGTTTTTCCTGACCGACAAGTCGCCGGTCATCTGGCGCGGACCGATGGTGATGGGCGCGGTGCGCCAGTTCCTCAAGGACACGCTATGGGGCACGCAGGATTTTCTGATCGTCGATCTGCCGCCGGGCACCGGCGACGCGCAACTTACGCTGGCGCAGCAGGTCGCGCTCGACGGCGCGGTGATCGTCACCACGCCGCAGGACGTGGCGCTGCTCGACGCGACGCGGGCCGCGCGGATGCTCCATCAGTTGCATTGCCCGGTTATCGGCGTGGTCGAGAATATGAGCTACTTCGTCTGTCCCGATTGCGGCGAGCGCGACGAATTGTTCGGCGCGGGCGGCGGGGCGAAGCTCGCGATGGAAGAGGGCACTCGTGTGCTGGCGCAGATTCCGATCCATCTCGAGGTGCGCGAGGCGGGCGACGCGGGGATGCCGATCGTGCTGAAGGATCCCGAGCATCCCGCAAGCCGCGCCTTCATGGACCTCGCGCGCGGCGTGCTGGCGGCGATGCCCAAAGATTAGGCGCGAATTTAGCGCCTTAAAAGATGTCCAGTATTCATCCAGTCGGTCAGGACGGACTGATTCCAGTGTCCGGGCGTTGTGGGTAACCGCGTCCGGGGCAATTTACTTTGCTGCTGCGCTCCTATAGAACGACAGAGCATTATCAGTTCCACTTATCTTTCAGGGGCGGTCCATGTGGACGCACCTGAGCCCTATTTGTGGACGACGGGCGGTGAATTGAGAAGAGGGGACATGGCGAAGATTCGAGTAGCAATCGTTGGAGTGGGCAACTGCGCATCCTCCCTCCTACAGGGCATCGAGTTCTACCAGCATGCCCCGGCCCAGGCGCAGCGCAGTCCGATCGGCCTGATGCATTACGATCTCGCCGGCTACAAGCCCGGCGATATCGAAGTCGCCTGCGCGTTCGATATCGATTCGCGCAAGGTCGGGCGGCCGCTCGAGGACGCCTGCTTCGCGATGCCCAACAATACCATCACCGTCTGGCGCGACCTGCCCAAGTACGGGGTCACCGTCGATATGGGCGAGATTCATGACGGCGTCGCCGAGCATATGTCGCAGTATCCGCCCGAGTCGAGCTTCTTGCCGGCGAATGAAAAGCCGGTCGACATCGAGCGGCGCCTGCGCGAGTGCGGCGCCGAAGTGATGCTGTGTTATCTGCCGGTCGGCAGCCAGAAGGCGGTCGAGCGTTACGCTCGCGCCTGCCTCGCGACGGGCGTCAGCCTGCTCAACTGCATGCCGGTTTTTATCGTCTCGAACGAAAAATGGGCGGCCGAGTTCACCGAGCGCAAAATCCCGGTGGTCGGTGACGATGTGAAATCGCAGCTCGGCTCGACCATCCTGCATCGCACCATCATGAAGCTGTTCGCCGATCGCGGAATCAAGGTGCGCCACACCTATCAGCTCAATACCGGCGGCAACACCGACTTCCTTAACATGCTCGACCGCTCGCGCCTGGGCTCCAAGCGCAAGTCCAAGACCGAGGCGGTGCAGAGCGTGATGCCGGAGCGGATGCCCGACGGCGACGTGCATATCGGCCCGTCGGACTACGTCGCCTGGCAGCGCGACAACAAGGTCTGCTTCCTGCGGATCGAGGGCGAGGGCTTCGCCGGAATTCCGATCGAGCTAGAGCTCAGGATGTCGGTGCAGGATTCGCCGAATTCGGGCGGCGTGGTGATCGACGCGATTCGATGCCTGCGTCTTGCGCGCGACCGCAAGATCGGCGGACCGCTCTACTCGATTGCGGCCTACACGATGAAGCATCCGCCGCGCCAAATCGCCGACGATATCGCCCGCGAACGGGTCGAGAAGTTCATCAGCGGCGAGATCGAACGCTAACGGGGCGCGCCCGGGCCCTGACGCTCTGCTCGCGAGGCCCTTTCTCCGCCTCCCGTCGACGCCGTAGAATCAGGCCCGGGTGGGCGCTGTTAGATGGGCGTGCTTAAGGACAAGACGATCGTGGTCGGCGTATGCGGCGGAATCGCCGCGTACAAGGCCGCCGAGCTGGTGCGATTGCTGACCGCGCAGCAGGCGCGAGTGCGCGTGATGATGTCGCGCAACGCGGCCGAGTTCATCACGCCGCTGACGCTGCAAACGCTGAGCGCCAATCCGGTCGCGACCGACACCTTCAGCCTGACCGAGGAATCCGAGATCGGCCATATCCGGCTCGCCGACACCGCCGACGCGATCGTGATCGCGCCCGCCAGCGCCGACGTAATCGCCAAGGCCGCGGTCGGTATCGCCGACGACATCGTGACGACGGTCCTGCTCGCCGCGCAGTGCCCGGTTGCTTTCGCGCCCGCGATGAACGTGCACATGTATGCTCATCCGACCGTGGTCGAGAACCTGGCGCGGCTGAAAGCGCGTGGCGTCACGGTTATCGATCCCGCCGCCGGCGACCTCGCCTGCGGTTACCAGGGCAAGGGACGGCTACCGGACCCTGCGGCGATTGTCGAGGAGGTAGAGCGGATGCTCTCGCCGCACGACCTCGCCGCCGAGCGCATCCTGGTGACCGCCGGACCGACGCAGGAGATGATCGATCCGGTGCGCTTCGTCTCCAATCGATCGACCGGCAAGATGGGCTTTGCGATTGCGCGCGCGGCGTGGCGGCGCGGCGCGAGCGTCCGGCTGATTGCGGGGCCGTCGCCGCTCGGCACGCCGTACGGCACGGAGCGAATCGATACCGTAAGCGCGGCCGAGATGCTGAACGCGACCGCGCGCAACTTTCCGTGGAGCACGGCGCTGGTGATGGCGGCGGCGGTGGCGGATTTTCGGCCCACGCATCAGGCGCCGCACAAGATCAAAAAGAACGCGCGCGGGATGACGCTCGAGTTGGAAGGGATCGCCGACGAGATGCCGCGGCTGAGCGCGCGCAAGGGCTCGCGCATCGTGATCGGCTTCGCCGCCGAGACCCAGGAGCTGGAAGAAAACGCCGCCGACAAGCTGCGGCGCAAACGCCTCGACCTCATCGTCGCCAACGACGTCTCGCGGAGCGACGCCGGTTTCGCGGTCGATACCAATATCGTGACCATCATCGGGGACGATGGCCGCGCGATCGAGCATCCCAAGCTCAGCAAGGACGAGGTCGCCGACGTGATCCTCGATCGGCTGCTCGCATTGCGCACGGCGAAATCGGGTCGCCGCACGCTGCGCGCCGTCCGCTAGCAAAGGTGTGCGCATCTTTCCTAACCTCTCCTTGACTTGACCAAGGAGAGGGAGTCAGAAGTGCCCTCTCCTTCGACTTGGACAAGGGGTCGGAAATAAGAAGCGAGAAAGGTCAACGAGGCATGTCGGCGCCTCGCGCGCTAGCTATTCGTCGTCGCGATCGGAGGTGACGTCGGACGTCGCGGGATCTTCGAGCGGATCTTCGAGAAGGTCTTCGAGAAGATCCTGGCGGATCGCCCCCAGGCCGGCGCGATCCAGCCCGATACCCTCGCTCATGAAGGCCTCGATACCGCCGGCCTCGTCGATCAGTTCGAACACCGGCTCGAGTTGCGCCGCCGCCAGCGGCATCTTGGGAAACACCACGTTGCTCTCGAGGAAGTCGGCGACGATCCGCTCACGGCTCACGCCCAGCAATTCGAGCAGCATCGCCGCGCCCACTCCCGTGCGGTCGCGACCGGCCGAGCAATGGAAGAGCAGCGGATAGACGTCGCGCTCGGCCAGGATGTTGAAGAACGTCCGCCAGTCCTGGCGGAAGTCGTGAAGAATCGAATGATGCTCGCGGCCGGGTATCAGGCTTATCGGCTCGCGCTCGCGAAACCATCGATCGCCGATCGGAATATGCTCCCATCGCACCTCGCGCAGCACGTCGGCGTGCGGCGGCCCGAGGATCGAAATCTCGGTGCGGCTCTGGAGCGTGACCACGGTGCGGAGCCCCGCTGACCTTATCGGGCTTTCCTCGGGAACCTCGGCCAGGTGCGCCGAGCGGAAGATCATGTTGCTCCGCACGCGCTTGCCTTCGGCGGTGGGATGGCCGCCGAGGTCGCGGAAGTTGCGCCCGCCATAGCGGCGCAACAGGGTGAAATCGACGACCACCCTGCGTCCGGCGAGCTTGTCTTCGCCGCCGGCGGCTTTGCCCGCGGTTGCAGACTTGTTTTCAGCTTCGTTGTCGGTCGGCACGCAAGACCTATCAAAAAGTACGGTGAGACACGGCTTAAGAGCCGCTCCGCCCCGCATCATCCACATCATCAGCTTACCCGGTACGGGCGTCTGCGAAAAGTGCGCGAAACGTGCCCGTTTTGCCTGACGATTATGGTTTCATGAACGATTTGCTTTTCCACGCGCGCGCCTTCGAGCGTATTTGTACTCGACAGTCGCGACAGCATGGCGCTAAAAAGAAGAGCCGCAATCGGTCTAGATAGCCGTTTGCAGGCGAGCATCGAGGCGCCGCTTCGGAGACGAATCAGCCGCGACATCGGAGTGGCGCCGCGAGGGTTGGTAAAAATAATGGGCTATAAGATTGCACTCGGCGTCAACTGGCAGGGCAAGCCGGACTTCAAGGGGATGATCGAGCGCGCCCGCGCCGCCGACGAGGCCGGCGCACATTCGATCTGGGTCGCCGAGGCGTGGGGCCGCGACGCTTTCACCAGTCTGACGCTGCTCGCCGAGCATACGCGACGAATCGGCCTGGCAACCGGGATCGTCAACACTTACTCACGCACGCCGGGCGCGCTCGCGCAGCATTTCGCGACGCTCGACGAACTGAGCGGCGGGCGGATGATCATCGGCCTTGGCACCAGCGGACCGCAGGTGATCGAGCACTTCCACGGCGTCGCGTTCAATCCGCCGCTCACCCGGATGCGCGAGTACGTCGATATCATCAACCTGCTGATGGCCGGGCAGCCGCTCAACTACGACGGCAAGCTGTTCAAACTCAAGCGCGGGTTCACGCTGCGCTTCGAGCCGCCGCGCAAGCACATCCCGATCTGGATCGCGTCGCTCAACCAAAAGAGCGTCGAGTTCACCGCGCAAAAGGCCGACGGATGGCTGCCGGTGATGATTCCGCTGGGGCGGCTCAAGGAATCGATCGCGGATTTCCGCGCGGCGGTGGCGAGCGCCGGGCGCGATCCCAAATCCGTCGCGGTGAAATCGCCGAGCACGATTCATGTGACCAACAATCCAGATCGTGCGCGCGCAATCCAGGCCGGGACGCTTTCGTTCTACGCGGCGCGCATGGGCACCTTCTATGCCGAGCAGCTCACGCGTTTCGGCTTCGGCGACGACGTGCACCGGATTCGCGAGGCGTGGGCGGCGGGCGGCTCGAAGGCCGGGACCGAGGCGGTCTCGCGCCGGCTAATTGACGAGATGGGCTACGCTGGCGACGCGGCCGGCGCGCGCGAGCGGCTTGCGGCCGAGGCCGAAGCGGGCGCCGACCTGCATCGTGTGGACCTCGACGCGGCCGACCTCGCCGGCTACGAGCGCACGCTCGCGGCGCTGGTGGCGTGATCCGAGACAGTTAAACAGTTTGCCAGCCACGAGGCGCGGCGCTATACGGAAGGTTGACCGCACGCAGGATTCGCTTCAAGGAGGGACACGATGAAAGCTGCCGTAATGGAAGGTGTTCGCAAACCGCTGGTTGTCAGGGACATGCCCGATCCGCAGTGTCCTCCCAATGGCGCGATTCTCAAGACCGCCGCGGAGGGTATCTGCCGCTCCGACTGGCATCTATGGTCGGGCGACTGGACGTGGGTCGGACTTACGCCGGAGATGCCGATGATCATGGGGCATGAGTTCTGCGGCGTGGTTCAGGAAGTGGGCAAAGAGGTCAAGGACTTCAAGAAGGGCGATCGAGTGCTGGTTCCGTTCAGCCAGGGCGATGGCACTTGCGATTTCTGCCGCAGCGGGAACTCGAACATTTGCAACACCCCGCTCATCCCCGGCGTCACGTATCATGGCGGCTACGGCTCCTACGTCGGGATCCCATTCGCCGACCTCAACCTGGTACATATGCCCGACGCGGTGGGCTTTCTCGAAGGCGCGTCGCTGGGATGCCGCTTCATGACCTCGTATCACGGAATCGTCGACCGCGCGCAGGTGCGGCCGGGCGAATGGGTCGCGGTGCACGGCTGCGGCGGAATCGGACTTGCGGCGATTCAGATCGCGTCCTCGATTGGCGCCAACGTTATCGCGGTCGACCTCGACGGGCGCAAGCTTGAACTGGCGAAAGAGGTCGGCGCGAGCCATATCGTCAACGCCAAGGCCGGCGATCCGGCGGCGGCGATCGTGGACATCACCAAGGGCGGCGCGCACGTCTCGGTCGACGCGCTGGGCGTCGCCGCCACCTGCCGCAATTCGATCAACAGCCTGCGCAAGCAGGGACGTCATCTCCAGATCGGACTCACGACGCAGGCCGAGAAGGGCGAAATCTCGGTGCCGATCGACAAGATGGTGCTGATGGAGCTGCAAATCATCGGCACGCTCGGGATGCAATCGACGCGTTATCCGGGGATGCTCCAGATGGTCGAGGCCAAGAAGCTCAATCCCAAGGCGATGATCACCGGCACGGTCGGGCTGGACGGCGCCTCGAAAATTCTCGAGGAGATGACTAACTTCCAGAACGTCGGCGTTACGATCATCGACTATAAGATCTAGACTCGCGGCGTTCGCGATTGCGTTTTCCGGAGAGGGTCCAGCGCGGACCCTCTCCCCGTTTTTGCGCGGCGCGCGAGCCTCGCGCCAGCGCACGATGGAGGATGTCCGAGCGATGAAGGCGGTAGTCTGCGACAAACCGGGCGACGAGAGCGTGCTCAAAATTGGCGAGGCGCCCGATCCCAAGGCCGGGCCGGGCCAGTTGCTGATCAGGGTGAAGTACGCGGGACTCAACCGCGCCGACCTGATACAGCGTCAGGGGTTTTATCCGCCGCCGCCGGGCGCCTCGGAAATCATCGGCATGGAATGCGCGGGCGAGGTCGCGGCGGTCGGGGCGGGGGTGAGCGGATGGCGCGTCGGCGAGCGCGCGATGGCTCTGTTGCCGGGCGGCGGCTACGCGGAACTGGCGGCGGTGGATAGCGGCTCCGCAATGAAAATCCCGGCCTCGATGAGCGACGAAGAGGGTGCGGCGTTTCCCGAAGTTTTCCTGACGGCCTTTCTCAACATCTTCATGCTAGCCGAGGCGAAGCCCGGTGACTCGGTGCTGGTGCACGGCGGCGGCAGCGGCGTCGGCACGGCGTCGATTCTGCTGTGCAAGGAGGCCGGGGTGCGCTCGATCGTGACCGCGGGCAGCGACGCCAAGTGTGAGCAGTGCCTCAAGCTCGGCGCAGACGTCGCGATCAACTACAAGTCGGGACCGTTTCCGCCCGCGGTCAAAACCGCCACCAACGGGCGCGGCGCCGACGTCATCCTCGACAGTATCGGCGCGGCCTACCTGGGTCCGAACCTCGAGGCGCTCGCGCACGGCGGGCGGCTGGTGTTGATCGGTCTGATGATGGGCACGCGCACGGAGATCGATCTGGCTGCAGTCCTGCGGCGGCATCTCGAAGTGATCGGCTCGACGCTGCGCACCCGGCCGGAAAAGGAGAAAGCGCAGATCGTCGCCGCGCTGCTCGCGCGTTTCGGTGCCGCGCTCGAGGCTGGCCGCCTGCGCCCGCCGATCTACAAGGTCGTGCCGATGGCGAACGTGGCCGAGGCGCATCGCATGATGGCGGCGAGCGAGCACTTCGGCAAGATCGTTCTGCGTATCGCGTAGATGCCGTCTCCTTCCCCGGCAGTTCTGGGGAAGGGAATTTCTGACCGCGTATCGCGGCCTCGTAGCCGATGATATTTTTATTTGTTGGCGCCGGCGCACTTGGCCGCGCCTTTGGCATGCGTCTAACCGAACTCGATTACAATCTGCCGCCCGAACTGGTCGCGCAGGAGCCGCTTCAGCGCCGCGACGAGGCGCGCCTGATGGTGCTCGACCGGCGCGGCGGCACGCTCGAGCACTCGCGGTTCTACAAGCTCGGCGATTTTCTGCGCGACGGCGACCTGCTCGTGCTCAACGACACGCGAGTCTTCCCGGCCCGCCTGTTCGCGCGCAAGCCGACCGGCGGAGCGATCGAACTGCTGATGGTGCGTCCGGTCGACGAGCCGCCGGGCGCGTGGCTCGCGTTGATCCGGGGCCATCGAGGACTGCGCGAAGGCACGCGGCTCGTCCTAGACGACGGCCGCGCGCTCAGAATCGCAGGCTATCAGCGTCCGGGCCGCCCGCTGGTCATGAGCGACGATTCGGTGCCGATCGAAACCATCCTGGAGAGCGCCGGCGCGCTGGCGCTCCCGCACTATATCCATCGCGAGCCGCGGCCGTCGGACCGCGACGACTACCAGACCGTCTTCGCGGCACAACCGGGCGCGGTGGCGGCGCCGACGGCCGGATTGCACTTCACACGCGAGCTTTTGGCCAAGCTTGCCGCGGCGGGCGTGCGCACGGCCTTCGTAACGCTGCATATCGGGCCGGGTACGTTTACGCCGCTCCGCGCGCCACAGGTCGAAGCGCACACGATGGAGGCCGAGTGGTATACGATCGCTCCCGCCACGCTTTCGGCGCTGGCGCTGGCGCGGCGCACTGGCGGACGCGTGATCGCGGTCGGCACCAGCAGTGTGCGCGCGCTCGAATCCCACGCGATCACCGGCGACACCGAGGGCGCGACGGGACTTTTCATCTCTCCGGGCTTCCGTTTCCGTGCGATCGACGCGATGGTGACCAACTTTCACATGCCGCGCTCGACGGTGCTCGCGATGGTGATGGCGTTTGCGGGGCGCGAGGAGATTCTCGACGCCTACCGCGAGGCGCTGCGCCATCGCTACCGCTTCCTGAGCTATGGCGACGCGATGTTGATCCTGTGAGCGGAAAAATGCCGAGCAATCGTGAGAGCACCGCGCCGGCGTTCGGTTTCGAGGTCATCGCGCGCGATGGCGACGCGCGCGTCGGCCGCCTCGCGACGGCGCACGGCGAAGTCGCGACGCCGGCTTTCATGCCGGTTGGCACGCGCGCGGCGGTCAAGGCGATGGCGCCCGATGAGCTGTGGCAGTTGGGTTATCGGCTGGTGCTCGCCAACACCTACCATCTCGCGCTCCGCCCCGGCGCCGAGCTTATCGAGGAACTCGGCGGGGTGGGGCGCTTCATGGGATTTGACGGCGCGGTGCTGACCGACTCTGGCGGCTTTCAGGCGATGAGCCTCGCCAAACTGAACGAAGTGGGTCCCGGCGGAATTCGTTTTCGCTCGCACCTCGACGGCTCCGAGTTCATGCTGACGCCGGAGCGCGCGGTCGAAATCCAGGAGCGAATCGGCTCCGACCTGATGATGGCGCTCGACGAGTGCACGCCGTATCCGGCCGAGCGCGCGCGGGCAGAGGCCTCGCTGGAGCTGACGACGCGATGGGCCGAGCGATGCGTCGGCGCGCGGCGCAGTTCGCGCCAGGCGCTGTTCGGGATAATCCAGGGCGGCGTTTATCCTGAACTGAGACGGCGCAGCGCCGCGCAGATAACCGCGATGCCGTTCGATGGCTTCGCGGCGGGCGGGCTCGCGGTCGGCGAGCCGAAGGAGCAGATGCTCGAGATGGCCGCGCTGAGCGCGAGCCTGCTGCCGGCGGAGCGCCCGCGCTACCTGATGGGCGTCGGCACGCCCGAGGATCTCGTCGCGGCGGTGGCAATGGGCTACGACCTATTCGATTGCGTGTTGCCGACGCGCAACGCGCGCAATGGCAGCGCCTACACCAGCGACGGCCGCATCTCGATCAAACAATCCGTGCACGCCCGCGACCCGCGGCCGCTCGAGGAAGGATGCGGATGCCGCACCTGCACGACGCTTAGCCGGGCGTACCTGCGGCATTTATATATTTCGGGGGAGATTCTGGCGGCGCGCGCGCTAACGGAACATAATCTCTACTTCTACGCCCGCTTGATGGCCGGGATGCAAGCTGCTATCGCATCTCGCACCTGCCGGGAGTTCGCGGCCGGGACGTTGGCGCGGCTTAACGGCGAGCGAAGCGCGGAAGAGTAAAAGGTAAGAAAACAACCGATGTTTTTTGAAGGAATCGCGTGGGCGCAAAGCGCGGCCGCTCCCGCCGCGGCAGGCCAGCCGACGCTTATCGATCAACTGCTGTACGGGCCGGGAGTGCCGTTCTCGCTGCTGATCCTGGCCTTCTACTGGTTCTTTCTGCGCCCGCAAACCACCAAGGCGCGCGAGCATCGCGACATGCTCGCCAAACTCAAGCGCAACGACGAAGTAGTGACCACGGGCGGGCTGTTGGGCCGGATAAACGAGATCGGCGACAAAGTGGTAGTCCTGGAGATCGCGCCGAACGTGCGCGTGCGGGTCGAGCGCAGCCAGATAACCGCGCTCTCCAGCTACGGCAAGCCTCCGGTGGGCAAGAGTCAGAAGGCGGAGCAGTAGCGGGTGCGCAATTCAGGATCAAAAGTCTCGCCGCTCAAAAGCTTCGCCGACTTCAAGTGAAAAGTGAAAAAGTGAAAAGTGGAAAACGCTAACGCAAACGCCGATTTCATCCCGATAATCATCCTGCTCGCGGTCGCGGGCGCTTTTTTGTGGCTGCACTTCACCGGCGGCAGCGGCCGCACGCGGCTTTACCTGGCCGCGGCGCTGACCGCACTGGCCGTGTTGATTCTGCTACCCAGCATCAGCGGCGCACTGCCCGATTGGTGGACCAGCACCATCCCGACACCAAAAATCCAGTTGGGGCTCGACCTCCAGGGCGGCACCCATCTTTTGCTCGAGGTCAAACTCGACGAGGCGGTCAAAACCCAGTTGCGCCGCGTCGCCGACGACGTCAAGCAGGAGATGAAGCAGAACAAGCTCGAGGTTAAGAGCGTCACCGTCGATCCTTCGGGTAGCGCGGTGCTGGTGACCTTGCCCAGCGCGGACGAGCGGACCGCTTTTCTCGATCTCGCGGGCAAGCTTTTTTCCGACATGGTGATCGGGCTTGCGCCCAACTCGGGTGACGCCGGGCCGACCTACCAGATGACTTACCGGCCGATCGAACTGGATCAGGTGCGGCGCAATGCGATGGAGCAGGCGCTCGAGACCATCCGCAATCGAATCGACCAGCTCGGAGTTCGCGAGACCACGATCGCCCAGGAGGGCAACGACGAGATTTTAGTGCAGCTCCCCGGTATCCAGGACCCCGAGCGCGCCAAGGAGCTGATCGGCAAGACCGGCGTGCTGCAGTTCAAGCTGGTCGACGACAATCATTCGGTCTCCGACGCGTTGCGCGACGGCCCGCCGCCGGGTGACGAAATCCTCTACGGGCCCGCCAGCCGCGGCGGCCGTGAGCCCTACCTGGTCGAGTCGCCCGTGCTGCTCACCGGCGACACGATCACCGACGCGCGCGTGCGTCCCGGCGGGCAGCTCGAAGGACCGTATGTCACCGTCGACCTCGACCAGCGCGGCGCGCAGATTTTCGGCGCGATCACGTCGGCCAACGTGGGCCGCAAGATCGCGATCGTGCTCGACAATATCGTTTACTCCGCGCCGGTAATCAGGGAGCCGATTCCCGGCGGCCACGTGCAGATAACCGGCAACTTCACTTACGACGAGTCGCACGAACTGGCGATCGTGCTGCGCTCGGGCGCGCTGCCGGCGCCGGTGGAGATTATCGAAGAGCGCACGGTCGGACCGTCGCTGGGGCGCGATTCGATACGCCAGGGCGAGCGGTCGTTCGTGGTCGGCGCGCTGGTGGTGCTGGTCTTCATGGCCGCGTACTACAGCGGAGCCGGCTTGCTCGCCGACTTTGGACTCTCGCTCAACATCCTGCTGCTGATCTGCGTGATGGCGGCGATGCAGGCGACGCTGACGCTCCCGGGAATCGCCGGGATCGTGTTGACGCTCGGCATGTCGGTCGACGCCAACGTCCTGGTCAATGAACGGATGCGCGAGGAGTTGCGCCTGGGCAAAACGCCGCGGGAGGCGGTCCGCCTCGGCTACGAGCGCGCGTGGTCCGCGATTCGCGATTCCAATATCTCGACCTTCGTAGCCGGCCTGATTCTGTTCCAGTTTGGGACGGGGCCGGTGAAAGGCTTCGCGGTCACGCTCTGCGTGGGCGTGCTGACGGGCGTGTTCTCGTGCTTCGTGGTGACGCGGGCGTGGTATGATTACCTGATTTCGATGCGCCGGCTGAATTCAATAAGCGTCTAAGAAGTGTTATGACAGGCTAATTATGGCACAGACGCCGCTCCATCCGAGTGCCCGACGTGGGTCGTCCCTCGGCGATGGCGGCGCGGGCGGCGTTTTGTCAGAATACCTTGACTTGATCGAAGGGTTCATATTAAAAACCGCGAGCCTTAGAGCACGACCATGGCAGACAAAGACGACGTGCTTTTGAACTCACGGGAAGTGGCTTTTCTGCTCGATCTGAGCCCCGACACGGTCAACGAATTCGCACGCCGCAATATTCTGCCCGCGTTCAAGAAGGGACGGCAGTGGCGCTTTCGCAAACGCGACATCGCCTCCTTCAAGCGCCAGACGCGGGGCATCAACGCGGCAGCCTAGCGCCGGGAATGGGAAAGAGTTTGGGGGCGTAGCGATACGCGCGCCGTATCCGTGCAGCCGCGGCGGCGTACACTGCACAGAGGTTTGAGGTTTTACTAGCGATGGGCGAACCGCATCAGAGCCGCGTATATTCCGACTTTGCGCGTTTTTACGACCACACGTTCGGGCGAATTTTTGTCGACCACGAACACGAGACAATCGAGCAGCTCAATCTGCGTCCGGGGCAGCAGGTGCTCGAAGTCGGCGTGGGCACCGGCATTTCGCTCGACGCCTATCCGCCCTACGTCAAGGTCGTGGGCATCGATCCGTCCACCGACATGCTCGCGCACGCGGTCAAGAAGACCCGCGAGAACGGCTGGGGTCATATCGACGTCCGCCAGGGCGACGCGCTTAATCTCGAGTTTCCCGACAACAGCTTCGATTGCGTGACGAGTTTCCACGTGATGACGGTGGTGCCGGATCCGCCGCGCATGATGCAGGAGATGCTGCGGGTATGTAAGCCGGGCGGCAAGATTGTCCTCATCAATCATTTCGCGAGCGAAAATCCGCTGCTCTATTCGCTGGTATGGGTCGCCAACCCGCTGACCAGGCATCTGGGATGGACCACGCGGCTGCTTGTCCGTGACGTGCTCGACGGCCACAAGATCAGCGTCGACCGCAACGAGCGTATCGCGCGCTTTTCGGTCCATCGCGTCGTGATCGCGACCAAGCTGGCGGCTTAGCAAGCCCCCTCAGAGGCAGCATTTGCGCCATCGGCTCCGCTTCTTTGCGATCGCTCGCGCCGCTGCCGCCTTCATAGCCATCGCATCGCTTACGCCGGTCGCGCGCGCCTACGCTTACCAGGCCGAGACCGTCAAGGACACCGGGGCGATCGCCGGCACGGTCAAATTCGACGGCGCGCCGCCCGCCCGCAAGCCGGTCGAAATCAGCAAGGACCGCGAAGTATGCGGCGCCGCGCCGCTCTATGACGAAAGTCTGATCGTGGGCGCCGGCGGCGGTATCGCCAATGCCGTCGTGAGCATCGCCGACATCACAAAGGGCGTTCCGCTGGCTCCGCTGAAGGACGTGAAATTCGACCAGAAGGGCTGCGACTACACCCCGCACGTGCTCGCCTTTCCCGTCGGCAGCACGGTCGATATCGTCAACTCCGACGGCATCCTGCACAGCGTCCGCACCGAGTCCAAACGCAACCCCGCGCTCGACATGGCGCAGCCGCCGTTCAAGCACGTGATCGTAACCGCGCCGCTCAAATATCCGGAATTGATCGCTGTGAGTTGCGACGCGCACAACTGGATGCATGGATGGTGGTTCGTGGCGGGCAATCCGTACTATGCGGTGACTGACGGCAACGGCAAGTTTATGATCCAGGACGTTCCGCCGGGGACGTACACGCTCGAGGTGTGGCAGGAAAAGCTCGGCACACAGACGCGGAAGGTGACGGTCGAGCCGGGCAAAACAGCGACGGCAGACTTCACGCTGGCGCCCGCGAAACAATGATCCCGGCGCAGTGAAGTATCCTGAAGAGACCGGTGAAAGTGAAACAATGGCACTGCTGAAACGGTTCGATACGCTGGAGGTCGCGACGACCGATCTTGCGGACGCGGTAAAGACCTACCGCGAGAACTTCGGCTTCGAATTGACGCCAGATTCCAGCGCCGACAGCGCGACGCTTAAGGTGGGTGGCGCGGAAATCCGGCTGGTCGCGGGCGCCGCGGCGGCCTCGGCGATCGCCACGAGCGGCGAGGGGCTTGCGGGGCTCTGGCTGGAGGCGGAAGACGTCGCGCAAGTCGCCGCGGCGTTGAAGAGTGCAGGTATCGAACCGCCGGCGCCGAAGATCGATCATGGGCGCCGCGTGCTCGCGCTCGATCCGAAGATCGCCAACCAGGTCCCGCTATTCATCTTCGACCGCAAGGTCTGAATTTTTTCGCCATCCGCGCGACGCGGCCGAGCTCCGCTGGCGCAACCGGCCTTCAGCGGCGAATCCGCCCGTGGGCTTACACTTCGGTGCGAAAGAGCGCGCGCACGCTCGCTTCGAGTTGGCGCGTCAGCGCCTCGCGATCGGCGCCGCGCAGTTCCGTGGTATCGACCGGCGGTCCGATCGCCATCCGCATCCGCCGCCCCGGGCGCACGATTCGCGCGCCGCGCGGAAAAAAGCCGGCGGTTCCGCTGATCGCCATCGGCACGCATTTCTGGCGCGTTGCGATCGCGAGCCACGCCGCGCCGTCGTTGAACGGATGCACCCGGTTGTCGCTGAAGCGCGTGCCCTCGGCGAAAACCACGATCGAAAAACCCTCCCGCGCGATCTTGAGCGCCTTGCGGATTGCCTGACCGCCCTTGGCGCGATCGATCATGATGTGCCCCGAACGGCGCATCGCCGATCCCAGCACCGGGATTTTCCCCAGCTCCTGTTTTGCCACGAAGCGCGGCTCTCCCGGCATCCAGGCACAGATCGCGAAGATGTCGAAGAAGCTCTGATGGTTTGAGACCAGGACGTAGGATTTGAGGCCGGCGAGATGCTCGAGTCCCTCGATCTCGGCCGTGACGCCGCTGGTGCGCACGATGAGCCAGCCCCAGAGACGGCTGATCGGTGTGGCCAGATGAGGATACCCGAGCACGCTGACCAGCGCGGCGCAGGGCGCAAGCGCCGCGGTGTAGAAAACCGCCAACGCGGTCGCCGCGGCACCCCATATGACTTCGACTATGCCGCGTTGCGGTGTCGGCGACGGCTCGGGTGCGTGATTAGGCGCCGTGGTTTCGCTGGCTCTCGCGTGAGCAAGATCGTGCGGGACAGGATCATGCTGGGCAGAATCATGCGGGACAGGATCATTGGAGGCCGGATCATCGGCAAGTGGCGGCGGCATCGCGGGCATTCCTCAGGAACCACTGGGTAACAGCTTTCGCGATGCGCGGGCAACAGGCGCGACAGCGCGACCGGAAATTCGCGAACTAACGCGGGAGCGGCTGGCGATGCGCGGGCTGACCTTGCCGCCGGCTGCCGCCGGCGTATCGTCGTGCTTGCGCTTGCGCGGGCCAGCCGGGGCGAACAACGCGAGCGCCGCCAGCCCGAGCATCGCGGCCTGCGCCGCGAGCGTTTGCACGGTTGGAAAGAGTCCCAGCGCCTGGATGGTCGGCACATGATCGACGAAAGTCGCGCGCATCACGCCCGATTCCTGGAAGCTCGAAATTCCCTGGCCGACGAAGATCACCGCCAGTCCGTAGAGCAGCACTGAGGTCGCGGTGAAGAACGAGCCGAGCGGGATGCGAAACGCCGCCTTGCGCAGGACCAGGAAAATCACGCCCAGTGCCAGCGCGCCCGCCAGCAATCCCGCCATCACCGCATGACGCTCGGCGGTTTCAGTCGCGCCGCCGAGCAGCGCCTGGAAGAAGACGATAGTCTCGGCGCCCTCGCGCATCACGGCCAAAAACGCCGTCAGTCCAAGCGCGATTGAGGGCCCCGCGATGTCACGCGACGCTTCGACCTTGTCGTGCAGGAAGGTGCGCCAGCGGTCGCTCTGGCCGCGCGCGGTCAGCCAGGAGCTCACGTAAAAGAGCGTCGCCGCGGCGAGCAATTGGAAGACGCCCTCGAGCGTATCGCTGGTGTCGTCGGCAATGAGATGGTTGACCGCCCACGCCAGCACGAGGCTGAGTCCGAGCGCGAGCAGACGCGCCGGCGTAGATATCGCGCGCGCGTCGCTCCTGCCCGGCCTCGCGCACTGCGGCAAGCAGTGCAACGACAACCAGCAAGGCTTCGGAGCCCTCGCGCACCAGGATGCCGAGGGAATAGAAAAAGTAAGGTAGGACAGTGGGCAACTTGAGATTCCTTGGGTGACGCCTTAAATCGTCTTATTTGTTCTACTTTTCTACTGTTTTACTGTTCTACTGTTTTACTTGTAATTGAGAACCATTCTCAATTAAGGTTATTACGCCCACGAACGCGATGTCAAGGCGAGCGATATCAAAGCGATATCGCGCGCCCTAAGCAAAGGCGGCTTGCCGCGCTTGTTGGGCCGGTGTAGTTTCAAAATCAGAGCGGGGCAGCGCGCCTGTGGTGGGCACGCGCGCCCGCTTTCGCTTTCGGAGCGTAGGAGGTCGGCTTAAACCAGCGCATGCGCTGCCTCTATTGCCGGCGATGGGCCGGACTGATTCGCCGGACCTGCCCGGTCTGCGGCAAGATCATCAGTATTGTCGAGCGGGCCGGCCCCACGGTGGGACTGGTCGGACTGGTGGATATTTTTGCCGCCGAAGGACTGACGCGGGAGCAGGTGGATCGGGTGCTCGACGCCCAGTTGGGCGGGGAGCCGACGCTGCGCGACCGTTTGACCTCGGAGTTGACCAACGTACTGATGCGCGGGCTGGGGATGCCCGGGCGCCAGTCGCCCGAAGACGTGCGCCGGGTACGCGGCTCGATGCGTGCGGGCGGCGGCGAGGGTACGTGGCGAGCCGGCGACAAACCGCCCGAGTTATCCTGATGGAATTCTTGATCGGGATCTTGGTTGGGAACTTGACTGGGAATGCGCCGCGCAGGAGTTTTTTTCGGGTTGAAGCGGCGCGCGCGCCGACGGAGAGGAATTGATGGCGGTTAGCAGACTGGGCATCGTGGGCTCGGGACAGATGGGCGGCGGAGTCGCCGAGGTGGCGGGGCAGGCGGGCTTCGAGGTCCTGATCCACGACGTCAGCGAGGAACTATGCCGGCGCGGGGTGGAGAATATCGGACGCGACCTCGATCGGATGGTCAAGCGCGGCCGGATCAAGCCCGAGGAATGCGCGCGCGTGCTCGGCCGTATCAAGACCACCGCGCGGCTGGAGGACCTCCGCGAGGTCGATTTCCTAATCGAGGCGGTGGTCGAAAACGAAGAGGCCAAGATCGCGCTGTTCCAGAAGCTCGACAAGGTCTGCCCGCCCGAGATCATTTTCGCCTCCAACACTTCGTCGATTTCGATCACGCGGATGGCCGCGCGCACCAGCCGCGCGCCGCGCTTCATCGGGATGCACTTCATGAACCCGGTGCCGGCGATGAAGCTGGTCGAGATCATCCGCGGACTCGCGACCTCGCAGGAGACCTTCGAGCAGACGCGCACGCTGGCCGAGCGGCTGGGCAAGAACACGATGACCGCCGAGGACTTCCCCGGCTTTATCGTCAACCGGGTCCTGCTGCCGATGATCAACGAGGCCATCTACACGATGTACGAGGGCGTGGGCGGAGTCAGCGATATCGATATCGCGATGAAGCTCGGCACCAATCAGCCGATGGGTCCGCTGGAGCTGGCGGATCTGATCGGCCTGGACACCTGTCTCGCGATCATGGAGGTGATGCATCGCACCTTCGGCGACGACAAATATCGCCCGTGCCCGTTGCTCAAGAAATACGTCGACGCCGGCTATTTGGGGCGCAAGGCCGGCCGTGGCTTTTACATGTACACCGAACAGGGGGTCGCGATTCCGCCGGTGGCGCGCTAGCCGGTTCGGGCGCCGCGCGATCGGTGAAAGGTTCGCCGGGTCGAAATTCGCCAGCAATCCAACCAAGGAGGAAGAGCAGATGTCGGTCAAAGCGTTCATCCTCGTCGACACCTCGCCGGGCAAGGCGCGGGAAGTCGCAACCAAGCTGCGCAATGTGGCGGGAATCTCCAGCGCCCACGCGGTCACCGGCCCGCACGACATCATCGCGGTGGCCGAGGCGAGCGACGTTTCTTCGCTGGGTGAATTGGTGGTGCAGAAAATCCAGAGCGTGCCGGGAGTCAATCGCAGCCTGACTTCGATCGTGGCCGACTAGCGGCGCGCGGCTTGGGGCGGCTTGAAAAGATTCTATGGTTAGCTCGATTAAGCAGTCAGATGTCGCGTCTGCAGGAGAGCAATGGCTGAACTTCCAGTAGTCAAGCGGCTGCGCAAGGACATGGACAATCTCAAGCGCGAGCTAACCGTGGAGTTGCCCAAGGAGCTGGAGCGCGCGCGCGCACACGGCGATCTTTCGGAGAACGCCGAGTGGGCGATGGCCAAGCAGCGCCAGGAATTCCTGCGCGCGCGCCTGGCCAATCTCGAGGAGCGCGTTTCGGAGCTTGCGCGGATTAACCTCGACTCGATCCCGCGCGACACGGTCGGCCTGGGCAGCCGGGTCGAGCTCGAAGACCTCGACGAAAGCGTCAGCGTGGAGTACGAGATCGTGGTGCCGGAGGAGGTCGACGGAGCCGCCAACCGGATCTCGCTTTCCTCGCCGCTGGGACGGGCGCTGATCGGCAAGGCCGAGCAGGATGACATCGAGGTCCAGACTCCGCGCGGCAAACGCTCCTACGTGGTCAAGCGCCTGGTTACGATTCATACGATCCTCGCGCTCGAGAGCGACGAGAACTCGCAGCACTGATCCGCGCGAACAAGATGGAACGGGGGTCGATCTCGTTTCCTGCCGCGGTAATTCTCGGCCTGTTGGTCGGAGCCGGCGCGGCCTTGGGCGGCTATTTTGTCGGCCAGGGCTTCTTCCAGGGACGGCGCGCCGAACGCTACGTCAGCGTCAAGGGGCTGGCAGAACGCAACGTCAAGGCCGACCTCGCCGTATGGACCTTGAGCTTCAGTGCGACCGGCTCCGACATCAGCGCAGTCAGCGCCGTCAGTGAGCGCGACCGCGAACTCGTCCGCGCCTTTATCGACAAGTCCGGCTTCATCGATCGCGAAATCGAACCCCTGCCGACGCGGGTCAATGACCAGTTCGCATTCGCTGCGCCGATGGGACCGCCCAACGTCGAGGCCGCCCGGCGCTATGTGATAACCGCGGGCTTCGAGATTCGCACCACCAAGGTCGACGCGGTGCGCGCGGCGAGCCAGACGACCGGCGAGCTGATCCGGCAGGGCGTGGTGCTGGACGGGCGGCCGCTCGAAAACTCCCCCGCCAACCCGGCCTACCTGTTCACCCACGTGGGCGATATCCGGCCCGCGATGCTGGCGCAGGCGACCAAGAGCGCCCGTGTCCTGGCGCAGCAGTTCGCCGCCGACTCCAACAGCCATCTCGGCGCGATTCGGCGCGCCAACGAGGGCGTCTTCCAGGTGCTGAGCCGCGACGGCGAAGTGCCGGACCCGGCCGAGGAGCGCTCCTCGATCGAGAAGAAACTGCGCCTGGTTTCGACTGTCGACTACTACCTGGTCGAGTGACTATCTATTCGGTGGCGCGCCGGCCCGTTTCCGTTCCGTACAGGGATTCGATCACGTCGCGATAGTGCTCGACGATGACCTTGCGCCGCAGCTTGAGCGTCGGCGTAAGCTCGCCGTTGTCCTGGCCGAACGGGCGCGCCAGCAGAGCGAACGCGACGATGGTCTCGACGTCCGACAATCCCTTGTTTAGCTCATGTATGCGGGCGTGGTAGAAAGCGCGTAGCGCCGGGTCGGCGACGGCCTGCTCGGGCGGGCGCATCACCGTCAGCTTGAACGCGGGCTGGGCGGCCAGGTACTCGAAATCAGGCACCAGCAGGGCGGCCAGGTGCTTGCGCCGATCGCCGATCACGCAGGCCTGCGCGATCGCCGGGTCGGAGTTCAGCCGGCTCTCCAGGTTGGCGGGCGAGATGTTCTTGCCGCCCGACAGCACGATAATTTCCTTCTTGCGGTCGGTGATGGTGATGTAGCCGTCGTGATCGATGCTCGCGATGTCGCCGGTATGGAGCCATCCCTCCGCGTCGATCGCCTCGCGCGTTTCGGCCTCCAGCTTGTAGTAACCCGTCATCACATTGGGCCCGCGCACCAGCAATTCGCCGTCTTGCGCGGTGCGGACCTCGACGTCTCTGATCGCGCGGCCCACGGTGCCAATCCTGGTGTGGCCGTGCAGGTTCACCGAGACCACCGGCGAGGCCTCGGTCAGCCCGTAACCCTCGACGATCGGGATTTCGGCGGCGGCCAGGAAGCGGAAGATCTCGCGCGGCAGCGGCGCGCCACCCGAGATTAGATAGCGCAGCCGCGTGCCGAAAATTGCCCGGATGCGCGCGAACACCGCGTTGCGAAAGAGCGCCATCGGGGCCGCCAGACGCACGGGCACCGACTGGCCCTGGTGCCGGTATGTCGCCGCGTGCGCCCCGGTGGCGACCGCGGCGTTGAACAGCGCACGTCGCACACCCGGTCCCGCCTCCACCGTGCGCATCACGCGCGCGTAAACCGCCTCCAGCACCCGCGGCACGGTAAGCACGATAGTCGGATTCACTTCGAGCAGATTTTGCGCGATCTGTCCCAGCCCCTCGGCGTATGAAATCGTGCCGCCCGCCAGCACCACCGTGTAGTAGCCGGCGGAGCGCTCGAACGAATGGGCGATCGGCAGGAACGACAACATCATGTCCTGCTCGTTGAGGTCGAGCGCGGCTTGCGACGATTCGCTATTGGCCAGCAGGTTGCCATGCGTGAGCATCGCGCCCTTGGATGGCCCCGTGGTGCCCGAGGTGTAGATGAGCGTCGCCAGATCATCGCGCGAGCCCTCCATCGGCGGTTCGGCGGGATGGGCGGTCATCTGCGAGAAAGTGAAAATCCGCAGCTTCCCCCTCCCGCCGTATGACGGCGGCGCGCCCTGCGAAGGAGTCATCTGGATGATACCCTGGAGGTCGGGTAAATCGTTCGAAATCTCCAGGATCTTCGTCACCGCCGCATCGCCGTTGACCGCGACCAGGCTCGCGGCCGAATCGGCGAGGATGTGGCGGGTCTCCTCGACGCCGGCGGTGGTGTACAGCGGCACGACCACCACGCCCATCCCGAGCGCAGCCTGATCGACCACCACCCAACGCGGACAGTTATCCGACAGGATTGCGATTCGATCGCCCCGCTCCAGTCCAAGTCCGAGCAGACCGGCGCGCAGGCGCGCGGCCTCATCAGCGATGTCGTTCCAGGAGTGGTCGCGCCAAACCTTGCCGGCCTTGTCGCGCAGGAAGGCCCGATCGCCGAGCCTTTCTGCCTGTGCGGTGAAAAGCTCGGCCAGAGTCGCGAAATTGTTCACCCGCTCAACCTCCGCGCCATGCGACTGGCGATCGAGTTACTACCGCAAAGGAGGGCGTCGCGCCAAACCTGTCAGCAGACATCACGCGGCGAGCCAGGAGCGATCGGCGAAAATCGGACCAAGGTCCGATTGCGCGCGAGTAACTTTTTACGCGCTAATGACACTGATCAAGTGGTAAAAAACTTAGTTTGCTAAACCGAGAAAGTTCCATCATCAAGGTCACGGCTAGGTTGATGAACTGCTCAAGCTGCGGCTCAGAGAACTTCGATGGCGCCAGGTTCTGCGACGCATGCGGAACCGCTCTGCCACAGGGGTGTCCTTCGTGTGGGGCATCCAACCGGACGGGTGCGAGATTCTGCAACGCATGCGGTACCGCCCTGGGCCAGGCGGTTAAAGGCGCTAAAGCCGGTCAGTTCGCAGCGCCGGCCGTATCGGGTCCGACGATCGGCGTCAGCGCTTCTGTAGAAGCCGAGGATGTACCGGAGGGCGAGCGCAAGCTGGTCACCGCACTGTTCGCTGACATCAAGGGATCGACCGAGCTGATACAGGATCTCGATCCAGAGGACGCTCGTCGGGTGATCGACCCCGCGCTCAAGATAATGATTGACGCGGTCCATCACTATGACGGTTACGTCGTGCAGTCGACCGGTGATGGCATCTTTGCGCTCTTCGGCGCACCCGTCGCCCACGAGGACCATCCACAGCGGGCGGTGTTGACCGCGCTCCGGATGCAGCAGGAGATAAAACGGCTGACGAGCCGGCTGCGCGCCGAGGGCCGCGCCCCACTCCAGATCCGGGTCGGACTCAACACCGGAGAGGTGGTGGTGCGGCCGATCCAAACCGGCGCGAAGCAGATCGAGTACACGCCGATCGGGCATACGGCGAACCTCGCCTCGCGCATGCAAACGCTGGCCGACCCTGGCTCGGTGGTGAGCAGTCAGGCGACCCATCGTTTATGTCAGGGCTACTTTGCGTTCAAGGCATTGGGGCCGGTTCGCGTCAAGGGAGTCAGTGAGCCGGTTGACGTTTACGAGGTGACGGGAGTCGGCCCGCTCAGAACCCGGCTGCAGCGAGCGGCCGGGCGTGGGCTCACGAAGTTCGTCGGGCGCGAGCGAGAGGTGGCGGAGATGCGGCGCGCACTGGAACTGGTACGGAAAGGCCACGGGCAGATCGTTGCCGCGATAGGCGAGGCCGGGCTGGGCAAGTCACGGTTGTTTTACGAATTCAAGGCGACCTCGCAGAGTGGATGCCTTGTTTTGGAAACGTTCTCCGTCTCTCACGGCAAGGCGTCGCCCTATTTGCCCGTTATTGAGCTGCTCAACAACTACTTCGAGATCGAGGCCGAGGACGACGCACGCAGGCGACGGGAAAAGATCACTGGCAAAGTCCTCACGCTCGATCGCATGTTAGAGGACGCATTGCCGTTCCTCTTCGCGCTCCTTGGAGTCGAGGAGACCGTCGGCGCACTGGCCCAGATGGACGCACAGGCGCGTCGGCGCCGCACGCTGGAAGCCATCAAGCGCATTCTGTTGCGTGAAAGCCTCAACCAGCCGCTGGTCGTGATCTTCGAGGACTTGCACTGGATCGACGCCGAAACCCAAGCCTTACTCGATCTCATGGCCGACGCGATCGGCAACGCTCGGGTGCTGCTGCTGCTCAATTACCGTCCCGAGTACCGTCACGGCTGGGGCAGCAAGACCTACTATGCCCGCCTCCGGCTCGACCCGCTCGGGCAGGAGAGTGCCGAAGAGTTGCTGGGTGCGCTTCTGGGCGATGATCCTTCGCTCAAACCGCTCAAACGCCTGATTATCGAGAAGACCCACGGCAATCCGTTCTTTATGGAGGAGACCGTGCAGGTACTGCTCGACGAAGGAGTTCTGGTCCGCAATGGTGCGGTCAAGCTCACCAAGCCATTGAGCGAGCTGAACATCCCGCCCACCGTGCAGGTGATCCTCGCCTCGCGTATTGATCGGTTACCGGCCGATGAAAAAGACCTCTTACAAACCCTGGCCGTGATGGGTAAGGAGTTCCCGCTCGGACTGATCAAAAAGGTAACCGACAAATCCGCCGACGAGCTCGAACGGATGCTGAGCGATCTGCAGCTCGGTGAGTTCATCTATGAGCAGCCCGCACTGCCCGACGCCGAGTACACCTTCAAGCACTCGCTGACACTGGAAGTCGCCTACAACTCAGTCCTGAGCGAGCGGCGGCGGGTGCTCCACGAGCGGACCGCAGCCGCGATCGAGTCGCTTTATGCCGACCGCCTTGACGATCACCTGGCGGAGCTCGCTCATCAGTATCGCCGAGGTGGAAACCTCGAGAAGGCCATCGAATATCTCACTCGAGCCGGAGAGCAGACCGCTGCCAAGGGCGCCGACAACGGCGCCATCGCACAGCTTGGGACCGCTTTAGAGCTCATATCGGAGCTGCCAGACGATCAGGGCAATCGAGTCCAGGAAATTCGACTCCGAATTTTGATTGGGCCTAGTCTGATGGCAGTCAAAGGTCAGGGTGCTTCAGAGATTGGCGCGAACTACACGCGGGCGCTTGAGCTTTGCCAGCTAGCCGGGGATACCTCGGCGCTCTTCGAGGCCTTATCCGGATTGTGGGTCTTTCACTTGCTACGCGCGGAACTTCGTGACGCCGAGGCATTGGCAGAGCGACTTCTCACATCAGTGGGTGAATCCAAGGACGACACTCGTCTTGCGTATGCGAATTTCGCCGCAGGTGACACCGCATTCTGGTGTGGGCGAATCGAAACCGCTTCCGAGCGCTTAGCGCTGGCGATCGACGCGTGCAAGCCAGGAACGCCGCCTTCTCGGGTCTTTGTCGATGATCCAGCGATGATCTCAAGAGCTTACGCGGCTTGGACTCAACACTATCGGGGTTATCCAGATCAGGCCCTTAGGACCGTCTTGGACTGCGTCCAGGTGGCGCATGTGCTGGCTCATCCAAGAGCGCTGGCCATGGCCACGATATACGCGGGACAGTTACATCTTTTGCGACGAGAACCAGATGCAGCTATCGAACGCTGCCGAACGTCGACGGCGCTGGCCGCCGAGCATGGGCTGGCTTTTTACCTGGCGTTTGCACAGATATTGATGGGATGCGCCGCGGTCCAGCGTGGAGAGGGGGCACGGGGAGTCGATACCATCAAACAGGGATTCGATGCCTGGCGAGCTCTCGGTTCAGTGCTTGGGGGTCCATGGTTCCTGGGAGAATTCGCGGCGGGTTTGAGCTCGATCGGGCATTGTGATGAGGCGTTGGATGTCGTGAGCGATGCTCTCCGGCAGGCCGAAGAATCGGGTGAGCGCCAATTCACGGCGGAACTTCACCGCATTGCGGGCGTCGCGCGGCTGACGCAAGGGAACCTTGTCGCGGCCGAAAGCTCTTTGCTGCGCGCGATAGAAATCGCTCGAATGCAAAGCGCAAGGATGTGGGAGTTGCGCGCGACGACCAGTTTCGCTCGGTTACTCGACCAGCAGGGCCGCCGCGACGAAGCGCGCGCCAGGCTTGGCAAGATCTACGGCTGGTTCACCGAGGGCTTCGACATCGCCGACCTGAAAGACGCGAAGGCGCTGCTCGAATCGAAGTTGAGTTAGCCGCCTAGTCGGTTTTCGCCGGGCCGGCATTGGCCCCCCACTGGCGAGGTTTGGCCGGGGTTGATATGGTGCGTCGATCGACCGGCCTCGGTCCCAAGCGCGCATCCTGCGATGGAAAACCTCGCGACGGCTCGCCGATGGCCTCTTCCGCCACAGGATTTCGATGGTTGAACGTCTGGTTCATTCGATTGTCCGGCTGACGCTTAGGCATCGCTGGTTTTCGCTCGCCTTCCTTGCGGTGGTCACGATTTTCTTCGCCTACCAGGCGGTCGCGGTGCGGATGTACAGCAAGTTCAGCGATCTCCTGCCGCAAGCCCATCCTTACGTCGCGGCCTACAACCACTTCCGGGAAATCTTCGGCACCGCCAACGTGATGACGGTGGAGTTGCAGGTCAAACACGGCGACATTTTTACCAATAAAACGCTGAACAAGATTCGCTTCATCCATCAGCAACTCGACCTGATGGACGGCGTCGATCACGACCTGATCAACTCGATTACCGGCACCAACGCGCGCAAGGTGGTCGCGACCAGCGGCGGGTTGATCATCTCGCGGCCGCTGTTGCCCGACCAGATTCCAACTTCCAGCGCCGACCTCGAGCGCCTGAAGCATGACGTGCTGCACAGCCTCGCCTACGGCGTCCTGGTTTCGGCCGACGGCACGAGCGCCATCGTCACCGCCGGGTTCAACGAGGGCCAGGTCGACTACGGCGAGATGCATCGGCGCCTGGCCAGCATCAAGCACGCCGTCGAAGACGACAACACGGCGATGTACGCCACCGGCGAACCGGTGCTGAAGGCCTGGTGCTGGTACTACAAGGGCGAGCTGGCGGAAATTTTCAGCGTCACTGGACTGTTTATCGTACTGTCGCTGGTGCTCTATTTTCGCCGCGCCTATGGCGTGCTGCTGCCGATAGTCGGGGCGGCGGCGCAGGTCATCTGGGGACTCGGCTTTCTCGGGCTGCTCGGCTACAACCTCGACGTCCTGGTGCTGGTGATTCCGTTGCTGGTGACCGCGCGGGCCGCGAGCCACGGGGTGCAGTTGCTCGAGCGCTATTTCGAGGAGCTCGAACGCACCGGCGACCGCCATCAGGCCGTGCGCGACTCGATGGACGAGCTGTTTTTACCCGGCGCGATCGGCATCCTCGCCGACGCCGCGGGCATCCTGGTGCTGGGCGTCGCCACCATCCCGCTGGTGCGCAAGGTCGCCTTCTTTGCGAGCTTCTGGGGCTTCTCCAACATCTTCACCATCCTGATCCTCGTGCCGCTGCTGCTCGACGTCCTGCCGACGCCGAAGATCACCAAGCACTACGTCCCGCACTGGATGGCGTCGGGCCTGCACTGGGTGGGCGAGAGCTGCACGAGCCGCCGCGGTAGATGGGTAGTGTTCGGGATCGCCGCGGTGGTCGTGGTGCTGGGGATTCAGCAGGCGGTCAAGCTGCCGATCGGCTACACCGAGCCGGGGTCGCCGCTCTTGTGGCAGGACTCCGACTTCAACGTCTCCTCGCGCCATATCAACCGCTCCTACGGCGGCTCCAACGAGTTGGTGATCTATCTTCAAGGCGATCACGCCAACGCGATGAAGGATCCGAAGCTGCTCGCCCTGCTCGACGACTTCAGCCACTACATGCTCGCGCAGCCGCAGGCGAGCGGCAGCCGCTACATCACGACCCTGGTGCGGCGGCTGCAGAGCCTCTTTCACTACAACGATCCCGTGTGGGAGGTGTATCCGCGCGATCTCAAGGGCATCGGCCAGATGCTCTTCATGTACCAGTCCTCGGCGCCGTCGCCGACGATCATCTTCCAGTACATGGACTACAACGCGCGCTACGGCCAGTTCGTCGTCTACTATTGGGACATCGAGGGCTCGACGGTGCTGGAAGCGCTGACCCGGGCCAACAGATTTATCGCGGCCCATCCGGTGCCGCACGTGAAATTCGTGCTCGCCGGCGGCAGTATCGGCCTGACCGCGGCGCTCAACGACGAGATTGCCTATTCCGACCGCGTCAGCACGCTGCTAATCCTGGCCGTGGTCTTCACCCTGGTGGCGTTGAGCTATGCCTCGTTGACCGCGGGCGCGATGGTGCTGATGACGCTCATCGCGGCCGGCGTGGTCAGCTTTCTGTACATCGGGTTGAAGGGCGTCGGGATCAATATCAACACTTTGCCGGTGACTGCGGTCGGGATGGGTATCGGCGTCGATTACATCCTGTACGTGGTGGACCGTATCAAGCGCGAATACGGGCGGCTTCACGATTACGACGGCGCGATCAAACGCGCGATCAACACCTCGGGGATGGCGGTCACGTTCACGGCCACGACGCTCGTCGGCGGGGTGTTGCCGTGGTACTGGATGTCGAGCCTGCGTTTCTCGGCTGAGATGGCGCTGTTGCTCGCGTTGCTGATGCTCACGCACTGGCTGGCGGCGATAACCCTGGTGCCGTCGATCTTCTCGATTGTGCGGCCGGCGTTCGTGGCGCGCGACGTCGAACCGCTCCAGACGGGGGAGGCTTCGCAGTCCACGAGCGGTACGGTGCGAGTCGCGTGAGGCCCATCTGCTGGTTGACCGTATCAGCAAGAAGCGGCCGAAAAGTGCCGCTGCCGAGCCAAGCGCGAAGTAACCTGGTGACCTTGGCAAGCGTCCGCGCGGGCTGATATCGTGCGTTAGCCTGGGTTGTTTTTCGAGCAGAGTATTGTTCGCGATTCTAATGACATGAGGTCCAGCCGTGAGGTCTTGTCGCGGAGTTCGGCAAAGCGCCGTGCGGACGAGAATGGAATAAACGTGAGCGCGTTCTCGCAGACCACACGATCTGATTTTCAAGCTTCGCCCGACGCGGGCCGCGGCCCGTCCTCTTCGGTGGCCCTTCATCGTTTCGCTGTTTTCGCCGCCGCCGCCACCTTCGTTCTGGTTTTCGCCGGAGGATTGGTGACTTCCACCGGATCCGCGATGGCGGTGCCGTCGTGGCCGCTCGACGCCGGCCGCCTGGTGCCACAACAGTGGGGAGCGGGAGTGCTTTTCGAGTGGGGCCATCGCGCGATCGCCGGCACGGTCTCGATTCTCACCCTGACGCTGGCGTTGTGGGTCTGGATGGCCGAGCGGCGCGCGTGGGTCCGGTACACGGCGCTCGCGGCTTTCGGAATGGTGGTCGTGCAGGCCGTGCTCGGGGGCATAACCGTGCTTTTGAATCTGCCCCTGACGTTCGCGGTCGCGCACGCGATGACCGGGCAGGCCTTCTTTTGCCTGATGGTCGCGATCGCGTTGTTCACGAGCCCGGCTTGGCAGGTGATGGCGCCGGTGGCGCCGACGGCGCTCACGCCCAGCCGGACGCCCGTGGCGCCGCTCGCTGGCGTGACCACCGGAGTCATCTACTTGCAGATAATTATCGGCGCGCTGATGCGGCACATGCATGCGGGCCTCGCGATTCCCGATTTTCCGCTTGCCTTCGGGCACCTGGTGCCGCCGATGTTCTCGGTGCCGATCGCGGTCAACTTTGCCCATCGATGTGGTGCGGTGGTGGTCACGGCGATGGTGCTGTGGACGGTCGCGCGGACGCTGCGGGAATATCGTGATGAGCCGTCGCTGCGGCGCCCGGCGCTGGGGTTGCTGGTGCTGCTCGCGCTGCAGATAGGGCTCGGCGCGGCGACGGTTCTAAGCCGCCGCGCGGTCGTCCCGACGACCTCGCACGTCGCGGTGGGAGCGGCGGTGCTCGCAACCTGCCTCGCGCTAAGCTTGCGCGCATGGCATCTGGAGCGCGCGGTGCGCGACGCCGGCGGCTCTGAGAGCGCGCGCGCACGTGCGCCTCGGTTGGGCGCGCCGGCGCGGCACGAGGTGGGCGCATGAGCGCCGAAGCCGTTGCGCTCGCATCGGCGAGCGGCGCGCGCAAGCGCGCCGCGGCCTATCTCGAGCTGACCAAACCGCGCGTGCTCGCGATGGTTCTGCTGACCACGCTGGTCGGCTTCTATCTCGGCAGCGCCGAGCGCTTCGACCTGTGGCTTGCGCTGAATACGCTGTTCGGCACCGCGCTCGCCGCCGGCGGCACGCTCGCGCTCAACCAGTATTTCGAGCGCCGCATCGACGCCCTGATGATCCGAACGCAGCATCGCCCGCTGCCCGAGGGACGCCTGAGCCCGCCCGAGGCGCTGGTCTTCGGCCTCGTCACGACGGTCGGCGGATGCGCCTGGCTGTGGGTGGCGGCGAATTTTCTGGCCGCCGCGGTGACCGCCGCAATCGCGCTGCTCTACCTGTTCGCGTATACGCCGCTCAAGCGGGTCTCGTGGCTTTGCCATGCCGTCGGCGCGGTGCCCGGAGCGCTGCCGCCGGTTGCCGGATGGGCCGCGGCCAGCGGAAGACTCGGCGTCGAACCTTTCATCCTGTTCCTCATCATGTGCCTGTGGCAGCTTCCCCATTCGCTCTCGATTGCGCGGCTTTACCAGAGCGACTACGCGCGCGCCGGAATCAGCATGCTGCCGCTTGCGGGCGGACGCGGTAATCCGCGCCTTAATCCAGTGGACAAGCTGATCCTGCTCGATTGCATCGCGCTCATCGCGGCGGGCGCGCTGCCCACGCTGCTGGGCTTCGCCGGGTGGATCTCGATGGCGGTCGCGCTCGCGCTGGGCGCGATGATGCTGACCTTCGGGACTGCGGCTCGCGCGCAACCCGAATGCCGCCGCGGCGGCGCGCCGCGTGATGTTCGCTTCGCTCTTGTATTTGCCGATCGTATTCCTGGTAATCGTGCTCGACCGTGTTTAATCGCACACCGGGAGCGTGAGTTTCCTCGATTTGGAACAGGGAGGGACCTCGAGATGAACGGCATTCGGAAGCTGTTGCCTGGAATCATCGGCCTCGCACTCTGCTTTCTCAGTGTGGCGATGGCCGGGGCGGTGGAGAACACCATCCCGCCCGGCACCAAAATCACCATGAAGAACTGGCAGCAGTACAAGGCCTTCATGCCCGACGGGATGATCGCGCTATTCGACGGCAGCGTCGATTGGAAGATGCCGCCTGACGTCGAAATGGACGTGGGGCTGACGGCGATCCATCCGCTGCCCAAGCCGTTTTGGGACGCGGTGGAGAAGTACTCGGCGCAGACCCGCTTTCTCAAGTTGCCCAACGGCGCCTACAAGCTGGAAAACTATGTCTCCGGCGTTCCGTTTCCGCATCCGTCGGGCCCCGACAAGGGGACCGAGATCGCGGCCGACGTCACCTTTCGTCCCGGCGGCCATCTCTACGTCGGCATGCCCGATTCGGGGACCCCGTCGTCGTTTTGCACGATGGACAAGTTCGGCAGCAAGGCCTGCACTCGCGTCGATTACAATTATCGCCAGCTCGCCTACAACTGGTTCCCCGGCATCTCGCACACCGAGCCCGGCTCGACCGGAGCGTGGTACGGCGAATGGCTGATGGTCGAGGTGCCCGAGGAAGCGAAGTACTCGGCCGATCTGACACTGTACTGGCAGGACGTGACCCGGCTGCCCGACGACTACGTTTTCATCCCGGCGCTGCGCCAGGCGATGCGGCTTTCGACCTCGGCGCGATGCGCGCCGCTGTTCGACAGCGACGCAACGCACGACGATCAGCGAGTGGGATGGAACGGCGGCGCTTCAGTGTTCGAGGGCCAGTTCCTGCGTGAACAGAATATTCTCGCGCTGGTCGACATGACCACCGCGATGGGCAAGTTTCCCGACAACTACGATCTGCCGCTTGGCTGGGCGAAGCCGTCGTGGGGCAAATGGGAAGTGGTGCCGGTGTGGGTGACCGACGTGCGCCGGATCGAGTCGATGCGCTCGGGCTACTGCTACGGCAAGCGCATCATGTACACCGCCCAGGCCTATTTCGCCAACGTGCACGAGGACCTGTACGACTCGAGCATGGCACTGTGGAAGGTGGTGAATATCGGGCTGCGCACGCGCGAGGACCGGCTCCATCCGGAGTGGGGGCCGCAGTACTTCGGCGGCGGAATCATCGAGCAGTACTGGAACCTCCAGGAGCAGCACGCCACTCACATCTTCACCGCCGACGCCAATGGCGAGGATTTGTGGGCCGACCGCTACTCGCCGCAGTATGACAACATCTCGAAGTTCCAGAATCCCACCGGCCTGACGCAATTGATGCACTGAGCGCAAGGTGTTGGAAGAGAGCGACGCGAAAGAGCAGGCCGAGGAGCTGGGGCGCAACGCCTCCGAAGTCATCTCGGGCGATGAGCTGGCGGCCAAGCTTCGCGAAGGGCGCCCGCTACGGGTCAAGCTCGGGATGGATCCGACCGCGCCCGATTTGCACCTGGGCCATTCCGTAGCGCTCAAGAAGCTCCGCGACTTCCAGCGCCGCGGCCATACCGTGATCTTCCTGGTCGGCGACTTCACCGCGATGATCGGCGATCCGACCGGGCGCTCCGAGACGCGCAAGCCGCTCACGCGCGAGCAGATCGTCGCCAACGCCGAAACCTACCAGCGCCAGGTCTCGAAAATCCTCGATCCCGCGCTGACCGAAGTCCGCTTCAACAGCGAATGGATGGACAAGCTCGACGTTCGCGGCCTGATCGAGATCGCCGCCAAGCTGAGCGTGGCGCGGATGCTCGAGCGCGACGACTTTGAGAAGCGCCTCGCCGAGCAGCAGCCGCTGTTCCTGCACGAGCTGCTCTATCCCGCTGGTCCAGGGCTATGATTCGGTCGCGCTGCGCGCCGACGTCGAACTCGGCGGCACCGATCAGAAATTCAACATGCTGGTCGCGCGCGAGCTGCAGCGCGCATTTAACCAGCCGCCGCAGGTCGTCATGACCATGCCGCTGCTGGAGGGACTCGACGGCGTGCGCAAGATGTCGAAGTCCTACGGCAACGCGGTCGGGCTGACCGACGCGCCGCGTGACATGTTCGGCAAGCTGATGTCGATTCCGGATCGGATGATGCCGCGTTATTTCGAGCTCCTGACCGACGTCGCGCCCGCCGATCTCGCCGCGATCCGCTCCGGCAAATCGCATCCGATGGAATCCAAGAAGCGGCTCGCGACCGAGATCGTCGCCGAGTATTACGATAGCGACGCCGCGAGCGACGCGCGGGAGTATTTCGAGAGCAAGTTTCAGCGCCGCGAAGTGCCGCAGGACGTGCCGGTGTATCGCATCGCCGAGGAGCTATGGATCTGCGAGTTGCTAAAGCAGCTCGGCTTCGCCGCCTCGACCAACGAGGCGCGCCGGCTGGTGGGGCAGGGCGCGGTGCGCGTCGACCGCCAGACTGTCAGCGACATCAATTTCCATTTCGTCCCCGGCCAGCATCGTATTCTCGAGGTCGGCAAGCGCCGCGTCGCTCGCATCGAGCCGTAACGCTAAAAGCACAAAAACAATCGCTCCGCGTTGATCCTTCATTCCGGCAGCCTTCGTTCAGGATGACAACAAAAGCTCCTTGCAGTCATCCTGAGCGTCAGCGAAGGATCTCCGCGAAGCGATGGATTGATTTCTCCCATTTATCGACACCTTCACAGGGAGAGGGGCTCAGAAGCGGCGTGGGCCTCTCACGGAATCGTGAAGCTATGAATTTTATCCGAATGAATGTAACCGTCGCCCCGTCAGTTTCGTCTTAATGGCACGGGCGAGGAGGATTCGGAAATCGCGAGCAAGGCAAACAATAGAGTTAAGGAAATCCGGCGCGGTCGCAACGATTGGCGTCGTGCTGTTCCTGGTCGCGTGGCTTGGTCAATCCTTTGCTCAGGGGCTTGGAGGTCTGGGGCAGCTTTTGGGCGGCGGCGGGAGCTCAAAACGGCAGCAGAGTTCGGGTCAGCCCAATAACGCTGTGACCGTTGAGCGGGACGTCGCGCCTTTTGTGGGGAAATTTTCCGGCAAGCAGAAAGCGCCTTCCTACGAGGGCGATCTGAACGCGCGATTTGCCTGCTACCCCGCGCATGATGCGGGCCTTCCGCAAACCAGGACGTTCGTGTGCTACACGGCTGAGGAACAGCCGCGGGTGCCTGAGTAGTTGGAGAAAATGAGGTCCCGCTTCGGGTTATCCAAAAATTCTAATCGGGTGGTGAACCGATCATCTGAAGGTTCCATCCCTCTCACTGTAATTCGCGACTTGTCGGACGGACAGCCGCTCGAAGACTTCAGCGGCGCGCCCGGCGGCCGCGTGCCGACGCCAACTCAAACAGGCGTTGCGCCAGGAGTCCGAGTCGTGGCCAGCCTGCGCAGAGATAAGTGTACTCCTCCGCGATATTTCCGCCGAAAGACATCTTGAATTTGGCCCTGCCATCGCTTCGATCCTCGCTGATCCCTCCCCAATCGTAGGTATCGAAGCCCTCTTTTTTGTAGAGCCGCATGTTGTGCCAATGTAGCAAACGGTTCAAGTTGCCCAGGACCCGAGCCTTTTTCGGCTCGTCAGCGTGCAGGCGCCGGCTGGCATTGTATAATCCTCTGACGCGCCCGGTTTCGGCATCGCGCAGCACCAGATTCACCACCATCGGTTGTTCGTCGAGGTACAGGACAAGTCGGTCGGCGAACCCATCGTAACGGTTAAGAAGGCGCGCCGAAATCGGCCACACGCCGTCCTTAAGCCGCGCGAAATCATTGTACACGGCAATAAAGTCGTCGAGGCCCGCTGGTTCGTTGCGCGTGATTCGCACGCGCTCGACCAATCTCTCGGCCTTGCGGATTTCGGCACGGTTGTAAGGAGCAAAGCTCTTCCACAGCGTCTCGAGCGGCTGGCGCAGGTCATTGCACACGGTGAAGGTCCGCTCGCGTTTAACTACAAAGCGCGAACCATCAAGCCCCTTGTTTGTGTGAAGGAGGCGCGCCATCTCGGTCGGCTTCAGTCTTTTGACGATTCGATCCAGAGAGTCTGCGTTAGCAAAGAAGACCAGCTTGTAAGAAAAGAGCTGGGCCAATCTACGCTCGATGACTACCACCTGGGACTTCCCGTTCGATTCGCTGGTGAGCCTTGACCGTCTAGCAGCGGGCACTGATCAGGAGCGCTCGGCTGTGACGCCGATCGTCGGCAAACAACTCTCCGGAGTTATTTCGATTCATCTTCCCATGCCCCATTCTCGCCGATCAACGCCTCTACAAATCGCGACGCCGCTGGACCTCGCCAGCTGGCTGCGCTGTTTTGTGACGGCTACGGGCTGGTACGTTGGGGTTCTGCGGAAGTTTCAGATTTCGCGCAGACCAGCGGACACGATCCGGGCGAGGCAATTACGCAGATTTGAAGAAACTACGAGGTTGAAACTGACTGGCGAAGATCGTGTGTTCCTGCCCGCTCCAGAGTGGACAATGTCGACGTTTCAATTCGTCGCCCGCAAGCAGAGAGCCCATCGAAACCGTAGATCACGCCGGATCCATCCGTAGGGACCGTTCGGGAAACGGCCCTTTTGATTTCCAGCGCGCTATTCCTTCTTCGCCGATTCCGCCGCGACCAGTTCCTTAAGCCGCGTCATCACGCGGTCGAGCGCGCGCGTGTAGCGCTGCTTGGTCCAGCTCTCCTTGGTGCGCATCTTGAGCCATCCGAGCTTGACCGCGTCGGGCTTGTTGCCCATCTCGCCGGTCGAAACCTCGATCACCGCGCGCTCCTCGGGCGTGAGCTGCGCCAGCACCTCGCGCTTGAGGTTCTGCAGGAAGCCGGCCTTGAGGTCGATATCAACTTTCATGATTTCCCTCGTCGTGGGCCTTTCGCTCGGTCGGAGCCTGGACGATGCACTCACTCTACTCCCATTCGCCTTGACAGCCGAAGCGCGCGCGAGCTACGCCAGCGGCACGGAGGTTAGCCATGAAACACTGGACCGTCGAGCGCCACGATCACGTCGAAGTTTGGACCTATCGCAATCCGCCGATGAATTACTTTGTCGGTCCGGGCGCCGGCGAGCTGCTGGAGCTTATCGGCAAGGCCGAGGCCGACGCCGAGCTCCGCGCCATCATCCTGACCGGCGGAATCGACGGCAAGTTCATCACGCACTACAGCGTCGACGAGCTGGCGCAGATGGCCGCCGATCCGGCCGAGTGCGCCCGCGTCTTTCCCGAGATGGAGCTCGGGTACCATCGGATGCTCGACCGGATCATGCTGATGCCCAAGGCGGTGATCGCGGCGATCAACGGCGACTGCATGGGCGGCGGCTATGAGCTTTCGCTGGCGTGCGACTTTCGCCTGGCGGCCGACGGACCGTATCAAATCGGCCTGCCCGAGGCGGTGCTGGGGATCCTGCCGGGCGGCAGCGGAACGCAGCGCCTGCCGCGCCTCATCGGGCGGGGGAAAGCGCTCGAGGTGATGCTGTTCGGCAACGTCTATTCGCCGCGCGACGCCGAGCGGATGGGGATGGTCAATCGGGTGCTCGCGCCGGACACGCTGATGGCGTTCGCGATGGGATGGGCGCGGACGCTGGCCAAGCGGTCGCCGCGCGCGGTCGGCGCGATCAAGCGCGCGGTCTACCTGGGCGCCGATCTGCCGCTGGCCGAGGGACTTTATATCGAACGCGCCGAGATGCGCGACGTGATGTGTACCGAGGACGCGCGCATAACTATGAACGCCTACAACAAAGCTGTGGCCGAAGACGCGATGAAGGCGCGCACCGATTTTCTCGCGGGCATCGGCGTGCCCGATACCAAGGGCCGTTGACGCCGCATACGCCGGCTATTTTTGCCGTCACATCAGAGGCCTGAAGGCGTCCACCGGAGTACAGTGATCTTAGAAGGAGGACGCGTTATGGGAAAGATTTCCTACCGGGTGAGGCCGGAAACAGCGGTCCTGACCAAGGGATTCGATCCGCAGTTGTCGGTTGGATCGGCCAGACCTCCAGTCTATCGCAGCTCGACCTACGTCTTCTCGAGCCCCGAGGCCGCGGAGCGCTCCTTCGATATCGTGCTTGGGCGAGCCCAGCCGACCGCCGAAGAGAGTCCGGACCTGATCTATGCCCGACTGAACCATCCCAATGCCGAAATTCTGGAGGACCAGTTCGTGCCGCTGGAACACGGCGCCGTCGCGGCAGCGGTGTTCAATTCAGGGATGGCGGCGATCTTCACGGTCCTGCTTGGCTATCTCGAACGTGGCAGCTCGCTGATTTATACCCAGCCTCTTTATGGTGGGACGCAGCACCTGATTCACCAGGTTATCGAGCCGCTGGGATTCACGGCGCAGTCCGTGGTCGCAGGCGACACGCGGGCACTTACCGATGCGATTGCGAACACCGACAATGTCAAGCTCGTCTTGATCGAGACGCCCTCCAATCCGACGCTCACCATGACCGATATTGGCGCCGCGGCTTCCGCCGTCCGGCGGCATCCCAGGCGTCCGCTACTCGCGGTGGACAACACGCTTCTCGGGCCGACGTTTCAGCATCCAATCGATCACGGCGCGGACCTGGTCATTTATTCGGCAACGAAGTTCCTTGGCGGATTCAGCGATCTGCTCGCGGGCGTGGTGGCGGCGGCTGAGCCGGACCTGGTCCAGAGTCTTCGCGGCCTGCGCGCGATGCTCGGCAACATCCTTCAGCCCGATGAATGCTGGATGCTCAACTCGCGTCTCTCGACGGTGGCCTTGCGGATGAATCGGCAGAGCAAGAACGCGCAGAGAATCGCTGAACATCTGGCCGATCATCCGCGGGTGAGGCGGGTTTTGTATCCATCGCTGTTCAAGGACGCCGAACAGATCAGGATTCGAGACAACCAGACTGACTATCCAGGCTCGCTGCTGTCGCTCGAACTCGAAGGTGGAAAGAGGGGAGCGTTCGAGTTTCTCCGCAATCTGACTATCGGAAAGAACGCCGTCAGTTTAGGGGGCGTGGAGACTCTCGCTTGTCATCCGAAAACAACGACGCATAGCGAGCTCAGTCCGGCGGAATTGGCGTTGGCCGGGATCACTGACGACCTGGTGCGGATCTCGATGGGGACCGAGCACTGGCGCGATCTGCTGGACGACTTCACACGCGCGCTTAGCAGCGTGTGAGCCGTGCGCCGTGATGCGGCGCGCTTAAACGACCCTCGCCAGGTGGATCGCGTACAGCGTGCCGATCAGCGCCAACGTATACAGCACCAGGCCGAGCGCGCTCTCCAGATGCTTGATCCGCAGAAAATCGACCAGCGTCAGGCGTAGCCGATGCGCGGCGTGGAAGAATCCGAAAAAGCACAGCACCACCAGGTATAGGCGCGCGAGCGGATGCTCGAACAGGCGACGCGTCGCCTCGTAACCCGGGTCGGTGAAGATCCCGAGCGGGAACAGGATGCCGAAGAACAGGATCTGTACCGGCAGCAGGTAGCCCGCGATGAAGCCGCCGGTGCCGAACAGGAACCATACCGCGGGTTCGTTGGCGCGCTTGCTCATCTCAGGCCCCCAGGATAAAGGCCGCCACCACTATCGTGGCGATAGCCCACAGGATGTAGCTCGGCAGCGCCGTCGTCATCTCTGGGAGCGGATGGCCGTGGCTGCGCGGATAGAACGCCTTGGGCACCAGCTTGGACCAGGTGATGGTGTGCAGCACCAGGAAGGCGAGCGCGATGATGTTGAGCAGGATCATCAGCGGATGCCGCATGTGCGCCTGGAACGCCGCGTACGCTTCGGGGCCGCGCGCGAGCGCGCAGACCTGCTTCAGCGTCACGACCAGGAAGTAGGCGACGAAGACGCTGGAAAACTCGCGCAGGATGAAGATCAGGTAGTTGCGCCGTCCGAGCCACCACCAGTTGGAAAACGAGCGGCGATACTCGCGGGGCTGAAATTGCGGAAACGAGGCCATCGGGTCACTTGCCTCCCCACGGCATCAGGAACGATTTGTACCATTCCTTGGTGGCGGTGAGCTTGAATTCCTGGATCGCCAGCGACGGATCGACTTCCTTGGGGCAGACCACCGAGCATTCGCCGATCACCGTGCAGTCCCAGATGCCGTCGTGTTGCGAGAGGATGTCGAGCCGTTCGCTGGCGCCCTGGTCGCGCGAGTCGAGGTTGTAACGTTCGGCCAGCGCGAGCGCGGCCGGTCCGACGAAATGCGGATCGATTCCATAAACCGGGCACGCGGAATAGCACAGCATGCAGTTGATGCAGTTGCTGTATTGCTTGAAGGTCGCGAGCTGCTCGGGAGTCTGGATATATTCGCGCGCCGGCGGCGTCTTGTCCTTGCGCACGATCCACGGCTTGACCCGGGTCAGCTTCTCGAGAAAGTCGGTCATGTCGATCACGAGGTCGCGCGCCACTGGGAAATGGCGCAGCGGCTCGACTCGCACCGGTCCCGGCGCGAACTGCGCGAGCAAAGTTTCGCAGGTCAGCCGCTCGTAGCCGTTGACCACCATCCCGCAGCTTCCGCAGATGCCCATCCGGCACGACCAGCGGTAGGTGAGCGAGCCGTCGAGCCGGTCCTTGATATAGTTCAGCGCGTCGAGGACCATCCAGTCCCCGCGCAGCGGAACCACGTACCTCTGAAAGTGCGGTTCGGCGTCGGTCTCGGGCGAGTACCGCGCCACCTCAATGACTATCGTGTCCGCCATCGGTCGCTTGCTCTCCGTATACCCGCTTGCCCGGCGGCCAGCGCGTGATCGTTACCGGCAGATAGGAAACCACCGGCCGCCCGTTTTCTCCCCTCGACACCAGCGAATGCGCGAGGAACTTCTTGTCGTCGCGATCGGGAAAATCGATCCGCTGATGAGCGCCGCGCGATTCCTCGCGCTGCAGGCCGCATTGCAGGATGGTTTCGGCGACGTCGAGCAGGAAGCCCAGCTCCAGCGCCGCGATCAGTTGCGTGTTGAAGGCGAGGCTGTGGTCTTCCATCGAGATCGCCTTGTAGCGCTCCTGCATCTCGGCGATCTTGTCCGCCGCCTCGGCCAGCGAGACGCGCGTGCGGTAGATGCCCGCGCCGGCTTCCATCGTATGCTGCATCGCTTCGCGCAGCGCCGAGATTTTCTCGGTCCCGCGGGTCTTGCGCAGGTACTCGCTTTCGATTCGCCGCTCCTCGTCCGCGCCCAGCGCCAGCACCGGGTTCGCCGACGGCATCGCGGTCTGGCTCGCGTACTCGGCCGCGGCCCGTCCGGCGCGGGCGCCGAATACCAGCAGCTCGCCGAGCGAGTTGGAGCCCAGCCGGTTCGAGCCGTTGAGGCTCACGCAGGCGGCCTCGCCCGCGGCATAGAGTCCCTTGAGCGGAGTCGCGCCGCTGGTGTCGGTATGGACGCCGCCCATCATGTAGTGCTGCACCGGACGCACCGGGATCAGCTCATGGACGGGATCGATGTTCTCGTATTTGACGCACAGCTCGCGCACCATCGGGAGCTTGGCGTTGATTTTCGCCTCGCCCAGATGGCGCAGATCGAGATGGACCACGTCGCCGTAGGGGCCTTTGACCGTGCGTCCCTTCTCCATCTCCTTGACGAAGGCCTGCGAGAGGCGATCGCGCGGGCCGAGTTCCATCGTGCGCAGCACGGGCTCCTTTTGCGGCGTGCCCAGATTGTAGTCCTGCAGATAACGGTAGCCGTCCTTGTTGACCAGCAATCCGCCCTCGGCGCGCGAGGCCTCGGTTATCAGAATGCCGGTAAACGGCAGGCCGGTCGGATGGTACTGCACCATCTCCATGTCCTTGAGCGGCGCGCCGGCCTCGTAGGCGAGCGCCATCCCGTCACCGGTGCAGATGTTGGCGTTGGTGGTGTAGGGGAACACGCGGCCGCATCCACCGGTGCAGATAATCACCGCCTTGGCCGTGATCACGCGAACCTTGCCGGTCTTGAGCTCGATCGCGACTACGCCGCAGACGCGGCCGTCCTCGACCATCAGCTTGGTGACGAAGGTCTCGTCGTAACGCGTGACCGGATAGCGCAGCGAGGTCTGGAAGAGCGTGTGCAGCATATGGAAGCCGGTCTTATCGGCGGCGAACCACGTGCGCATCTTCTTCATCCCGCCGAACGGGCGCACCGCGACTTTGCCGTCGTCGCGCCGGCTCCACGGACAGCCCCAGTTCTCCAGCCGCAGCAGCTCTTTGGGAGCTTCGTGCACGAAGATCTCGACGCAATCCTGGTCGCTCAGCCAGTCACCGCCCGAGATGGTGTCGTATGCGTGCTCGTCGAAGGTGTCGTCCTCGGCGATTACGCCGGCGGCGCCGCCTTCGGCGGACACGGTGTGGCTCCGCATCGGGTAGACCTTGGAGACCACCGCGACGCTGAGCTTGGGATTGATTTCGGATACGGCGATAGCGGCGCGCAAAGCGGCGCCGCCGCCGCCGACCAGAAGAACATCGTGCGAAGACGTTTCCACGGCTGTTTCAGACCTCGGCCTGCGCTACCATGCTATAAGCACCGCTACTTCTCAATTAGATACTCATATAAGCGGCATTTCAATCCGGGCGACCTTGCCGCGAATCGCCTCCGATCGCAATCGGGGCTGGGACCTCGCGCGGTGTTTCTCGGCGCGCGCCAAAACGGCGAGTTCAAATTGCAAGTCAAAACGGACGGACTATAGCGCAGCCGCTTTTCACTTGCCAACGGAAAGAGCACGCTCGCCCGAGCGACGTCTCGCGTCGCCGCGAATTGCGACCGGCGGCGCGTCGCGCCGGCGTCGCCGCGCTTCACCACTTCGATACAATTGCGCTAGCTTCGGACCAGATAATCTTAGGACGGGAGGCATCAGCGATGGCCGAGCGGATACTCAGCAATGACGAAATAGCCGAGATGGAAAAACTCACGGTCGACCGCCTGGTCGAAAGCATCGATCGCGGCGATCGCGAAGGCGCAAAGAAACTCGCGCGCCGGATGTACAACGAGTTCCTCAGCATGCACGACCTCTACCGCAACTGGACTGCCGCGACGCTCAGCTTCGTCGGCCGGCGCTTCGGCGACAAGGCGCTCGAGGAAGCGATGGACGAGGGCGTGAAGGCGTGGTGGGGACCCAGCCTGGACAAGATGCCCCAGGACGTGCGCGCGCGAGTCAAGATGTTCGCCGCCGGGCTACGCGGCCATCTCCAGCCGATGCATATCGAGGAGGACGACGAGAAAGTCGTCATCCAGATGCGTCCGTGCGGGAGCGGCGGGCGCTTGGTGCTGGAGGGCAAATACGAGGGCCCCGACGCGATGTTGACGGTCAGGGGCAAGCAGTTCCTGACCTACGGACGCGACAGCTTTCCCGTTTACTGCGCGCACGAGCCGGTGATGGAGCGTCAGGACATCGAGGCCCACGGCGCGCCGTTCGTGGTGGTCGAGCCGGCGCACGAGATTGGCAAGGAGCACTGCAACTTTATCATCTACAAGGATCGCTCGAAGGTGCCGGCGAAGTACTACGAGCGCCTGGGGCTGAAGAAACCCGAGCCCGCAGAGTGATCTGAACTTTCAGGTACTTTGGCCGGCGCCGATTCAGTCACGATCGTAGAGGGCCGTTCACGAACGGCCCCTACAAAAAAATCCGCCGCTCCAATGTAGGGGCCGCTCGTGAGCGGCCTTCTAAAAATCACGCCGCATTTATGATCATGGGTTCCCCTGTGGCGCGGCCGTTGGCGCAGGATTCGTGGTGCCGGCCGCGGGCGATGCGCTATTGACTGCCGGGCTGTAATTCATCTGCTCGGCAGGCGGCGGCGCATAGCTCGGCGAGGCCGTCGTGCCGAATGGATGCGACACGCCGTAGACGCCCCTGAACAGCGAGAAGCCCCATCCGTTCGCGCTAACCAGGTTAGTAGTCTTGTCGTAGAGCGACGGATCGTTGATCAACAGGCCGAGCGTGCCTTGCCGGCCGTTTATCTTGTCGAGCACCTCGCGCATGTCGTCCGAGGAACGGCGCAGATTGCTCATCACGCGGCCTGCGTAGCTCTGGTCTTCCATTAATTGCGGCAACAGGCCATTGGCGGTGTCCACCCGCGCCACCAGGTCGTGAAGCTGAAGCGAAGTCTGATCGAGGCGTGCCGAGGCCGTGCGCATCGACTCCGATGCGCTGGTGATATTCGCCACCACTTGCTGGCCGTTGTTCCGCGGACTTAGCATCGCGCCGATTACACCCTGGCCGCGGTCGACGCGATCGACGGCGACCTCGAGCTTGGTGGTCAGCTTCTGGAGGTTGTCGAGCGTCTCTCTCATCGAAGCAAGGGTGAGGGTCTTTTCCTGTGGGTTGGAGGGGCCCTTGATAAGCTCGGCCAGGATTCCGTGACCCTCGTTGACCGAATCGAGAAACTGGCGCGCCGAGCTCGAGATCGCGATTATGTTGGCGACCAGGTCGCCGGTGTTGCGGGCCTGCAGCAGCGACTGATAGTTGAACGGATCCTGGCTCTTCAGCAATCCATTCGGGTCCGCAGAGGGCGCGTCGGGCGAGCCCGCCGTGAGCAGCAGAAACTTGTCGCCCAACAACCCCAGCGATTCGATTTTGGCTACCGAGTCGGTGCGCACGCGCTCAGCCGCGCTGGCTTCTATGCTGAGGCGCACGACGACGTAGTTGGCGCGCCGGTCTGAGGGAAACTGAATCGATGCCACCGAGCCGATGTTCACGCCCGAGAGATGAACCGGCGCTCCGACTTCCAACCCGTTGACGCGTTGGAAACGCGCGGTCAGCTCCTCGGTGCCTCCGAGCCATCGTAACCCTCCACCGATCGAAAAGATCGCGCCCGCCAGGATCGCGATCCCGAGCACCATCACGATCCCCACGCGCAGTGCATGACTGCTTTGTTGTTCCGCCATGGTTTGAAATCTCCCTGATAGCGTGCCGCGCGCCGGTTCAGAACGCGGCCTTGAGAAACTCCTGCATCAGTTCGTCGCGCGTGCTGTGCACTTCCTGCGCGGTCCCCGAAAAACGTATGCGCCCGTGATCGAGCAGGGCGAAACGGTCGCCCACCGTGAATGCGCTCTTGAGATCGTGCGTCACCACCACTGAGGTGAAACCGTGCATCCGCTGCATGCTGCGAATCAGCCCATTGATATGCATGGTAACGATCGGGTCGAGTCCGGTGGTTGGTTCGTCGTAGAGCACCGCGCGCGGTTCCAGCGCGATCGCGCGCGCCAGCGCGACGCGCTTCTTCATCCCTCCCGACAACTCCGCCGGATAAAGCCGCTCGGTGCCCTTCAGATCGACCATCGCGAGCAATTCGGCGACGCGCGTCGCGATCTGCGGCTCGGTGAGCGCGGCGTGTTCGCGCAGCGGGTAGCTGATATTGCCATACACGGTCTGCGAGTCGAACAGCGCGCCGAGCTGAAAGACCATCGCCACCTTCCGGCGCACGTCGTAGAGCTGGTTTTCATCCAACCCACTGAGCGAGCGCCCGTCGATCCGGACCTCGCCGCGATCGGGCGCGACCAGGCCGTTTAGGTGGCGCAGGATCACGCTCTTGCCTTCGCCGCTGCCGCCCAACACCACCAGCGTCTCGCCCTGGTGGACGTCGAAATCGACGCCCTGCAGGACGGGGTTGCCGTTGAAGCTCTTGTACAGCCCGCGCACGCTGATGTACGGACGCGACTCGTCTTTCATCCGATCGCCATGAACAGCTTGGTCAGAAAGAAATCCGACACCAGCACGCCGATCGACGCCGCCACCACCGCCGAGGTTGTCGCGCGCCCCACGCCGTCGGCGCCGCCGGTCGCGCCAAGTCCCTTGTTGCACGCGATGATCGAGATGAGGAAGCCGAAGAACACCGCCTTGCCCAGGCCGCTCGTGAGATCGCCCAGGCGCGTGTTTTGGGCCATCGAGGAGAAGAAATAGCCCGCGCCCAAGCCGAGCTGGGTGACCGCTATCAGCAGTCCGCCGACCAGCCCGACCGCGTCCGAGATGACGGTCAGCACCGGCAGCATCAGCACCGTCGCCAGCACCCGCGGCACCACCAGCTTCTTGACCGGGCTGGTCGCCAGCGCCCGCATCGCGTCGATCTGCTCGGTCACCTTCATGCTGCCGAGCTCGGCCGTGATGCCGGCGCCGACGCGCGCGCCGATCATCAGCGCGGTCAGCACCGGACCCATCTCGCGGAACAGCGACAGCCCCATGATGCGGCTGATATAAATCTTGGCACCGAAGCGCGCGAGGAACTGTCCCATCTGCAGCGCGAGCACCATCCCGGTAAAAATTGCGGTAAGATTGACGACGTTTAGCGAGCGCACGCCGACGCTGTCGAGTTGCTCGACCAGCAAACCGCCCTCGAACGGGCGGCGGAGCGCCTGGCGGACGCATTCGCGAGTCAGCAGACCGATGTCGCCGAGTTGTTCGAGGAAACGCTTGAAAGCTTGACCCATCGTTTAGCCGCGGCCCAACGCGAGCGTAGGTTAAGCCGCGCGGTGCGGCAACCGCTTCACGGCGCCGCGCGGGAGGAGATTGCGATGAGCATGCCGGATCCGGAAAGCGACGGAGCCCTGTTCGTCTATGGCTCGCTGCTCGACGCGGCCCATCGCGCCGCGATGCTCGGGCGCGAAGTCGCCGCGGCCCCGGCCCGCTTTGAGGGCTACGAGCGCCGGCGTGGGCGCTACTTCTATATCGTCGAACGCGCAGGCGTCGCGACCCCGGGCCTGGTGCTGAGCGGACTTGGCGAGCGCGATTTCGCAGTGCTCGATCGTTACGAGGAAGTGCCGCGGCTGTATTCGCGGGTGAAAGTCGAAGTCACGAGCGCTGCCGGCGCGGCGCTTCGATGTTGGGTTTACCTACCCACGCCGTCGCTGCTTGCGGCGAGCGCTTAAGAGCGGCGCGGCGCTTAAGCTTTGGCGTCGGCCGGCTGTGCGCGCCCGTCAGGTTTCTTGATCCCGAATTTGTCGAGACGGTATTGCAGGGTGCGATAGCTCATCCCGAGCATCTTGGCCGCCTTGGCGATTACCCATTCCGCGCGTTCCATCGCTTGCAGAATCAGGTCGCGCTCGAGACTCTCGAAGTTGATTCCTTCGGCGGGCATCTCGAAGCGCTCTGAGCGCGGACGCTCGGCGCCGCGTGCGGGCAGCTTGCGCGCGAGCACTTCCTGCGGCAGGTCCTTGGGCATGATGCGGTCGCCTTCGCAGAGTAGCAGCGCGCGTTCGATCGCCGATTCGAGCTGGCGCACGTTGCCTGGCCACGGATAGTCGAGCAGCACTTCCATCGCTTCGCGGCTGATCTCTTTGACCCGATTTTGCGCCAGATGGGCGAAACGGTTCTTGAGCGCGTTCTCCGCCAGCAGCGGGATGTCCGAGCGGCGATCGCGCAGCGGCGGCAGCGTGATGGTGACGACGTTGATGCGGTAGTAGAGGTCTTCGCGAAAGCGTCCCTGGGCGACTTCCTCGGACAGGTCGCGATTGGTGGCGGCGACCAGGCGCACGTCGACCCGGATCGATTCGTTGCCGCCCACCCGGCGCAACTCGCGCTCCTGCAGCACGCGCAGAATCTTGGCCTGCAGGCCGATATTGAGGTCGGCGATCTCGTCGAGGAACAGGGTCGACTTGTCGGCGCTCTCGATAAGCCCGATCTTGCGCTCGTTGGCCCCGGTAAAGGCCCCGCGCTCGTGGCCGAATAGTTCGTTTTCGATCAGGCTGTCGGGAATCGCCGAGCAGTTGATCGCCACGAACGGGCGCGTCCCGCGCGGCGACAGCTTGTGGATCGCGCGCGCGATGACCTCCTTGCCGGTGCCGCTCTCGCCCTGGATCAACACTGTCGAATAAGACGGCGCAACCTTGCGCACCACGCGGATCACGTCCTCGATCGCGGGATGCTGCCCGATGATGCCCTCGACCTGGAATTTGCCCTCCAGCCGCGTGCGCAACAGGATGTTCTCCTGCGTGAGGCTCGCGAACTCGGCCGCCTTGCCGACCGTCATCACCAGCTTCTCGCGGTCGGTGGGCTTGGTCAGGTATTCGAAAGCGCCGCTCTTGGTCGCCTTCACCGCGCTCTCGATCGTGCCGTGCGCGGTCAGCAGCACGACCTGGCTGCCCGGATAAGTCTGGCGCACCGCGGCGAGCAACTCTTCGCCCGTCATGCCGGGCATCATCAGATCGGTCAGCACCACGTCGAAGCTGCCCAGCGCGAGTTGCTCCATCGCACGCATGCCGTTGGGCGCCTCGTCGACCAGGAAACCTTCCTCGCGCAGCGTCTCGACGGTTATCTGCCGCTCCAGGTCGTTGTCCTCGACCACCAATACCGACGGTTGGCTCATGTATGTTTACCTAGTGCGCCGAGCGGCAGGATGAAAGTCACCGTGGTGCCGCGTCCGGCCGGGTTGGAGCCGATCCTGATCGTGCCGCCGTGGCGCTCGACGATCGCGCGCGAGAAGAACAGGCCGAGGCCGATGCCTTCGCGCTTGGTGGTGAAGAACGGCTCGAAGACGTGGCTTGCGACCTCGGGGTCGATGCCCGCGCCGGTGTCGGAGAAGGTGATCACCTCGTTGTCGACGTCGCGCCAGAACGCGATCTTGAGTTCTCCACCCTCGGGCATCGCCTGGATCGCATTCGCCACCACGTTGATGAAGCAAGCGTGAAGCTTCTCGGCGTCGACGTTGAGTATGACCGGCGCCTCGGCGCCTTGCTGGAGGGCATGGATCGATTGGCTGCGCAGCTTGGAGTCCGACAACTCCAGCACGTTGCCGACCAGCGCGCGCACGTCGGTGGGCGCGGGATGGACCTCGATCGGACGGCCATAGTTCAGGAAGCTCTGGATCAGCTCGGAGAGGCGATGGACCTCGTCCTTCATGACCGCGAGCTGGCGGCGATAATTGTCCTGGTCGTTTTGCAGTTGCGGCGCGTAGCGCGCGCGCAGCTGGTCGATCGCCAGGCTGATGAAATTCAGCGGATTCTTGATCTCGTGCGCCAATGCGCCGGCCAGCTGGCCGAGCGCGGTGAAGCGCTCGAGCCGGTTGAGCTCGGCCTCGCGCTCGCGCGCGCGGCGCAACTGGTCGACCATCTCGTTGAAGCTGCGCGTGAGCAATCCGATCTCGTCGCGCCGATGCGCCTCGGGTACCGGTTCGAGGCCGCGGGCGGCGATGTTTTGGGCGGCGGCGGCGACCGCGTGGATCGGTTCGACGTAGCGATCGGCCAGCACGTAGGAGAAGACCAACCCGATCGCGAAGATCGCCAGCGCCACCGTCAACAGATGGATGCGATGCTCCTCCAGCGGGCGGGCAAAGTCGGCGAAATCGGCGACCACCTGCACGTAGCCGAGCAGATGGTCCTCCACTTCGACCGGAATCAGGTAGACGGTCTGCTCGCCGGCCGGACCGACCGTGAAGGCCGGCACCGGGAGCGGGTCGGCGGCGCCGTGTGCCGCAGTCTGCGCCGCCACGATGTGGACGGCGCCGCGGTTGATAGCCTCGCCGATCAACGCCGGGTTGGAGCTGTTGATGATCAGGTCCTTGCTCGACGCAATCGAGACTTCGAGCCCGTTGTTGTGCAGCGAGTTGACGTAGTTCTGCAGGCGATCGCGATCGAAGGTGCCGACCGAGGTCAGCTCCTGCACGCTTATCTGGATCGCGCTCGCGAGTTCTTTGACGTTGTCCTGGGTGGCCTCGACGATGCGGTTCTGGGTGTTGAGGCTGACCAGCAATTCGGCGCCGAGCGTCAGCCCCAGCAGCACCACCATCAGTGCCATCAGTTTGGCTTTGAGATTGAGCGCCGGAAGTCTGAATTCCATCGTAAATAAATTCGAGATAAGTAATTTCGAGACAAATAATTTCGATATGAATGGATTCGAAATCCGCCTGGCGACGCGGCGTGCCCGACCCTCAAAACCGCGCGCGAGCGCAACCAGTATCGCCTAGGTCGGGGTTTCTCCGCGTTCGCGCGTGAACATCAGCATCCGCATCGCGATTACCCCGAGCGAGAGCGCCACCACCAGCCACACCAGCTTCTCGACCCCGCCGATATATTGCAGCACCACCTCGATCTGGCCGCCAAAGAGGTAGCCGAGCGTGACTACGATCGGCACCGAGATCGCCGCGCCGGCCAGGTCATAGAGAAAAAACCGTAGCGGGTTCACGCCGAACGAGCCGGCGGTCAGATAGACCAGCGCGCGCAGTCCGGCGACGAAGCGCGCGTACAGGATCGCCCGATGGCCGTGGCGCTCCATGAAATTCTTGAGCCACTCGATCTGGCGTTGCGAGCGCGGCCGTCCGATACCGAGATATTTGACCAGCCCGGTGCCAAACCGCCGGCCCAAAAAGAACAGCAGGTTGTCGCCCCCGACCACGCCCAGCAGCGCGACCGCCAGCGTCATCGGGTACTGGATGATTCCGCGATGCACCAGGAAACCGCCTGCCAGCAGCGCCGCGTCCTCGGGTATCGGCAGGCCCATCCCGCACAATATCAGGACCACCAGCAATCCAGCGTAAGTGAAGTGCTGGATGTAGGCCGAGACCAGACCCGCCAAGCGTCAGTTCCCTTGCGCGTAATGTTCGCGCAGCACGCGGCGGATCTGATCGACCGGGAGTCCCTCGTCGGCGAGCTTGGCGGCCTCGAGCGCTTCGCCGGTGCAGACCGGACAGTGGCCGCCGTGCTCGTCACGATAGCAGTCGAGCAGGTTCTGATGGCCGAGTTCCTTGTCGCATCCGCAGTAGCAATGAAGCTGCGCGAGCAGCGCCGGATTTTTCTCTGCGACCTCATACGCCTGGCGCGCCACCCCGGAAAAGCGGGCGGGGTCGAGCGTCACGCGCTCGCCCTTGGCGGTTGCGGCCGCCGGATCGGCCGCCGAGCGCATCGTCCACGCGACCGCGCCAATCGAGAGGACCGCCACGGCGGCCACCGCCGCGACCATCCATGTTCGCTTGCTTTGCTTGCTTTGTTTACCGCCCGGCGGCGGGGTTTTGGTCTTCGCCATGATGCTCACCCGATCACTCGGATCACTATAGCATTTCCACGACTTGCGGGTCGCGCCGCATGAAACTGTAGAGCGCGGCCGGGCGATGGGCGCCGCGGCGGGTGGCCGGCAAGCGGCGCAGGATTCCCATCGAGAGAATCCGCCGGCGAAAATTGCGCCGGTCGATCGGCCGCTTGAGGATCATCGCGTACAGCGCTTCCAGTTCCGCGAAGGTGAAGGTCTCAGGCAGCAGGTTACACGCGATATTGGTGTACTCGAGCTTGGCCTTGAGCCTTCCGAGCGCATATTGCGCCATCTGTTGATGATCATACGCAAGCGCGGGCAGCGCCGAAACCTCGAACCAGCGGCCGTCCTGGTATTTGCCGCCCGGCGCCGCGGCACTGCGCGCGTCCGCGATAAGCGCCATGTAGGCCACCGAAACGACGTGGGCCCGCGGGTCCCGCGAGGGGTCGCCGAAGGTGAAAAGCTGCTCCAGGTAGGCCTCGCGGATGCCGGTCGAGGCGTAAAGCTCGCGATGCGCCGCCTCGTCGAGCATCTCGCCCATCCGCACCAGGCCGCCGGCGAAGGCCCATCGCCCGCGGACCGCGCCGCGGCGCAACTGCACGAGATAGGTCTTGAGCCGGCCGCCCTCGACCGCGAACACCACCGTGTCGACGGCGACCTTGGGGCGCGCGGCGCGATCGCTGCGCGCGGCGGCGGGCTCGTTCACCCTTCGCGAGGGCGGCGGCGATTCAGAGTTCACCGGCGCAAGTATATCCGCCGGATTGCGTGCCGTTCAAAAAGGCAGGGCGGCCCCCTCGCGGCCCTGGCCGCCGCGGCGGTTCGTGAACGACGGACGCATCCGACGTCAGCGCGCGCAGTTGATATAGGTCCAGCAGGCGTCGAACTCCGTGCGGCCGCCGAACAACGTATCTATCGCCTGCCGAATCAGGGAGAGGCGGTCCGCGATCGCTTCCGCGGTGGGCGCCCGTCCGTCGACTTTCTCATTTCCGCCGGCCCATCCGAGCACCGCGTCATGGTATGCGGTCAAAAATTCGTACCAGTCGTCGACGCGGGCCCGGATATTGTGCTCCGTCACGCCCTCGATCTGAAAACCTGCGCTCCGGAGCGTGTTCAGATAGAAATCAAGCCGCCGCGGTTCAACGAACACGCGATTTCTAAACGCGCTGTGCGCCTCCATGCGCTCACCGTCATCGAGAACCGGCCGATACGCCGCATAGCGGGGATCGCTGCGGACGATGCCCTCGGCAAGGTCATTTATGACCCACACCGTTTCATCCAGGATCCACTGATTGGGCTTGGCGCGCGGGTTGCGGATATTTCCGGAATTGATGAACAACTTGCCGCCGGGCCGCAGAACGGAAGCCCACGCGGAAGCGGTTTCCTCCAGGTCCGTGTAGAGATGGACCGCATTGGTGCACGCGATGGTGTCGACTCCGCGCTGAAGGAGCGGCGGGCTCAACACTTCGTTGATTCGCTGCACGCGCTTCTCCTCTTTCAGGAAGCGCAGGAGCCGGAAAGCAACGCGCGGATCGCCGGCGAATTTCTCGTGCGCGACACGCAAAAAACGCGGCGAACTGTCCGCTATCAAAATGCCGGCCGCGCGGTCGAAAATTCTCAACTTGAGACGATCGAGGAGAATTCCGGTTCCGCCCGAATAATCCACCATGATGTCGCCGTCCTTCAGATTGCCGGCGAGTTCCTCGACGATCGGATCGAGGTTGCGATACCAACTGTGACGCTCCACCTTGTCATAGGCCAGCCCGAAACGGTCCACCGGCTGATGCGTCCAATCTTCGTCGGGTATCCGATCGAAGCCGCTCGGCCATACGAACGACGCGTGCTGATCCGAGCGCGACACCACCGGCCGCGCGACCTCGGCGTGCAGCTTGAGCAGTTCAGGAACGATCCGCTCCGGCTGCCGGCCCCATCCGCAGACGGTGGCGGCGCCGAATCCGTCCACAAAAGACCGCGCCATCCTGATTCGCCGCAGCGCGCCCCCCAGGCCGTCCGACGGATCGATTACTCCGAGGTAAAGCTCGGTTTCCGCACGTAGCATCAGCGCGGCCATCGGCGAGAAATAGGATTCCGCGGCGTTGACGGGCACCGGCATGTGTAGCCAGTTGAGCGGCCGGTCCAGACTCGCCGCCAGCGCGTTGGCGATTTCAACCAGCTTGCGCGCGTCTTTCGCGGCGGTGTGGCGATGGCGCCCGTCGCCATAACACAGGTGATAACCCAGTTCGACCGCGGGCGGCACGTGGCGGCTCAAGCGCAACAGCCGTTCCATGATGCCCGCGCGCACGTCGTCGAACCATGCGGGTACCGAGCCTTCGAGCATCGCAAACTCGACGTTCGTGTCCCATTGAATAGCCAGTTGATCGGCGGGGATCGCCTGTATGATCAGCGCCACCTCTTCCAGCATGCGCGCTTCATAAATTGGCTCGACGGCGCTTTGAGCGTCGCTCGCAACGAACGCGCTGATCGGCGCAAGCGGAGTGGGCAGCGATACCTGAAAGCGGCAATGCACCGGCACGATCCCGTCGCGCTTGAGCGTCGCGAACAGGCGGTAAGACGCGATCGCGGTCTGCGCGTAGCCGAGCCGCTCGAAGGCAATATCCGCGGCCGCGACGCCTTCACCAAGCCGCAGCCTCGGTAGCGCCCGATAATGGTCCGGCCCGGGCGGGCAGATCTCGAACTCCGGCCGCGAACTGAGGATGGGATACTGCCAGATGATCCAGTCCGCTCGCGGACCGGTCTCGCCATCGGGGATGCGTCTTAACCGGTCGCCGAGATCCGCAGTCACCCGCCGAAACACCTGGTCGGCATCGGCGAGCGGGATACTGCCTACCAGATGGACTCCGGAAACCAGCCGTTCGTCGGACAACGATTGAGCCGAGTTCGACATAGTGTCTTCCCGTCGGTCGGTTTATTGGCTCCGCAGAGAGCGTCTTTGATCGCGGCCTCGGCCACATTCGGCCCGCGTCGATATGGCTTCCACTGTCAAGTATAGGCGCGATGCCGGCCTTCGCTCAAAACGATGAAAGCGCCTATTTCACGAGTCGCGGTATCGCTATTTCGGACAGCGTGATATCGGCGCCCAATCGGGCCACCAAAGAGCATTCATCAGAGCACTCATCCGCGCCGAGCGGTCCGGTAGAGCTGTGAGCGAGAAGGAGGAAGAGACCGTGATCGACGGGTTGCCGCGTCATCCGTCGATTTCACGATGAACAAAGGCCATTGTCGTGGGATATCGCCTAAGACGTGTAGTCCTCGATCCTCAAACTCGATTCTCGAGCCGGGTACCAAATCCTTCGTGGTACCCGATACCCAGATCTCACCCGGCGCGGCTTTGGCGAGAATCTGGGCCGCGATGCGAACCGTAGTGCCGCTCAGCCGATCGTTTTGGAATTCGCATTCTCCGGTGTGTACACTCATGCGGATTTGGAAGTCTTGACTCCCGAAGGGCCTCACGCAGCCTCAGCGCACAGCGAAGCGCTCGGATCGGGCCGTCGAACGTCGCCGCGCAGCGATCACCTGCCGCCTCGCGTCCACGAAAACGGCTCACTTCCCTTCGAACCAACTCCTGGTAGCGCCCGAGGAGACTTCGCCAGGCGCGGTCGCCGGGCTCGGAGGCTCGTCCCGCCGAATCCACGACGTCGATGAGCAACACCGTGGCGAGAAGGCCGGCCTTGCGGGCATGTCGGGCACCGGTCAGGAACTCCTCGACCGTCTCCGCTATCGCCTCGTGGTCGCCAGCGTACAGGAGGTGATCCACGCCGGGCATCTCGACATACTTCGCCTCAGGAATGTGATCGGCGAGATATCGCGCATGCGCCACGCCAAACGCTCGTTCTTCGCGGCGGTGGAGAATCAAGGTCGGCACGCGGATCGCGGGCAAAATGGGCCGCACGTCGATCTCCCACGACATCCGTAGGATCGCCGCGGCGGTCGCGGGGCTCGCCGCTTGCCGCATGAAGCGGGCGAACGCCTGTCGGTTCTCTTCGTTGTCCGCGAAGGTCGGCGCCCATACATCGAGGCCGGGCCAGCCCTCGGACCATCGCTCCTCGACCAGCGCCGCGAGTTGTTCGGGCGTTTCGGCGAGCCTCGCCGCAAATGTGTCATGCCATTCCTGCTTGGCGAACGTCCCGTGCAGAACGAGCGCGACCGTCCGCTCCGGGTAGGTGGCGGCAAATAGGAGGGACATCGGGCCACCCTCGGAATATCCGAACAATACCGCCCGTTCGAAGCCCGCTGCGTCCATGACCGCTCGCACGTCGTCCATCCGCTGCTCGAGCGTGGGCGGTTGATCGAGGGGAAAGGGGTCCGACATGCCGGTTCCCCGCTTGTCGAAAATGATAAGGCGGCAGAAGGTCGCCAGCCGTTCATAGAAGGCCGCCGAGGCGGGTAGCTCCCACCAGCCCTCCACGTTCGAGGTCCACCCGGGCACCATCACCAGGTCGACCGGGCCCTCGCCGACGACCTGATAGGCGATGTTAACGCCTCCACTCTTCGCATACTTTGTCTTCGTTCGCGGGATCGGCTGGCGCACCTCGGCCGGGGGCCCAACGAAGCGAAACCCACGCCGGTGCGCGGTCTCGATGTAATGGGGCGAGCGCGCATCGTCGGTGAGCGCCTCCCGAATCTCGCGAATGCATCTTGTCAATGCCGCATCGCTAACCGCCGTATTCGGCCACAGTGCCCTGAACAGTTCCTCCTTGGTGACTAGGCGCTTTGGACGTTCCGCGAGGTAGCGCAGAACGGAGAAGCTCTTGGGCGTGAGCTTCACCAGCTGTTGGCCCCGCCAGACCTGCTCCTCGGAGGCGTCGAGCCGATAGGGACCGAAGCGGACTGCATGTTCTGCCGCCATCTCTGCTAGCTCCTCCGAGCGGTCGGATGGGGCGCAAGTTGTAAGAGAAATGTTCGAATTCGATCAGGACTTCGCGCTCGGATGGCTGCGATACTCGCACAAAACGCAACAAACTCACAATCGCGCGACAAAGGAGGTGAGCCTTAAAAATTGCGAATTGCGCGTGGTTTTTTGGCCAGAGGAATGCCGTGGAACCAACGTTAATCTGATCGACGAGGAGGAAGAATCAAGATGAAAATTACCGTGGTAGTGGGTTTATTCGTCGGCTGCTTGATGTTCGCTGGCGCGACGCACGCGGGTGCGCAAGATAAATCACCTAGTCTGGCCCAGATCGTGGCCTTGGACGAATGTGATCCAGTCACGTTCAACGCGGCGGTGGGCCCGGACTTTTGCAAAAACGTCACGCTCGGAGCATTTACTACACTGTCCGAGCTATTTGCATTGGCGGAGGCTGGAACTCCCGATCCGGGCTGGGACTTCGAACCCGACAAGTTGACGATCAAGCGGGGGACCATCGTTTCCATAGTCGACCAAGGCGGTGAGCCGCACACCTTTACCGAGGTAAAGGAGTTCGGTAACGGATTCATCCCGCAGCTCAATCCTGGCAGCGCAACAAGCGTCATTCCCGAGTGCTCCGGTGGCTTTAAAAACATCGCGGTGGCCAGGACGCGAATCCTCCAGGGTAGCCACCTTGATATCACCGGTCTTTCGAAGGGCAAGCATCTCTTCGAATGCTGCATCCATCCCTGGATGCGCATGGAAATAGACGTGAAGTGATCCGCGGGACAAACGTCCCCCCGTTTTTCTGCTCTGCACAGTGACCTTCGGATCGCTCGGCCGTCGCCACGGGAGACAGGAGGGCGAACGGCCGAGCACCGAGAGAGTAGGGTAGGCGTTGGCGTGCCCACGTAGTAGACCTTTGTTTCTCCGGCGCGGTTGTCGAGATAGTGCACCGCGCTGACAAGACGGGAAATGGAAAAATGCGCTGCGCGAAGTGCGGAGCAGAAAATCGGGAGGGGCGCAAATTCTGCGCGAAATGCGGTTCTTCGCTTGCGCGCCGGTGCCCACAATGCAGTGCTTCGAACGATCCCGGCGAGGACTTCTGCGGCGAATGCGGGGGCGCGCTGGCTGGCAATGCTCAAGCTGTTTCACCCAAGGCGCCGCCGGTAACAGCACCCGCTCCCGAAATTCGCGTCACGGCGGAGCTGCCAGAAACGTCGATGGCGATCGACGGCGAACGCAAGACGGTCACCGCCCTGTTCGCCGATATCAAAGGTTCGATGGAGTTGATCGAGGACCTCGACCCGGAGGAGGCGCGCCGGCTGGTCGATCCCGCGCTCAAGCTGATGATGGACGCGGTGCATCGCTACGAGGGCTATGTGGCGCAATCGACCGGGGATGGCATCTTCGCGCTGTTCGGAGCGCCGGTCGCGCACGAAGACCATCCGCAGCGGGCGCTGCTCGCGTCGCTCAAGATGCAGGAGGACATCAAGCGGTACGCAAGCAAGCTGCGCGAGGAGGGGCGCGCGCCGATCGAGATTCGCGTGGGGCTGAACACCGGCGAGATGGTGGTGCGCTCGGTTCAGACCGGCGAGCATCGCACCGAGTACACTCCGATCGGGCATTCGACCAGTCTGGCCGCGCGAATGCAGGCGCTCGCGCCGACCGGGGCGATCGCGGTGAGCGAGCATACGCAGAAACTGGTCGAAGGATACTTCGAGTTCAAGACGTTGGGGCCAACCCGGGTCAAGGGCGTGAGCGAGCTGGTCAATGTTTATGAGCTGGTAGGGCTGGGTCCGCTGCGCACGCGGCTGCAGATGTCGACGCGGCGGGGGCTGTCGCGATTCGTCGGCCGGGACCGCGAGATCGAGGAAATGAAGCGCGCGCTGGAGCGAACTAAAGGCGCGCGCGGGCAGGTGGTAGCGGCGATGGGCGAGGCGGGGCTGGGCAAGTCGAGGCTGTTTTTCGAGTTCAAAGCCGTGGCGCAGGACAGTTGCCTGGTGCTCGAAGCTTTTTCGGTCTCGCACGGCAAGGCCTCGGCCTATCTGCCGGTTATCGAGCTGCTCAAAGACTACTTCGCTCTGATCCCTGAAGACAACGAACGGCGGCGGCGCGAAAAGATCGGCGGCAAGGTACTGATGCTCGACCGGACGCTGGAAGATACCTTGCCCTACGTCTTCGCCCTGCTCGGGGTGGAGGAGCCAGGGGGGATGCTCGGGCAAATAGCCGCGGACCTGCGGCGTCGGCGCACGCTGGACGCCATCAAGCGGATTTTGTTGCGCGAGAGCCTCAACCAGTTGCTGGTCGTGATCTTCGAGGACCTGCACTGGATCGATGAACAGACGCAGGCGCTGCTGAATCTGCTCGTCGAATCGATCGGCACCGCAAAGATCCTGATGCTCGTGAATTACCGTCCCGAATACTCACACAGCTGGGGCAGTAAGACGTACTACACTCAATTGCGGCTCGATCCGCTGGGGCGCGAGAGCGCCGAGGAGTTGCTGAGTGCATTGATGAGCGATGCGGTGGAACTGCGGCCGCTTAAGCGGCTGATCATCGAAAAAACCGAGGGGAATCCATTTTTTATCGAGGAGATGATACGGGCGCTGTTCGATCAGGGTGCGCTAGTCCGCAATGGCGCGGTCAAGGTCACCCGCTCAATATCCGAGATCCACATCCCGCCCACGGTGAAGGGAATCCTGGCCTCGCGAATCGATCGTCTGCCGGCGGACGAGAAAGGGTTCTTGCAGACGCTCGCCGTGATCGGCAAAGAATTCCCGCTCGGACTGGTAAGGGGTGTCACACGAAAGCCGGACGAGGAACTCGAACGCATGCTTGCGGCCCTTCAACTTAGCGAATTCATCTATGAGCAGCCTGCCTTTCCTGAATCTGCGTACACCTTCAAACATGCGCTCACCCAAGAGGTGGCATACGGTTCGTTACTCGGAGAACGGCGCAAGGAATTGCACGAACGCACGGCAGGTCAGATTGAAGCTCTCTTTAATTCTCGGTTAGAAGACCACTACGGAGAGCTGGCTCATCACTACAGTTGCAGCGGAAGCAGCCTGAAGGCACTGGAATATCTGCAACTTGCCGCGCAACAAGCTATCGAACGATCCGCAAACACGGAAGCGATCAAATACCTCACTACTGCATTGGAATTGTTGAAGACCTTGCCGAATAGCCCGCAACGTGATCAGCGGGAGTTGGTCCTGCAGACGATCCTTGGTCCGGTTCTGATAGCGACGAAGGGGAACGGGGCACCAGAGGTAGGGGCAGTCTACGAGCGAGCGCTCCAGTTGGGCCGACAATCAGGCGAGGAAGCAAGGCTCTTTCCAATGTTGTTTGGTCTGCGATCCTTTCATCTCATACGGGGAGAGTTGCAGTCGGCTTTTGAGCTAGCACAGCAGCTCGTGAGCCTGGCAGAGAGCGTGCAAGACTCTGGTCTTCTGGTGGAAGCTCATCTGGCGCAGGGAAATTCGCTGTTCCTTTTCGGGAAGCTGATCCCTGCCTTGCAGCACTTCGAACGGGCGATCAGCTTGTACGACCCTCAGAAACATCACGTTCATACATTTGTCTATGGGCTGGATCCCGGAGTGTTTTGCCTCGGCAGGACAGCGTGGATCCTGGAGCTTCTCGGACATCCAGAACAGTCTTCAAAGAGGATGGGGGAGACATTCGCCCTGGCTCACAACCAGTCTCACGCGTATAGCCTGGCACTTACGGTGCTGCACACACTTCCAATCCTTCAACTTCGCAAGGAATGGCCTGCGTACCAGCAACAAGCGGAGGCGGCGATCGCGCTCTGCAGGGAGCAAGGATTTGGGAGTTTTCTGGCGCAGGCAACTATGTATCGAGGATACGCACTTGCCCAGCAGGGACAAACAGAGGAAGGAATTGCGATGATCCGCGAGGGTTTGGACGCCCAGTTAGCATCAGGGGCCAGCCTGTTCCGACCGTGGTTTCTTTGTTTCCTGGCGGAGGCATACGCAACAGCGGGACGCTTCGAGGAAGGACTGGCTGCTGTGGCAGAGGCGATCGCGATAGTGGAAAAAACGGGCCAGCGCTACAACGAGGCGGCACTCCATCGATTGAAGGGGGAACTCGTCCTCCGGCGTTCCGGCGTCGAAGCGGAGCCTGCCATCCAAATGGAAGCGGAAGAATGCTTCCGTAAATCCATCGAGATTGCGCGTCAACAAGAAGCCAAGTCGTTCGAGTTAAGAGCGGTGACGAGCTTGAGCCGGTTGTGGGAGCAGCAAGGCAAGAAGGAGCAAGCCCGGCAGATGCTCGCGCAGATCTACGGATGGTTCAGCGAAGGTCTTGATACGAAAGATTTGATTGACGCGAAGGTACTTATCGAACAATTGTCCTAAACGTTCCAGCGGGGGTATTCAAAAATGAGCAGTACAAAGTTGAGTACTACAAAGTTGATTCAGATGTATGCGTCGCCCTGGGCGGAACGCGTTCGATGGGCGCTCAACTTCAAAGGCGTGCCATATGAAAAACAGGACTACCAGCCCGGGGTGGACGAAGAAGCAGTAAAGAAACTGACCGGGCAGGCCCAGGTCCCGGTGTTGCTCGTTGATGGCACGGTGATTCCCGACTCGACCGCGATCCTGAATTGGCTTGAGCAGCATCACCCGCAACCGCGGCTCATGCCGGAGTCCGAGAAAGATCGGGCGCAGGTGATGATGTGGGAGGAGCTGATGGACGGGGTCCTGGGCCCTCAGGCGCGGATGCTCATCATTGGGCATTTTCTGCGATCGAGCGCGCCGGAATTGCAACAAGGCGGACAATACTTTGCGCAGAAGTACCAACACACCCAGTATGCCGAGGAGCATGCCAAAGTCACGGTCGAGCGGATTTTGACGGTACTCAAACATGCTCTCGATGGACGTGAGTATTTAGTCGGCGATGCTTTCACCCGGGCCGATCTCACCACCGCGAGCATGTTTCTGCTGGTGAACCCTCCTGCTGATGAGCTCTTCGTTTTTCCCGCATCGATGCGTCCGATGTATACCGCGTCGGTGACCTCGAATTCAGCGTTCGCCCCGATATTCGCGTGGCGAGACAAGATGTATCGAAAGCACCGGGGTGAGACAGTAAGGCCATAGGACGCCAGGATATTGCTGGACGCTTGTCGGCATCCGGCGAGATAGGGAATAGTCAGCCGGGTGACCAGAGGATATGCACTGTTCAGCTTGCGGGGCGGAAAATCCGGAAGGGCTCAAGTTCTGCGAGCAGTGCGCTGCTCCGTTCAGGCGGCGCTGCTCACGGTGCGGATTTGACAACTCGCCTGCGGCGCGATTTTGCGGAGAGTGCGCCGCACCCCTGCAAGGAGCCGCCGGCACTCCTACACCGGCCGCTCAGTCCGCCCCAGGCAAGGCCCCCGCCTCGATTAGCGTGATCGCGGCAGGCTTACCGGCTGCGGAGATCGAAGGCGAACGCAAGACCGTCACCGCGCTGTTCGCCGATATCAAGGGCTCGACCGAGCTCATGGAGGACCTTGATCCCGAAGACGCTCGTCGCGTGATCGATCCGGCGTTGAAGCTGATGATCGACGCTGCGCATCGCTACGACGGCTACGTCGTGCAATCCACCGGCGACGGCATCTTCGCGTTGTTCGGCGCTCCCGTGGCCCACGAAGACCATCCGCAGCGCGCACTGCTGGCGGGGCTCCGGATGCAGCAGGAGATCAAAAAGCTCGCCGGCTATTTGCGCGCCGAGGGGCGTGCGCCAATCCAGATTCGCATCGGACTCAACACCGGCGAAGTGGTAGTGCGCCCCATTCAGACCGGCGAGCAGCACGTCGAGTACACACCTATCGGCCATACGGCCAACCTGGCCTCGCGGATGCAAACCCTGGCCGAGCCCGGCACCGTGGTCGCGAGCGAAGCGACGTTTCGGCTGTGCGACGGCTACTTTTTCTTCCGCGCCCTCGGACCGTCACGCATCAAGGGCGTCAACGAGCCGGTCAACGTTTACGAAGTGACCGGACTTGGATCGCTGCGCACGCGGCTGCAGCGCTCGGCCGGCCGCGGCCTTTCGAAATTCGTCGGCCGCGAGCGCGAGATGGCCGCGATGCGCCACGCGCTCGAACTGGTGAAGAAGGGCCACGGGCAGGTCGTCGCGGCGATGGGCGAGGCCGGGCTGGGCAAGTCGCGGCTCCTCTACGAATTCAAGATGACCTCGCAGAGCGGATGCCTGACGCTGGAAACATTCTCGGTCTCGCACGGCAAGGCCTCGGCCTACCTTCCGGTTATCGAGTTGCTGAACAACTACTTCGAGATTGAGCCCAACGACGATGCGCGCAAACGGCGCGAGAAGATGGCCGGCAAGGTGATGATGCTCGACCGCGCGCTGGAAGACTCCCTGCCGTACCTGTTTGCGCTGCTGGGCGTGGAAGAAACGGCCGGCGCGCTGGCGCAGATGGATGGACAAGTGCGCCAGCGGCGGACGCTGGAGGCGATCAAGCGGATTTTGCTGCGCGAGAGCCTAAACCGGCCGCTGATCGTCGTGTTCGAGGACTTGCACTGGATCGACAACGAGACCCAGGCGCTGCTCGACCTGCTGGTCGATGCGATTGCCAACGCGCGCGTGCTGTTGCTGGTGAATTATCGGCCGCAGTACCGGCACAACTGGAGCAACAAAAGCCATTACGCGCAGCTTCGGTTGGATCCGCTGGGGCGCGAGAGCGCCGGGGAAATGCTGACGGCCTTGCTCGGCGACGACGTCGCGCTGCAACCGCTTCGCGGGCTGATTATCGACAAGACCGAGGGTAACCCGTTCTACATGGAAGAGACCGTGCAGGTGCTGTTCGACGAGGGAGCCCTGGTGCGTAACGGGACGCTCAAGCTGACCAAGGCGCTCGACGAACTGAGGATCCCTCCGACGGTCCAGGCGATTCTCGCCTCGCGTATCGACCGTCTGCCCGCCGGCGAGAAAGAGCTGCTGCAGACGCTGGCGGTGATGGGCAAGGAGTTTCCGTTGGGTCTGGTCAGACGGGTCACCGGCAAGCCGGATGACGAACTGGAGCGGATGCTCGGCGATTTGCAGCTCGGCGAGTTCATCTACGAGCAGCCGGCGCTGCCTGACGTGGAATACAGCTTCAAGCACGCGCTCACGCACGAGGTGGCGTATGGCTCGGTGCTGAACGAGCGCCGCAAGCCGCTCCACGAGCGCACGGCACAGGCGATCGAGGCGCTGTTTGCCGATCAGCTCGACGATCATTTGCCGGATCTCGCTCGCCATTACAGCCGCAGTGGAAACGCCGGCAAGGCGATCCACTATCTGCGGCTCGCCGGCGAGCAGGCGGAACGGCGCTCCGCTCATGAAGAGGCGGCAAGCCTGTTTAATTCCGCGCTCGAAATGCTCGCGCGCGAGCCCGAGGGCCAGGAGCGGATGCGGCGGGAAGTCGAGCTGCGGCTTGCCCTGGTCGGATCGCTGGTTGCGAACAAGGGCTATGCGGCGCCCGAAGTCGAAGAATCCGCGCGGCGCGCGCTGGAACTGAGCGGCGCACTCGGCGACCCCGTGCTCCACTTCCCTGCATTGATGTTCGCCTGGGCCTTCCATCAGGTACGGCGCGATCTCGGACGCGCGGACCAGACCAGCATGGAGCTAATCGAAATTGCCGAGCGTGCGCGTGATTCGGGCATGATAGCGAATGCGAATTTCGCGAGCGGCGCCGTGTCGCTCTTCAGCGGAAAATTCCGCGCCGCTCGCGCAAGACTGGAACAGGCGGCGGCCATACACGATCCTTCGCCGTTGAAAGGGATGCCCCAGGACCCGCGGGTCGCTTCGCTTTCTTTTTTGTCGGTGGCGTTGTGGCTGCTCGGCTATCCGGCCGCCGCGCTCGAGATGAGCGGCGAAGCGTTGGGGCGCGCGCGAGACCTCGGCCATCCGATGAGCCTGGCTTTTGCCCTCAGTTACGGAGCGATGCTCAAACTTTGCCGCCGCGATCCCGAAGCCGCGCATCAACTGGCGGACGAGGCCCGCAGGGTGGGGATGGAGCACGGATTCCGCTATTGGAGCGCGCTCGGATCGACTTACCGCGGTATCGCTCAAGCCGCGCTCGGACGAACCGACGAGGGCATCGCGGAAACGCTGGCCGGCATCGAGTCGTACCGCGCGACGGGATCCGCGCTGGGCGCCGCCGCCGTCGTCGTGGGCCTGGCTTCGTCTTATCTCAAAGCGGGCCTGGCGGACCAAGCGCGGAGCGCGGCGGAGCAGGCGCTCAACGTCATCGAGCAAACCGGAGCGCGCATGAGCGCGGCCGAGTTGTGCCGGCTGAGAGGCGAGGCGCTGCTGACCCGCGGAGCCCCATTTGAGGCGCAGGCGCAAACCTGCTTCGAGCAGGCGATCGCGATCGCCCGCGAGCAGGAAGCCAGGTCGTGGGAGCTGCGCGCCGTGATGAGCCTTGCGCGTCTGCTCGCGCGACTGGGCCGCCGCGACGAAGCGCGCGCGATGCTCGCGGAAATCTACGGCTGGTTTTCCGAGGGTTTCGACACCGCCGACCTCAAAGACGCCAAGGCGCTGCTCGAGGAGTTAAGCGATTAGGCTCCCTTTTGTCATCCTGAGCGTCAGCGAAGGATCTCCGCGAAGCGATGGATCTCTCTTCGCGCCGTTATCGATCTGCCGATGTCTCAGGGTGGCGATAAACATAAAAATCGCTTCGCGTTGATCCTTCACTTCGGCAACCTTCGTTCAGGATGACAACAGCCGCGTCTCCTACGCGCCCAATTCGAGCATCCGCTCCAGCGCGCGGCGCGCCCCTTCGCGCACGTCTTCGGGCAGTTCGATCTCGAAGCGCAGGTGGCGCAGCGAATCGAGCGTGCCGCCCAGCGTGATCATCTTCATGTAGCGGCAGAGCTTGCACGCCTTGTAGAAGTGCTTGTTCGGAATCTCCATCAGCAACCGGTCCGAGAGCCCGCACTCGGTCACGATCAGGAACTTGTCCGCGTCGCTGCTCTCGGCATAACGCACCATCGCGCTGGTCGAGAGCACCGCGTCGGCCAGCCGCAGCACGTCGGTGCGGCACTCGGGATGGGCCAGCACCTTGATGCCGGGGATCGCGCGCTTGACCCGGTCGACCTCCTCGGCGGTTATCTGGTGATGCACGTAGCAGTTGCCGTCCCACGAGATGATCTTCTTGCTGGTCTGGCTCTGCACGTAGTTGGCGAGATTCTGATCGGGAACGAACAGCACATGGCGGGAGTCGATCGCCTCGACCACCTTGAGCGCGTTGGCCGACGTGCAGCAGGCGTCGGACTCGGCCTTAACGTCGGCGGTGCAGTTGACGTAGGAGACGACTTTGAGGTCGGGATAAATCTCGCGCAACTCGGCCTTGCGCTCGGCCAGCGCTTCGGCGGTGACGCTATCCGCCAGCGAGCATCCGGCCCGCAGGTCTGGCAGCAGCACCATCCGCTCGGGGTTGAAGACCTTGGCGGTCTCGGCCATGAAGTGGACACCGCAGAACACGATGATTCCGGCGTCGCGGACCTCGCGCGCCTTGTACGCGAGTTCCAGCGAGTCGCCGATAAAGTCGGCGACCTCGAATATTTCGGGGCGCTGGTAGTTGTGCGCGAGCACGACCGCGCCGCGCTCGGCCTTGAGCCGGTTGATTTCGTCGATCTGGGCGGCGTAGCGCTCGCAGGCCGCCAGGTCGTAGCCGTCCTGCCCAAGAGCGGCGAGCTTGCGATATAGCCGCGCGCCGGCGGTGTCAGCGCCGGTCGAGGATTGCATTTCAAGCGACATATTTGATTCCATAGTTTGCGTCAATCTGACACTTAGTCTATCAACAGGCCGGCCGCGCTTGCAAGAGCAGTGAACGCGCGAACGCCCGCGCATCATCGACGCCGCTTTGAACGCAGGGAAGCTTCAGTTCAGGCCGAGTTGGGTCTTGAGCGCGCGTTCCACGCCCGCCAGGTCGGCGGGATCGATCGTGCCGGCCTTTTCGCGCAGGCGCTGCTTGCTGGCGGTGGTTATCTGATCGGCCATCGCCTTGTTGCGCACCCCATTGACCCTTACGTACGCCTCGGCCGGATAGAGACGTTTCACGTTGCTGGTGAGCGGAACGACCTGGACGCGGTTGAGATAGCGGTTGGCGCTGTCATTGCTGACCACGACCGCCGGGCGCGTCTTCCTGATTTCGCCGCCCGTCGTGCGATCGAAGGCTATCCACCAAACCTCGCCACGCCGCGGGGCGCTATGCTCATCGCGGCTCATCCGCGACGTCTCCCACCAACTCCTCGCTCCACTCGGCGGCTTCGGCCTCACGAGTTTCGTCTCCGGCCATCGCGCGATAGCCCTCGTCGAGCCGCTCGCGCACAACATGGGGCCGCGCAAGGTCGTTCAGGAAGCGGCTGATGTTGCGCGGGCCGACGATCTTGCGCAGTCCGCGGTAGACGGCGTCCTCGACGGTTATGGTCAGCTTTCTTCGCGCCTTTGGAGCCATATACGTATAGTACACGTATAGGTGCCCGCTTTCCAGAAATGTTGGGTCACAATTGTCGCCGCGCTGATATGTCCGCGCTCCTAAAAGCGGATGACGCGCGGATGCAACGACAGCGTCGGGGGCGGCAAGGACCGCGCGTCTGTAGGAAAAAGATAGCTAGGGATTGCGCAATTCAGAAAAAGCCGCTGGCGGACGGTATGCGATTTGCTCATACAAGGCCTCATGAGACCAGCCAAGGATCAATCGCCGAGATCCGCCGTCGCGCAACAGCTGCGCGAGAGCGATGTCGAACCCCATTCGATCATGCTTTTTCTCCTGCTTTTATCGGCATTTGTTGCGCTCCTGATCCTGCGCGCGCATCTGCTCGCCGCGGCCGATTCGAATCCCGTGGTTAGCGCAGCGGCGACGCTTCCTTCGGCGCTCGCCGCCAAATCTTCGTCGCTCCGGTCAAGTTTCTGACGCCTCACGAAGCTCCTCCGTCGCGTTCGTGACTTGTCACGAGTGCGTTTGAAGTCATTGCAGTCACGCTAGTCAGCCCGCGAAGTCACGCTGACGCGAAGTCACGCTGACGCGAAGTCACGCTGATTAGTCCGCTGGACGCTTGAACGCGCGCGCTCAGCGCGGCGCACCCGATTTCTTTTTCGCGGAAGCGGCCTGCGGCGCTCCGTAAACGCCGTTGGCGGCCCGTCGATTTGTTCTGTTAATCTCGCCGCATAGGCGCCCGGCGCCCATCAAATTTCCATTTCTCTTACTGGCTGAAAGGAACTGCGAGATGGCAGATACGCTTGACCACGACGTAATCGACGCGGTGCGCCGCTTCGTCGACCGCGACGTTATTCCCGTCGCCTCCGAGCTGGAGCATGCCGACGAATACCCGCATGCGCTGGTTGCGACGATGCGCGAACTGGGGCTTTTCGGCGCAACCATCCCGGTCGAGCATGGCGGCTTGGGCTTGAGCTTCGCCAGCTACGCGCGCTTGATGGCGGAGCTGTCGCGCGGCTGGATGAGCCTGGCGGGCGTGATCAACAGCCACCTCATCATGGCCTACATCATCACGCATCACGGCACCGACGAGCAGCGCAAGCGCTTTTTGCCCGCGATGGCGGCCGGCGAGAAACGCGGCGGCCTGGCGCTGACCGAGCCGCACGCCGGCAGCGACGTGCAATCGATCCGCACCAGCGCGGTCCGCCACGGCGACAACTACGTGCTCAAGGGCAGCAAGATGTTCATCACCAACGCCCGCCACGGCACGATGCTGGCCGTCGCGGCCAAGACCGATCCCAAGGCCAAGCCGGCCTACGCCGGAATCAGCATGTTCGCGGTCGAAAAGAACGAGCGCGGGCCGACCGTCAGCCGCAACATCAAGAAGCTCGGCTACAAGGGAGTCGATACCTGCGAGGTGTTGTTCGAGGAGCTCGAGGTTCCGGCCGGCAATCTTATCGGCGGCCAGGAGGGGCAGGGCTTCAAGCAGGTGATGAGCGCGCTCGAAGTCGGCCGGATCAACGTCGCGGCGCGCGCGGTCGGGGTCGGGCAGGCGGCGTTCGAGAACGCGATCCGCTACGCCCAGCAGCGCACCACCTTCGGCAAGCCGATCTGCGAGCATCAGGCGGTGCAGCTGCTGCTGGCCGACATGGGGACGCGAGTCGAGGCGGCGCGCCTGATGGTGCAGAGCGCGGCGGAGAAGAAGGACGCCGGCGAGCGCTGCGACGTCGAGGCGGGGATGGCCAAGCTGTTCGCCTCGGAGGCGTGCGTGAAGATCACGCTGGACGCGATGCGCGTGCTGGGCGGCTACGGCTACACGGCCGAGTTTCCGGTCGAGCGCTTCTATCGCGACGCGCCGCTGATGATCATCGGAGAGGGGACCAGCGAAATTCAGGCGCTGGTGATCGCGCGCGGCCTGCTCAATCGAAATCGCATCTGAGGCTCAGCCGTCGAGAAGCAGTTTCAAGGTCATCGCGGGATTTGAAAACCAGGTGGCGAAGCGCTGCCGATAACGCCGCGCCGCCACTGGTCCGACCGCCATTTTCTTGGCGGTTGATTCGGTGAAACTGTTGTTTTCATTGAGTATATTCAGCGGCTCGCCTTTTGCTCCATAGCGCCTGCGGAAGGATTCTTCGATAGGCGCCGGAGGCCGCGTGCGGCCTCACCGTGAGGTGGCGGGGGGAAGTCGGAACCGTTTGGTTTCGCTTGGCCTGGGCCGCACGGACCGCAAGGGGGAATACGGCCGATCGAAGAACTCCGACCCTGTTTAGCCAAGGCGGCAACGAGAGCCAAAAGGGGGCGGGCGGCGTTTGTTAAACCCCATCCGCAAGCGGTCGGCGACCGCTGCGCGGCTGACGGTGGTGCTGTTAGCGGGATGGACGGCTCTCGTTGTCGCCCGGCCACGGGCCGCGGCGAGTCCGGCGGCCGAGGCGCCCGACGCACAGCAGGCCGGTCGCGAGCAACCTGGGTCCACCGTCTCAACCGCGCGTTCGGCAGGCGTCGAATCCACTGTCGCAGGCGAGAGCGCGTCTTCGCGCGCAACCACGTTTTCACGCGAGACCGCATTTTCCCGGCGAATCGCGGGACACGCAGACCATGCCGTCGCGCACGCAACGATAAACTTCAGCGCGCTCGCCCGTGACGAAGCGCGCGGTATCTTTATGCCGGCGGGCCGCCATCGCGGCGTGCGCCCGCAAGCCAATCCCTTTGTCGCGAGCCGGGCCCTCGTTGACGTGTCTCGAGTGCAGGGAAAAAAACCGGCGATACTCACCCCGGTCCGAAACCTGGCGGCAGAAACGCTCAACGGGTTTGCGGGACTCGGCGACAACAACACGGTGATTCCGCCCGACGCCGACGGCGCCGTGGGACCGGACCACCTGGTGCTGGCGCTCAATAGCCAGATCGAAATTCAGACTCGCGCGGGAACTCCGATAAGCACCGTTAGCACGCTCAGTTTCTGGTCCAGCCTGGGCGTCGGCTCCATCACCGATCCGCGAGTCATCTACGATCCGTATGGTCAGCGATGGATTATCATCACTGCGGGTGACCCTCAGACTTCAGGCTCGGCGGTCCTGATTGGCGTTTCGCAGAACAGCAACCCGACCGCGGGCTGGAATCTCTACCGCGTGCCGGTCGATTCCACGGGCCAGCTATGGGGCGACTTTCCCATCGTTGGGTTCAACAAGAATTGGATCGTGGTCGGAATCAACCTATTCACTATCCAGGGCACCTTCTTCGAATATGAGAACATCTATGCTTTCGACAAGGCGAACCTCTACGCGGGTGGTTCCGGGCTGTTTACATTACTGCAGGACGATACCGGCGGCTTCTCGATGAATCCGGCGCTAACCTATGACCCCAATCTCGCGACGCTCTATCTTTTGGAGTCGTGGAGCTCGGCCAACGGCCTGCTGCGGATGAGTACGATCACCGGCGCGGTCGGTTCCGAGGTTCTCACCACGGGCGTCGCCTTGCCGACTTCACCGCAGCCGTGGCAGGCGGTCGAGCCGACGCTGAACTTCGCGCCGCAGCTGGGATCGACCGAAGACATCGACATGGACGACGACCGGCTGGATTGGACGGTCTATCGCAACGGCTCGCTGTGGACGGCGCAGACCATTTTCCTGCCAGCCAGCGGCACGCCCAATCGATGCTCGGTGCAGTGGTGGCAGATCGACACCACGGCGGGCGACCTGGGCGGAATCCAGCAACGCGGGCGAATCGACGACCCGACAGCGACACAGTTCTTCGCCTATCCGTCGATCGGCGTCAATTCGGAAAACGATGCGATGGTCGGGTACTCGCAATTTTCCGCGGCGCAGTACGCGAGCGCCAGCGTTTCGATGCGGATGGGTACTGACGCGCCCAGTACATTGCGCGCTGCCACCGTGCTCAAGGCGGGCCAGGCGCCTTACTTCAAGGACTTTGGCACCGGGGATAATCGATGGGGCGATTTCAGCAGCACGGTCGTCGATCCGCTCGACGATCTCAGCTTATGGACGCTCCAGGAGTACGCGGCTACCAACAACGATTGGGGCACCTGGTGGGGCGAAGTCTCCATCGGAGGCGCGACGCCGACGCCGTCTCCCACGCCGACGGCGACGCCCACCGCGACTCCCAAGCCATCACCGTCGCCAACTCCGACTCCGACTGTGACTCCGACGCCCACGCCAACGCCCAACGCCCACGCCCAACGCCTTCGCCAAGCCCAACGCCTTCGCCAAGCCCAACGCCTTCGCCAAGCCCAACGCCTTCGCCAAGCCCAACGCCATCGCCAAGCCCAACGCCACGCCAAGCCCAACGCCGTCACCCACGCCATCACCGACACCGACATCAACCCCAACGCCGACTGCGACTCCGACACCTTCGCCGACCGCGACGCCATCACCGTCGCCGTCTCCGACCCCCACACCGACGCTGACGGTCGCCGCCACCACGCTCCCGGATGGCAGTGTCGGCATCTTCTATCACGCCTCGCTGGGGCTGAGCGGCGGGACGCCGCCCTATCTCGTTTACGTCAGCGCGGGCGCACTGCCACGCGGACTCGCGCTCAATACCTTCAGCGGCGAGATTAGCGGGACGCCGGGGACCGCGGGTACCTCGAAGTTCACGATCTACGTCACTGATCGGAGCCACGAATCGGTAAGCCGGGCCTTTCAAATATCCATCATTCCCTAGTCTCAAATTCGCCGTAGTCTCAAATCCGCGCAGCCCGGTGTCATCCACATCGCCACTTCGAGTTCGACGACTTTGACTGCCGCGGCCACGATTTCTGTCTCGGACTAGATACAGCCTGGAAGGATCAGGCGCCAGCGATGGGTGTTCTCGTGTGAGACACGCTGGGGTGAGGGCCGCGGCAGGATAACCCGTACTCGCTCATACATTTCGGTTCAAATCGAAGCATGCGCGCTTTTATGCGCTTCGATGTCTCGTCGTGGGCGTCGGTCTGCTTCGAATTCCAACAATGATGGTGTGTCAGAGATAAAAATGGCCCGCGTGGTCTTGTCATTGCTCCTTATAGCCTCGAAACGAGAAAGCCCGCTCCAACCAGGGCGGGCTTTGGAGGCTAGCGAAAGTGATATCGACCACGCAGCGAATTCGGCAACTCATTCTCTCGACGGCGATCGCGCTGGTAAGCGTCGTCGGGATCCAGACATTCGCCGGAGCGGCCCCGGTCGCGATAACCGGCACGGCGGCCAAGGCCGCGCAGCACGCTTCGTTCAACTTCAAGGCGCTAGCCCGTGAAGAAGCGCTTGGCCCGATGCCGCTCAATGAGCATCGTACAATTCTTCGCCCGGTCGCCCCGCGAATCGAAAGCACCTCAGAGAATGAGGCAACCGTTGCGGCACCCGAGAGCGAGATGCAGGGGCCTGCGGTTTCGACCCTCCAATCGCTCCCGCCGGTCAATAGCTTCGCGGCGGTGGCCGACAACGGCACCGTGATTCCGCCCGATGCCGAGGGAGCGATCGGACCACATCATCTGATGGAAGCGCTCAACAGCCAGGTCGTGATCCAGGACAGGTCGGGCAACGTTCTGAGCGCAATCACCAACTGGACCTTCTGGTCGTCTCTGGGTGTGACCGAGTCATTCGACGCCCATGTCCTTTACGACCCGTATGCGCAACGCTGGATATTCTCATCCGCCGCCGGGGAGAAGTCCTCAAACGGGGCCGTCCTGATCGGTGTGTCGCAGACGAGCGATCCCACCGCCGGTTGGAACATCTACAAAATAAATCTTGGTTCGTCAGTCAATTGGGTCGACTATCCGACTCTCGGCTTCAACAAGAACTGGATCGTCGTGCAGGCCAACATCTTCACCGTTGCGGGCAACAATTTCGTGAACTCGATGATTTGGGCTTTCGACAAGGCGGACCTTTACGCGGGCGGCACGGGCAAATATACGGTGCTCACACCGGCCAATGGCTTTACCCAGGTTCCAGCCACCACGATGGACCCCAATCTTTCGACCATGTACCTGCTGGAGCAGAGCAGCTCGGGGTCCGGCAAGCTGCGGATCGACACCATAACGGGCCCGGTCGGGTCCGAAGTGTTGACGAGCGGCGTAGCCTATCCCACCGGGCCGTCGGCCTGGCAAGAGTTTTCACCGGTCATTAATTTCGCCCCGCAACTCGGCTCCAGCGAGAACATCGACACCGAGGACGGGCGCATCCAGAGCTGCGTGTACCGCAACGGCTCGCTGTGGGCCTCGCATACCGTCTACCTTCCGGCCACTGGAACTCCGACTCGCACAGCCGCGCAATGGTGGCAGATCAACATGAGCGCCTCGGCGCTTGGCCAGGTGCAGCAGTTCGGACGCATCGACGATCCCACTGGCGCCAACTTTTACGCCTTCCCGACGCTGGCCGTTAATCAGTACGGCGACGTGATGCTCGGCTATACACACTTCGGGACCGGGATATATCCGAGCGGAGCCTATTCGATGCGCCTGGCGAGCGATCCTCCGAATACGATGGAAAGCGAGGTGATGCTGAAGGCGGGTGAGGCGTCCTACTTCAAGGACTTCGGCACCGGCGAGAATCGATGGGGCGATTTCACCGCTACCGTGGTCGATCCGGTCGACGACACCTCGATGTGGACGATCCAGGAGTACGCCGGTCAAAGCAATATGTGGGGTACGTGGTGGGGCTCGATAACGCCTGGCGCGCCGGCCGCGACATCGACTCCGACCGCGACCGCGACGCCCACCGCTATGGCGACGCCGACACCCAAGCCGAGCGCGACACCCACTCCGGCTCCCACCCCGATTCCCACTCCGACGCCGACTCCATCGCCGCTAAGGATTGGCGTCTTCGAGACTTTGCCCAACGCTCACACCACGGTGCTCTATGACGTCTCGCTTGACATCAGCGGTGGCCGCGCTCCCTACACGATTGCGGTGGTCCAGGGTCATCTCCCCCCTGGCCTCAGGATCGGTCACGCCGCCGGCGTGATTACGGGAATCGCGACCACGCAGGGCACCTGGTATCCAACGATACGAGTGATCGATGCTTCGGGAAACCGGGTGCGCAAGGCATTTTCGTTGACCGTGTGGAAGATCACCGCCGCGTACTGTGCGCGGACTTTGCTCTGCACGCCGTAGTCAGATCTCGGTAGTGGCGAAGTGAGCGCCGATCGCTGACGGCTGATCGATCGAGCGAGAGGAACAAAAGAACGAAAGAACTAAAACGAAAGAACGAAAATGAAAAAGGGCCGGTCCGCAGGGACCGGCCCTTTCGTTCGTCGCGGATAACCGCTTTACGGACAGGCTCCGCCGGTCAGGTGCAGCTGGGCGAAACCGTGCGGATGGCAATCGTCAAACGAGAGGTTGAGCTGATGGATCAGCTTGCGCAACGAGTTCGGATCGAACCCCGTCGGCATCCTGCCATTGCCCAACGCCTTGTTGGCGGCCGCGAGAATCTCGGAGATCGACATGCCGTCGAGCGAGGTCCCGCTGCCGCACAGATTCAGGCTGCCGAATGGACCACCCGGGCCTTCGGTGAAACCGGCCGCGCTGAAGTCGACGTTGAGTTCCAGCGCCAGGACTTCGCCGCCGAGGTTGCCCGAGTGCGAGGTTGACGGGTTGTTGAGGCACGCATCAAGCACTCCGGCTTTGCCGCCCGCGGGCAAGTAGTTCTGGATCGCGGCCGGCGAGGTGAAGGTCATCCCGAACCGATCACTGGCGCAGGTCAGGCCGACGTGCACTCCACCGGTGCCGTAGACGGTGTCGAAGTTCTCGGTCAGCACGTTGTGGGCCTGATTGCCCTCGCCGTTGCAGGTGTCATCCCCTACCTGCTTGAGGCTGTTCGCGGAGCTGCTTTCGCCGCAGGTATGCGACCAGTGCGCTTCGCTATAGGTGCAGAATTCACCCTTGTCGAAGGGCGGTACGACCGGCGTTGGAGTCGCCGTCGGCGTCGGAGTCGCCGTCGGCTTCGGAGTAACGACCGGCGTAGGTGTCACGACTGGAGTCGGCGTTACTACCGGCGTGGGTGTTACTACCGGCGTGGGCGTGACCACTGGCGTCGGAGTGACGCCCGGCGTGGGTGTGACGACCGGCGTTGGAGTCACGACGGCCGGCGTGGGCGTCACGACCGGCGTCCGAGATCGGGGTGGGCGTCGCCGGGCCCGCATTGGCGGGTATGTCCTCTTGATCGCAGGCGGTATCGTCGACACCGGTGCATACGCTGAACACCTTGCTGAAGTTGCCCACCACGAGCGTGATGGTGGTGTCGGGGCCGGTGATACCGGCGCAGTTGGTAATCGTACCGCCGCTGACGCCGCCAGTGGCGACCGCGCTTACGTCTTGCGTGTTGGTACTACCGTCGCTCATCGACGAGCCGTCAATCGACAGCATCCCGGTACCGTTGAAGCTGGTGAAGCTGGTGAGCGCGGCGGTTCCGGTCAACGCCGGATTGACACTACTTTGGGCGTCGCTGAGCTCGATGGTCTGGTTGCATTGCGCGAGCCTAGGCACAAATGGCTGTCGCGTCGCGGCGCTCTGTGACCATCCGGTGTCGTCTCCGTCGAGCGCGACGCCTTCTCCGGCCGGCCCGTCGTCGTCATCGACGTCGACCAGCCGTGACACGTTCAAGTCGGTTTCATGAGCGCCGGCCACGCTGACGATTACCTCGGGCCGGAGTTCGGTTCCCGGCGCGATTCCCAGGATCGTGTTGTCGAAGGTCGCAGTATAGAACAGCCGCTTGGAGGTTCCGGCGGCCAGACTGAACTCCGGCACCAGCGAGAAGACTGAGTTGTCGGACGCACTTATGAAATCGACCGTGCCCGAGCCACCGGTGGTGAAAAACGTGCCTTCGGTGACGGCGTGCCCGTCCACGGTGGTGGTGACCACATAGTTGCCCGGTCCGTGGCACGACGAACTCGGCTGGTTGCGGGCGATTTTTTCGGCCGACGCCGTGGAAATGAAATTGCCGTAGGTTGCCGCCTGGCCGAAGGTCGCGTCGGCCACGTCAATCGCGGCCGAGACCCATACCGTGCCGCACGGGCGCTGCAAATTGATTATGATGTTACCGAGCGGGGCCGGCCCGGTCCCGGTATTGGTTATAGTGAACTGCCCGTCGACCTGGATTATCTGGTCGCTCACGGAGACCTTGGTCACCCCGACCGTCCAGCTTGCGGTGCCGCTGGCGAAGCCGCCGTTTTTGGCGATCGACCAGTTAGTATTGGTGGCGAGCGCGCCGGTTACGCCGGCGTTGCTCAACGTTATATTGGCCTGCGCGCGCGCGGCCGCGGCCCATCCGAGCTGAAGCGCGATCAGCATCGCCGCACCCGCCACGGACATGCTGATGTGCGACCGTATCGCGCGCGCCCGCATGATGCGCCTCGGTAAGCGTTCGCTTTCCTTCACCGCGGCCCGAGATAAAACTGGGACCGCGGCTCGAGTTAAAACTTGTCGCATAGGTAGCTCCCTGCTCGTTGCCGCCGGGCCCGGGTGCCGTGCGCGATGAATATTCATCTGCGATCGCGCGCGGCCGCGCCGGAATCGGCTTACTATTGAGGGCTCCTAGTAAAAGCCCCTGCGCTTGTGAGCACGTTGCGTGCCCCGCGAAATGAGTTGAAATAAGGTCGGATTCGCGCGGTGAAGACGGAAACGGACTGGCTAGTGACGAGAAACTGGCCTCAAACAAATCGGCGAGCGACAATATTTTGGCGCTGGCACAATCGAGCGCCCATCGTCGCGGCGGCGATCGCGCGCCGGCAGCCGAGCCAGCGCGCAATTACACAATTACGATGAGCTAGCGAATCGCGATTGTGGCTATGAGCCGGCGCATCACGGCGCCCGGAGCGCTCACGTTCGAGCGGCCCTTAAGCGGCGCGATCGAGGCCACGCGAGCCGCTAGCATAGCGGCGTCGGCGTCGCTCGGAGCGGTCCTGAAGACGCGATCCCACAGCGCCGTGGTGACCCCGTAACACAGTGTCGGCGCGTAGTAGTGATGGATCAGATGGCGCGTGCGCATCCCGGCCTCGGCGCGGCAGAGCGGCACGCGAAAGTGGATCCGGTAGTGCAGCACTTCATAGACCGCGAACCCGGCCAGGATGCCGCCATAGAAGGTCGTCCATCCGCGCGCTCCAAGGGCGGCGCCGACGAGTAGGGGTAGCAACGCCGGCAGCCAGGCGCCAAGCGCGAAGACCGCGCGCGGGTCGCGATGGTGAACGTGGTGGATCGGAGTCACGAAGGTCGCGAACCGATGGCCCATCCAGCCGTGGATCGCGTACTCAAGGAGGGTCCAGGTGAGGAGGCCGGCGCCGAAAAGTCCGACAAATCCGAAAACTCCGACGGTACAAATCACGCACGGCACACGAATATGGTAGAGCCGCGGACGATGCCGGCGCAATCCGCCTGCGCGCGCAATCCGCTTGCTCCCAATGACGGTTGTCCCGCGGCGCTGCACAGGAGATTGCCGGGTCGGAGGCTCGCCGGGGCGACCCGGCAACTGCCCAGTCAATTGAAAGCGCAGGCGAGGGCTGCGGGCGTTTGCTTAACGAGGCTTTTCTGATTTACTGGATGATCGGATCAGCGGCCGGTTCGAGTGGGACGCGAAATGGCATTCCCGGCAAAAAACCGGCTCGCGGCGCGCGTCGTCTGAATTTAAGCCATCCGCTATCGTCTTAAACCTGTAGATATTGCTGTGCACAAGCAGGCTGACACGAACTTTGCCATCTCCAGGAGGAGAGTGAATGTTTAAGAAGATCGCCGCGGTTTCCTGCGGCGTGTTCCTGGGTATCTTAATCGCGTTTGCGCGCGCCGGGGCTTTCCCGTTCTGGAGTTCCACCTCACCGCAGGCTCAGGGTAAGTCCCAATCGGCCGCACCCGCCGAACGAACCGCCCAAGCGGAGACAAATTCACAGCCCGCGCCGGCCAATCAGCCCGAACCCAACGAGGCCGGCACCGCTCAGATACCTTCCTTCGCGCCCTTGGTCAAGCGAGTCGTGGCGTCGGTGGTCAATGTCAGCGTGGTCCAGGACGTCAAGCCCGGCGCAGCGTTAGGTGATCAGGGAGGCCCGGGTGATTCGCCCGACGGACCGGAAGGACCGGAGGGACCGGGAGGACCGGGCGCCGGACCAAATGGACCTGAAGGACCTGGCGACCAGGGACCCGGCGGGCCGTTTGGTCAGCAGCAAAACCCCTTCGACCAGTTCCGCCGCTTCTTCGGTCAGATTCCCCACGAGTACAAGCAGCACGGGCTCGGCTCGGGCGTGATCGTATCGCCTGACGGCTATATTCTGACCAATAATCACGTCGCCGGACACGCCGATGAGATTCACGTCCGGCTGCTCGACAAGCGCGAATTTACCGCCAAGGTCGTCGGTAAGGATCCCAAGACCGATCTCGCGCTGATCAAAATCGACACCAAGGAGCCGTTGCCGGTGGCGCCGCTCGGCGATTCCAACTCGGCAGAGGTGGGCGACTGGGTAGTCGCGATCGGCAGCCCGTTCGGCTTCTCCTCGACGGTCACAGCCGGGATCATCAGCGCCAAGGGGCGCGCGCTCGGCGGCAACTACGACGACTTCATCCAGACCGACGCGTCTATCAACCCGGGTAACTCGGGCGGTCCGCTGTTCAATGCCAAGGGCCAGGTGATCGGTATCAACACCGCCATCTACAGCAGCACCGGCAGCAACGCCGGGATTGGCTTCGCCATTCCGATCGACATCGCCAAGCAGGTGATGGAGCAACTCAAGGACCATGGCAAGGTTGTGCGCGGATGGCTGGGAGTCGAAATTCAGGAGGTCACGCCTGACCTCGCCCAGTCCTTCAACCTGCCCACGCCCGAGGGCGCGCTGGTAGCCAACGTCGAGAAAGAGGGCCCGGCGCTCAAATCGGGCATCCTGCGCGGCGACATCATCGTCAAGTTCAATGGCCTGCCCGTGCAGGACGAGCATCAGCTCCCCGAACTCGTGGCGCAGACGCCGATCGGCGATACCGTGCCGGTCGAAGTGATCCGTAACGGCAAGCATCTCACGATCCCGGTCAAAGTCGCCGAACTCAAGGAAGAGCAGCTCGCCAGCGCCAAGAGCGAGGAGCCGGGCTCCAACTGGGGTCTCCAGGTGCAGTCGATCACGCCCGAGGTCGCCAACCAGCTGAGCCTCAACAACACCAAGGGCGTGGTGGTTCGCGGCGTGCAGCCCGACAGTCCGGCGGCGGACGCGGGAATCCAGCAGGGCGACGTCGTGCTCGAGGTCAACCACGCGAAGGTCAATACGGTGGACGATTTCCTGTCGGCGGCCAAGCAGGCCAAGAAGGATAAGAACTCGGCCCTGCTCCTGGTGCAGCGTGGCAATGCGACGATGTACACGGTGATCAAGCCGGCCAGTTGAACGGGACGTCAACGGGTTGGCAAACCGGAGAGCTGAGCCGGATCGCCAACGGGCCTTCAAGAGATCAATGAAACACGGCGGGCGGCTCGTGAAGGAGCCGCCCGCCGCGTTTCGTTCGCGCGCGTTGGCTTCCAAACCGGAGAGCTAAGTTGTGACGTCAACGGGCCTTTCAAGAGATTCGTAAACGGGCCTTTTAAGAGGTTAGTGAAGCAAACCGAAGAACTGAGCTGGGATGGACACGGGTCCTTCAAGAGATCCCTGAAACAGGCCTTACAAGAGGTTGGTGAAAAGATCGTGGTGCGGTAGGATTCCCAGACGCATTTCTGTGAAGATGCGTTATCCGGCGCGCGGCGGCGGATTCGAGGTGGCGGATGGTGACTGAGGCGGGGTGTCTGATAGCTCGCGCGGGGTTTTTTCTCGATGGCAAAACGGCGGCGGCGGCGCTCACGCGCCAAGCGTAAGCGTCCCAGCCTGATCCTGATTGTGGCATTGCTCGTGCTCGCCGCCGGCTTCATCACCCGGCGCGTGCTGGCGCCCCGTGCGATGCATTTCCTCACTCACCGCTCCGCCACGACTTTACCGGGTTCCGCGATGGGCACTGAGCCTGGGCCGGGACAGGCATTTAACGGCGACGGCACGAGCGAGCGCCTAACCGATTCCGACCGCCATGCGCTCGATCAACTGGTGCGGCAAAAGAGCGGCAGGTAGGAGCGGGGACGGATGGCCTCGTGGCTTCAATTCACCGACGATATTGGTCTGCGGGTCGAGCTCGAACACCCGCCCAAGCGTGTCGTCTCGCTGGTGCCGAGCTGGACCCAGACGCTGTTCGCGCTCGGCGCGGGTGAGATGCTGGTTGCGGCGACGCGCTTTTGCGTCGAGCCGGCCGAGGCGCTCGCGACCATTCCCAAAATAGGCGGCACCAAGAACCCCAACCTGCGCGAGATCGCGAAGCTCAAACCCGACCTGGTGATCGCCAACGCGGAGGAAAACCGCCGCGAGGATATCGAGCGTCTGCGCGAGCAGGGAGTCGCGGTGCTCACCACCTACCCGCGCACGGTGCCGGGCGCGGTCGAATCGATCTTACGCATGGGCCGTGCGCTCGACCGCGAGCCGCAGGCGGCCACGCTCGCGCGCGAGATAACGCTCGCGGTCAGCGGAATCGAGGCCGGGCTCGGCGTGTGGAGCAAGCTTCGGCTGCGCGTGTTCTGCCCGATTTGGAAAAAGCCCTGGATGACCTTCAACGCCGACACTTACGCCCATGACGTGCTGCGCATGATGGGCTTCAACAACGTCTATGCCGCCGCGGGCGAGCGCTATCCGCGCACCACGGTCGAGGATGCCGTCGAGCATCGCCCGGATATCGTGCTGCTGCCCGACGAGCCTTACGAGTTCGACCAGGGCGACCTCGAAGAAATGAAAGCGATGCTGCCGCCGGCGCTGGGCCGCCGGGTGCTGCTGATAAGCGGGCGCGACCTGCACTGGTACGGCGTGCACATGGTCGACGGGCTGCGCGCGCTCAACGAGCGGCTCTCGCGGTTGCGCGCGGCAGTGGTCTAAGCCGCAGGGCGCGGCGCCGCGACACGATTGGGCCGGGGCGCGGAGAGTTTGCGCGCGTGGACGCGACGCTTTAAAGAAAGTACATCATCAGCAGGGCAATCGCGCGCGTCTTTGACGCGGATGCGCCGTTAGCGAAGGAGACACTGCAAGCCGATGGCTTCAATCGCACCGCTCAGCGGTATCAAGGTTATCGACCTCACCAAGCTCGCACCCGGCCCGCATTGCACGATGATCCTCGGCGACCTTGGCGCGGACATCATCAAGGTCGAGGAACCGGGGGCGCCGACGGGACGGCGCGCCGAGCAGGCCGCGGCCTCGGGCAAGACGCAGCGCCCGGCAACCGGATTGGGCGTGCACAACGCGCTTGGGCGGAACAAGAAATCGATCGGGCTCAATCTCAAGAGCGGGGCGGGGCGCGAGGTCTTCCTGCGCCTGGCGCAGCGCGCCGACGTGGTGGTCGAGGAGTTCCGCCCCGGCGTCGCCAAGCGGCTGGGGATCGACTTCTCGATGCTCTCGGCGCGCAATCCGCGGCTGGTCTATTGCGCGGTGACCGGCTTCGGCCAGACCGGACCGTATCGCGACTTCGTCGGTCACGACCTCAACTATATCGCGCAGTCGGGCGCGCTCTCGATGATCGGGCGCAAGGACCAGCCGCCGACGATTCCGCAGAACCTGCTCGCCGACTACGCGGGCGGCGGATTGCACGCGGCGATCGGCGTGCTCGCGGCGCTGCTCGCGCGCCATCAGACCGGCCGCGGACAATACGTGGATATCGCGATGCTGGACGGCACGATGCTGCTGATCGCGCAGGCGCTCTCCAATCATTTCGGCAAGGGATGGATTCCGCGGCGCGGCGCCACCACGCTCGACGGCTCGGCGCCATATTACAACCTCTACCTGACCAAGGACGAGAAATACATCACGATCGGATCGGTCGAGCCGTGGTTCTACGCCAATTTGTGCCGCGCGCTCGGCACCGAGGAATTTATCCAGGACGAGTACAACAGCGCCCGCTTCGACGAGATCAAGGCGCGCTTCGCCGAGATCTTCAAAACCAAAACGCGCGACGAGTGGTGGGAGGTGCTGACCAAAAACGATATCTGCGTGGGCCGGATGCTGACGCTCGACGAACTCGAGCACGACCCGCAAATCCGTGCGCGCAACATGATCGTCGAGGTCGAAGCGCCGAGCGGCGAGAAGGTCAAGCAGGTCGGAATTTCGGTCAAGCTCTCCGAGACGCCCGGATCGATCCGCTCGCTCGCGCCCAAGCTCGGCCAGCATACCGACGAAATCCTGACCGACCTCGGCTACAATCAGCACGATATCGATCGCTGGCGCGCCGAGGGCGCAATTCGATAGGTGACCATTCCTGAGGTCTGATTTCCCGCGCGGAAGATTTGAAGAGTGGGACGGCCTATTGGTTTGGTTCGTTAACTACATGCAGATGCATCCTGAGCAACTCAAACATCCATATTTGAAAACGTGGTACGCTGCCGGTGTGAGAGGTCTCGACGAATATCAAGCATCAGTGCGGCCCGATCACTAACGGCTCGGGAGGCGTACTTAATGGCCGAGTTACCGAAATCGCCGCTGACCTTCATTCGCGGCCCCTACGAGCCGCTGCTCATCGACCATGCCGAGGGCGCGTGGCTCTATACCGCCGACGGCGGAAAAATCCTCGACGCGGCGGCCGGCGCCGTGGTGACCAATATCGGGCAGGGGCGCGAGGAAATCGCGCAATTGATGGCCGAGGAGGTGCGCCGCGCCAACTACGTCGTGCCGATCTGGTCGACGCCGCAGCGCCAACGGCTGGTCGAGCGGCTCGCGCGATGGACTCCGCCGGGCCTCACGCGCTTTTTCTTCACTTCGGGCGGATCGGAGGCGGTCGAGGCGGCGCTCAAGTTCGCGTTGATGTATCACAAGGTCAACGGCCGCCCGGAGCGCACGAAAATTATCGCGCGCGAGGCTTCCTATCACGGCAATTCGATCGCCGCGCTCTCGGCCGGCGGCAGTCTCCGCCGCGCGGACTACGAACACGTGCTGTTCGATTGGCCGAAGATCAAACCCTCATACTGTTACCGCTGCCCGTGGGACAAAACCTATCCCGGATGCGATATCGATTGCGCCAACGCGCTCGAAGAGGAGATCAAGCGCCAGGGCGAAGACACGATCGCGGCGTTTATCGCCGAGCCGATGATGGGTTCGGCGGGCGGCTCGGTACCGCCGGTCAAGGAATACTGGCCGCGCCTTGCCGAGATCTGCCAGCGCCATGGCGTGCTCTTGATCGCGGATGAAGTGATGACCGGTTTCGGGCGCACCGGACGCCGTTTCGCCGTGGACCATTGGAACGTCATCCCCGACATCCTGGTCGGCGGCAAGGGCCTCGCCGGCGGCTACATGCCGATGGGCATGATCGCGGTGCAGGAGAGCTTGGTCGAGCAATGCGAAGCGAAGGGCGCCGACTTCATGTTCTACACCTATAGCTCGCATCCGACCGCCTGCGCGGTCGCCGACCGCGTGCTCGAGATCATGGAGCGCGAGCATCTGGTCGAGCGCGCGGCCGAGATGGGCGCGCGGCTGGGCGCACAGCTCAAGGAGGAGCTGTCGGGCCATCCGATGGTCGGTGACATCCGCGGCACGGGGATGTTCTGGGGGGTCGAGATGGTGCGCGACCGCGTCTCGCGCGCGCCGTATCCGGTGGCGCTGAAGGTCGCGAGCAGGGTGGTCGCGGCGGGGCTCAAGCGCGGACTGTTCGTCTATCCGGCGACCGGGATGGCGCGGCCGGGCGGCGACGCGGTGATGGTCACGCCGCCGTTTGTGATCGGCACCGACGAGATCGAGTACATCGTGAGCCGCCTGCGCGCGACGCTCGACGACGTGCATCCGAATCTGCAGTAGGCCCGCTCCGCGGCAGCCCGGTTCGCGGGCGAAGTAGACTCTCCGCAGATTTTCCGCAGGCTTTCCCGGCCGCCTCTTGCGGCTGCGGCCGCTTTCCATTGGATTATAAGGCTGGTCCCGCGCGCATCGCCCAAGCGGCCGAGCGCGCAATGGGGGCAGGGCCGCACGCGCGGCCCAAGGAGGCGCGATGGCGGCTATTGTCACCGATATAATTGGACCCACGTCGAACTACTTCTATTCCCAGCGGCTCAAGCTTCACTACGTCGATTGGGGTAACGCGGACAAGCCGATGGCGATCCTGGTGCACGGCGGCCGCGACCATTGCCGCAACTGGGATTGGGTCGCGCTCGAGTTGCGCCGCCACTTCCATCTGATCGCCCCCGACCTTCGCGGTCATGGCGATTCCGATTGGGCGATTGGCGGCAGCTACGCGATGATCGATCACGTGCTCGACCTCTATCAGTTGATCAATGCGATCGCCGGCGGGCCGGTAACGCTGATCGGCCATTCGCTGGGCGCGGGCGTCGCGCTGCAGGCGGCCGGCGTATTTCCCGATTTGGTCAAGGCGCTGGTCGCGATCGAGGGCTTGGGGCCGCCCTCGGCGATGCTGCGTGAGACGCCGGCCTACGAGCGGATGGATAACTGGGTGGGCGACATGCGCGCGCTCGCCCAGCGCAAGCCGCGCGAGTACCCGAATATCGAGGAGGCGCTGGCGCGGATGCGCGTCGCCAACCCGCATCTCAGCCTTGAGCAGGCGCGCCATCTGACGATCCATGGCGTGCGGCGCAACGAGAACGGCACTTACTCGTGGAAGTTCGACAACTACACGCGCGCCCATTCGCCCTACCTGTTCAACCTCAAGGACGCGACCGAAATCTGGAGCCGTATCCGCTGCCCGACGCTGCTGGTGCGCGGCGACGAGTCGTGGGCCGGTGATTGGGAGCGCGACGGACGCCTGGACTCCTTTCGCACCGCCGAGCTGGTGACGATTCCCAAAGCCGGCCACTGGGTGCATCACGATCAGCTCGCGGAGTTTCTCGCTGTCGTCCATCGTTTCCTCGGCCTGTAAAGCAAGTTTCGGCGAGATGGCGGGAGCATTCGCGCGCGCAGGCAGGAAGGCCAGTCGGACGAGGAGGGGACGTGGCTGATGCGGATATTGCGGCCGCTATCGCTACGCACTGACGAGTTCAACTACACGCTGCAGATTCTGCTGGCGGCGACCGTCGGGCTGTTGGCCGCGCTCGGCAACCTGGGCTTCCGCGTGCTGATCGAATTCTTCACCTGGGTCTTTCTGGGCCTGGAATGGGGCGCGCTCGAAATCGCGCGCGGCGGCCTGCGGCTTTCTCTGGTGCCGGTGGTGTTGCTGAGCGGTGGCGTCGGGATGATCCTGCTCGACCGCCTGTTTCCGGGCGACGTGCTCGGCTACGGCTTTCCGAATTTTCTCGAGATGGTGAATCTCGGCAGCGCGCGGATCAAGCGGCAATGGATCGTGCTCAAGGCGCTCGGCGCGGCGCTGTCGCTCGGATGCGGCGCGTCGGTCGGACGCGAGGGACCGATCGCGCAAATCGGCGGCGCGATCGGCTCGGCGGTCGCGCAATTGCGCCGCCTGCCGGCCGACCGCGCCAAGGTCCTGGTCGCCGCCGGCGCTGCCGCCGGAATTGCCACCACCTTCAACGCTCCGGTCGGCGGCGTGTTGTTTGCACAAGAGATCGTGCTGCTCGGCGAGACCGAGCTCGGCAACCTGACGCTATTGCTGGTCTCGACCGTGAGCGCAGTGCTCCTCTCCCGTGCGATCACCGGCAACGCCGCGGTCTTTCAACCTCCGACCTTTGTGCTGCGCAGCTACATGGAACTGTTGTCGTACGCCCTGATGGGCGTGCTGCTGGGCGCGCTGAGCGCGGGCTACATCCATTTCTTTCATGCCACCGCGGCGGCGTTTCGCACGATCAAGGCGCCGCAATGGGCGCGCCTCGCGCTGGGGCTGCTGATCGTCGGCCTGGTCGCGATTCCGCTCCCGCAGAATCTCTCCGACGGCTACCCGATAATCAACCGCGCGATGGAAGGGCACTTCGGGCTCGGGATGACGTTCGCGCTGGCGGCGGCCAAGTTTTTCACCTCAAGCGTGTCGCTCGGATGCGGCGCGCCGGGCGGCGTCTTCGGCCCCACGTTCTTTATCGGCACGATGGGCGGAGCGAGTTTTCAGCGCACGATGGCCTCGATAGTGCCAAAGCTGACGGGGCCGCGCGGATCGTACGCGCTGATCGGATTGGGCACCTTTCTGTGCGGCGTGACGCACGCGCCGCTGACCGCGCTTTTCCTGCTGCTCGACATGACCCAGGACTACCAGATCGCGCTGCCCGCGATGATCGCGATCGTGACCGCGCTGGTCGTCGCGCGCGCGCTCGAGCACGAGTCGATCGACACCTATCGCCTCGCGCGCGAGGGCAAGACGCTCGAGATCGGGCGCGAGCGGCTGGTGCTGACGCAGATTCCGGTCGAAAGCGTGATGACCCACGATCCCGCGGTCGTGCGCTCCAGCGCTCCGCTTACGGAAGTCCTGCGCGCGGCGGGCGACACCGCGCAAACCACGCTGCCGGTGGTCGATGACGCGGGCGGACTGGTCGGCCTTATCGTGACCCGCGACCTGGTCGCGATGCTGAGCAGCCAGGCCGACGTGGTCGGCCTGGTCAACGCCTACGACATCTGCCGGCGCAACTGCCCGGTGGTGAGCAGCGACTCCAACCTCGACGAGGCCGCGCAACTGATGGAGTCCGAAGACCTCGAGGAATTGCCGGTGGTTGAGAGAATCGCCGGCCAGAGCGGCCGGCGTCTCGCCGGCATCATCGCGCGCAAGGAGATCGGCCAGGTGCTGAACCGGATGGCGGTGTCGCTCTCGACGCTCGCCAGCACCGGCACCAGCATCTTCTGGGCGACTGGCTATCGCCTGATGCGTATCACCGTGCCGCCGACCGCCGGGGGCAAGACGATGGTCGAGCTGGCGCCGCGCGCGCGCTTCGGCGTGAGCGTGCTCGCGGTGCAAAATGCGGGCGAGTCGGGAGACGGCTTTATCCCGATTACGCCCGACCGCAAGCTTAATGCCGGCGATACCATCATGGCCGCAGGCCGCCCGCCCGATTTGCGCCGCTTCGTGCGCGAACTGGAGCAATTGTAGACGCCCGCTCCAGTTACCCACGATCCTGCCCGGGATGATAGAAAAAAACTTCCGATCGAATCGGGAAGCCGTTCACACTCGGAGGACAACGTCATGCGCGCTGCCGTAATGCGTAACAAGAAGCTCGTGGTCGACGATATCGCAACGCCCGCGCCGGGCCCCGGCGAGGCGCTGGTCAAGACGCTCGCCTGCGGAATCTGCGGCTCCGACCTGCATGCGCTCAAGCATGCCGAGAAACTGGTCGAAGGGGCGCGGCGCTCCGGCGGCCCGTTCATCATGGATCTCAAACGCGACATCGTGATGGGCCACGAGTTCTGCGCCGAGGTCGTCGACTACGGACCGCAGACTCAGCGCCGCTTCAAGCCCGGTGCGCGCGTGTGCGCGATGCCCGTGCTGATTCGGGCGAGCGGAGTCGAAACGGTCGGCTACTCGAACGACCATCCCGGGGGCTACGGCGAATTCATGCGGCTGACCGAGAAGCTGCTGCTCGAAGTGCCCAACGGACTTCCGACCGAGCGCGCCGCGCTGACCGAGCCGCTCGCGGTCGGCTATCATGCGGTCGCCAAGGCGCGGCTGGAGAAGGACGACGCGCCGCTGGTGATCGGATGCGGTCCGGTGGGCCTCGCGGTTATCGCGGCGCTCAAGCTCAAGGGGGTGCATCCGATCGTCGCCGCGGATTTCTCGCCGCGCCGCCGCGCGCTCGCGCAGCAGATGGGCGCCGACGTCGTGGTCGATCCCAAGGAGAAGTCGCCCTACGAGAGCTGGCGCGAACTCGCCGCCTACAAAGACCCCGCCCAGGCGCCGCCACTGCCGCCCTGGATGCCGGGGCCGGCGCTTCGCCCCGCGGTGATCTTTGAGTGCGTCGGAGTGCCGGGCGTGATCGAAGCGATCATGGCCGCGGCGCCGGCCCATGCGCGGATGGTGGTGGTCGGCGTGTGCATGGAGCGCGACCACATCGAGCCGCTGTTCGGGATCAACAAGGAACTCAACCTGCAGTTCGTGCTCGGCTACACCGGCGAGGAGTTCGCCGCCACGCTGCGCAACCTGGCCGAGGGTAAGGTCAATGGCGACCCGCTGGTGACCGGCAAGGTCGGGGTCGAGGGCGTGGCGCAGGCGTTCGAGGACCTGGCGTCGCCCGAGCGTCACGCGAAAATCCTGGTCGAGCCATGGCGTAGCTGAACGAGTTTCAAATTCGTTAAATGAAAATCGGCATGGGCCAAGGTCTCTGAGAAGCCAAGGTCCATGAGAAGCACTTACTGGTATCGGTGCGCCGGTGCGACTACCGCGTCGGCGATGCGGTCTGGACAGGGCATGCGCGTTTGCTAGGTTACGGACTCCGGCGCGCGCCCGTAGCTCAACTGGACAGAGCATCGGACTTCGGATCCGAGGGTTGGGGGTTCGACTCCCTTCGGGCGCGCCAATTCTCCCAATTAAATCAAGCGGTTCTAGCCATTTCTGGAAATGCGGAGTGAGAGTGTTTCGTCTACAGTCCGTATTGTAGACGCAATGTAGACCTTTGAGGCTTGAAAGGGGTACGGAAATGCACCTCGGCGTGTACGTCGCGGGGTCTTCCTCGTCGGACTGGCGGGCTGCGCCCTGGCGTACCGAGACCCCCTGGGGGTCCCATGAAATCGGGCGGCCCTGCGGCGGGCGGCGCACCGCTCTCACGATGGGGCTCATTTTCGGCATTAAGCGGGCACCTACGGAAATACATTCGTGCGGAATGTATGCTTGTCGAATGCGCCGCATAGTTTTCCTCGGTTTCGTACTGCTCCTCGCCGGTTGCGCTGAGCACTGGCAGAACGTTGCTTCCGGCGCACGCTCCGATATCATCGCCTGCAACAACGCCAAGAATAACGCCGACTCCTGGGGCGTCTTCTACTACTGCGACAAAGCCAACGGCGTCCCGCTGCCGCCCGAGTGCCTTGTCAGTGACGACGCTGCGCGGTCGCCGAAGTGTGTGGCGATCGCTAAGGGCGAGGCGATGACCGGCGCGGTCACTTCGACCGGTCAGACGGCGATCACGGCCGGGACGCTCTTCGTCCATTGATCGGGCAAGCCGGTATCGGGCCAGCGGCATCGCGCCATCGCGGACCTTCTGCGCGAGGTCTGGCGACGATTCTTGACCTCGGCCGCTTGGCGAAGTTTCCACTCGGACTTGCCGGACTCGTGCGCGCCGGCTTCGGGCGGACGCTGAAACAGCTCAGAAGCAGGAAAATCTGTTGATGCCAATATTGTAGCAGGTTACCGAATAACCACCGGCGGGCGCTATCGGGAGATCCTCGGGAACGCTCAACGGTGGCGGGGTCAAACCCGGCGACCGGCTCGTACGCGGTTCCAGCACCTGCACCTGGTCGATATCTTCGAGTGCGCTTGCGGTATCGCCCTGGCGGGCGGCAACCAAGGCGTCCTTGCGCAACTTCTGCGCCTTGGAAAAATTGGCGTTTTCCTTGTCCGCGACCGAACAACCGCAAGCCACGAGTACGAGAACGAGAACCAGACCCAACCGAAGGTGTCGCTGGGGATCGACGCTGCTCCATCTACCCGCGGTCCTCGTGCATAGCATCCTCGCTTCAGCCAATGACCGGGCACAAACGGACCCGTTCGACCGGATCGGTCGTGGAGAAGGGTTCGCTGCGATCCATGAGATAAAATTCATTTCTCTTCCGTCCTGTTGGGATGAGGCGGAACATAAGCCAAAGCGTGAAAAATGAGCGCACAACGGATGTGCGAGGCGGCGGCAGGTGTAGGCTTAGGACCCAGCGCCCTTTTTGACGCGACAATCGCGTTTACAGCATGGCCGGCGTTGCGCGGCGCGTACCCTCGGCCACCATCGCCCGCTGGTCGTCGCTCAGGTTGCTTCGCGGGTTTGACGGGTGCGTCTCAAATCGCGGACGTTCGGGCCGTGCCTATTTTGTGCGGTCGATCACTTTTATCCCGAAGCATAGTTCCCGCGCATGAGCCTCGCACACGTCCGTGTGGCGATAGGGTTGCCCCTGGGCGTCGAGATAGCGCAGGATCGTGGTAGCGCGTCGCCGGCACCACGGCACCGAACACGCCGCGCTGTAGCCGCAGGACCAAACTTCCACTTCCCGCGGCTTGCTCATCGCTATTTTTCTTTGAGGCGCGGGTCGTCGCTGGCAACACACTGCGAGCTCTCGAGCTGGTAGAATTGCACGCGGTCCCCTTCATCGGCGGGGTTTGCGATCAGTTCTGCTTTTGCAAGTTTGTAGAATGCGACCAGGCCTTTCTCACATTCGGCCGCGCTATCGTGCATCGAAAAAAGCCTCCATTTTGACAGAGGCGCTTCTAAATCAACCGGAGGGTTACCGTGAAGTAGCGGCGGCGGAACCATCAAATACCAGCCGACCAGCGCGAGCGCGGCGACGTGGCGGGGACACATGCTTGCCCACCTTGAACAGGTCATTCAGGTGACGCCGCTATACAGATTTGAACTCGTCGTCCGCGCCTTGCGATCGTGAGATATGCGCGATCGCCGTGCGCGAGACTTTGTACCCGGTCCGCAAGGTCAAGAACGTTTCTGATTCTCTCGCCGTCCACCGCAAAAATCACATCGCGGTCATCGAACATGAAGCTACGATCGATCGCCCGGAGCAATGCGATGACTGGCGCGAGGATAGTCGCGACGAGCCCTCCACCATGTGCGAGAGCTGCTCTCGCGGCCATTCTGCATGACGGTATTCCTACGGAAGCGGCGGGAATCTCGGCTCCAGCGTCAAGCACCTCCACGCCGTTGACTTCGTGGCCGTCGATTAATTCTGTCCGGCCTTGGCGCACGTACATGCCAATACTAGATATGGGCACAGCCTGATTGAGAGTTTGGATGTAATCCGCAGCAGATCCGATATCCGGATCTGATCCGGGATTCTCGCCGGCGGGGAGAGTAGCGGGGACGGGGTGCGCCTGCCAGGGTCCAGCCCTAGCCTCGGACGCGAAGCAAAGAAGAAGAAAAACTGCGACTGAAAAACGCTTGCTCATTGGAGCTACGGCCTGTCGCTAGGGAATCCAGTGTCGGACTGCGTATGGGAAGCGTCAAGCTCCACGCGGTGCTTGTCTCACGCCCCCTCGCAGGTGTTGGACTTAAGTGCGGCATCGGCGTAGCTCTCGAAATGGCTGGGCGCCGTTCCCCCAAAGAGGCGTGCCGGCTGACCCAAGGCTCGCTGGCCTGGGCCTCAAACCCCGGACTGGCGAGCCTCTCTCTCGGTTAAGGGTGACTGCTCGCTATGAGGTCGTGCACGACCGCGGGACGCACCGTACCAATGGGAGCGAGAACCATGACTGAAGCTCAAGCTCTCGGACTTTTACTCGTCGTACTCTTGTTTGTGGCCTATGGCGTGTGGGACCTCTCCCATCATCGCTGATTTGGAAAGGCCGCGAACCTGATGAGAGCCGCCGGCTGAGGGCGCTGGCGTCCTCCATCAGGAAGCGCCCGCCATTAATTTCTCGCTAATTCTGCGGGGCCTGCGGACGCGCGCGGCAGGGAGTTCCTAGGGCCGTTTACGTGCCAAATCGAGCCCGCAGGACGCGCGGCTGCAAGCAATTTTGCAATTCGCCGGCGCGCGCCCGTAGCTCAACTGGACAGAGCATCGGACTTCGGATCCGAGGGTTGGGGGTTCGACTCCTTTCGGGCGCGCCACTTTTTTCGTCCGGTCCCGCTATTTGACTTAATGTCTCGTGCTAAATGCTGCGGCCCGGTCGATGACCCAGTATACCAAGACCAGTGCGAACGCCGCAGCTAATAGGATAACGCCAACCGCATAGAGCGGCATCAGAATCGCGTGCATCGGATCCAGGCCCTCCTCAGTTGTTTGCATCGCACTCGTCTGAGATGCCTAGCATTTGCAGCCAAAGCGCATGCTGCTGGGGCACGTGCAGAGCCAGGTCTTCCGCTTCAACGCGTCGCCGCGGTTGTTGACCTTGCTGGCTGTCAATCAGCCCCGCACACCAGGAACAAATCGAGTAAAGGCGCACGCGAAGCTCGGCTCTACTGTGAGCATCCATGCTGACAATGTCATCGAGTCTCGTAGTGAAGGATGGCACCCCACGTCGCCGACGCACTCAACGTGCCAAAACCTACGCCTAGGCTAAGAAATTCTTTTAGTCGCGGAATTGGGCCAGGTCAGACTGATGCCGATTCGCAGTTGCGGCGACGCAACACTTGAGCAGGACTCAGGTGCAACTAGCCGCCGTCCCGTCCGAACGGAGGCTATGCGATAACCCCCAGCAGACCAAACACTTTGAACGAACTGCTGATGGGGAATAAACGCCTGACTCGGAGAGCCACGCGCCGCCGTCCTAGTGACTGGCTGGAGACGTGCCTTGGGCTATAGGCTAGGCGATGGTCTCGACTTCGTACGTCCACGAGACCGCATCGGAATATACGGATATGCTCGCCTCTGAGACAAACAGGAGCGATGGCCGATGTGCCACTGGACCGATCCTCGAAAGACGACAAGACCAAAAGGCCACCGTATCGGACGGCGGCAATAATAGCATCGAGGCGGAAAATTCATCCTCATGAACCATCCAAAGAAGTATGAAGCGCCCCACTCTACCCGCTGTCACCCGCCGATGGCAAATGAAACGACGCACGTAGCATGGTGTGACGAACGTACTGCGTCGTTTTTTTGGCAGTGTAAAATCCTGTGGCGTTGTCCGCCTAGTTAAGTATTCACCGGTCACGCTGCCGAAGAACACTCGGTCTGGCTGGAGGGGCTAGACATCCGCTCGTAAAACGGGAAAGGCCGCCGGTGCGGAAGAACAGAAAATGGGCGTTGAGTTGCATGGGCCGGGATTTCGGATCCGAGAGTTGGGCCTCCCTTTGGGCGCGCCACCAGGACATCCCTCACGGTCTCGGCTTGGTTTGTGACCAGGGCTGCTACGCGATAGAGTCGGCCAACGCCAGCGGGGACCAACGGAGGGACGAACATGATATGCCCTGAAAGAATTGGCCATGTGGTGCTCAAGGTGCGCGATCTTGAACGCACGAAAAAGTTCTACGCTGAAGTGATGGGGCTGGAGGTCATGAAAGTCGAGCCATCAATCAAGATGGCTTTCTTCGCGAGCAACGGCCGCGACCATCATGAGATTGCCGCGATCGAGATCGACGGCAACATCCCCGATTCGCAAGCTGGCGGGGTTGGGTTATCGCACCTCGCCTTTCGCCTTCGCGACGAGGCACATCTGCGCGCCGCCTACACCGACCTCAAAGAGCACGAGGTCAAGATCATCTCAGCGGTCAATCACGGAGTTACGAAGAGCATCTATTTCCGCGATCCGGACGGCCATCTGTTGGAGGTCTACTGCGACGGGTTACCCGAAGAGCTCGCAAAATTTCCCGATCCATACATGGGAATGGGAGCGCTCGATTTTGCGAAAGACGCGCCTGATTTCATGGAAGCATTCGGCGAACTCTCGAAATAAACGCGAGCCAAGACGCCCGGCAAGACGCCCGGGAAGACGCCCGGTCGGAGTGACGCAACCCCGCGGAGGACAGAACCCAGCGGGCCTGCACGGAATTTACTCGCGCAGCGTCGCTGCCGTCGCCGGTGGCTCGCAATCAGGGAGGTGGATTATTGTCCCTGAAGTGCGGGTCCTCGGCGGAATAGCACCGCTGCTGCGAATTGGGGGCCCGATGGGCTTCGCAGGTCTTCTGCGAGGGGAAGATTCCAACTATCGTCCATTTCGATAGAGGCGCTTTGACGTCCGCCTTGACGCTCTGAACGCTGCCCGATTGGCCTGCGGGCGGTGGCGCCGTCATCAGATACCAGTCGAGCAACGCGAGCGCTGCGGCATAACGGAGCTTCATTCGGCACTCCTGCTCCCCTTTGAGAGGGATGTCGACGGTTTCGAGACCTCACTGTTCGATGCGATCGTTGCCTGGAAACGACTATCGCCGCTCTAACCTCCTTCTTTCGTAGTAGTGATGACTAAGACTTTAGTCTTAGTCGCTGATTCCGAGTCCCCGGTATAGTTTGGACCGCGTCGCGGTGCAAGGTCTCAAGCGGCCGTCGCGGAATCCGAGCGATTCGGCTGCTTAAGGGCGGCTCATCCCGAGACGGAAATAGTCCGCTGGATCCATTGCAAAGTCTGAGCGGGTCGGTAAAAATTCCCTAGACTCCTCGGTAATTTTGAGACAGTACCGAGTAACCTGTGGCGAAAACGTACGCTTTAGCAGCCAAGTCCATTGGCACTCGACATGCTTTATCCTGTCTTCGTCCGCGTCGCATTACATCGCGACACGGAAAGGAGGGAGGCACGATGAAGATCAGTTTTTTGAATAGACCGAATCGAGGGCTGATGGCGGCGGCGGCGATAGCGCTCGTTGGAGCCTTTGCTCTGGCTGGATGCTCCGGGCAGCCGCTATCGACTCGTGAGAAAGGAACGATAGGCGGTGGCGTTATCGGCGCCGGCACCGGTGCGATAATCGGCGCCGCGGTGGGCGCTCCGGGTGCGGGTGCGGCGATCGGTGGTGCGCTCGGCGCGGGCACCGGCTACGTGATCGGTAACGCGTTGCAGAATCAGGAAATCACCTCGCAGCAGCAGCAGGGGCAAATCAGCTATCAGCAGCGCGAGCTCCAGAGCCAGCGACGCCAGATTCAACAGCTCCAAGGCGAAGAGTCGACCGAGTAGGCCGCGACGCCGCGGACGTTCAGTGGATATCGCAGGAGATACCTGATGAAACTTCGAATGATTCTTGTAGTGGCTGCGACGGTGGGAGTTCTGGCGTCAGTGCCGGTACGTGCGGCACACGCCGACGAACATCACGGATGGGGCGCCTACGACGAGCATCACCATTGGCATGACTACGAATGGTGGCATCGATCTCGCCCCGTATGGTTCTGGCAGTATCATCCGGAATGGGCCGTGCGTCACCCCGAGTGGCGCCGCGTCGACGGCGACTGGGACGACCATCATCGCTGGCACGACCGCGAGTGGTGGTACAGACATGATCCGAGGTGGGTCGAAGCGCATCACCCTCATTGGGAGCGATGGCACGACTAAGGGCCGCGACGAGCACGGGTTGAATCCGGGCTTGCCGGCCGGCTGGCGCAGCAAATCAACACGGATCGATAGGTGGACTGCCGCGCGGTCGTTCACGAGTGACCGCGCCCGCCAGAGCGTACCGCTACAGACCGCGCCGCGAAATGAGCGGCAGGCGGCGCCGCGACGTGCATAGTGCCGAATCCTCTTGCTTGCGCGAGATGCCCGCGCTGTAGCGCTCGCATCTGCTCTGCATGCGCCCGCTCGGGATTCTGTGATCGCGACCCGTGCTGTAGCCGACGCGTCCCCTGAACTTGCTGATGCGCCAGCGCGGCTGTCTGCTGAGGATGTGAGTACTCGATATGATCGTCGACGCGCGTCCAATCATCATCGGGGCCCGCGCGGTCCGCGTCTGACTCCGGGTTTAACTGGCGATTTAACTCGCGAGGCGCTTGCTCGGCCGTCGCGAGGGTCCCACTGTTCGAGTTAGTAGCCGACTTGCGGCTCGACGTGTGGCGATGATTCCTGGTGGGGAGGAGAATCCTGTTCACCCACAGAGCGAACCCCGATCGATTCCGGTAGCCATTGTTGCCGCACCAGCCGGAGCCGTACGGATAGGGTAGCTGCTGGCCGGCAGGAAACCAGGCGTTGGTGCCGCCCGCGTTCCACCATTGCACGGAGCCCCCGCCCGTCGGCTGTGACCACGATCCGCACGACCCCAACCCGAACCCGAACCCGCCGGGAAGGTAGCCGAACGACAAGCCGTCGTCCTCCCCCCACCAATCGGTTTCCGTCAGAGCCACACTCTGGTCGGCTGAACTCTGGCCCTCGTCTTGAACGCTGGACGCCGCGGCCGTCGACGATGCTTCCGTCGTCTGTTCCGGCTCCGCGGGATACTGAGCGAACGCGGGGGTCGTCAGGATCAAGAAGACTCCCGCGGTTACGGCTAGAACCTCAAGTCTGCCCATCGACGCTACTCCAGTGGCCGCACGGCGTGTTTCCTAACGGAAGCCGGCGACCTTGGCCGAATTCTCGGCACGCGTTTGACGGTCCCCGCCGCGCTGTCGTTTACGTCGAGCGCGAAGAATCGCCCTATAAACGCGCCATATCTATAAATAGCGCGATTGAGGGTCAGCGTCCAACGTGGGGCAACACCTCTTTCGCCAGCCGACGCGTAGTCTCGGGCGCGCCGCCCGCGAAGATGAATTGGCCCACGCCCCACTCGGCTGCGCGCCGGTTGAGTTCCTCGATGCACTGCGCGGGCGTGCCGATGAGAAACAACGCCGAGCGCGGCGCCTCGCGCGCCGGGATGCCGAGCATTTGACCGATCTCGCGCGCGCTGGCCTCGGCGGCGGCGGGCGAGTCCGCCAGCATCACCGAGAAGAGCGCATTGCTGATCGTGATCGCTTTGGGATCGCGGCCCAGGCGCGCGGCCTCCGCGCGCACGAAATTGGCGCGGTCGCGAAAGACCGCATCGGTGACCTTGCTCATGTCTTTCAGCGTGAGCGTCGCCGGCTTGCCCGTGTTCACGGCGATATTCGCGACGTCCGCGTGCTTGGCCATCAGGCGGAGCGCTCCGCGTCCGGCGCCGCCGATAAGGATCCGCGGATGAGGCTGCTGGAGCGGCTTGGGCCACAGGATAGCGTCCTGCAGCCGATAGAATTCGCCCTCGAAGGTCGTGCGTTCCTGCGTCCACAGCGAGCGAATACAGGTCAGCGACTCGTCGAGCATCCTAAGCCGTGTGGCGATATCCGGAAAGCCGATCCCGGTCATGCGGAATTCGGTCTCGGTCCATCCTGCGCCGAGACCGGCGACCAGGCGTCCGCCGCTTAGATGGTCGAGCGACATCAGCGCCTGCGCCGTGACCGCGGGATGGCGAAACAGGTTGCACAGCACGAGATGCCCGATTCGAATCGTGCGGGTCGCCTGCGCTGCCGCCGCTGCAAGTAGGATCGCGTCGTGGGCGACGGCGTGCGGGTCGTAACCGCCGCCGGGTGATTCGTGGACGAAGTGGTCAGGGAAAACCACCAGGTGAAAGCCGAGTTCCTCGGCGATGCGCGCCGACTCGCGCACCGTGTCGAAATCGATCGTGGCCAGAAACAGTCCGAATTCCATCCCATGCTCCTCGATGAATTTTTGAACCGCCGAGCTTAGCACACCGCCGCGGCGCCGCGTCGATGGCGCGGAGATAATTCGATTCGAAAGAAATTGCTATTAGCCGGTCAGCGAAGCTCAGAATTTCTTTGGTTGAAACTCAGGGCTTCGCTTCATCCGGTAGAACCGCGGCGATCGCCGCGTAAACGTCGCGCGCTGCCACGAGAGCCTCTTCAGCCTCTTCGCGCGTGGGCTCTTCGGGTTCACCGGGGTAGCGGAACTTCCAGGCATACTCAGTCAGCGGGATCGCACGCTCGATGGTCTCTCGCAGCGTCGCATCAATCGCGATACACGCCTCGCCACTCTCTTCGAGATCATGTGTCTTGCGGAAGGGAGTATCGTGCCACGCCAGGAATCCTTTGAGCGCTTTTTCAGCGGCCTGCTGGCAATGAAAGACCGCCGCGCCAAACAGAGCCGGCGCCTTGAGGAGCCGCTCTGCAGCCTCAAAGGTCATCGGCAGCCCTTGTTAGCCAGCTCTTGGTGTCCGCGACCCGCGCAGGATCATGCGGCATGGAGCAACTTTCCCTCGCGAAGCACTGTTCCAGGCAGCGACGCTCTGAGATGCCTGCGCGCCTCGAAATGGGATTGCGTGCATACCACCACATCGGCTGCTGTCGCAGTGCCTCTCAGCGCCCGGTAGGCGAGGCGGCTGCGGCGCTGCTCCGGCAAAGCGTCGTCGGGTACGACCACCAGTAAATCGTAGTCACTGTCCGAGCCCGCCTCGCCGCGTGCTTTTGATCCGAAGAGGTAAATCGAAAGCGGATGGTACGCGTCGGCAAGCCGGCGGACGATTTCCGCCAGAGTTGAGTCTCGATTCAGCAAACCTGATTCGACGTGCTCGTGCATAGGATTCTCGCGTGGCCGACAACCAGTATATCAGCGAGGTATGAAAGAGACAGGCAAAGAATAGGCGCGCGCGGGAGTGTGGGCGAGGGTCCAGAAAAGGAGGCGGGCAAGGAATTAAGAGAAAATAGCTACTCGCGCTCAGGCACGAGGTCGAGCGCCGCGAGCCAGGCCGCGGCCTCGCTGTCCGACGGCGCGCGCCAATCGCCGCGCGGCGAGAGCGATCCGCCCGAGCCGACCTTGGGCGAGTTGGGAACCGCGCTGCGCTTGAACTGGCTGGTCTGAAAAAAGCGGAAAAGAAACGTGCGCAGGTGGGTCCTGATCTCGCCGATCGCGTACTGGTGGCGATCCTCGGGCGGAATATCGGGCCATCCGCCGCGACGCGCGTCGTGCCACGCGCAGTAAGCGAGAAACGCGACCTTGGCCGGCGGATAGCCGAAGCGCAGGACGTGGTAGAGGCTGAAATCGTGCAACTCGTACGGGCCAATCATCGCCTCGGTATCCTGCGCGGGGCCCTCAACGCCGTCGCCGCCGGGCACCAGTTCGGGACTGATCGGCGTGGCCAGGATTTCGTGCAGCGTCGCGCTCGCTTCGGCGCCGAGCCTTCCTGTGCCGGCGACCCATCGGATGAGATGCTGGATTAAAGTCTTCGGGACACTGGCGTTGACGTTGTAGTGCGACATCTGATCGCCGACGCCGTAGGTACACCATCCGAGCGCGAGTTCGCTTAGATCGCCGGTGCCGACCACCAACGCGCCGTTGAGGTTGGCGAGGCGGAACAGATGGCTGGTGCGCTCGCCCGCCTGCACGTTCTCGAATGCGATGTCGTAAACGGCGGCGTCGTCGCGATGCGGGTGGCCGATGTCCTTGAGCATCTGATGCGCGGCGGGCCGGATGTCGAGTTCGTGCGAGGTGCATCCGATGCCGTACATCAGGCGGCGCGCCTGCTCGAGCGTGCGCGCAGAGGTCGCGAACCCAGGCATCGTGTAGCCGAGGATGTTCGCGCGCGGATAGCCGAGCAGATCCATCGCCTGCGCGCACACCAGCAGCGCCTGCGTCGAGTCGAGCCCGCCCGAGACGCCGATCACGACGCGCTTGATTCCTGTCGCGCGCAGCCGCGTCGCCAGACCCTGCACCTGGATTTCGTAGACCTCCGAGCATCGCTCGTCGCGCTTGGCCGGGTTCGACGGCACGTATGGGAAGCGCTCGGGCCGCCGCTCGGGCAGCATCCGGCCGCGCCGCGCGAGTTCGGCCGGGAATTTGATCGTGCGAAAGTCCCGCAGCTCGTCGTGATGATGGCGCATGGTCTGCGCGAAGCTGGTCTGGCGCATCCGTTCCTGGGAGAGGCGCTCGAGGTCGATCTCCGAGCAGACGAGTTGCGGCTCGAGGCTGAAGCGGCGCGAGGTAGCGAGCAGGTTGCCGTTTTCGCAGATCAGCCCCTGGCCGTCCCAGGCGAGGTCGGTGGTCGACTCTCCCGCGCCGGCGCCCGCGTAGAGATAGGCCGCCATGCATCGGGCCGACTGGTTTTCGACCAGCGCGCGGCGGTAATCGGCCTTGGCGACCGTGACCGGTGAGCCCGAGGGATTGAGCAGCACCGTCGCGCCGGCCAGCGCCGCGTAAGACGACGGCGGAATCGGCACCCACAAGTCCTCGCAGATCTCGACGTGAAAGGTGAGCAGCGGCTGTTCCTCGACGGCGAAGAGCAGGCGCGCGCCGAAGGGAATCGCGGATTGGCCGCAAAGCTCGATTTCGTCGCGCACGGCGACATCGCCGGGCACGAACTGGCGCATTTCGTAGAACTCGCGGTAGTTGGGCAAGTACGTCTTGGGCACCACGCCGAGGATGCGTCCGCGATGGACGACGGCGGCGCAGTTGAAAAGCTGATGGTCGATCGCGAGCGCGAGGCCGACGACGGCGACGATCTCGAGCGCACGGCTGGCCTCGACGATCCTGCCCAGCGCCGCGGCGCATCCGTCGAGTATGACGCGCTGCTGATGCAGGTCCTCGCAGGAATAGCCGGGGAGTCCGAGTTCCGGGAAGAGCACGAGAGCGGCGTGGCGCTCGGCCGCCTGGCGCATCAGGGTGACCGTTTGCTCGCCGTTGAAGACCGGGTTGGCGACGCGCACGGCGGGGATAGCGACCGCGACGCGGACCATGTCGTGATTGTGGAAATTGAAGAACTCCTCGCCCGCTCTCATGTGTGGCTCCGGCTGGACTTAGTGTATATCGGACGCTTAGTAAAAAGAACCGGGCGATGCGGAGTTCTCGAATAGCGCCGGCTAAAGGAAGGCCAATTCTCGCTGATGGCGCGCCACGTTTTGTTGGATTCGCGTGCGTGAGGCCGGATAAGGTTATTTCCAGAGGGCGCAAGTTTCGTGTCAGAGTTCGCGGGCGAGTTCAGAAGCGAGTTCGAAAGAATAACTTTGCGGCGGGGCCTCTTTACAGGACGAATATCGTGGCTGATGTGCGCGGCGTAGGGCTCGCAGCGTTAGGGCTCGCAGCGTTAGGGCTCGGCGGATGCTCGGCCTACAACGCGGCGAACGTCCCGTTGCCGCCGGCGCCCGCCCCGGCGGTCGAGCCGTTACCCGCGTCCTCGGCAGGAGGCCGTGTCACGCTTGCATCATGGTATGGCCCCGGCTTCGTCGGCCAGCGCACGGCGAACGGCGAAGTCTACCGTCGCGACGATCTCACGGCCGCGTCACGCAGCTTGCCGCTCGGGACGCGCGTGCAGGTCACGAACCTCGATACCGGCCGCGCGGTGGTGGTGCGAATCAACGATCGCGGACCGTACGTACGCGGCCGCGGTATCGACCTCTCGCAACGCGCGGCCGAGCGGATCGGGCTCAACCACAGCGGCGTCGCGCGAGTCTCGGTGACCCGGCTCGACGCGACCGCGTCGGCGTCGTCGATGTCGGTGGCACCCCAGCAGTGGAGCGGCAAAGCGCGAGTCGGCCCCTACACACCGCGCCAATACCGCCGCATCCGTCATTACCCGCATCACTATACCCATCACTATGAGTACGCGTCGGCTTCGACGTACCATTCATCGCATCGGATGGTTGCCAATCCGGTCGGCGACTGGCTGCTGCAGATGGTCCGCTAGCATCGCGGATTGAAGAGGGCCGTTTACGAACGGCTGCTACATCGAAACGACGGATTTTCGCAGCGGCCGTTCGTGAACGGCCCCCGGCGTGCGTTCTCTACGTGAAGTGGCGCTCGATATAGACCAGCGCGCTTTCGAGGTCGGGCAGGATCTTCGTGCAGAACCGTACCATCCAGGGCGAACAGTCCTTGAAGCCGAGCGGGCTGAACGCGATTACGAACTTGCCGAGGTCGTAGCTGGCGTAAAAGACTTCCATTGCGGTGCCCAGCGAGGGCTTGCAATAGTTGACCAGCAGCAGGTCGGCGTCGCGGACGTCCTGGAGGTCGAATTCGACGATCTCGTTGGAGGAGTCGATTTCGTTGTCGCGGAAATTGCGCCGCAGCGGATCGAGCAGGATGAAGCGGCCGGCCAGGCGTTCCTTGGCGCGGGTGCGCCAGTCCTTGGCCGCCTTCGGGTCGGCGTCCATGATCGGTCCGCAGAGGTAAATTTTTCGCACGCCCTCGGGCATACGCAGGCAAATTAGCACAAGAGCGCGCCCTGCGCCGCGTCGGGAAGAGCGTCGGAAGCCCTCAAATGTGTTCTCTACGAAACCGCGACCGACGGATTGCGTAGGTACGTCTAACATGAGTGTGAAATTGCGGCCAGATTTTCTTCATTCGGCCCGCAAAACCGGGTAAACCTTTAGGAGGCGCGGCTGCTCGAGCGTCTGGACACGATGGCCAAAGTCGAACCATTGCGGGAACGGAAACCGCCCGAGACTCCGGCGCCCAAGGCGAAGCAGGTCTCGCTGGAGGCCGACGGCCTGGTCAAGCGCTACGGCGGACGCGCAGTGGTCGACGGGGTCGCGGTCAACGTCCATAGCGGCGAGGTGGTCGGACTGCTCGGCCCCAACGGCGCCGGCAAAACCACGACCTTTTACATGGTGGTCGGACTGATCAAGCCCGACGAGGGACGGGTGATCCTGGGCGGAGAGGACATCACGATGCTCCCGCTGTATCAGCGTGCCCGGCGCGGTATCAGTTACCTCCCGCAGGAGCCGTCGGTCTTCCGCAAGCTGACGGTCGAGCAGAACCTCCTCGCGGTGCTCGAGACACTGCCGCTGGAGGACGAGGAGCGCCAGGCGCGCCTGCAGACGCTGCTGGACGAACTCGACATCGCGCGTCTCGCGCGTTCCAAGGCGAGCGTGCTGTCGGGCGGCGAGCGGCGCAAGGTCGAAATCACGCGCGCACTGGTGCTCGATCCGATGTTCCTCTGCCTGGACGAGCCCTTCGCCGGCATCGACCCGATCACCGTGGTCGAAATCCAGCGCATCATCACCTATCTCAAGGAACGCGGCATCGGCATCGTGATCTCCGACCACAACGTGCACGCGACGCTGTCGATCATCGACCGCGCCTACGTGATTCACTCGGGCAAGATTCTGTTTCACGGCGGCCCGCGCGAGATCGTCGACAGCGACGTCGTGCGCCAGGTCTTCCTGGGCGAGCGTTTCCGCCTCGCCCGCTGAGGCGGTTGCGGGGTGATGCAGCGCGGACGCGGTGATGGTATTCTTCGTCACATGAGTCTTCTGGTTCCAATGGTGGTCGAACAGACCGGCCGCGGCGAGCGCGCGTACGATATCTTCTCGCGCCTGCTGAAGGACCGGATAGTTTTCCTCGGCGGTCCGATCCATGACGAGACCGCCAACCTGGTCACCGCGCAACTGCTGTTCCTCGAATCCGAGGATCCCGAGCGCGAGATCAACATGTACATCAACTCGCCGGGCGGCTCGGTCACGGCGGGGCTTGCGATCTACGACACGATGCAGTTCGTCAAGCCTCCGGTCTCGACGCTGTGCGTGGGGCAGGCGGCAAGCATGGGTGCGGTCCTGCTGGCGGCGGGGGCCAAGGGACGGCGCTACGCGCTGCCGCACTCGCGCATCATGATCCATCAGCTTTCGGGCGGCTTCGAGGGCCAGGCAACCGACATCGAAATCCAGGCGCGCGAGGCGCTGCGCCTGCGCGAGATCCTCAACAACATCCTGACCAACCATACCGGCCAGGGGCTCAAGCGCATCGAGAAGGACACCGATCGCGACTTCTTCATGCACGCGGCGCAGGCGGTCGAATACGGACTGATCGACGAAGTGATCGCCAACCGCCCGGGCAAAGCCGGCAGCGATCATCCCAAGCCGGCCGAGCATCCCAAGCCAACGGCGTAGATCTCACCCTTCTCCTACAAACCTCACCCCTAACCCCTCTCCCTTCAGGAGAGGGGAACCGGAATAAAAAGAAGAATTGCCACTCGTCTGCTTCGTACGAAGTAGGCGAGTGACAGTTTTTTTTGTCTCTCCCTTTGATTTCCCCTCTCCTGAAGGGAGAGGGGTTAGGGGTGAGGTCGCCGTCCACTTCGATCGCGAGTCTGGCGGAAGCACAGTAAAAATCGACAATGAACCCTGCGATCACTTGTTGGCGCCTGAAGTGAAGGCCCGAGAGCGCGTTGTTCCGAATCGCCTGCCAGAGCATGCGCTCTTCGAAGGTCATCGTTCTGCGCAAACGCTTGGCAAGCTCGACCTTCGCGCTACTCACCGCCTGATTGCGTGTAATTCTCACGGCCGCGTGCTTCGAAGACCTCACCCTAACCCCTTGTTTGTGCGCGGGACATGGGTAACGGGTGTGCGAGGACATGGGTAACACCTAACCGGCATGCTGAGCCTCCAGCGGGAGGTGGACAGGATGCCTTGGCGGGAGGTTACCCGGATGTCGTTGCGCGAGGAGTTTGTGCAGTTGGCGCTGCAAGCGGGAGTGAACAGGCGCGAGCTGTGCCGGCGCTTCGGGATCGCGCCGAAGACCGGCTACAAGTGGCTGATGCGTTACGCGCGGGCGGGCGCGAGCGGTCTCGAAGATCGCTCGAAGCGGCCCCTGCGCAGTCCTGCACGCACCGCGGCTGAAGTCGAACAGGCGGTGATCCGGCTGCGCCACGAGTCGCGCAACTCGTGGGGCGGACGCAAGCTTGCGCGGTTGCTCGCAGGCCAGGGGGGCCCAGCGCTGGCGCCGAGCACCGTGACCGGCATCCTGCGCCGCGCGGGGTTGCTCGACGGTGCTGCCGCGCCTGGACAACGCCCTTTGCAGCGCTTCGAACGCGCGGCGCCGAACGAACTCTGGCAGATGGACTTCAAGGGCCACTTCCCCTTGCTCAGCCGCAGCCGCTGCCATCCGCTGACCGTGCTCGACGACCATTCGCGCTTCTCGCTGGTGCTCAAGGCCTGCGCCGACGAGCGCGGCGAGACCGTGCGCAGCGTGCTGACCAGCGCCTTCCGCCGCTATGGATTGCCGGCCGCAATGCTGATGGACAATGGCGCTCCCTGGGGCTCCGACCACGACCATCCCTTCACCGCCTTCAGCCTGTGGCTGATCCGGCTCGGCATCCGCGTCGCTCATGGTCGGGCTTATCACCCGCAGACCCAGGGCAAAGACGAGCGCTTCCATCGCACGCTCAAGTTCGAAGTTCTGCGCCACTTCAACTTCACCACCCTCGAACACTGCCAGCGCGAGTTCGATCACTTTCGCGAGCGCTACAACCTGGTTCGTCCGCACGATGCGCTGGGCCTGGCTACTCCCGCCAGTTGCTATCGCCCCAGTCCGATCCCGTTTCCCGAGCACTTGCCGCCGGTCGAGTACCCTCCCGGTCTCGAGGTGCGCAAGGTGCAAGCCGAGGGTTGGTTTACCTATCGCGGACGCGACTTTCGCGTCAGCAAGGCCTTGCGCGGATTCCCCGTCGCCCTGCGTCAAGTCGATCTCAGCGACTCCCGTCGTGAGGTTCTCTTCTGCCATCAGGTGGTCGCCTTCATCGACCTCGATAACCCTCTTCATTCCTACTCATGATCTCAACTCAAATGTGTTACCTATGTCCTCGCACGCTCCGTTACCTATCTCCCAAGTCCAAACACCCCTTTCAGGAGAGGGGCACCCGAGCGAAAAGAGGATTTCGCGCTCGCCCTACTCGGGCATAGAACTCAGCGGGATCGGGATCCGTCCGGAAGAGAGATAAGCAGCAGACCCGACTACTGTCTGCGCTTGGTTCTCTTTCCGAGAGGTCCTCCTACCGTCTCCGCTTGTGTCCCCTCTCTGGGAGATCCACCTACCTTCTCTGCCTGGTTCCGCTCTCCTGAAGGGAGAGGGGTTAGGGGAGAGGTCGTAGGTAGAGCGGACCAAAGCCACGGTGAGGTCACCTGCCGCCGCCGGCGGCTGCCACCGACGGCTCGGCGGGATACTCCGCCAGCTCGTCGAGCGCCGGTTTGATCTCCTTCATGAAAATATGAAGCTGGCGCAGCACCTCTTCCTTCGGCATCTGCGCGTAGTGGTAAATCAGCGTCAGGTACTCGGAGGGGAAGCGCTTGTATTCCTCGACCAGCGTGTTGCGCACGCTCTCGACCGTGCCCGGCACCCACAGGCCAAACTTGGTCACCGCCTTGACCACGTCCTTCGGTTCGACCTTGTGCCGGCCCATCGCGGCGTAGAAGTTGCGGAAGATGTCGGAGTCGTATTTCATCACCGACTCATGCGCCTTCTCCATCGTGTCGCCGATATGCGGCATCCGCACCAGCGCCTGGTTCTGCCCGAGCGCCATCGGGCGGCCGATCCGATTGGTCTCCTTGACGTAGGCGTTCCCGAGCGTGAGCGCGGTATCGAGCGAGGTGAAATAGAGCGGGATAAAGCCGCGGCTGGCCGCGTACTCGGCGCTCTCGGGCGAGCCCGCGGTGGCGACGAAGACCGGAGGATGCGGCCGCGTGTAGGGCGAGGGCACCACGCATACGCGCCGCGTGTTGCCTTCGGCGTCGACCTCGCCGTGCGCGCCGAGCCGTCCGGTCACGCCGAATTTGCCGAGCGGCCAGTCGTCGACGCCGCTCTCGTAGGGAAACGGAATCTGCCAGGTCTTGCCGTTGTACTCGACACTCTCCTGGGTCCACGCCTTGACGACGATATCGATCTCTTCCTCGAAGATGCGCCGATTGATGTCGTCGTCGTCGACGTCTTTCTTCACTACGTCCTTGCCGAACAGGCGCGCCGGGTCGACCTTGGCGGCCGAGGGCGAGGTGGTCGCGCGAGTGCCAAGGTGCTGGCCGATCACGTTGGTCCATCGCGACTGATAGCCGCGCGCGAAGCCGACGAAGAAGCGCCCGTTGGCGAGATGGTCGAGGATCGCGGTTTCCTCGGCGACCCGCAGCGGGTTCTGCGTGCTCATCACGTAGCCCATCTGGCCGACGCGGATTTTCTTGGTGATCGCGGCCCAGTAGGCGTTGAGCACGCCGGGGTTGGGGCCGACCTCGTAGCCCTCGGACCAGAAATGATGCTCGATCGTGGCGGCGCCCCACAGGCCCATCTCGTCGGCGGCCTTGATGATGTCGTGCCATCCGAGCAGCGTCTGATGGTAGAGTTCGCGGTTGCGCCCGATCGGGCGGAGCGCCGCGCGTTCCTCTTCGCTGGCCGCGGGAATCACCGGGTAGAGCTGAAGTATTATTTTGACCATATTTTTCCTTATCGTCGGCGCTTCAGATTTGCCGCGTATGACGGTCGTTAGCACGCTGCCCGCGCGGGCGGCAAGTGGCGTTATGGCGTGGCGCGGAAGACGCCCTCGGCGCCCTTGGTGGTCCGCGCGAGCGCGTGGTCGATAAAGCCGTAGTCCCCAGGTTCGTGGACGCGGAACTCGAATATCGCGCCGTCGCCCGGGCCGACCTCGAAGCTCGCGAGGCCATGCATCGCGTCGGCCGGATTGCCGCCGCGATAGACCGTGCTGAAAATCACCCCGGAGACGTGAAAGGTCGAGCTTAGGTTGGGGCCGGCGTTGACGAAGAAGACTCGCACCAGCTCGCCCGTCTTGATCGCAATCGGATGCTCGACGTAGCGGTCGATCATCCCGTTGAAGACCACGAAGTCCGGTCGTTCCTCGACCTCCTTGCGGCTGTCGCCGGCCACCATCCCGTTTTTGTCCGGCGTGCCGTAGTACTCGCCCTGCACGATCATCACTTCGTGCGCCGCGGGCCAGCCGCGCGCGGGATCGACGATCATCATCCCGTACATCCCGTTGGCGACGTGCGAGAGCGTCGGGATGGCGCTGCATTGGTAGAGAAACGCCCCGGGGACGCCGGCGCGAAAGCTGTAGCTCAAGTTGTGCTGGCCGTTGGGCGCGGCGAAATGGAGCTTGGGCGCGACTTCAGCGGCGTGCGTATCGATCCCGTGCGCCATCGTGGTCGGGTTGACGAGCTTGATCGTCACTTCGTCGCCCTCGCGCACGCGCAGCACCGGCCCCGGCACCGCTCCGTCGTAGGTCCACGCGTCGTACGTCAGACCGAGGCCAATCTCGATCCGCTTGTTCTCGACGGTGAGCGTGAAGGTTCTTTTCCCGGCAGCGGCGTTCGCCGGCAGCGCCGATATGAAAAGGATCAGGGGCAATGCGAACGCTGCGGCGGCAGACCCGGCCGCAGTCATCTTTCTATGTGACGTCTTCGGATATGACGTCTCTCGATGTGACGTCTCTCGAGGTGACGTCTTGCGATGTGGCCTCGCGCGCAACGCTTGAACGGGTGCGCTCAGCGCGGCGCACCCGGTTTCTTTTTGGCGGACGTGGCCGGCTTTGCCGCCTTGGCTGGCTTGTCCGCCTCGGGAGTTGGGTTCCGGCTCCGCCGCGGGGCGCAGGGTCAGGACCGGGCAGACGGCGTTGCGCACCACCGCCTCGGTCACGCTGCCGAAGAACAGATGATGGATCGCGCCACGCCCATGCGTCGCCATCACGATCAGGTCGGCGGCGAGGTCGCGCGCGGAGGCCAGGATAGTTTTCGGTACTTCCGAGGCGAACGTGATACGTGTGTGGATCTCGGCTGGGACGCGTGGGAGCCGGCTGCGTGCAACGTCCTTCAACCGGCGCTCGGCTTCGTCCTGGGCCTCCGCTTCGCCGCCTACCGCGACCCCGTGATCCGCGAGCATCGGCAGGATCGGCAGCGCGTGCAGCAGATGGATCGTCGCGCCCATGTCGATCGCAAGCCGGCGCGCATGCGCGATCGCGGCCATTGAATTGTCATCGAAATCAACCGGGCAGAGGATGGTCTTGTACGGATATCCCATGAACGCGAGCTCCTGTTCCCTGGCATCGAACGCGGCGCGGGGACGGCGCTACGCGCCCACCATCGCGCGCATCGTGTTCTGAAAATCGCGCTCGGCCGTCCGTCCGGGGCCGATCGGAAAGATCACCGGATGGTTGACGCCCGCGGCGCGAAAGCTCGCGACGAAATCGCGGCCGTTCTGTGCGCTGCCGAAGGCCCCGATTCGCCGCATGTCGGCGTCGCTCAGCGCCTTGTACGCGTCGTCGCGCTTGCCCTCGCGCCAGAGCTTGCGCACCTCAGCGAACTGATCGCCGAGCCCGTAGCGCGCGAACATCTCGTTGTACGCATCGACGAAGGCGTAGCCCGCGAGCTCGCGCTTGAACGATTCGAGCGCCTTGTCCTCATCCTCGGTGACGCACATGCGCAGGTAAATCGCGATATCGACCTCGGCGGGATTGCGGCCGGCCTGCTCGGCCCCCGCGCGCACCTCGGCGATCATCGCGGGCACCGCTTCGGGCGGCGAGTAGTTGAGCAGGACGCCGTCGGCGACCTCGCCCGCAAGGCGGAGCATCGGCGGGTTGAGTGCGGCGAGATAAATCCGCGGCGGGCGCGGCGCGCTGGTGACGAGGCTGTGGCGGAAGTCGCACTTGTAGACCTTGCCCTCGAACTTGCAGCGCCCCTTGGTGAAAAGCTCGCGCATGATATGCACGCACTCGCGCATCGCGGTCACCGGCTTGCGATACGACGCGCCGTGCCAGCGCTCGACGATCACCGGGCTGGAGACACCGAGGCCGGCGATCGCGCGGCCGCTCGAAAGCTCGTTGAGCGCCATCGCTTCCATCGCGAGCACGCCGGGCGTGCGAATCTGGATCGGCACCACGCCGGTCGCCAAATCGACGCGCCGGGTCGCCATCGCGCACGGCGCCAGGGCAACGAACGCGTTGGGGCCGGCGACTTCGGCGACCCAGAGCGAGGCGTACCCGCTCTCCTCGGCTTCCTGCGAAAGCTTGCCCAGTGATCCGAAGAGCGACGAGACGACCGAAAGATGCAATCCGAGCTTGGCGTTTTGTTGTGACATCGGGTATCCGGCGTTGATGGAATTGCGGTCAAGCGCGATTTTGCCGCTATCGCGCGCGCCTGCGCAAGCCGCCGCGCAGGTTGCCGAGGCGGGGCAGGGCGAATTATAACATCAGCCGGAGCGCCCGCGGCGAGCTATCTTCACGATGCCCTTCTTTGATTCCGACGGCGTAAAAATCCATTACCTGGATCGGGGTCACGGCGCGCCGGTGCTGATGATCCACGGCTTCGGCTCCAGCGCGGAGGAGCATTGGGTGAAGACCGGGATGGTCGAGCGGATCGCGCGCCGCTCGCGCGCCGTCGCCTACGACGCGCGCGGCCACGGCCATAGCGACAAGCCGCACGACCCCGCCAAGTATGGACTTGCGAATATGCGCGCCGACGCAGTCCGCCTGCTCGACCATCTGAAAATCGCGCGGGCTCGGATGATCGGCTACTCGATGGGCGGACGAATCACGCTCGAGGTCTTGATGCGCGATCCGGAGCGGCTGAGCGCGATCGTGCTCGGCGGCTACGGCGAGGGCGGCCAGATTGCGACGCCTGGCCAGCGCCATCGTATCGCGGCCGGGCTGTTGGCCGAGGATCCTGCGGTGATCGAGGACGTGCTGGCGCGCCGTTTTCGCCGCGGCGCCGAGCGCAATGGCAAAGACCTGCGCGCGCTCGCGGCCTGTATCGGCGCCGAAGAGACGACCGACGCCGAGTCCGCGCTCGATTACGACATCCTCAAGCGCGTGTCGTCGCCGGTGCTGATCGCAACTGGCGACAAGGACACGATCGCGGGCGATCCGCGGCCGCTTGCGGGATGGTTCCGTGACGCGCGCGTGGTGGTGTTGGACGGCGCCGACCACGTGACGGCTCCGGCCGATCCGCGGTTCCATCAGGCGGTCGAGGATTTTCTCGCGACGGTTCCGTGAACGGATTATTCCCTCCCCCAGTTGTTTTGGGGGAGGGCAGGGTGGGGGTCCAGGCGGTTCTGAATGTCCGTGAGAACCGCCTTTTTTAACGCAAGCAGTTCGTCGCGCGAACATTGCGAAAAACCCAGAACGAGGAAGCGCCGTAAAAATAACAGGCATCCGACGCTTCCTCGCTCGATCCCCACCCCAACCCTCCCCACAGGACACGGGGGAGGGAGTCTCAGAAGCCCAGAACAGTGGTGTCATCGCCGATTCAGCTAATCGACGGGGCCAGCAGCGGGCCGCTCAGCAAATACGCGCGCGCGTCGGGCGGATGGGGCAGCAGTCCGAACAGCACGCCGAGGCGCCTGCGCCCTTCGGCCGACGGTTCGATGGTCAGTGCGAAATCGATACGGCTTTGGCTCGCGTTGGGACCGAGACGGATCGTGCCTTGACCCTGGATCGCGCCGTCGGGGCCGTGACCACTGAGCTTGCTCACGCGCAACGCGCCGCCGCGCGCAAGTTTGAGTGTGCCATCGACCTTGCCGAGACGGATTGGCGCGAATCCCTCCGCCACCTGGATCGTGAAGTCGGCGGTGCGGAAGTGGAATTGGCCGGTAGTCGCGGCCGGGTCGTTACTCGCCATCTCCGCCCATCCGCCACCGGAGATCCGGCCCAGCACATTGCCGCCGAATCCGCGCAGCGCCGTCATCCGCGCAAGTCCCATGTCGCTGAGCGAAAAGCTGACGCCGATCGCCGCGCCCTTGCGATAGACGGTCGCGCCGAGCGCGCCGCCGTAAAGCTCGGCATGCACGCGCACGCCGGGCTCACCGAGCAGCAGCGCGCCGAGCGCCGGAGCGAGCGTCACGTCGGGGCTTTCGATCTCGAACGGCGAAGCCGGCTCGAGCGACACCACGCGCACGTCGCTAAGCGACGCGCCGAGCGGCAATCTGATTCCCTGGCCCGATGAGCTGAAGCCCAGGCTTAGCGGCCGCAGCAGCGCCGTCAGCGTCGCCACGTAGGGGAAAGTCGCCGCCAGCGAGGCGATGAAAACGGCGGCGCCGAAGGCGGCGTAGACGATCGCGTTTCGATGCTCGCGCGCAAACCCGCCCAGACCCGCGCCGAAGCCGTCAGCCATTGCGGCCCAGCGCGACGCACGTCATTTCGACGTCGAAGGTGTGCGAATCCTGCGAGCGCCGGGTGACGTGCAGAGTCGATACCGTGACCGGGACGTTGAGGGCGCTAAGCCCGTAAAGCGTATCGACGACCTGCGGCAGGCTGAGCGCGTTGAGCTTGAGTTCGACCGAGAACTGCGTCATCCCTCCCGGGATGGCTTTTTGGGCCGGCGTGATCGAGCCGATCTTGTCTTTGCCCGGCGCACGCGTGAGCGCCTGCTCGACCACCGAGAAGAGCGAGAAATCGCCGCTCGCCGCGACCGTGCGCGTGCGCATCGTCGCCAGGTCGACGCGCAGCCGCTGGTAGGCACGCATCATGTGCGCGACCTCGACCGCGTCGTGCTGGCGCTCCTGGATGCGGTCGCCAAGCCCGCCGAGCGCACCCTGGATCGGCAGATAGACGAGGTTGAAAGCGATGAAGAGCGCGACCAGCGCGCCGGCGACTTGCACCAGGACGCGTTCGCGCGGTTCGAGTTTCTGGTAACGGCCGCGCGCCGCGGCAATCGTGGGGGCGAGCGCGGTGCGCAGGCGGGCGGTGCCGTCGGCTAAAATAGCGGAGAGGCGCGCACCGATTGCGCCGGTGCGCTCGGCGATTATTTTTCGCAACTCCTCCAGCATCGGCATCGCCTACTCCATCAGCTCGCCGCGGACGGCCGCGGTGAGCCGGAACTCGACCTTGCTCGGATCGGATCCGGCGGTGGCGTGCGTGACCTGGATATCGCGGAAGTAGCCGCTTAAGTCCAGCGCCTTCTTGACCCGGTCGACGGTCGCGAACGAGTCGGCCATCCCGTCAAGCTTGATCGTGCCTTCGTCGAGCGTGAAGTCGACGATCTCCGCGCCGAGATGCGGCGGCAGCGCGCGTGAGAGCGCGAGCAACGTGTCGAGCGGCGAGGCCGAAGCGCCCGCACCGCCCATCAGATGCAGCTGCTTCTCCATCGCGGCCACTTGCGCGGCGAGTTCGACCTTGGCGTCGGCGCCGGATACGCGCGGTCCCAGCGCGGGCGCGGCGATTGCGGCGATCTGGCGGTCCACCTGGGCCAGCCGGCGCAGGTTGTAGGAGACTTTGATTCCGACGTGCAGCGCGATTGCGGCCGCGGCCGCGCCGGCCAGGATGAAGCTCGTGCGCCACGGGCGCATGCTGCCCGTGCTGCCGCGAAACTCGAACTCGGCCTGGCGGAAATTGAGCAGCTCGACGGCGGCGCCCGGTGCCTCGCCGAGCAGCATCGCGAGGCATCCCGCAAACCGGGTCGAGCGCGCGGAAAGCGGTCCGAGCAGCGCTGCGCAATCAAATTCCTCAAGCGTATGCACCGGCACCGCGAGCGCTTCGGCTAGCCGGCGGCGCACGTCGGGCGTAGCCGCCATCGGTCCGGTCAGCACCAGTTCGGGCTGCGCATGGTCGGAGCTGTGAGCGAGCAGGGTCTGGCGCACCGCGCCCAGAATCGCCGAGGCGCCGGGCGCGGGGGTGCCATTGGTGGGGCCGAGTTCGGCGACGACGGTGCGAATCGCGCGCGGCATCCCGTCCTCGTCGAGCAGCACCATCGAGGTCGAGCCCTGGTCGAGGTCGACCAGCAGATGAGCGCCGCCCTGTCCGTTGCGCACGCGCGCGAGCAGTGCGGCGAGCGCCAGCGCGCTCAGCGTGACCGTCGTCGGATTGATGCCGGCGCGCGCAAGCAATTCGAGATGGTGGCGCAGATCGTCCTTGCGCACCATTGCCGCCATCACCAGCGTCTTGTCGTCTTCCTGGCCCACGCGGGTGAAGGCGACGACCGATTCGTCGACGCCCACCGGCAGATGCTCTTCCAGCGCGAAGGGCACGGTCTGGGTAAGCCGGCGCTGATCCTTGAACGGCAGCGAGAGCATCCGCTTGACCACCAGCTCGCCCGGCAGGGCGCTTACGATGAGGTCAGGTTTGCCCGCGTCGTCGAGCAAGCGGGCAAGCGCGGGCGCGAGGTCCTCTTCGTCGGGCCCGCGGTGCTCCTCGACCACCTCGAGCATCACGAGCGAGTTCCAGCTGCGCTCGGCCAGTGCGCCGCGCACCGAGTCGCCGGAGATCTCGATGGCCAGGATTCGCTGCGCCATCGGCCGCTATCCCTCTTGCCAGCTCGCCAGCATCGAGGTGCCGTTGGGGTTGCGGCGAAAGGTGCTGATGATACGCCGGCGCGCGTTGGCGAAGACGCCGATGCCGGTAATGGTGAAGTAGGCGCTGCGGGTCGTGATGAGCTTCATCAGGGGCTGGCCGGCGTCGCCCAGTCCGGCCAGGTTGCCGACGTCGGTGACCATCAGGAACGGCTGCACCGTTCGGGCCTGGACAATCTGCTTGACCGTCGAGGTATCGTTGGACAACTGCGGCACCAGCGCGGCGATAACTTCGGGCGAGGCGGTATTGATGTTCACGCGTGGCTCGGGCGCCACGGTGAGGAACTGTTGCAGCACGGCAAAGGTTGCGTCGTCCACCCCCCGGATCATCCTGAGATCGCCAATAGTCGGCATCGGGCCGTTGCGCGGCTCGTACGGCGGTATCAGCTGCAAGTAGTAGTCGGCCTCGGCCCCCCCCGGTGATTCGATACTATCGGGGTCGAGCCAGTCAACTATGGCCGGGATGATGGCGGGGGAGACGCCGACGTTTGTGAACAGGCGCTCGGCGATCGCGAGATAAGTCGGATTGGGCTGGCCGGTGCGCGGATTGATTAGCAGGTTGATGTCGAGTTTGCGCGCCTCGTCGGCGATCGAAACCTGGGCGAGTCCGCCGCCCAGCGGCACCGGTGGATAGGGCTGGGCCCACGGCTCGTCCAACCCGTCGTGCGGAGTCTTGGCCAGCGCGTCCTGCTGCGCGTCGGTCGAGAGCAGCGAGAGGCCGACGCTCACCGCCGAGCGCGCGAGATACTCGGCCCGCAGCTCGTTGGCCTGGCCCGCCGCCGCGCGGTAGCCGAGCGAAGCCGACGTAGTGAAGTCCATCACCAGCAGCGTCATCAGCGCGAGCGCCATCATCGTGACCAGCAGCGCGACGCCGCGCTCGCCCCTTTTCGCCGCGCCTACCATTGCGTGAACGCCATCGGCAGCGTGATCTGGGTCGATAGCGCGACCGGTACGCCGCCGGGGCCCGCCATCAGAAGCTCGATCGCGATCGCCGGCGGCAGTTGCGTGCCCGGCGGCAGGCTCGCCGAGTTCCAGCTCTCCAGCCAGATGTTGCCGTTGAAAAAGCGGACGTGAAAAGCCAGCACGTTGGCCGCCAGCACCACCGGCGGTGGGACTTTGATGCCTGCGGTGGCGCCCAGCAGCCCGCTCTGCTGCTGGCGCATCAGCATGTACCATCCCTGGTGCTGCGGGTTGGGCTGGCCGCTGTAGGAAATCAGCTCCTCGGCGCCGAAGGAGGTGATGCTGCGGCGATGACCGGGGTCCAGCGTCGAGACGAGCAGGGTGTCGAGCGCCGCGCCGTTTTGCGTGCGGCCCTGGCCCACCAGCATCACGTGACTCGCGATGAGCGGAGTCTGAACCGCGCCGTGCAATTCGTTGGTCAACTGGGCGAGGATCGCGCGCGCCTGACGGTTGCTCAGCAGGCGGCCCTCGGCGTGCGTCTTGCCCATCGCCACCGCGTGGAACGAGCTCGCGAGCATCACCATGATGACGCCGAGGATCGCCACCGCGAGCATTATTTCGATTAGCGTGAAGCCGCGGCTGAGCCCGTGGGCCGTTCGAAGTGCCTGTGGATCTGTGTGGCGCGCGCTCATATCAGTCGACCGGGGCGGCGCCCGGGTCAACCGCACCCGGCTGCGAGCCTTGGAGCGCCGGGTTCTGCGGTGCCTGGCTCTGTGGCGTCGCCACCTGCGGCACCGGATTGTGCATAAACTCGACCAGCGAGTAGGTGCGTCCGAATCGAGGGCCGTAAAGCACCTGAATGTCGACCTCGCGCAAGTCGGGGAAGGTCGCCGACGGCACGACCGAGCGCGCCCAGCGGAAATTGGGATACTGGCCCGAGTACATCTGATCGAAGTTGCCGCTGGTGGTGCCGAGCGGCGGGAAGCGCTGGAGCTCGGCCTGCGTCATTATCGCCTGCGCGAGCATCGCGGCGCGCGAGATTTCCTGCCCGCGGATGACGCTTTGCAGGTCCTGATGCTCGAGCGAAAGCAGCGCGAGCAGTGCGATGCCGAGCACGGCGATCGCGATCAGCACTTCGAGCAGCGTGAAGCCGGCCCGTGGGGCAAGCGCGCGCTCGCGCGCCTTCGCCGAGAAGCTGGCGAAGGTCACGGCGAAAGTTTTGGGCCCGCGGCTCATTGCGTCATCGCGAGCGCCGCGGCCGGTGGCACGTCGCCGCTCGTGATTCCGACGTTGCCGGTCAGCGGATTGAAATTCAACGTCAGGACATCGCCCGAGACGCTGATCAGGTGGATAACGGTCGCGTCGACATAGCCCTCGGGATAGAAGAGACAGCTAATCGAACCAACTTTGGTGCCGCCGATTCCCTCGACCGAGACGTCGCGCAGCTTTAGCCCCGGCGGCATCACGACCTCGTAGCCCCAGGGGCCGCTGAAGGGGAGAAACTGGAGCTGGGGCCCATAGGGGTCCAGGCGCGTGACGTAGTAGCCGTTGTTGTCGAGGTCGAAGGTCATCTTGTAGATGACTTTCTGGGTCGAGGCTTCCTCGTAGAGATAGGTGGCGCGCCCGGCGAGGCGGCGCGCCTCGCTCTTGAGCTGCGCGCCGTGGAACCCGCCGAGGTACGGGATCGCGAGCGTTATCATCAGCCCCATGATGAAGATCACGACCGCGATTTCGAGCAGGGTGAAGCCCGGCGCACCATCGGCGGCACTCGGCCGCATGAGGTCAGCGCGCGCCGCGCGGGGACGCGGACGAATCCGCGGCGGGTCGCGTCGCGCCCGCGCGAGCGTGAATTGAGGCTGGGTCACGACGAACTGCCGTCGATATCCTCGTCCTTGCCGGTACCGCCGGGCTTGGCGTCGGCGCCAAACGACTTCAGCACGTAGGCGTTGCCGTCGCTCTGGTAGAAGTACGGGGTGCCCCACGGATCGAGCGGCACCTTCTCGATATAGCCGCCTTCTTCGTAGTTGGCGGGCTGCCGGCCGCCGGTCGGCGCGCTGACCAGCGCGGTCAGGCCCTGGTCGCTGGTGGGATAGTAGCCGTTATCGAGATAGTAGCGGTCAAGGGCGGTCTTGATCTCGGAGATGTCGGCCTCGGCCTTGGTGCGCTTGGCCTTGTCGGTCGCGCCCTTGAGGCTCTGCACCACGATCGTGGCGAGCAGCCCGAGGATCAGAATGACGACCATGATCTCGATCAGCGTGAAACCCTCTTCGAGCCTGCGCCGGCGCGGCATTTGATCCATTGTTGTGCGTCCCCGTGTGGTCATTTCATCAGCTGGTTCAATTGGAATATCGGCAGCAGGATCGCCAGCATCATGAACAGGATAATCCCCGCCATCGCCAAGGTCATCAGGGGCTCCAGCAGCGTGGTGAGCTGGTTGAGCGAGCGCTCGACCTCGCGCTCGTAGGTGTCGGCTACCCGCTCGAGCATCGACTCGACCTCGCCCGTGCGTTCGCCCACGCGGATCATCTCTATCAGGAGCGGCGGGAACAAGCCGCTCTGGGCGAGCGGATGGGTCATCCCGTGGCCTTCGCGGATCGAGGTGCGGCTCTCTTCAACCGCGTCGGCGAGCAGCGCGTTGGTGATCACGTGCTTGACCGAAGCGAGCGCGGGCAGCAACTGCACGCCGCTTTGCAGCATCGTGGCGAGCGTGCGCGAAAAGCGCGCGCACAGCACGCGGGTGACCGTGCCGCCGATGTACGGCATGCGCAAAAGCCAGGTGTCATAGAAGCGCCGCCCGCGTTTGGTCGAGAGCGCGTACATGATCGCGGCGATCGTTCCCACGATCATCAGCAGCAGGAGCATCCAGTAGCTCGAAATGAAATTCGAGATCGTGATCAGGATGACCGTGGGCAGCGGCAGCGCGGCGTTGTTCTGCTGGAAGATGGTCGCCACCTGCGGCACCACGTAGCCCATCAGGAAGAACATGATCGCGCTGCCCACGCAGACCATGATGATCGGGTAGGTCAGGGCGTGGGTCACCTGGGCTTTGAATTCGGCCTGGCTTTCGTTGAAATCGGCGATCCGGTTGAGCACGACCTCGAGCGCGCCGGCCGCCTCGCCCGCCCGCACCATCCCGATATACAGGTCGGAGAAGGTTTCGGGATGCGCGGCGAGCGCGTCGCCCAGCGAAGTGCCCTCACGCACGCGCTCGCGGATCTGCGAGAGCAGGCGCTTGGTCACCGGGCGCGCCGATTGGTCGGCGAGTGCGCCGAGCGCGTCGACCAGTTGTACGCCGGCGCCCAGCAGCGAGCTTAGCTGGCGCGTCAGCAGGGAAAGTTCGGTGGGCGGAATACGCCGGCCGAAAGAGGGCAGGTAGTCGCCCAGGCTGCGCTTGACGACCGGCTCTTCCTCGGCCAGGTCGGTGGGAAAGATGCCGCGCTCGCGCAGCTTGCCGCGCGCCGTGCGTACGCTGTCCGCGTCGACGACGCCGGCTACCGAGCGGCCGTTGGCGGCCAATCCGCGATAGGCGAAAACAGGCATCGCTGCTGAACTTGAGCGCTGTGGCGGCCTACAGAATATCTTCCTGCGTGACGCGCAACAGCTCTTCGACCGTGGTCTCGCCCAAAAGAATCCGCTGAGCGCCGTTTTGCCGCAACAGCGTCATCCCATGCGCCGTACAGGTGCGCCGGATCGTCGCCGCGTCCGCCTTTTGCATCACCAACGCGCGCACCTCGTCGTCCATCAGCATCAGTTCCTGGATGGCCATGCGGCCGCGGTAGCCGGTGTTCCGGCACGCGCGGCAGCCATTGGCCGCCGGCCGGTAGATCGGCCCCTTCACGCTTTCGGGGCGCACACCGATCCGCGTGAGCTCGGTGGGCGTCGGCGTATAGGGCTCGCGGCAGGTCGGGCAGACCATCCGCACCAGGCGTTGCGCGAGCACGGCCAGGATCGACGACGAAACCAGGAACGGCTCGATTCCCATGTCGACCAGGCGGGTCAGCGCGCCGAAGGAGTCGTTGGTATGCAGGGTCGAGAACACCAGATGGCCGGTCAGCGCGGCGTGGATCGCGATCTCGGCGGTCTCGCTGTCGCGGATTTCGCCGACCATGATCACGTCGGGGTCCTGGCGCAGGATCGAGCGCAGGCCGCTTGCGAAGGTCAGCTCGATTTTCGGACTGACCTGCATCTGGCCGATCCCGCGCAGCTGGTATTCGATCGGGTCCTCGATCGTGATGATATTTTTCTCGGGCGAATTGATCCGCGCGAGGCAGGCGTACAGCGAAGTCGTCTTGCCCGATCCGGTCGGCCCGGTGGCCAGGATGATCCCGTGGCTCTGGCGAATCAGCCGATCGATCCGAGTCAGGTTGTCGCCCGAAAAACCCAGGCGGTCGAGGTTGAGATCGACCAGCGCCTGCGCGCGATCGAGCAGGCGCAACACGATCCGTTCGCCGAAGGCGGTCGGGATGGTGGAGACGCGGATGTCGATGTCGCGGCCGGCCACGCGCAACCGGATACGGCCGTCCTGCGGCAGGCGCTTCTCTGCGATGTTGAGCCCCGCCATGACCTTGACTCTCGAGGTGATCGCCGGCTGGAACCGCTTGGGCGGCGAGATCACGTCGTAGAGCATGCCGTCGACGCGGAACCGCACCAGCAACTCGCGCTCGAACGGCTCGACATGGATATCGCTTGCGCGGTCCTTGACCGCCTGCGAGAGCAGCCCATTGACCAGCTTGATAATCGGCGCGGCGTCGTCGGAATCGAGGAGATCGAGCGGCTCCTGCGCGAGCTCGTTGGCGACCACGTCGAGCCGATCCTCTTCGAGATCGATCATCAAGTCCTGCGCCGTGGTGGTGGTGGCCTGGTCGTAGGAGCGATTGATCGCATCGTTGAGGATTTCGAGCGGCACGACGACCGGATGCACCGGCATCCCGAACAACATGCGCAGGTCGTCGAGCGGTTCGTAATTGGAAGGGTCGGCGATCGCGACCGTCACGCTATGGCCGTCGCCGCTGAGCGGCAGGACGCCATTCTTCTTGGCGTAGTTGATCGGCACCTTGCCGAGCAGGGCCGAGTCGATCGCATGTTCGTCGACGTGGGCCTGGAAAGGGAGCCAGTATTCCTGGGCGATCGCGCGCGCGAGACGCTGCGGCTCCAACGCGCCCATGTCGACCAGCACGTCGGCCAGGTCCTGACCGGGCTTCTTGCGCTGGCGGGCGCGCTCGAGGTCCTGTTCGGATACCCACGAGCGGTCGAGCAGGATCGATTCGAAGTTTTTTTTCGCAGTCGCCATCAGACTAATTTATCGCCAGCTTCCCGCCCCTCGTCTCCCCGCGGCGTTCCTCGCGGCTCCCCGAAGGCTCATCGATCGCCTTGCGCCGGTCAGAATCTCCCCATCTTCAATTAGACATGATGGCTCGGTGGGGTTGCAACATGCTCCTTCCGACCGCGCGCTTCACGAGCCATCGGGCTGGCTTTTGTATAGCTGTGAGCGCCCCCGCGCTTCATCCTCCTCGCTAATAATGACGCTGGTTGCCGACGGCCGAGCCTGGACCGCTGATGCCGAAGCTAAGCCCGGGGCCGCCCGTCTTTGACGGCATCGTATGGGTCGCCTGCTTCCATGAGGCCAGCTTGCCATCGACGAAAGTGAGGTCGACGAACTCGCCCCGGTCGCCCTCCTTGGTGTTGGTATAGAGCAGGGTGGCGGCGACGTCATTGGTGTTGGAGCGCTTGGCGTAGCTCCAGATCTCGGTGTCCTGGTCGGCCTCCGAGCGCAGGTCGGGCTCGCCCCATTTCTGATGCACGTCGACGGTGCTCTCGCCGACCTTGAGGTCGCGCTGCATGCGCGAGGCGCGCACCTCGGTCGAGGCCTGATAGGCGACGCCGCATCCGCCCAGCGCGAACGCGAGAGCCAAAACAAAAATCGAGACAACAACAAAGTGCGGACGCGGTTCCATCGCGCAGAATTTCGTCACTATCGGCGCGCGATGTCAACGCGGCGCCTCGAGGCCGCGCGCAAGAATTCTCTCGAAAGACTTCAGAGTCTAGTAGCCGTCAAGACAGCCATTCTGGCCAAGACTGTTCGGATACCCGGTGCCAGTGTTATAGGCAGCGTTGGACCACAGGCCCTGAATTTTCCACTCCGTGCCGTCGCTGAAGATCACGTATGGGACGTTAAAAGTCCACGCACACTTGTCCCCGTTTTCTTCGCCGGACGAATCGTACCATCCGCCCGACGCCGGGTCCGTGCGCGCTTCCGATAGTTCGTGCCCGCTCACATTGGCCAGCGCCGCCAGTCCCTGGGATTCGCCGGACACGGTGGATTGCGGATCGCAGCCGGGGTCGCCGTCCAGCTTCCAGAAGAACGCGAACTGGACCGGTTTTCCGCCACAACTGCCGGCACTGTGCCAAGCGCAATAGTTGGCATTGCCGCGCGGCAAGTCGGTGTACACCGCGTAATAGCCGTTGCCGCTAGGATCCGGAGTAGTTACCTCCCTGCAAACCTCCGCCAGGATGGCTGACGTCCTGTTGCCGCCGGACGCAGCCGACGTATCGATCACATGCCCCGCATACGTGATATCGGCGGTGACCTGGCCGTTCGTCCCGGTATATTCATCGGAGGCTGCGGCAAAATTGGATCCGCTGAAGCCCCCGTACCATCGGTCGAGGCCAGTGATCTTGTCTCCCGGGGAAGTAGCCCATGACGTTCCCCAGAAGATGCTTGCGGTCGCCGCCACCGTTAGGATCTTGCCTTTGTGCCAGGTCATATCGGGAGATTTCCGCGTGCCCTGATGACTGGCCCGCCTCGCAAGCGAGTAGGGATCAAATCCTCGTGCCCAGTGGATACCCAGCATCGGGGGTTCGTTGCCGGCCGGCTTTGACAGGTCCTCCACCCCCGACGCGGGTTGACTTCGCGCCTGTCCGAACGCCAACAGCGTGAAAAATGACACGGCTAGAATCAGGCAAGTCCTTTTCATCGAGGTTCCCTTTGGTCATCTTTGGTCATGCGCGCCGCAGGATGGGCTTTGTTGCCTAGATAATCAAAAATAAGGTCATATTCCAGTCTCAAAACTGCTTTCAGCCATTCAGGTCACAGATTCCGGAGTCTAAGCCAATGTACGCCAGAGTCAATATGCACATCTGAAGACGTGGCTCGCGCGTCTATGGCACTTGAGCAGTCGAATTGCTGGGCTCCGCTGATGTGTGAGCGCCGCTCCGACCTGGTGCTCGTTGCTGACGCTTGACCGGATAACAAACTAGTTAGATACTAGTTGGATGCCCCTGCGGACAAAGGCGGTCGGGATGTTCGAGGCTAAGACGCATCTCTCCGCGTTGATTGAAGAAGTCGAGCAAGGAAACGAGATTACCATCACCAGGCGCGGCACTCCGGTGGCCCGGCTCGTTCCTGCTGAAGCAACTCGGCGCAACAATCCGCAAGAGGCTGCGGCTCGGCTTCGCCAATTGCGCCGCGGAATCAAGCTTGGGCGCGTCTCCCTCCGCGGCTTGATCGATGAGGGTCGCCTTTGAGCAGTCTCGTCCTGGACGCTTCCGTAGCTCTTTGCTGGCTTTTTGACGACCAGGCGACGGCCTATACCGAATCGGTCCTTGATCGGCTGGTCGGCGGCGATACGGTCGTGGCGCCCGCGCTCTGGCCATTCGAGATCGCCAATGTCGTCACGCTTGCCGAGCGACGCAGGATAGTGAACCCCGCGCAAGCTGCGGTTTTTTTCCAGACCCTTGGTCAGCTTTCAATTGCTGTGGATCGTTCGGGAATCGAGCACATCTTTAGCGCAGTATTGGAGACGGCCCGCCGATATCGGCTCTCAGCCTACGACGCCGGTTACCTGGAACTCGCGCTGCGCGAGGCTCTGCCACTGGCGACGGTGGACGCCGCTTACGAAATGCCGCACGAGCCGCCGGAGTCGCGATGGTCTAGGGCGCAAAGCGCATTGTGGGCGTCCAGGTCTATCCCAGCCGAAAATATCCTCAGACGAAAATATCGGCTGGGAAGCCGCGCTCGTTGATGAAGCTGCCCATCTCGGCTATCGCGAACGTCCGTCCCGCGCGTTGCGGATTGTTGAGCGCGTGAGCGCGGATCGCATGCACGTCGCGGAAGTAGCGCTGGATGGGATTGTCGAGAAAGATCGCGCGGCCGCCGCTTGACTCGAACATCAAGTCGACCGCATGCACGCTGATTTGCACTGCGTTCGCGGCGTCCCATCGAAGCCGCGCGCGCCGCTCGACGCTGATGTCGCGTCCGTCCACCGCAAGCCGCATCATCTCGTCGAACGTATCGAGCATCCGCTGCCGCGCGCCGTCGACCGCGGACGCCGCCTCGGCCAGGCGCATCTGCGCGAACGGATCCTCTGCGACAATTTTGTGGTCGTACGCGGTGCGTCGCGCGCGGCTGCTCTCGCGCCAGCATTCCAGCGCGCCGCTCGCGGCGCCGATCGCCGGAGCCGCTATCGCGTAGGCAAATACCGACGCCCACGCAAGCCTATACAACGCGCCCTGATTGACCGCCTGACCAGGATTGTTGCGGTTGTAGGCGTCGAGGAATTTGTGCGTGCGATACTCGGGCACGAACGCGCCCTTGACCACGATGTCCTTGCTGCCCGACCCGGTGAGGCCCATCACGTGCCAGTTGTCGTCGATCTCGTAGTCGCGGCGCGGGAGCAGGTAGCTGCGCGCGTCGGGCGTGCCGTCGGGATTGCGCGTCGAACCGCCCAGGATCACCCAGTGGCAGAAGTCGCATCCGCTCGAGAACGACCATCGCCCGCTGACCTTGAAGCCGCCCTCGACGCGTTCGATCTTGCCGGTGGGCGCATACGACGACGAGGCCTGGACGGTCGAGTCGGTGCCCCAGATTTCCTGCTGCGCGCGTTCGGGGAAAGCCGCGAGCTGCCACGAATGGACGCCGAGCACGCCGAGCACCCATCCGGTGGACGGGCACGCGGCGCCGACCTCCATCACCGCGCGATAGAACGCGGCCGGAGGCAGCTCGAAGCCGCCCCATCGCGCGGGTTGCAGCGCGCGCAGCAGCCCAGCGCGCTGGAAATCCGTCCAGCTCTCATCGGGCAGGCGCCGCGTCCGCTCGGTCAGCGCGGCCCGCTCGCGAAAGGCCGGGATGAGAGTGCGTACGCGCTCGAGGTATTCGTCGCCGTTCATTTTGGATCGCCTCGTAAATTGAATCGGCTCGCAAAACTTAATCAGACTGCGGCCCGCCCCGACCAACACTCGCGCGGCGGGCCCGCCGCGGCTAGCTTCTCGCACCGGACCCGCAGACTTCAACTGACTTCAACTGCCCCAAGGGCATCCAAACCGCCCGCGCGCAAGTGTGACCGGCGCAAAGCCATCGTGCTATAACGCTGCCGTTGGTTGGCGACGAGGGAGGGATCGATGCCGCGCAAGCTACGGCTGGTCAAGGGAGCTGCGGAACGCGCCGCGATGGTATACGGGATGCGAGTCTTCGCCCAGAGCGACGTGGCTGCCGTCGAGGACGCGCACGTGCGGCTCAACGACGGCAGCACGGGCCGCGTGACGATGCATCTCATCGAGGGCACGCGCGCGCAAATTCGCCGCCAGCTCATGCAAAGCATCGACGCATTTTTCGAACTGCTCGACGACGCGGACCATTAAGCGGACCCTGAATGCGGACCACTGAATAGAGAGGCCAGCGCCAATAAAGAGGCAAACGCCAATAGAGAGGCTTACGATGGATCTCAAATTCATCAAATACGAAAAACGCGGCCACCTGGCCTACATCACGTTCAACCGCCCCGAGGTCATGAACGCACTGCATCCGCCGTGTCACCTGGAGATGGACCAGGTGTGGGACGACTTCGCGGGCGACCGCGAGATGTGGGTTGCGATCCTGACCGGCGCGGGCGAGCGCGCGTTTTCCGCCGGCAACGATCTCAAATGGACCGCCGAGCATCGCGGCGAACGCCCGCAGATGAGCAAGGGCGGCTTCGCCGGCATCACCGCGCGCTTCGATATCACCAAGCCGATCATTGCCGCGGTCAACGGCTTCGCGCTGGGCGGCGGATGCGAAATCGCGCTCGCCTGCGACATCATCGTCGCCGCCGACCACGCGCGCCTGGGCCTGCCGGAGCCGCGGGTCGGACTGATGGCGGGCGCCGGCGGAGTCCATCGCCTGCCGCGCCATATCCCGCTCAAGATCGCGATGGGCATGATCCTGACCGGCAAGCACTTGAGCGCCGCCGAGGCGCATCGATGGGGCTTGGTGAACGAGGTCGTGCCGCTGAAGGACCTGATGGCGGCGGCGGAGCGATGGGCGGGTGAGATCATGGAATGTTCGCCGGTGTCGATCCAGGCGAGCAAGGAAGCCGCGATGGGCGGGCTTGGGATGCCGCTTGAGGAGGCGTCCGCGCACAACTTTCCCGGGACCGCGAAATTGTGGAAGTCCAAGGACGCGATCGAGGGACCGCTCGCGTTTGCGCAAAAGCGCAAGCCGCAGTGGAAGAACGAATAACGGGAGTCTCGCAGCCGCGGCCTTAAGTCACGAAGGGAGAACCAACGCAGAAGGGAGAACGTGAATGGATCCGCTTGCGATTATCGACGCGAAAAGAATGCCCTTCGCGGATTCGCTCGGCATACGAATCCTGAGCGCCGCGCCGGAACGCCTCACGGCCGAGATGCTCGTGCGCGAGGATCTCTGCACGGTCCCCGCCGTGCTCCATGGCGGAGCGGTGATGGCGTTCGCCGATTCGCTCGGCGCGTATGCGACAATGCTCAACCTTCCCGAGGGCGCGAGCACTACGACTATCGAATCGAAGACCAACTTTTTTGCGCCGGCGCCCGCCGGCACCATCGTCACCGGCGAGTGCGCGCCACTGCATCGCGGGCGTCGCACGATGGTCTGGCAGACGCGGATCACCAACGCACAGGGCAGGTTGCTCGCCCTCGTGACCCAGACCCAGATGGTGCTCGAGGCGCCCGCGCGCGGTTGATAGCACAGAGATCGAAGTTTTTTTGATTTCCCATTCCACCTGGAGGAGCTTGAGCAGGATGATAACGCGTCGTGAGATGATGAAGACGATGGCCGGTTCGGCGGCGGTCGTATCGCAACTGTTCGCCGCGATGGCTCTGGCAGAAGCCGCGGAAGGCGGCGCGACGGACGCGGGCAAGGCCCCGAATCCGCTGGCCTCGGATAAGGGCGTTACGGTACGGCCGATTTTGCAGCATGAGCTGCCCGACGCGCCGGGGAAGCAGGTGAGCATCGTGGTGGTCGAGTTCGAGCCGGGCGCCGGCAATTCGCCGCATCGCCATCCAGGCTCGACCGTCGCCTACGTATTGGAGGGTTCGGTGGTGAGCGAGGTCGACCCCGACAAGCCCGTCACTTATCATGCCGGGCAGACGTGGTACGAGCTCCCAATGCACACGCATCGCGTGGCCCGCAACGCGAGCAAGACTCGCAAGGCAAAAATCCTCGCAGTGCTTATCTCGGCGACGGGTCAGGACCTGGTTCTGCCGCCGGGTTGTCTTAAGGCGCTAGTCGATCCGCAAGTGCGTGAGAAATATCGGCAGATCCACTGACAATATCGCTTACGCCGGAGATCGCATTCGGCTGCACGCCCTAAGGATGACAGCGATAGGCACGTTTTCGTTGTCATCCTGAACGAAGGCTGTCCGGAGTGAAGGATCAACGCGGAGCGATTTTTTTGGTGCTTATCGACACCCTCGGGTCTAGTAGCGGAGGCGCACGGCGGAGTGGTCGGAGCATCGACGGCCGGCCGAGCGGGGGCGGCGTCAGTAGCCGGGATTTTTGCGCGCCAGCCCGCCGAACAGGTCGAGCATCCGCTCGCGCCATGCCGCGATCGGGTCGTCCGTCTCCAGCAATGCGAAGTCGCTTATCGTGCGCGCCCATTGAAAGCCGCCGAACACGATATAGTCGGGATAGAGCGGTGCGTCGCCGCCGAGGAACGCTTGTGACTTGAGCGTCATCCGCAGCGGTTCGAGCGTTTGGCGAAAAGCGCCGACGCGCGCGTCGCGATTGGCGCACAACTCCTCCAGCGTCATGCCGAAGCGTTTGGTGCGCGATTGGCGGAAGTATTCCTGGTCGCGCGGATCGAGATGGCGCACGATGTCGGCCGCGACGAAGGTCGCGGTGGCGGGGTTCTGCACCGTGTCGGCCCAGCTATTGATGAAGCGCGCGGCCGCTCTGGCGGCGGCTCCGCCGAAAAGCGAGGGCCGGTCGGGATAAGTGTCTTCAAGGTAGTTGGCGATCGCCCAGGAATCCGCGATCACCCGATCGCCGTCCTCGATCACGGGAACCTTGTCCTGTCCCGAGTGTGCGATCGCCGGTTTGTCGCTGTAACGCCACGGGATCGTCTCGACGCTCAGTTGTTTGTGTGCGAGCGCCATCCGGATGCGCCAGCAATAGGGGCTGAACCTGCGAGCGGGATCGGCGCCCGCCAGATCGTACATCCTGATTGCAGTGGTCGTGGTTGCCATAGCGGCCTCCCGGTGCGGTCTATTGGGACGACGTCTTCAAGGAGAGGGCGTCGCCTCAGGGAACCCCATCTTCTCGGCCGTCTTGGGATACATCCACAAGCTCTGGCCCGCCAGCGGGCCGTCGAGCACCCGAACCTTGGTCGCGCCCTGTTCGCTCGGACCCGTCTCTCCGACCATCGTGCCCGCGGGCACCATCTCCAGCTTATGATGGTAAAAAAGCTGACTCACTTCCATCGTGCCGAACGCGTCGAACGTGCCGAGCGCGGCGGCTCCTGCCGCGTAGTCTTCCTTGTTGTCGGCGCCGATCATTTCCTTCTCGAGGCGCCACTGCTTGCCGGTGCTTGGCGGCGCGTCCGCGGGTGCTGGTTTCACTGTCGCCGAATTCGAGGACTTGCACGATGTCATCGAGATAGCGACGCAGACGGAGATAGCAACGATCAGCAGCGCGGCGACACGAACAGAGAGGGTGGCAGGGGCGGAGGTTATTCTGTTCACAGGATTCTTTCGTCGGATGATCTTGTCGTCAGATGATCTTGTTCAGCGGAAACTCGATGATCCCGACCGCGCCGGCCTCGAGCAGCTTGGGGAACAGTTCGCGCACGGTGTGCTCGGCGATCACGGTTTCGACCGCGAGCCATTCTTTGCCTTTGAGATTGGGCGAGGGGTAGAGCGACGAAACCGTGGGCGCGGTTATCGAGGGCAGCAGCGCGATCACTTTTTCCAGGTTCTCACGCGCGACGTTCATTTTGATTCCGACCCGATTCTCGGCGTCAAGCGCGCCGCGGAGAAGCATCCCGATTTGCCGAATCTTGGCCTGTTTCCATTCGACCGCCCACGCCTTGGGGTTGGCGACCAGCACCGGAGTCGAGGTCAAAAGCTGCTCGACGATCCGGAGCCCGTTGGCGCGGAGCGAGGAGCCGGTCTCGGTGACTTCGACCACCGCGTCGACCAGGCCCTCGGCGGCCTTGGCCTCGGTGGCGCCCCAGGAAAACTCAACTTCAACTTTAACTTTACGTTCGGCGAACACCCGCCGCGTGAACTCGACCATCTCGGTCGCCACGCGTTTGCCGTCAAGGTCCTCGAGCCGGCGCACCGGCGAGGAGTCCGGCACCGCGAGCACCCATCGCGTCGGCACCAGCGAGACCTTGGAGTAGGTGAAGCTTTCGACTTCCATCAGTTCGACCGCGTTCTCCACGATCCAGTCGCTGCCGGTGATGCCGGCGTCGAGCGAGCCGTCGGCGATATAGCGCGGCATCTCCTGCGGGCGCAGCAGGCGGCAACTGAGGGTCGGGTCGTCGACGCTCGGCATGTAAGAGCGCGCGCCAACCGACACGCGCCATCCCGACTTGCGCATCAGTTCGATGGTCTGGGCTTCAAGGCTGCCCTTGGGCAATCCGAATTTGAGTACGTTGTCAGCGGACATAATCGTAAGCGTGCTTCCGTGTCGTCAGGTTATCGAAACGATGATTCGTCGCGGCGCGGTTCAATGCGCGGGTTTGGCGGGCTTGACGGGCTCGGCGGGGCGGGCGGGCTGAGCGGGCTGAGTCTGATGGCCATAGCCGGGGCCGTACTTGGCCGGGTCGACGCGGCGCGTATCGACGGTGTGCCAGGCGCCGTCGCGAAAGACGCGGAAGAAGCACGACTCGAAACCCTCGTGGCAGGCGGCGCGGTCGCCCTGCTGCTCGACCGAGAGCAGGATAGTGTCGTGGTCGCAGTCGATACGGATTTCGTGCACGGTCTGGTAGTTGCCCGACTCCTCGCCCTTGCGCCACAGGCGGTTGCGCGAGCGCGAGAAGTAGCAGGCGTGGCCGGTCTTGACGGTTTCCTCGAAGGCCTCGCGGTTCATGTAGGCGACCATCAGCAGGCGTCCGCTCTGATAGTCCTGGGTGACGACCGGGACGACGCCGCCGGCCTTGTCGAAGTCGATTTGCGAGGCGGCCTGCGTCGAGGCCGACTGCTGCGATGCTGTCTGGGTTTCCATTACACGCGCCGGCCCTGGGACGCCGGCAAACTCCTTTTGGTGAACACGAAAGTATCGATTAAAGTTCGGGCGGTTTCAATGCCGCCGCCACTGCGGGTGCGCTGTCATTCCAGGAGGCTGGCCAGGGGGCTGCGCTTGGCAACCGGGCTCGGCTTCATGCGCGGCGGTTCCAAAATCGGGCCGGGCATGTATAAAGTCGCCTAGGGGAGACCGCAGATGGGTAATAATCGTAAATGAAGCTACCCCGAGCGCTTAGGGGCGCGCTGGCCGCGCTGCTGATGCTGGTCGTTGCGGCGACCGGCGCCTGCCGGCGTAGCGCCAATACCGAGGTGCGGCCGAAGCCCGCCTTCGTCCCGTTCAATTTTCAAATCGAGGTCGGTGCCGATCACTACAATATCGAGGGCTTTATCGCGCACTCGGCGGGCCCAGGACGCCTTCCCGCGCTGCTCGTGCTGACGGCTGGCGAGGGCAATGCCCGACGCTGTATCGAGCAGAGCCCCGGACTGGTCGCGATGGGCATGCTGGAGGCCTGCATCAGCATCCCCGGCTACGGCAAATCCTCGGGGCCGAGCCGTTTCGTCGGGCCGCAGGCGGTCGAGGCGGCGCATCGCGCGGTCGACCTGATGGCGGCGCGGCCGGACGTCGATCCGGACCGTATCGCCGTATGGGGGCTGTCGGACGGAGCGGTCGCGGCCGGCCTGCTGATGGATAGCGACCCGCGGCTGCGCGCGGTAATTCTGCAGTCGGGCTTTTACGACACGCTCAAGATGTGGCCCGAGGCGCCGCTGCGCGAGAAGGTTACCATCCTGCGCCAGGTATGGCCGAGCCATCGCGTGCTCGCCGAGCGCAGCGTGATCGCGCATCTGCCGCCCAAGCTCGATTGCAGCGTGCTCATCATGCACGGCGAGCACGACAAAAAGATGCCGGTGCAACAGGCCAAGCGGCTGGCCGAGGAACTGCAGACCCGTGGGGCCAAGGTCGAGACGCGCTTTTTCGACGACGGCCACGACCTCGGCGGCAAGGTCGACGGGCCGCTCAAGGAATTCCTGCGCGAGAACCTGATTGCCGCCGCGCCGCGCACGCATGCGCCGTCCTGATTGTCGCTCGTTCTGATTATCGTTAGGGGCGCTATAAATCGCCCTGGATGGCCGAGCCCTAACGCTGTCCTCCTGGCCAAGGAGCGCTGTTCAATGTACTTAGAAAACCCCTCAAATATGAATCGGCCTTGCCGTTGAACCAGCTACCCGAGAAGTGAGTATCGATACAACCATAGGCAAGATACTGAAGATTGTTCCAACCGGACACGCTTGAAGATCCAGACGGACTATTCTTCGCATTGGAGACGGCCCGCTGGTAGTCGCTTCCCGATTTCTTGCTTTGTGAGTTAAAGTAACCGTACTGATCTCCGTTCACGCAGCCGCGCATCTCGGCATAGCGGTAGTCGAGCGCGAAGGGCGTCGACTCTTCGATCATCGGCCAGGTCGCCCATTCATAGTAAACTTTAGTCTGGACGATGCTCCACGAATCGTACTGATTCGTTCCACTGAGGCCGCCAAATCCCTCCATCTCACAAAACTCCCCGCTGTTTGTCAGGGTCGGCGTCGCTGAGCTGGTCGTCGTGAACCCCGTGATCGAATCCGGCGTGCAGCCGGAAGGACTGTTTTCGTCCCCGCCCTCGTTGCATCCGGTTCCTCCATGTGCCGCGGCACAATCCTGATGCCAGCCGCTCTCAATCCATGCCTGGGCCCGTATGTAATCCTCGTCGATTCCCCATTTGCAGGCTGTAATACGGATCAAGTCATCAGTAGTGCCCGAATAGTTGCCATCGACGCTACTGAAATCTGATTTGGGAAGCTCGGTACAGCACGGCGCATAGTCATAAAAATAAGATGGAATAGGATTTTCGGGCGGCAGATTTGAATTCCAACCCGTTCCATCATTTGAATTCCACGGTGCGTTTTCCGTCGTAATTGGAGACGCATTGACCGCCGTGACACAGTCGGCCTCAGAATTTAATGATGCATCGGGACCCAACATGGAGTAGTGCCCGGGCGGAACAGGAGTGGGTGTTCCAGAAGGTGTCGGAGTGGCCGTCGGACGCGCAATTGCCGATGACGCAATCGTTATGAATAGAAGGCTAAGCAGTATGACCGAACCCACCAGACGCAGGACACAAGAATACTTTTTCATGATCCCCCCGAATCAAGAAGTGGCTTCGCCGTATGAGCGTAGCTAACCGGCCGTTCGCAACGATGCCAAGCCGTCACGACTCGGCCGGATCGCTCAGAACCGTCTGCCTAAGAATTCGTTTGTTTGCTCCGAGGAGCTATTGCAGGATACGAAGTAGAGGAATTTACAAGGTATAAAAAGAACTGGGAATGCTCCCCCCTAGCGCCGCGGAAGCCTAGAACCTCGTTGCGGTAAAGTCAAGGGTTTCGTAGTGAGTTACCGTCGAATAGTAATTTTTTTCGACTCTTACTGGTCAACGGCTTTGTTCTGACAGTTCTTCGAGTTTCGTTCTGACAGTCCCCTCGAGCGAAGACCCGGCGTCCCGCGCGAGACTCTAGCGCAGCGCCTTCACCGCCTCGACCACGGCGTCGGCATGGCCCGCGACCTTGACCTTGGGGAAGACCCTGCGAATCACGCCCGCGCGATCGATGACGAAGGTGGTGCGCTCGATTCCCATGAACTCGCGTCCGTAGAGCGACTTCTTCTTGTAGACGCCGTAAAGGCGCGTGACGCGGTTGTCGGCGTCGCTCAGCAGTGGAAAGTTGAGCGTGTGCTTGTCGGTGAATTTGCGATGCGAGTCCGGCGAGTCCGCGCTGACGCCGACCACCTGCGCGCCGGCCGCCTTGAGCCGGGCCGCGGTGTCGCGGAAGTCGCACGCCTCGACCGTGCATCCGGGCGTCAGGTCCTTGGGATAGAAGTAGAGCACGAGGTTGCCGCGGCCGAGCAGTTCCTTTAGCGATACGGTTTTGCCGCCGCCGTCGGAAAGTTCGAAAGGCGGGGCCTTGCGGCCTTCCATCTCGTGCGCGGTTCTCTTGACGACCGCCTTGGGCTTGCCAGCAGTGGTGTGCGCCTTGGCCATTTTCGCTCCTCGATGGCCCCTACGATTCCATCATTGGCGGTTCGGGTAAAGCGCGCGGCGCCGGGGCGAAGATAAAAAACTCCTGTGGCGCAACGGTTTCACCAAGATCACAGTTGACGGCGTGCCGGTCAGCCTCTATGCTTGCGGCGGGTCTTCCAACAAAACACCTGTCGTCTTCATGGCTGCATACACCGAGCTACACAAATCGTTCCTCGAACAACTGGGCGACGACTACAATCTCGGTCGCATCGTCGGCGCCGTCGGCGTCCCGCAAGGATCGGTCAACAGCAACTACCTGATCGAGACCGCCAAGGGACGCTTCCTGCTGCGCGTCGACGAGGTCAAGACCGAGAGCGAGGTCAAGCGCGAGATCGACCTGCTCGCCTTTCTGCGCAAACATTCCTTTCCCTGTCCGCATCCGTTGCAGGACCGGATGGGCCGCTACTGGCGCGAGTGCGAGGGCAAGTGCGCGTCGCTCTACCGCTACCACGAAGGGCGGATCGTGCCGCCCGAGCGCCTGCGCCCGACCCAGCTCGAGACCATCGGCCGCGCGCTCGGCGAACTGCACGTCATCGGCAAGGGGTACAAGAAGGGTATCGACAACCGCTTCAGCTTCGAGCGTATCGCCGACCTCTACCTGAGCGTGCGCGGCCGGTTGCCCAACTACTTTCGCAAGATAAGCCGCACGCTGGAGGACGAGGTCGACTACCTGACGCGCTACCTGGAGGGCAAGCTGCCCAAGGGCGTGATCCACGGCGACCTGTTTGCCGACAACGTGCTGTTCCGCGGCGAGAAGCTGACCGCGGTGCTCGACTTCGAGGCGGCCTGCCGCGGCAAGTTCATCTTCGACCTGGCGACCGCGGTCAACGCGCTATGCTTTGTCGATAACCAATACTCGCTCGACCGCTTCCGCTTTCTGCTGCACGGGTACGAGTCGGTGCGCACGCTGTCGCTGGCGGAATGGGACGCTTTTCCCAACGAGCTGCGCTACTCTTCGCTCCGCTTCACCGTCACGCGCCTGCACGACTTCTTTCTCCATCCGCTGGACAACAACCGCCGGGTCCACAAGGACTTCCGCGAGTTCTTCGACCGCCTGCGCATCCTGCGCCGCGAGCGCGAGGGCGGGATGGAGGCGTTGTTGATGGCGATGGCAACCGGGTACGATTACCGCAAGTACCAGAAGGTGAAGGCGAACGAGCGGCTGAAGGCCTGAGCGCGCTTGGGGCGCCGCACCCGTTTCGCGATGAATCCGTATTCGCTTCGCGCCGCCGCGTCGGCGTCTACCGCCGCTTCCGCAAGGAACTATCCAGGGAATCATCGATGTCCGCGCTTCTAGAGCGCCTCGACGCGCACAAGCCGGCGCTCTGGCTGGAGGTCGCTCCGCCGCGCGGAATCGCGGTCGACTCGATGCTGACGCGGCTCGAGGCGCTCCGCGGTCACGTCGACGCGATCAATCTTGCCGACAACGCGTTGGGGCGGGTGAAGCTCGCGCCGCTGGTGTTCGGCTCGATGATCAAGTCGCGCCTGGGGATGGCGGTAGTGATCAATTTTTCCTGCCGCGATCGCAACCGCTACGCGTTGAAGGCCGATCTGCTCGGCGCGGGCGCGCTCGGGATCGAAGGCGTGGTGGCGCTGGCCGGCGACAAGCTTATCGATGATCCCGACGGCGTGCGGCCGGTCCGCGACCTCGACCCTTTCAGCCTGCTCAGCACGATGAACGATCTGCGCCGCGGCGATACCGGCGAGGGACGCCGTCTGCTCAAGACGCTTCCGCAGTTCGCGATCGGCGCGGTCGCCAATCCCAACCGCAAGGCCGTCGAGCGCGAGTTCGAGTTGCTCGAACGCAAGGCGGCCGCAGGCGCCGAGTTCGTGATCACGCAGCCGGTTTTCGACCTTGCGGTGGCGCACGGCTTCATCGCCCGCGCGCGCCGCCACAAGCTCCGCGTCGTGCTCGGCATCCTGCCGGTCAAGCGCGAGTCGATGGCCAGTTATCTCAAGGACCGCATCCCCGACCTCGCCGGCGCCCATCAACACTTCGATCGCTACGCCGGGATGGGCGAAGAGGAGGCGCGGCGGATGTCGATCGACTCGAGCCTCGCGCTGATGCGCGCATTGGCGGACGAGGTCGCAGGCTTTAACATAATGAGCGGCGGCGGACCCTCGCTCGCGATCGAGCTTGCGCTCGAGTTCAGCCGCTCGCTGGAGGATTCCGGTGCGCGATAGAAAAATGAGACTTCAGGCGGCCTCGCGCCCGCCGCGACGGGAAGATGAGACCGCGCCCGCGGAAGGTTCCAGCGGGGCCGCGGTCGAAGACGCGGTACGATTGATCCTGCGCCACGTCGGCGAGGATCCTGAGCGCGAGGGGCTGAAGCTCACGCCGACCCGGGTGCTACACGCGCTGGATTTCCTGACCCGCGGCTACAAAGAGGATCCCAAAGTCGCGATCAACGGCGCGGTCTTCTCGGAGGAGGAGTACCAGGAGATCATCTTGTGCAAGGACCTCGACTTCTACTCCTTGTGCGAGCATCACCTGCTGCCCTTCTTCGGCAAGGCGCACCTGGCCTACCTGCCCAACCGGCGGATCATCGGGCTCTCCAAGCTCGCCCGGCTGGTCGAGATCTACGCGCGCCGCTTGCAGGTGCAGGAGCGGCTGACCACGCAGATCGCGCACACACTGATGGAGGAGATAGAGCCGCTGGGCGTGGCCGTGGTGCTCGAGGCCGAGCACCTGTGCATGCGGATGCGCGGAGTCGAAAAGCAGAACTCCTACGTTACGACCTCGGCGATGCTCGGGGTGTTCCGCACTCACGTCGAGACCCGGCAGGAGTTCATGAACCTGCTGCGCAACGGCAAGGATTAGGCCGCTCGCGGATCGCTTCGCTGCTCGCGAGTCGCGGATGGCGCCGGCGTAACATCTAAACAGTGAATCAATGACCGAACCCGTTTCAACCGAGGTGCTCGACCAGTTGGGCGCGTATGCGCTGCGTTACGTCAAACCCGGCCAGACCGTGGGGTTGGGAACCGGACACGCGGCCTCGGCCTTCATCCGCGCGCTCGGCGAGCGAGGCCTCAAGGTGCGCGGCGTTCCGACTTCGACGACCAGCGCCGAACTCGCGCGTTCGCTCGGGATCGAAGTCGTCGCGCTCGACGGCAAGGCGCGCCTCGACGTCGATATCGACGGCGCCGACGAAGTCGATCCGCGGCTTAACCTGGTCAAGGGCTATGGCGGCGCGATGGTGCGCGAGAAGGTCGTCGCTTGCGCCTCGCGCAAAGTGGTCATCCTGGTTGGCGCGGAAAAGCGCGTGAAACGTCTCGGCGAGCGCCGCCGGCTGCCGGTCGAGGTCGTGCCGTTCGCGGCGCACTTCGCGATCCGCCGCATGCGGGAGTTGGGACTCAAACCGGCGGTGCGAATCGGTGCGGAGGGGCGCGAGTTCCTGAGCGACAACGGCAATTTCGTGATGGACTGCGGGATCGGCAGGATCGAAGCTCCGGCCCGCCTCGAGCGCGAATTGCTCGCGATTCCGGGCGTGGTCGGCACCGGACTTTTCATCGGTATCGCGAGCGTCGTGCTGATTGCCAATGGCGACGGTTCGATCACCACGCTGGAGCGCCGGCGCTAGCAGGCGCGGTCTGACAACCGGGCAGGTCGGCGCGGGCGGCTCGATGGATGACGCTTCGGCAGGCTCGGCCAACTCGCGCGCCCGGCGCGACTTGACGCGTATCTACGCCGCCGCCGTCTCGGCGGTCGCGCCGGCGCATCTGATCGGACGCGCGCTTGGCGGCGAGCTTGAGGGCGCGGAGAAAGTTCCGGCGCTGCTCGCCGACGCGGCGCGGATTTTTCTGCTCGCGGCCGGCAAGGCGGCGCTCGGGATGGCGACCGAGCTTGCGCCGCGCCTGGGTCCGAAGCTCTACGACGCGCTCGCGATCGTTCCATCGCTGCCAGATGCCGGCGGCGGATCCAGCCCCCAAGCCGCGCCATCGGATACCTCGCGCGCGACGATCCGGATAATCGTGGCGGCGCATCCGCTGCCCGACGCGTCATCGCAGCGCGCCGCCGAGGCCGCGCTTGAAATCGCCCGCCACGCCGGCCCCGGCGATCTGCTCGTGTTCGCGCTGAGCGGCGGCGCGTCATCGCTGATGGCCGCTCCGGCCGCGCCGGTTACGCTGGCGGACAAGATTGCGATCAGCGCCGCGCTGCTCGGTTCGGGCGCGTCGATTCGCGAACTCAATATCGTGCGCCGCCATCTCTCGGCGATAAAGGGTGGCGGACTGTTGCGGGCCTGCGGCGGCGCGCGCGTGCTGAGCCTCATCCTCTCCGACGTGGCGCACAACGATCTTGCGGCGATCGGTTCGGGACCCACGGCCCCCGACCCGAGCACTTTCGCCGAGGCCATCGGTGTGCTCAAACGCCGCGGTCTGTGGGGCCGCGCGCCGGAAGCGATCCGCGATCGGCTCGAGCGGGGCGCGGCCGGCGAGATCGCGGAGACCGTCAAGCCCGGCGACCCGTTGCTCGAGCGCGCCCACAATTTCGTGATCGGCGACAATCGTATTGCACTTGACGCCGCGGCGGGCGCCGCAGCGGCGGCGGGCTACACAGTCGACCGATGGCGCGAGCTGTATGGCGAGGCCGACGACGTGGGCCGTGCGCTAAGCGCCCATCTCTCGGCGATCGCCGGGAGCGCGGGCGCGCCCGTTTGCGTGCTCGCAGGCGGCGAGCCGGTCGTCACGTTACGCGGGCGGGGGCGGGGAGGGCGTGCGCAGCAGGCGGCGCTGGCGATGGCGCTCGAGTTGGAGCGGCTGCGGCGCGAGCGCCGCATAATGGCGCTCTTCGCAGGCACCGACGGGATCGACGGCCCGACCGACGCTGCCGGCGCGTTCGTCTCGCCGCGCACGGTGGAGCGCGCGCGCGAGGCGCACCTCGACGCTGGCGCGGCGCTGGCGCGCAACGACGCCTATCCGCTCTTTGCCGCGCTCGGCGATCTCCTGATGACGGGGCCGACGGGCACCAACGTCTCGGATATATTCATAGGATTGGTGAACTACTGATCGCGGGCCGCGGCGGTTCGGCCTCATTTCGAGATTCAACAGGAGAGCAGAAGAGGCGGGATGGCGAGGATGGCGGCAAAGGCAGGCATCGGCGGTGCGCATCACGGCAAGGTGGGCCACGGCAAAGTCGGCAAAGTAAACGGCAAGGTAAACAGTGACGGACGGCGTGGCCCGCGCGGCAAGGCCGAAGGGACGCCGCGAGTGACGCTTATTCCGGGCGACGGGGTGGGGCCCGAGGTAATCGGCGCGGCGGTCAAGGTGATCGAGGCCGTCGGGGTTAAAATCGATTGGGATCAGCAACTGGCCGGCGCGATCGCGCTTCGACGATTCGGCTCGCCGGTGCCCGACCAGCTTATCGATTCGCTCAAGTCCACCAAGGTCGCGCTAAAGGGGCCGCTCGAGACGCGCGTGGGCGAGGGCTATCGATCGATCAACGTCTACCTGCGCAAGCTCTTCGAACTCTACGCCAACGTGCGGCCGGTGCGCACGCAGGCCGGAGTGCACACGCCTTTTAGCGGCGTCGACATTATCGTGATCCGCGAGAACACCGAGGACCTCTACGCCGGCATCGAGCATCAGGTCGCGCCGGGCGTGGTCGAGAGCGTGAAGATCATAACCGCGCGCGCCTCGACCCGGATCGCGCGCTTTGCCTTCGAGTACGCGCGCGCGAACCATCGCCACCAGGTGACCGCGATTCACAAGGCCAACATCATGAAGCTCTCCGACGGGCTTTTTTTGAAATGCGCGCAGCGCGTGGCCCACGACTATCGCGATATCGAGTACCAGGAACAGATCGTCGACGCCGCCTGCATGCGGCTGGTGACCAATCCGCACGCGTTCGACGTGTTGCTGCTGGAAAACCTCTACGGCGACATCGTTTCCGACCTCTGCGCCGGACTGGTCGGCGGACTGGGCTTCGTGCCCGGCGCGAACTACGGCAGGCATGGCGCGATTTTCGAGACCGTCCACGGCACCGCGCCCGACATCGCGGGTAAGGGTATCGCCAATCCCGTGGCGGCGATAAAGACCGGTGCGCTGCTGCTCGACTATCTCGGCTACGGCAGCGCCGGCGATCGGATCCGCGCGGCGGTCAACGCGGTGCTGCGCGCGGGCCGGGTGGTGACGCCGGATATCGGCGGCAAGGCGACCACCGCGGACATGACGGCGGCGGTGGTCCGCGCGCTCAAGTAGCGGCCGATCGGTTTTTCCGCTGCGCCCTTTTCCACATGATCGCGCTTAGCTATGTATTTTCATCATGCGTAAGCCGCCGGTATCCGACGAACTCGCCGAACGTGTTCCTCCCGGCCAGCACCTGGTCGACAAGTTGCCGGTCCTGAGCTACGGGCCGACGCCGCGTTTCAATCCGAAGAAGTGGGACTTCCGGGTCTTCGGGATGGTCGAGAACGAGTTGCGCTTTTCGTACGAGGAATTCCGCGCGTTGCCGCTTAGCCGTGGGCGCGCCGACTTTCACTGCGTCACCACCTGGTCGAAGCTGGACAATCTTTGGGAGGGCTTCAGGACAATCGACCTGATGGCGCGTGTGCGGCTTAAGCCCGAGGCGCGCCACGCGATCGTGCACTGCGACGGCGGCTACACGACCAATTTGGCGCTCGCGGAGTTCGTCGGCGAAGACGTGATGCTGGCGTGGCGGCACGATGGGCGCGACCTAGAGCCCGACCACGGCTGGCCGCTGCGGCTGGTGGTGCCGAAGCTCTACGGATGGAAGAGCGCGAAGTGGGTGCGCGCGATCGAATTCACGTCCGAGGATCGGCGCGGCTTCTGGGAAGTGCGCGGCTATCATAACCATGCCGACCCATGGACGGAGGAGCGCTATTCGTTCCAGGAAGATTCCGAAGATTAGAGCGTGAATTTTTGCAGCGGCATTACATCGAAGTAAAGAATCGCATCCAAGTAGGGCGAGGAGGGTTGGCTGTCTCAAAAATTACGAGCAAGGGTCGGGCGACAATACCTGAGTGAAGCAGAGTCCGCGCAGCGGAGTCGATAGGATTTTGCGCAGTCCTCCGCGCGTTCGAGATCGAGGACCATCAGGATGCCTGGAGATCCGTGCGCGAGTATCAAGCCGGTCCGGCGATTTTGCGGATTGCGCTAATTGCCGTGGGAACCGGCGCCTGGGCTGCGAATACAGGTCACCTTCGACCGCAGGGCCGGGCGTAGCAGCGGCTTCTCGCGGCTTTAGTCTCCGGCGCGCACGCGGGACGCTTTGCGTCTATGCGCTCGCGGAGCGGATTTGACCCGTCATCCTCGAAGCGGAATGGGCGGGCGCGGCCGGCGCGCAACTCGGCGCACAATCCCTCGACGTCGCTTACCTGGCGCTCCAGCTCGGTTGCGCAGGTCAGAAACCATTTCGGGGTCACGAAGTGCGCGTCGCTCCCGCCGACGCCGACCAGCCCCAGCTTCTCCGTCGCGACTTGCGCCGCGTCGTTCTCGCGCGGCGAGTTCTGCCCATTGAGCGCCTCGATCACGCCGAGCGCCGGGCCGTGGCGCGCGAGCAGATCGTCGAGCTGCGGACCGAAGCCCGAGTCGCGAAACGGATGCGCCGGGATCGCGATTCCGCCCTCGCCGTGGATGACTTCGATCAACGTGTCGCTCTTGAGCATCCGCGAACTCAAATCGAAACGGCGCAGCACTTCGCGCGTCACCCCGAACAGCAGCAGATGACCCAGATTGGTGTCGGCCTCGATACCCTTGAATATCATCACGCCGTACTGCTCTGTCAGTTCGGCGTAACGTTTGTCGAGTTCCGGATCGGCAGGGAACAGGCGATGCTCGGTGAAGCAGATAGCGTCGAGGCGGTGCGGACCGCGTGCGGCGGCCTCGACGTACAACTCGGGCGCGATGTTGGAATCCGAAGAGAGCAGGGTGTGGACGTGCAGGTCGATAAGCATGACGCAACGATTCTCACATTTGCCGGCGTGGCTTGGAAAGCCGCCGCGCACTCAACGCGCGCCGGTGACGTCTTTTGCAGCGCCGCCGCGAACGCTCAACGGGGAGCTTACGGGGAGCCGTTTTGGACCTTGATATGATCTTTCAGTGAAGCGACGCCGGCGACATTCAACGCCAGCATCTGCACCATCGCTCTGTCGGTCGCATCCGGCACCGTCCCCCACAACTCCATCGTGCCGCCCACCATCTTGAAGTGCACGCCGCTCAGCCCGCCGGCGTCGAGCGCGGCGCGAAAAGCCTCCAGCCGCTCGGCGAGAAACTCGGGAGTCGAGGGCGGAGAGTCAGCCGGAGGCGCGCCGGAGTCGGCGTCGGGCGCTGGCGCGTCGGGTGCGGGCGCCGCGGGCACTGGCGCGTCGGCGCGCGAGGCGTCGGGCGAGTTGTCACCCGAACCGCCGACGTTCAGGCACGAGAACACTCGCACCGCCGCGAAGGCGCCTGCGAAGATCAACACCAGCATCAGGATGGGACGGCGCGCGCTATGCCTGCGATTGTAAAGCGGCGTACGGCGGGGCGGCACACGCGCCCGGTCATCTATCGAAGTTGGCGTCGAGGGTGAGCCCGAGGGCGGCACCGAGAGCAGCACGGTCGCGGCTTCGTGATCGCCCGCGACGCCGACCTGGTCGGGCGCGAAAGGCGGGCGCATAACTCACCTCCGCCCCGCAAAAGGAGCAGAAGCGCGAGTCCGAAGGAATCGCACGCCGGCATCTCGCGCAATCGATTTCCGATTCCGTACGCAGCACCGTGGGCGCCGACGGCGAGGCGGCGCGCGGCGCGCCGGCGCTTCCGAGCGGCAGGCGAAGCTGCGAGCGCGCGGGGCCGGAGGCCGCTTGCGAGGGAGCCGTTGATTGCGCTTCTCCGGTCGCCAGCGGACGGGCTTCGCTGTTCGTATGACCGGCCACCGACGACGTTGCGCCCGTCTGCGCGACGCCGTCGTGTATGTCTTGCAGCCGGCGCCTGAATTCCTCCGCGCTTTGCACCCGATGCACGACGTCGTAGGCCAGCGCGTCGTCGACCAGCGTCGCCAGGGCGGGCTGGATGCTGGGGCATAGCGTGGCGAGCGGCGGAAAGCTGAACGGCGCTTCGTTGGCCGGGTCGCGGCCGCTTAGCGCATGATGCATCGTGGCGCCGAGCGCATAGAGGTCCGAGCGCAGTTCGACCTTGCCGCGATATTGCTCGGGCGGCGCGTAGCCCTGGGTGCCGATCATGGTCGCGTTCTGCTGCGGCTGAAAATGGCGCGCGATCCCGAAATCGATGAGCTTGGCCTGCCCGTTGGCCATCATCATCACGTTCGACGGTTTGAGGTCGCGGTAAATCACCGGCGGCTCGAGCCCGTGCAGATAGGCGAGCGTGTCGAGGATTTGCAGCGCGATATCGATCACGCGCGGCTCGGCCAGCCGCCCGCCCGTTTGCTTCATCTCCTCCTCGAGCGTTGCGCCGTCGACATATTCCATCACCAGGTAGTGATGGTTCTGCTCGCTGAAGCGATCGAAGACACGGGGGATATGTTCGTTGTTGAGCCGCGCCAGCATGTCGGCCTCGCGCTGGAAGGCCTCGATCGCCTGGCGCTGCGCGTCGGGGTTGGTGAAATTGTCGACCACCTCGGCCAGCGCGCAGCGGCGCGCGGCCAGGCGCAGGTCCTCGGCGAGATAGACCAGCTTCATCCCGCCGCCGCCGAGCGGCTTCACGACGCGGTAACGGCCGCCGATTATGGTGTTTGGCTCAATCATCGCAAAGGCGCGGTAATTACTGCGGGCGCGGCCCCGCCGTCAACGCTCCGGAGGCGCGAATCCCGCGCCGCTCGGCGTCCAGCGCGGCGGCGCGCGCCGCCGACACCGCGCATACCAGATGAATCAACACGCCCAGCGAGGTCGAAATTTCGTAAGCCCAAAGCGTTCCGAAAAACCATCCGATCGCGCGCCCGGTGCGCCCGGCGTAAAAATGGCCGAGCCCCGGTACCACGCTGAGCACGACGGCGATCACGGCGGGCGAAGCCATCCCGCCGAGCCATCCCGCGGCGCCCAGCTTGGCGCCGCACTGCTTGCAGAACACCGCCTCGGCGACGGTCACCGGCTGGCCGCATTGCGAGCAGAAGCGCGCCCGTGTCGTTGCTGTATCAGCCATGCCAGTTTCAGCCGTGCCCGTGTAAGAAATCCCGATATTAGCCATGGAACACGAACGGCGCGTCGCCCAGCCGCACGTCGTCGCCGCTGGCGAGTTGGCGTGAGCCGTCGATCCGCTGGCCGCGGACGAAGGTGCCGTTCTGGCTGGCCAGGTCGCGCAGCGCGAAACCACCGTTCTGCGGCACGATAGTCGCGTGCCGGCGCGAGACCGACGCGTCGGCGACCACGATATCATTGTCGACCGCGCGGCCGAGCGTCGTCGGCGCTTGGGGGCGGAGCTCGTAGCGGCGTCCGCTGGCATCGACCAGGCACGGCGTCGCCATCCGGCCGACGTGCGGCGGCACCGCGGCCTGGGCGGGAAAGGCCGCCGCGCCGTCGCGGCCTAGTTGACCGTTTTGACGCAAAACGGCGGGACGAGGCCCGGCGCTCGCGCGCTTGAGATGGAAGCTCAGTTCGTAGTCGGAAATTTTGATCCGGTCGCCCTCGTTCAGAGCGGCGGTTTCGATTCGGTTGCCGTTCACAAACACGCCCTGCTGCACCGCGAGATTTTTCAGCACGTAGTTGTTGCCCTGGCGCTCGATTACCGCGTGGCGCGGCTGCACGCCGGGATCGCCGAAAAGCCCGACCACGTTTTCTTCGGCGCGCCCGAGCGTCGCCACCGCGCGATCGATATTGAAGCTGCGCCCGCGCAGCCGGCCTGCCTCGACGTTGAGCCATGCGCTCTTGGTCAGCTCCTGCACCAGCCCGATCAGCAGTCCGACCGCCAATCCGAGCGCGCACAGGCCGAACAGCCGCGCGTAAAGTCCGCTCGCGTTGGCCCCGATGATGTCGAAGGCCACGCCGCCGACGAAGCCGCCGACCCATCCGCCGACCGCGCCCTTTACGATATTGCGCAGCGAGCCTCCGAGGTCCTTGAGCGAGCCGCTCGCGAGGCCCACGCCGGCGCCGCAGATAAAGCCCATCAGGACCCATCCGATCACCCGCGCGACGCGCAGGTAGATCTCCGACCCGGCCTGGTTGGCGCCCCATCCGCCGGCCGAAAGGATCATCGTGAAGACGACGTTCGAGTAGTAAACCGCGGGCAATCCGATAAGGAAACAGACCACAAGCCCGATCAGGAAACGCCGCGTGACCGCCGGTGTGATTTGCAGAGTTTTGGCCTGCGCGGCAACGATCAGACCGCCGACCAGCCCCCAGAACAACGCCATCGAGACCACGCCCTCGATTTGGGTCCAGGCGTTCTCGACCTGCGTGATGGTATGTCCGTGGCTGACCGCCTCGACCGGAATCCATCCAAGCGCGCCGCCGATAAGTCCGGCCAGCGCCATGAAAACAAGCTCGCGCCGGTCAATCGCGTCGTTCATCGCGGCCAACCCCTCTCAGGATTTGGTGTCTCGGGAATTGCAGTCTCAAGAATTGGCGCAAGCTTCGGGGCGGAATCTGGCAAGGCGTTTATCACAGAATGCGGCGCTCATCAGTATAATAACCATAATAACCCGGCTCGCCGAGGCGGCAAACGTCCGGCGAATTCCGACAAATGCAATAAGTCCGACGGCTGCTATACGCGCACGGGTTGCCCCCTTCGGCGCAAACGATGCATGATTCCATAATTCGACGTCCACGCACGCGCGCCGATTGGCAGGAGGTCACGGATGGCGGAGAAAACCCTCGTACCCGAGGCATTTGGACCGCTCCAAGGGGTCAAAATCGTCTCGAGCGGCACCCTGATCGCGCAGCCGTTCGGCGCCGCGCTCGCCGCCGACATGGGCGCCGAGGTCATCCAGGTCGAACGGCCCGGCGTGGGCGACATGGGATGGCGCACCGTCGGCATCCGGCTCAAGACGCGCGACGGCAAGGGCGAGACCGCGACCAACTGGGTGCAGGAACGGCGCAACGTCTTCTGCATCTCGCTCGACCTTACGCGGCCGCGCGGACGCGAGCTGTTCGTGCGCCTGCTCGAGCGCGCCGACATCTGGATGGAAAGTTCGAAGGCCGGGACCTATCCGAAATGGGGGCTCGACGACGCCTCGGTATGGAAGATCAATCCGAAGCTCGTGATTACCCACGTCAGCTCCTACGGCCAGTACGGCCATCCCGACTACATCGGACGCACCTCGTACGACATCGTGGGCCAGGCCTTCGGCGGTATCATGTACCAGACCGGCTTTCCCGAGACGCCGCCCTCGCGCGCCGCACCGTGGACGGGGGACTACCTGACGGCGCTGTTCACGCTGTGGTCGTCGCTCGCGGGGCTGACCTACGCGCGCAGCTTCGGCAAGGGACAGGCGATCGACCTCGCGCAATACGAGGCGATCCATCGGACGCTCGGCGGCACGATGGTCGAGTACTTTCAGCAGGGCTTGGTGCGCGAGCGCTCGGGCAACAAGGCGCAGGGCTTTCAGCCGCTCGACAGCTTCGAGGCGAGCGACGGATGGGTGGTGCTGGGCGCGATCGGCGAGGTTTACGATCGCGTGGTGCGCGCGATCGGGCTCGATCCGGCCGATCCGAAATGGCAAAAGGCGCGTCTCGACGTCGAGTCGATGGAAGGGATCGAGTTCGACGCGCTCCTCCGCGGATGGATCAACGAGCGGCCCGCCTTGGAAGTCGTGCGGCACATGAATGAGCACAACGTCGCCTGCAACCGCATCATGTCGAGCAAGGACATGGCGGAGAACGAGCAGTACAAGGCGCGCGATATGCACGTCGAATGGACCGACGAGCAGGCGGGCAAGGTCAAAGGCGTCGGGATCGTGCCGAAGTTCTCGGCCACGCCGGGGAAGATTTTTCGCGGCGCGGTCGGCGTCGGGCACGACAACGATCGGGTGTACGGCGAGCTTTTGGGGCTCAAGCCGGCGGAGATCGAGGAGCTCCGCCGCGACAAGCTAATCTAGATGCGTGACCGCCGCGAAGCGGCGGTCACTGACAGCGCGGTGGGGGCGGGCGCGGCCTCGAGCCGCGCCCGCCCCCACCGCGTGCCGGACACCAGCGGGGGTCCCGCGCGCTCACCGCCCGGGACCTCCGCTGGTGTGCAGAACGTGACGCGCGGCGCGCGCCCTAGCGCGCGACACGCGTCACGAAAGCCTCGGCGCCGCGGACGAACTCGCGTTCGTCCGCGTAGCGCCCGAGATCCAGGATGAAGTACGTCGCGCCGGCGGCGCGCTCGGCCTCCAGCCGGGCGCGCGCCGCGGCGACATCGTCGAGCTTGAGCCCGCGGCGCACCACGATTTCCGGCTCGGCGCGGCCGCGTGCGCGAGCCTGCTCGCGGAGCGCCGCCACCGCCGGGCCGAGTTTGTCCGCCGGCAGCATCGGATGCCATCCGTCGCCGTACTCCAGCACGCGCGCGATCGCGTTGTCGCCGTTGCCGCCGATCCAGATCGGTGGCAATGGCGGCCGCGGCGCAAACACGATCGGCGCGAAGCGCACGAGCGCGCCGTCGAACGAGGCGACGTCGCTCGCGAACAGTTGATGCAACACGCGAAGCGTCTCCGTGGTCAGCGCGCCGCGTTCGCGCGGGTCGACGCCCAGCGCCTCGAACTCGCGCCGCATCCAGCCGACGCCGGTGGCAAGAATCATCCGGCCGCCGGACAGTTCCTGGATCGTCGCGACCTGCTTGGCCGTCAGCACCGCGGGACGATACGGCAGCACGAGCACGGAGACGCCCAGGCGGATTCTCTCGGTCGCGCCGGCGAGAAACGCGAGCGTCGCCAGCACGTCGAGATAGCGCCCGCCCGAGCCTTCGACGTCGTCGGGCGGCAGCGCCAGGTGATCGGAGACGAAGAGCGCGTCGAAGCCGAGTTGCTCGGCGGCGCGGGCGCACGCGAGCACTGTTTCCCGGGTCGATTGCGGCCCCATGTTGCGGATCGCGATTCCGTACTTCATCGTCGGATCCTCCGCCGCACGCAGCGGCCGGTAACTATCTCACTATTTCACGGCTTTGAGTTTGCGCCGGCCGGGGCGTCCCGAGACCAGGCGGCGCGCCGCCGCGCCGAGCGTGCCCGCGCGATGCCATCGGCCGTACTGCTCCAGCGTCAGTCCGCGCGCCGCTTCCAGCGCGACCGACAGCGCGGCGAGCACGCAGACCTCGGCGAGCACGCTGATCCGCGGCGCGAGGCCGAGCACTCCGCCCTCTTGCTCGACCGGAGCATTGATCACGAGGTCGGCGAGATGCGAAAGTTCCGAGGCCGGATTGCCGGTGACCGCGATTAGCTGCGCGCCGTGCTCCTTGATTGCGACCGTGGCTTCGCACAATTCGCGCGTATTGCCGCTGTTGGAGATCGCGATCACGACGTCCTTGGGATCGACCTGGCCGAGGCTCCCGTGCAGGGTTTCGGTCGCGTGCAGGAAGGTCGCCTGCGTTCCCACCGAACAGAGCAGGCTCGCCGCGTAGCGCGCGACGTGCTCGGGCTTGCCGACGCCGGTTAGATGGACGCGGCCGCCGCGGGCCTCGGCGGTGCGGATCATGTCGACCGCGGCGCGAATCTGGTTGAGGTCGATCTCGCGCCGCAGCGTCCCAAGCTCGCCCAGGCACAATTCCAGGAAACGGCTGACTTCGACCGAGGGATCGAGCGGTCCGTTGGCCTGCGCGGGCGTTTCGATCTCCGGCAGCGCCTGCTCGGGCATCGCTTCGGAAAACAGCGCGAGCACTTCGTCGCGCACCTCGAAGCCGGCCGGAAACGCGCCCAGCCGTCCCACGCATACCGCGCCCGCCGCGTTGGCGAGCGTGCCGATTGCGCGCCAGGGCAGGCCCCATCGAAGCCCCGCGAGCATCGCGCCCAGGAACGCGTCGCCGGCGCCGGTCGTGTCGATTACCTTGACCGCGAACGCTGGCAGCTTAAGGGCGGTGCCCGCCGCCGCGATCGCGCATCCGCGCTCGCCGTCGGTCACCACCACGGCCTCGCTCTGATAGCGCGCGCGCATCGCCTGCGCGAGTTTCAACAAATCGCCGCGTCCCGCGCCCGCCAGCGCGCGCGCCGCGAGCCGGGTCGGCTTGAGAATCGTCGCCAGGCGAAGCGCGCGCTCCAGTTCGGCGCGAGTGCCAAGGGCGGGGCAGGCGTCGGCGGGCGGCAGATCGACGTCGAGCACGGTCGGGATCGAATTGGCGCGCGCGAACAACAGCAGCGCGATAACGGTGCGCAGCGGAAGCTGCGATATTTCGGTCGAGACCATCCGGGCGTGCCGGATGAAGCCGGCGTGGCGGCGGCGAATCTCGTCCGGCGCAAGCTCGGCGGTGGCGCCGCGCGCCATGTAGATTGCGCGTCCGCCGCGCGCGTCGACGAAGATTTTTGCGAACGAGCTGGACGAGCCGTCGGTCGTCAGATGATGCCGAATTCCAAGCTGATCCATCCCGCGGCGCAGGAACTCGCCATTGCGGTCGGCGCCGATTTTGCCGAACACGCCGGCCTCGAGTCCCAGCACGCGCGCCCATCCGAGATGGTTGAGCACCAGCCCACCGACCGCCGCGCGTTCCATCCGCCCGTCGTCATGATGGGCGTCGAGCGCGATTTTCTCCTCGGCGCGGACGAACTTCGGCGTGCGGTAGAACAAGTCCACCACCATGCTGCCGCAGCCGGCGACGTCGAGTTTTGCCTCAGCCATCCTTCACTGCGCGCCTGGGCTGCGGGCGCTCGGCCTCGGCCTCGCTGAGCCATCCGGGCTCGAGCGTAGCCGCCGCGCGCCGGCGCAGGTCCCTGAAGCGGCGTGCGAACTCGCGCCGCTCGCCGTCGCTGAACGCGGGCGTCCCCGGCGCGAGCGCTTCGCTGCGGCATACGCCCATCTCGGCCAGCGCCGCCTTGAGGCAGGCGAGCGTCGGGCGGAAGCTGCGGCCGCCGCGATTGAACTCGCATGCGGCGCGGAACTCCTCCAGCACCTGGGCGTAGCGATGCATCAGGGCGGCGTCACCGTTGCGGCACACGCGGAGCGCGCGCTGCCACTCGCGCGGCATCGCGTTGCTCGGCCCGGCGACGATTCCGTAGGGCAGCGAATCGCGCGTCCAGTAGCGGTTCCAGTAGTGCCGGGTCCATCCGCCGGCGCCCTTGGGCGGCGCGAACAGGTCGAAGATGAGATATGGGTCGCCGGCGTAAATCGCAAAATCGCCGCCGCGGTTGAAGTGCGACGCCGCGCGCGTGTAATTGCCCAGCACCGCCTTGCCGGCGGTGACCTTGACCCCGCGCACGTAGTCCATCCGGCTCATCTGTTTGACGTCGCGCGTATGCAGGTGCGGCGCGTGGCCGGGCGCCGAAATCTCGGCGTTGTCGTAGAGGAAGACCGGAATGCTCCGCTTGCCGCGTTCGAAGAGCGCGTTGATCTCGCGGTTGACGAAATCGACCGGATCATTGGAGTCGCGAATCGAAAGCGGCGCGACCACCACCGCCTCGGCGTTGAGGTCGAGCGCATACTCGAGGTTCTCCAGCGTCTCGGCGCGCGTATCCCCGGTAATCCCGACCCAGGCCTCGACCGCGACGCCTGCGGCGTTGATCCGGTGGCATTCGTCGACCACCACGCGCGCGATCTGCTGGCGGCGCCGATTATCGAGCTTGTTCCACTCGCCGGTAGTGCCGGCGGCGAAGATAATATTGGCGCCGTGGCCGCCTTGCACCGCCCAGCGCACAACCGCGCGCTGCTCGTCCTCGAGCACTTCGCCGTAGCGGTCGAGAATGGTGACGACCGGCACCGAGAGCCCCGCATTGGGCACATAACGACGCACTTCGCGCCCGTCCGCGCGCCGCGCCACCCGCCGCCGTCCGACAATTCTCAGTTGTCTTTTCGCTGTCATCGCACCTCATAGTCGAACAAAATGATCTGACAAATGATTCGGCGAAATTCCGCCGGGAAAAAGAATCGCGCCGGCCCGGAATCACATGATTCCCAGACCCACTCGGGTAACGAATGTGTGATTCCCCTCCCGGTCAATACTATATTTGCTAAGCTGGGCCTCAATACGCAAACGGTACTTGCCGTCCTCGGACAGCGCGCCCTTGGGCATGTTGTTGGCCCATAGCGATGCTTTGCACGCGGCGATCACGAAGTTATCGATCGCGGCGAGCCCTGAATGCTGCTGGTAGATCAGCTCCTTCAGCTGGCCCTTATCGTCAAGGATCGCGGTCAGGATCACCGGATTGATCTCTTCAGACAACTCCAGCCTCACCATCGGTTCCACCTTCTCCTCCTTGACCATTTCGCTCAGCAACTGCGTGATCATCATGTTCGAGAAGCCCGGATATTCGGCCGCCTTGGCATTGAGCAGCCGCACCTGGGTATGCGGAATCATGGTCTCGGCGTAGCGCGGGGAATCGGGATCCTCCATGAACAGCCGGCGCAGCGTCGAGGGCGTGTCCTGGCCCATGCCGTGTGCCACCTCCGCCGCCTCGTCCCGCGACGGGTCCGCCTTGAGCACCTTGGCGGCGTTACTGAGCGAGGCGGTATCGGTGTCGCCGGATGAAAGTTGCGAGAGATTCGTGATGACCTGCGGCGAGCCCGGAGCCGCCGGTGGTGGTGGCGGCGGTGATGAGCGGGCGGCGGTGGTTGGCGCCTGCGAAGAGCATCCGAGCGCTATCACGGTCGCGATAATGCCCGCGCCCAGCGCGGCCGCGGCGCCCAGGGCGCCAATCGCCGTGGTTGCACCCCTGATGGCGCGGACCGGTAGCGTCAAAACCATATCGCATCGCCGTATCGCACTGCCGTACCGCATCGCCGTTTCACATCGCCGTCCTGGCTAGAAAGAATCCTTGATTCCGTGATCGGAGCTCGGGCGCCGCGAGCGCACGATTTTAGTACCCAGGAGACCGGGCCGACAATGACAAACCGCCGATTCGTGGTTATCTTAGGCCAAGGTCAAACAGGCTGCGGCTGTTTTCCAAGGGTGAATTGAGTGGCCCGCCGCCTGATGATAAGATGCTCGGAGGAAAGGGAAGCAAATGAAACCCGGAATTCATCCCGAATACCATCGCTGCGTAGTAACCTGCGCATGCGGCAACACGTTTGAGACGCGTTCGACGGTGAACGAGTTACACGTCGAAGTCTGCTCGAATTGCCATCCCTTCTATACCGGCACCCAGCGGCTGGTCGACACGGCCGGCCGGATCGAGCGTTTCAATCGCAAGTACGGTCGTAAAGTAGCATAGCAACCTCCGCTGCCCGCGGCGCATCACGATGCGTCCGGGTGGGCGGGGGATCGGTTCTTGATAGCGCGGCTGGCCCACACTCGGTAGCCGCGCTAAATTTTTGTCCCGTGCGGCGTTGAACTTACGCTCCGTCACGAATTAGGTGCCGATGCTCGACAAGCTCAAGGGGATCGAAGAGCGCTTCGCCGAACTGGAGCGGCGCATCAGCGATCCGGCGGTAATCGCCAACAACCGCGAATATGCGCAACTCGCCCGCGAGCGCTCCTCGCTGATGGAAGTGATCGGCGCAATTCGCGAGTATCGTCACACCCTGGGCGAAATCGCCGACCATCGCGCGCTGCTCGAGGGCGACGACGAGGACCTGCGCGAGCTCGCCAAGGGCGAGTTGCCGGCGCTGCAAAAGCGCCAGGCCGAGCTCGAAGAGCGGATCAAGACCTTGATCACGCCGCGCGATCCCAACGACGACCGCAACGTGCTGCTCGAAATCCGCGCCGGCACCGGCGGCGAGGAAGCCTCGCTGTTCGCCAACGAACTGTTTCGGATGTACACCCGCTACGCCGAGCGCCATCGATGGAAGGTCGAGTCGCTGAGCCTCAGCACCACGGGCCTCGGCGGAGTTAAGGAAGTGATCGCGCTCATCGCGGGCCGCGGCGCTTACAGCCGGCTCAAATTCGAAGGCGGAGTGCATCGCGTGCAGCGCGTGCCCGCCACCGAAGCGTCGGGGCGCATCCATACCTCGGCCGTCACCGTGGCGGTGATGCCGGAGGCCGACGACGTCGAGGTCAACATCAACGAGGAAAAAGATCTGCGTATCGACGTGATGCGCGCGTCGGGGCCGGGCGGCCAGAGCGTCAACACCACCGATTCGGCCGTGCGCATCACGCACATCCCGACCGGGATGGTAATCGTCTGCCGCGACGAAAAATCGCAGCACAAGAACAAGGCGCGGGCGCTCAAAATCCTGCGCTCACGCCTGCTCGAAGCGGCGCAGGCCGAGCAGGACGCCAAGATGGCCGCGACGCGCAAATCGATGGTCGGCACGGGCGACCGCTCCGAGCGCATCCGCACCTACAATTTTCCGCAGTCCCGCGTCACCGACCATCGCGTCAACCTGACGCTGCATCAACTCGACCAGGTGCTCGACGGCGCGATCGATCCGCTGATCGACGCGCTCGCCACCCGCGAGCAGGCCGAGGCACTGAGCACTTGACGTTCGATTGATCCCGGCAATGGATTTCGACGACGAATTTCGACGATGAATGCTGAAGTGCCCGCTGAATCGCAGAGGGCCGGGCGCGACATCGCGGCGGCGATCGCGGCCGCGAGCGCGCGTCTCGCGCGCGCCGGCGTCGAGAGCGCTCGGCTGGACGCGGAGTTGCTGATAGCGGCGGCCGCGGGCGTCTCGCGCGCGACGTTGATTGCCGGCGGCGTGGAAATCGACGCGGCTCTTGCAGAACGCTTCGAGCGGATGGTCGCGCGGCGCGAGGCTCGCGAGCCGCTCGCCTATATCGTCGGCTATCGCGAGTTCTTTTCGCTGGAGTTCGTGGTGCGCGAGGGCGTGCTGATCCCGCGTCCCGAGACCGAGACCGTGGTCGAAGCCGCACTGGATTTCCTGCGCGAACGCCCGGCCGCAAGGGTTCTCGACATCGGCACGGGGTCGGGCGCTATCGCAATTGCGATCGCTGCGAACGCGCCCGCGGCACGAATCGTCGCGCTGGATATATCTAAAGTGTCGCTTGAGGTTGCCGCAGACAACGCGCGGCGCCATCGATGCGCCGACCGGATCGCTTTCCTGCAAGGCGATTGCTTCGCCGCGCTCGAAGACCAGGCTCCCCCGTTCAATCCGTTCGATCTGATCGTGTCCAACCCGCCTTACGTCGCCGAGACGGAGTTCGCTGCGCTGGCGCCCGAGGTGCGCGACTTCGAGCCGAGGGTCGCGCTGGACGGTGGCCGCGATGGAATGGACTTCTATCGCAGGATCGCCGTTGGTGTTCCGCGATGGCTTGCACCGGGTGGTCAAGTGATACTTGAAGTAGGCGCGGGACAGGCGGAAGCGGTCGAGGCGATGATGCGCGCGGCGGGATGCGCTGTGAGCGCGCGACGGCGCGACCTCGCGGGTATCGATCGCGTTGTCTGCGCCTGCCGCGGTCTCTAGTTACTTGCGCGTCCGAAGCGGACGCGCATCGCGGGACCCTCACCCACACCCTCTCCCGGAAGAAAAAGATCCATCGCTTCGCGGAGATCCTTCGCTGACGCTCAGGATGTCAGCAAGCGAGCTTTTTTGTTGTCATTCCCCTCTTCTGCCCTTCTCATGCCCCTCTCCTGAAGGGAGAGGGGTCAGGGGTGAGGTTCCTGAACGAAGGCTGCCTCGCTTCTGATTGCGCACTACACACTTTATACTGGCGCCTCAAGCAAACGGCGCTGAAGCGCAGGCCGCGCGCGGGTTACGATTCGACGGCCCGGGGGAGAAAAACTACAGCTTCAAATGGACAAGATGATCATCCGCGGCGGTGCGCCGCTTCGCGGCACGGTGGATCTTTCCGGCAGCAAGAATGCCGCGCTGCCGTGCCTGATGGCGGCGCTGCTCACCGACGAGCCGGTGCTGATCCACAACGTCCCGCGCCTGCGCGACGTTCGCACTTCGATCGATTTGCTCGGTCGCCTCGGCGTGGAGTCGCGCTGGACCGGCGACCACGACGTCGAACTGCATGCACGCGCGATCACCTCGCACGAGGCGTCCTACGAACTGGTCAAGACGATGCGCGCGTCGTTCCTGGTGCTGGGACCGCTGCTCGCGCGCACCGGGCGCGCGCGGGTTTCGACGCCGGGCGGATGCGCGATCGGCGCGCGGCCGGTCAATTTGCATATCGCGGGAATCCGCATGTTCGGCGCGCGCATCCAGATGCGCCACGGCTATGTCGAGGCTCATGCCGGCAGCCTTCGCGGCGCGCGGGTGTGGCTCGATTCGCCGTCGGTCGGCGCGACCGAGAATATCCTGATGGCCGCGGTGCGCGCGCGCGGCCGCACCACGATCGAAAACGCGGCGCGCGAGCCCGAGGTGCAGGACCTCGCGCGGATGCTCTCCGCGATGGGAGCGCGTATCTCCGGCGCCGGCAGCCACGTGATCGAAATCGAAGGCGTCGAGCGTCTCGGCGCGGTCGAGCATACCGTGATTCCCGATCGTATCGAGGCGGGCTCCCTGATGATCGCGGCTGCCGTGACGGGCGGCGACGTAACCGTGCGTGGCGCGCCGCTCGGGCATCTGGAAACCGTCATCGCCAAGCTCAAGGAGACCGGCGTCACAGTCGAGCCCGTCGCGGACGGATTGCGGGTCGCGCGCGGCGCGGCGCTTCGCCCGGTCGAATTGCGCACGCTCCCATACCCCGGCTTTCCCACCGACTTGCAGGCGCAGATGATGGCGCTGCTGACGCAGGCCGCCGGAACCTCGGTCATCACCGAGACCATCTTCGAGAATCGCTTCATGCACGCGCTCGAGTTGATGCGGATGGGCGCCGATATCGTGATGAAGGGGCCGACCGCGGTGGTGCGCGGCGCGACGGTTCTTTGCGGCGCACCGGTGATGGCGACCGATCTCCGCGCCAGCATGGGGCTAATCCTGGCGGGCCTCGCCGCCGAGAACAGCACCGAGCTAAGCCGCGTGTATCATCTCGACCGCGGCTACGAGGCGCTCGACGCGAAGCTGCGCGCGTTGGGCGCGAAGGTCGAGCGGGTGCCCGACGAGCAGGCGGCGTGAGATGTGATGAAATGATGAGATGCGATGAAATGAAATGAAGCTGGCAATCCTGAACTCGCATAGCGCCGCCTTTCGCCGGTTTCTCGACGCGATGCTGAAGCGCCGCGGCGGCGACGGCGCCGGAGTCGACGCGGCGGTGGCGAAGATAATCGCCGCCGTGCGCCGGCGCGGCGACCGCGCGCTGGTCGAATTCGGCGCCCGTTTCGATCACGTAAAGCTCACGCCGGCGCGTTTGCGCGTCCGGCCCGCGGAGATGGAGGCGGCGCGCCGCGCACTTGCGCCCGCCGAGCGCCGCGCACTGGAGCTTGCGGCCCGGCGTATCCGCGAATTCCATCGCCGCACGCTAAGCCGCTCGTTCACTTATCGCGACGCCTCCGGGATGCGCCTGGGCCAGACGGTGCGTGCGCTTGCGCGGGTTGGAATCTACGTTCCGGGAGGGCAGGGCGCTTATCCTTCGACCGTGCTGATGAATGCGATTCCGGCGCGCGTCGCGGGCGTCGACGAAATCGTGATGGTCTCGCCGCCGTCGCCCCAGGGCGACTCGCCGGCGGTGCTGGCGGCCGCCGCAATTGCCGGCGTCGATGAGTTCTACCGCGTCGGCGGCGCGCAGGCCGTGGCCGCGCTCGCCTACGGCACGCGCACTATCGGCGCGGTCGACAAAATAGTCGGCCCCGGCAACGCCTGGGTGCAGACGGCCAAGCGGATGGTCTACGGCGCGGTCGATATCGATAAAATGGCCGGGCCGAGCGAGGTGCTGGTGATCGCCGACGGCGGCGCGCGGGCCGAATGGGTCGCGGCCGACCTTATCGCGCAGGCCGAGCATGGCTCGGGCGACGAAGCCGCGGTGCTGCTGACGCCCTCGCGCGCCGTGGCCGAGCGCGTCGCCGCCGCGATCGAGGATGCGCTCGCCGATCTCCCGCGCGCGGCCGCGGTGAGGCGCGTGTTCGCGCGCCGCGGCGCACTGGTCGTGGTCGATAACCTCGAGGAAGCCTTCGCGCTCGCCAACCGGATCGCGCCCGAGCATCTCGAACTCGACTTGAGGGACGCGCCGCGATGGCTTGGGCGGGTGCGCGCGGCGGGCGCGGTGTTCGTGGGCGAGCTTAGCCCCGCGCCGCTCGGCGACTACCTCGCCGGACCCAATCACGTGCTGCCCACGGGCGGCGCGGCGCGTTTCGCCTCGCCGCTCGGCGCGTACGACTTCGTCGCGCGCACCAGTATGATCGAGGCCTCGGCGAGCGCGGTCGAAAAACTCGGGCCGGCGGTCGCGCTCTTAGCGCGGATGGAAGGTTTCGAGGGCCATGCGCGAGCGGTCGAGTTGCGGCTGGGCCACAACGGCGCGCGCACTGCCCGGCGGAAGTGAAAGCGAAAACGTGAAGAGTGAAAACGTCAGCAGTGGAGAATTAAAAAACCTGCCCCGCGGCAGTTACGCGAAGTCCGTCGGACAGATAAGATAACACGCGGTCCGGGACGCGGCGCGCCGCGCGCCGATCGGACGGCAAAAGCTTAAAAAGATGGCGAACAAGTCTCATTTGAAGGCGCCGGGCAGTGGTGGTGGTGGTGGTAAAGCTCCGCGCTTGAAGGTTGCGCCCGCGGCCAAGCCGCGTGCGAGCGCGAGTGCCGATGGCGAGGCGCTTGCCGCCCGCTCGGCCGCGGTCGAACGCAAGACCCGCGAGACCGAGGTCAAGGTCGCGCTCAATCTCGACGGCGGCGGTCGCGGCGCGGTCGCGACCGGCGTTCCGTTCCTCGACCACATGCTCGAGAGCTTCGCGCGCCACGGATTTTTCGATCTCGTGATCCAGGCGAGCGGCGACCTCCATATCGACGAGCATCATACGGTCGAGGACGTCGGGATCGTGCTCGGGCGCGCCTTTCGCCAGGCGCTCGGCGATCGCGCGGGCATCCGGCGCTTCGGCGAGGCGATGGTGCCGTTGGACGAGGCGCTGTGCTCGGCCGTGGTCGACATCAGCGGCAGGAGCTACCTCGCCTACAACGTGCCGATCGCGCAGGAGCGGGTGGGGAGCTTCCAGACCGAACTGGTGCACGACTTCATGAAGGCGTTCAGCGACGAGGTCGGGATGAACCTGCATCTCAATCTGATCGGCGGCCGCAACCCGCATCATGTTATCGAGGCCGCCTTCAAAGCGCTCGCGCGCGCGATGGATCAGGCGACCGCGCGCGAGCCGCGCTCGGGCGGCGGCGCGCTCTCGACCAAAGGCACGCTTTCGTCGTAGTAAAACTTGTTCGACAAGTTCACCGTCATTCCATCGATCGACCTCAAGGGCGGCGAAGTCGTGCGCCTGTGGCGCGGCGAGATGGACCGCGCGACCGTCTACGGCCAGGACCCTGCGGCGACCGCGCGCGCCTTCGAGAACGAGGGCGCGCGGATAATCCACGTCGTGGACCTCGACGGGGCGATCGCCGGCGCGCCGCGCAACCTGGAGTCGATCCGCGCAATCCGCGCGGCGGTCGGCTGCGCACTGGACGTAAGCGGAGGGCTGAGAACGGTCGAGTCGGTGCGCGCGGCGATCGCGGCGGGCGCGGACTACGTGTCGATCGGATCGGCCGCGATGCTCAACCCGCCGATGCTCGCCGAGGCGTGCCGCGAGCATCCAAGACGCGTATTCGGTTCGCTTGATGTGCGTGAGGGTCGTTTGGCGGTCAAAGGATGGCGCGAGACAAGTCAGCTTGTGGTCGCCGATGCTTTGGAGCGCTTCCAGCAGGCTGGAGTAGCTGCTGTGATATTGACTGACATATCTCGCGATGGTACCGAGATTGGTGTCGACATCGAAATGTACGAAACGATAGCGCGGTCCTCGGAGACGCCGGTAATTGCTTCCGGCGGGGTCGCGCGAATCGAAGATGTCGTCGCGTTGAGCAGGTTGTTCCAACGCGGAATAGCAGGCGTGATTACGGGTCGAGCTCTTTACGAAGGACGCTTCACACTTTCGCAAGCGATCGCCGCTACGGTCTGACGCGACGAATACGCTTTTTTGTCTCCGCGCGACCTGTGCGTGGCGGAGTCCTCGTGTATCTTTTTCACCAGAAAAAGCGTTTAAAAATGGGACATTAGTCGCTGTTCGGAGCAAAAGCGCTACCGAAGTGCAGAATGGCTCTTGTCTCCCGTAATTAAATCGTACAGAATACTTAAGCTCAACATAGGTCAGTTGGAACAAGCCGGGGGGCGTTTTGGTTAGGGGTTCGGGGTTAAACGTCTTTCGCGACGAAGATACGGGGGTCTGCGATGAACACACGTTCTCGGTTCTTTAAAGGCCAGATGATGGCTCTGTTCACCATCGTCCTGCCAGTGCTGCTCGGCGCGATGGCCCTGGGCACGGATTTCGCGATCATCTATCTCAATTGGTCGATGGTCCAGAAGGCCGCCGACGCGGCGGCCCTGGCAGGCGCCTCGCAGCTCACGGCAGTGCCTGGCTCGGCCGCAAGCCTCACGCCTGCAGTAGACAACTACGTCAACGGCTACGCCTGCCTCAACGGCGTCAGCGATCCGAGTAATACCTATGCCACCATCTGCCCGACTGAGGCGTCCCATCCGGGGGGGGTCGCGGACAAGATCGCTTTCACGACCGTCACCGACACGCAGGTTTCGGTAGGAATCCATCGAACAGTTCCGTATTCCTTCGGCAAGATGATCGGGCTCAATACGGCTGCGGTCGCCGCGAAGGCGACTGCGGCGATTGAGGCCACGGGAACCGTTCCCGGCGGACTGGTTCCGATCGGACTTCAATGCACTCCCAGCGGCACCTCCAGATTATGTGATGTTGCCAATCTGTTCACTGCTCAAAACATCGTCACGTTCGGAGCGAAGTTCGTCCTCAATGACAGCAACAATAATTTGCAGGCGTCGGGCGGCGCGCCGGGCAACTGGGGGTGGGTAATTTTGGCCAGGGAAACGGAGCGCCTGTGCTCGGAGCCGCACTACAGAATGGAGCGTCTCGAGCAGTTTCAGCATAGGCAGACCATAACTAGCGATCCGGGCGATAAGGGCAACTATCGACGTGCAGAAGGTCACAAGACGGGCTCAATGCCAGACTGGCGGCATGCGCTCCAGTTCGTACCCAAGCCGTCGACCCGTGCGCAACGGAGCGCGTCGAGGTGCCAATGGTACGGCAACACCAGTGCGGCTCACTGCAATGATCCTTGCCTGATTACTGTGCCCGCGGTCGATTTTACGGGATGCAATGGTAATTGCACCATTGACAATAGAAGGCTTTGCGCAGATGTATCTGGAGCAGGGAAGTACCACCGCGGAGATTGATGCATGCTACATCTCGAAAAACACCTGCACGACCGAGGGCAGCGCCAGCGCACCGAATCTAGGTTCGCTATCACCACCCGTGCTGATCAACTAGTCGAGGAGCAATAATTTCTGCGGAGACCATGAAATGAAGACAAGCACAATCAATCGCGCATCCAAAGGGCAGGCGATGACTGAGTTCGTGTTCATGGCTTTCGTCGCCTTCATCGTATTGTTCGTCGCGATCCAGATGGCGGCCCTTGGACGCGAGTATATGGCGCTCGGCCAGTTGAACTACCAGGTCACCCGCTGGGTCACCGCCCCGGGAAACAACAGCCTAAAGGACGCGAGTGGCAATGCAGTCAACAGTCCTCAGTGCGCCGACGTCGCGAATCTGATTAACGGCACGACCATCACGAACGCATATTCGCAGATTCCCGCCGTGGCGACCGGCTATATGGGAAAGATCGGATACGGGGCTGGCAATACCGTTTGCGGAAGCCCGCCGGCTGGCGGAATCGGCGTCGCGATGACCTGCACTGTTCCTGGGGGAACGGGCACAACATCTTGCGCCGTGCAAAGGCCTGCCGGCACGGGAGTGCAGATCGTTCTGACCATGGACACCCGTAAGGTCATTTTTTTAAGCACGTCGACAACTAGTCCAAATTTCCTCGGAATTCCGTTCCCACACACACTCTCCAGCACCCAGATGATGCTCACTCAATAGGCATTACCGATCGACAGAGCCCAAAGCGGCGCCGGACCGATCATCCGGCGCCGCTTTTTCTTGCCTCCACCGGGCATATCGCGTTGCAATTATGCAACGTGACGATGCCGTTAATCCTTTATATCATCTTTGTGTCTACATATCTCCATTGAATTTATTGAATATTCTCGCGGCACGCATGATGCTTTCCGCGGTAGGGCTTTCCCCTGAAAGCCTGTCCAAATGGGGAATTAAGACATTGAAGATAAAATATTGCAGTAGCAGAGGTCAGATCTCGGTGGCCCTCATTCTCGTGATGACGGTTCTTCTCGGTGCCATAGGGCTCGGCGCCGATGCGGCGGTGCTGTATTTGAACTGGGTTATCCTGCAGAAGGGGGTTGACGCCGCCGCACTTGCCGGCGCCGGCTACTTGCAGGGCAACTCGGAATCCGTAGCCTCGGCAGTCAGTGTCGCTGTCACCTATGCCGAGAACAACGGCATCAAGAGCAGCGAATTGATCGCCGACGGGAGCGGTAACCAGGCATACGTACCAGCTCCCAACTACACGACCGTCACGGTCACCGCCAAGCGCACCGTGCCCTACGCGTTTTTCAAATTGATCGGCCTGTCAAATGGCACGGTGGCCGCCAGCGCGACTGCCCAGATGCCGCTGGCGGCAGGCTGCGTGAACTGCTCCAGCGCCATGGCTACGCCGGCGCCGGGGAGCCAGCCCACCCCAGCCGCGGGAAACATCTGCAGTGCGATCGGCCAATGTGATGTCCTGCCCATTGGCCTGGACTCCACCACGCCCTATTCCTTTGATCAGCCGGTCACGCTCAACTTTGAGCAGGTCGGCCCGGGTAACTGGGACAATCTCGCCTTGGGCGGCAATGGTGGCAGTCAATTACGCACCAACATCGCCGACGGCTACCAGGGTCCGCTCGCCATCGGTCAGTGGGTCTTGACCGAGCCCGGCAAGGCGGTGGGACCGGTCAATCAGGGTTTCTCCGACCGCTTGTCGGCGGGCGCCAGCGAGTTTCCCAACGATACCGCCGACGATCATAGCCCGGCCGACCCACGGGTGATTATTGTCCCGATGGTTGATTGGAACAGCCCGAATGGAAAAAGCGAGGTCCAGATCACGGCGTTTGCCGCGCTCTGGGTTGTCTCCGAGAAAAATGGAACAATCCAGGCCGACTTCATTCAGCAGGAAGCCTTCGACAGCACTGGCTCTGCGACCGCTCCAAACGATGGCGCCATGGGCAGACCCGTCCTGATCAAGTAGCGCTGTGGAATACTGCCAGCCCGGCGGAGCGTCAACCCATTCGCACCGCCGGGTTGGCGCAATGCCGCGGCTGCCGTCCTTCGAATACATCGATCAGATTGTCCACCGCGAGTTCGGCCATCTTGAGCCGCGTCGCGTGACTCGCGCTGCCGACATGCGGTGTGATCACGACGTTGGGCAGCTCGAGCAGCGGATCGTTCGCGCCGATGGGCTCCGGGTCGGTCACGTCGAGTCCGGCGCCGGCGAGCCGTCCTGCCCGAAGCGCGCCGACGAGCGCCTGCGGATCGACGATCGCGCCGCGCGCCGTGTTGATCAGGATGGCCGTGCGTTTCATCGCCGCGATTTCCGCCTCGCCGATCATGTGGCGAGTCGCGGCCGTCAGCGGCACGTGCAACGAAACGAAGTCTGATTCCGCCAGCAGCCGCTTGAGGCTCATCGGCTCCGCCGCCGAAGCTTTGGCGCTGGCGGATGAGCACGCGAACGCCGGCCCCGCGCTGCGCGCGAGGCCTGCGGACCGGGCACGTAGATAACGCGCATCCCGAAACCGGCCGCGCGCCGCGCCATCGCCTGCCCGATCGCGCCCCAGCCGATTATCCCCAGCGTGGCGCCATGAATGTCGCGCCCGAGCATCACCTTCGGCCCCCACGTTCGCCATCGACCGGCGCGCACGTAGCGATCGCCCTCGGCGATTCGCCGCGCGGCCGCCATCAGCAGCCCAAAGGCGAGGTCGGCGGTGGTCTCGGTCAGGATGCCCGGCGTGTGGCCGACCGCGATGCCGGCGCGAGTCGCGGCGGCGAGGTCGATGTTGTCGACGCCCACGGCCAGGTTGCTGATCGCGCGAAGGCGCGGCAGCGCGCGGATAGTGGCGGCGTCGAAACGATCGGTGACCATGCTGAGCACGCCGTCGGCCTGCCGCGCGCGCGTCCGCAACTCAGCCGGCGGCGGCGGCATCTCGTCGTCCCACAGATCCACCCGCGCCGTCGATGCGAGCCGGCGGATTGCGGGCTCCGCGATCGGCCGTGTAACGAACACCCGGCGCTCGCCGGCGCCCGCGCCGCGGTCCTTTACTTGCCTGCCACGATGCTTCATCCGGCTGCCGTGCCAATCGCATCTTGGCTTCGACGCGGGCGCGTTTCAAATCGTTGGGCGCGTTTGCTATAGGCCTCGTGTGGACGCAGCAACATCAACTGTGGATCGAATACTCGCGGAGGCAATCGGCGCCGGCCGCAACGAACTGTCGGAAATCGAATCCAAGCAAATCCTGGACGCGATCGGAATCCCGGTCGCGACCGCCCATCTCGCGCGAAGCGCCGAGGAAGCGACGGAACTCGCCGCGCGCGTGGGCTTCCCGGCCGCGCTCAAGGTGGTGTCGCCGCAGGCGGTGCACAAAAGTGAGGTCGGCGGCGTCGAACTTGGCCTGGGCTCGCCCGCCGAGGTCAAGGCCGCCTTCGAGCGCATCCGCCACGGCCTTGCCGCCAGGCGTCCCGGCGCGCGCTTCGACGGAGTCGCGGTGCAGGCGATGGCAACGCCGGGGATCGAGCTGATTGTCGGGATGACGCGCGACGATCGGTTCGGGGCGCTGGTGATGGTGGGGCTGGGCGGCACGCTGGTCGAGATTTTCAAGGACACCGCGCTTAGAATCGCGCCGATTACCGCCGCCGGCGCGCGCGCGATGCTCGGCGAGTTGCGTGGCGTGGCGCTGCTTAAGGGCGCGCGTGGAAACGCGCCCGCCGACCTCGACGCGATCGCGGACCTGATCGCGAAGATCTCCGAGTTCGCGGCCGCGCATGCCGAAGTGCGCGAGATGGACCTCAACCCGGTGGTCGCGTACCCCAAGGGATTGCGCGTGCTCGACGCGCGCATGCTGCTGGACCCGGCTGGCGCGCAGTCCGCGCCGGCCGCCGATCCGCATCGCGCGCAACGAATCGAGAATCTGCGCCGCGGCTTCGACGCGCGCACGGTCGCGGTCGTCGGCGACAAGCGGATGGGCGGTTATCTGTGGCTGCGCGCGATGTCCCGGTTCGCGGGCAAGCTGTACTCGGTGCAAATCGATCCCAACGAAATCCCGGGGATCGAGGCGATGGGCGTAACCAATTTAAAGAGCCTGGCCGACGTGCCCGAGCCGATCGATTACGCCATCAGCGCAGTGCCGCGCCAGATTGCGCCGCGCATCCTCAAGGATTGCGTCGCCGCCGGCGTCAAGGGCATCGGATTTTTCACCTCCGGTTTTTCCGAGACTGGCGAAGAACTGGGCGTGAAGCTGGAGCGCGAACTGCGCGCGACCGCCGCCGAGTCGGATATCGCGCTGGTCGGGCCCAACTGCATGGGCCTGTACAATCCGTCGATCGGGCTGTGCAACTTTCCCGATCTGGCGGCCGGAACCGGCGGCGGCGACGTCTGTTTCATTTCGCAAAGCGGAACTCACAGCATCAATTTCTGTTTGCAGGCGCCGATCCGCGGCATCCGCATCAACAAGGCCGCCTCGATCGGCAATGTGCTGATGCTCGAGGCGGCGGACTACCTCGACGTGATGGCGGACGATCCTGCTACGCGCGCAATTGGGATGTATATAGAGGGCGTGCGCGACGGCCGGCGCTTTTTCGCGAGCCTGACGCGCGCCGCCGCGCGCCATCCGGTGGTGGTATGGAAGGGCGGGATGACCGAGGCCGGGGCGCGCGCGACCTTTTCGCATACCGGCTCGCTCGCGACGGCGGCCGCGGTGTGGCGCGCCCTGATGGTGCAGAGCGGGGCGGTCTCGGTCGCGAGCCTCGACGCGATGCTCGATGCGATGGAATTGCTGGCGCGCGGGCGGCGCGTCGGCGGGCGCGGGATGGGTCTGGTTGCGATGACCGGCGGGCAATCGGTGGTGATAACCGACACCTTCGCCGCGGCGGGGCTCGAAGTGCCGGCGCTGTCGGAGGCGTCGTACGCGGAGTTGAAAGGCTTCTTCAATATCATCGGCGGCAGCTATCGCAATCCGCTCGACGCGGGCGGGACGATCGGGATGGGCCACGAGCAGGGGAACCTCGATCGGATTCTCGACATTCTCGAGCGCGACGCGGCGATCGATGCGATCGTGCTGGAGATCGGCACGGGACTGCGCGCCGCGCGCTGGCCCGCCCACGAGGACGAGCTGACCGGCCTGCTCGACAAGCTCGCCGAGTTCAACCTTCGCTCGCGCAAGCCCTTCGCCGCGATCCTGCATCCGGCCCACGTCGAGGTGATCGTCGCCCGCGCCAAAGAGCTCGCGCGCAGCCGCGGCCTGGTGGTGTTCGACAGTTTCGAGCGCGCGGCCGCCGCTTTCGCCGTCGCCGCCGAGTACTGGCAGGGCAGGGGCAATTCGTGACGTACGAATCAAAGTGGTTCGCGATTTGGCAGGACTCAAGCGCCGAATCTCTCCGCGGCGCGAGCTTTGGCCTTCGCGGCTTCTTGTTCCCGATTCTTCGGCGGCGCGTTCGTTTCGAGCGCTCGGAGTAGACGGGTCGAGATGCCGGCTATTTCATCGACTGCGGCGATCCAGGCGCCCTCGTTTGCCTGCGACGGTCGGTTAAAGCCGCTAATTTTTCTTACGAACTGAAGCGAAGCAGCTCGGATCTCTTCGGAGGTGACGGGCGGATCGAAATTGAATAAGGTTTTGATATTCCTGCACATCACTATGACCTCATTTTCGACTGACCTGCCAGCGGCGGATTCACGCGTGAATAGCGCCATGGTACAGAGCAGCTTCTGTCAGATGGAACGCACGCGCGCGACCGCCGCATGCCATCCGTTGACTAGCCGCTCACGCTCGCCGGGACGCATCGACGGGCGAAACGACCGTCCGCTCCCGCCGAGCGCCCGCAGCTCAGCGGGCGAGCGCCACAGGCCGCACGCGAGGCCCGCCAGCATCGCTGCGCCCAGCACCGTGGTCTCGGCCATCTTCGGCCGCCGCACCGGGCGTCCCAGCACGTCGGCCTGAAACTGCATCAGGTAGCCGTTGGCGGTGGCGCCGCCGTCAACCCGCAACTCGTCGATGCGGCGTCCGCTGTCTTTCTCCATCGCGGCCAAAGCGTCGCGCACCTGGTAGGCGATCGAGTCGAGCGCCGCGCGCACCACGTCGGCGCGATTGGTGCCGCGGGTGATGCCGACGATCGCGCCCTGCGCGCCGGCGTCCCAGTACGGCGCGCCGAGGCCGACGAAAGCCGGCACCAGGTAGGGTTGCGAACGGTCGCGGCTTGCGCGCGCGAGCTTTTCGCTCTCAGCCGAAGTAGCGATTATGCGCATCTCGTCGCGGAGCCACTGGACCGCCGCACCGGCGATGAACACCGAGCCCTCAAGCGCGTATGCGGGCTCTCCGGCCGGTCCCAGCGCGGCGGTGGTCAACAACCGATTGCGCGAGGTGACCGCGCGCTCGCCCGTATGCATCAGCAGGAATGCGCCGGTGCCGTAAGTTGCCTTAGCGGCACCCGGGCTGACCGCGCGTTGACCGTAGAGCGCGGATTGCTGATCGCCGATGACCGCGCCTATCGCGATGGCGCGCGGCCCGAACGTGCCGGCGGCCGCCTCGGCCAACGGACCGCGCGAGCCGACCGGCTCGGGCAGCATCGCGGCCGGCACTCCGAGCATCCGCAGCATCGCGGCATCCCACCGGCGCTCCTTCAGATTGAGCATCATGGTGCGCGACGCATTGGTAAAGTCGGTCACGAACGCGGCGCCGCGCGAGAGCCGGAATATCAGCCATGAGTCGATCGTGCCGAAGCAGAGCTCGCCGCGGGCGGCGCGCCGGCGCAGCGTGCGGTCGCTGTCGAGCAGCCACTTGAGCTTGGTGCCGGAGAAGTAGGGATCGATCAGCAGCCCCGTGCGCCGGCGAACCTCGGCCTCGCGCCGGGCGAGCGCGGCACAAATCGCGGCGCTGCGCCGGCATTGCCATACGATCGCGCGATGCACCGGGCGGCCACTTCGCCGTTCCCATACCACGAACGTCTCGCGCTGATTGGTGATTCCCACCGCGCCGATGCCGGCGGGCCGGATGCGCGAGGCCGCGATCGCCTGGCGGCCCAGGCGCACCACCGAGCGGTAAAGCTGCTCCGGATCGTGCTCGACCCATCCGGGACGCGGATAGAACTGGCGGATCTCGCCGTAGGCGCGGCCCAGGATGCGTCCGCGCCCGTCGAGCACCATCGCCGTGGTCCCGGTCGTTCCCTGGTCGATTGCGAGCACCGCTTCAGCCATCTGACCTCAATCCTTGTCGCCTTGCCCTCTACCTCGTCCTTTGCGTTGTCCTCTTCATCGGGCCTGCGCCTGGAATCGCGCGCCGAATCGCGCCTTAAGTTAGGCGATGGCTACGCCCGCCGACAAGCGCCGCCCTCCGGCTTGCGTCCAATTTTCGCCATGATAAGCTCGCGGTCGAAGCGCCCTGAAACGGAGCCTCTGTGTATGTCAACGAGCGCTGATTTGGTCGAAACCCGCGAACAGTTGATCCGCTACTTCGAGAGCGGAGCCAAGCCGCGCGAGCAATGGCGCGTCGGGACCGAATACGAAAAGGTCACGGTCTCGGCGCACGACGGGCGCGCGCTGCCCTACTCTGGGCCGCGCGGGGTCGAGCAGATCCTGCGCCGCCTTGCCGAGCGCTACGGCTACGAGCCGGATGAGGAGCAGGGGCGCGTGGTCGGGCTTAAGGGCGAGCGCGCCGCGATCACGATCGAGCCGGGCAGCCAGATCGAGCTTTCGGGCGAGCAGTGCGAGACGATTCACTGCGCGCATGCCGAGTTCAGCCGCCACATCGAGCAGCTGGTCGAGGTCGGCCATGAATTCGGCGCGGTGGTGCTGGGGCTGGGGATGCAGCCCATCAGCACCATCGACGAGATCGAGCTGATACCCAAGAAGCGCTACCGGATCATGTATCCGTACATGGCGCGCAAGGGACGGCTCGGCCAGCGGATGATGAAGCAGACCGCCGGCGTGCAGGCCAACCTCGATTACGGCGACGAGGCAGACGCGATGCGCAAGCTGCGCCTCAGCATGGGGCTGGTGCCGCTGGTGTACGCGATGTTCGCGAACTCGCCGCTATGCGACGGCCGTCTCAACGGCTACCAGAGCTATCGCGGGCATATCTGGAGCGACACCGATCCCGACCGCTGCGGCACGCTGGAGTTTGCCTTCCGCGACGACGCCGGCTTCGAGGACTACGCCGACTACGCGCTCGATGTGCCGATGTATTTCATTTATCGCAATCACGCGCCACAGGACCTGACCCGGCCGCCGGGCCTCACCTTTCGCCAGTTCATGGAGCGCGGATGGCGCGGCGAGCGCGCGACCCTCGACGACTGGGCGACCCATCTCACCACTATTTTCACCGAAGTGCGGCTCAAAAAGTACGTCGAGGTGCGCACCGCCGACAGTCAGCCGCCGGCGCTGATGCTGGCGCTGCCCGCGCTGTTCAAGGGCCTGCTCTACGATTCCGATTGCATGACGGGCGCCTGGGACCTGGTCAAGCGCTGGAGTTTCGAAGAGCGCCTGGAACTGACCGACGCCGCGCACAAGCTCGGCCTGGGCGCGCGCGCCGGCCGCGTCAGCATCCGCGAACTCGCGCTCGAGGCGCTGATGATCGCCACCGTCGGGCTGGAGCGCCAGCGCGGACTAAATCAGCACGGCGACAACGAGAGCATCTACCTGCTGCGCCTGCTCGACCAGGTGCGCAACGGATGGACCCAGGCGAGCCTGACGATCGACCGCTGGAAGGGGCGCTGGAACTACGACGTGCAGCGCCTGGTCGAAGGCACCGCGTACGAGGCCGAGGGACTGAGCTGATGACGCTGCGTTTTTCCGAGCGCTACGTGATGGCGCTCAACCTGTTGCTGATCGCGATCCTGGCCTACTTCCTCGCGCTCTCGGTCAACGACATCATTCTCGGCCGCGTGGCCGACGCGTCGGCGCATCTGCCGTCGCTGTTGGGCGCGGAGCCCACCGCTCCGGTCACCCGGCCGCGCACTTTTTACGACGCGATTTCCCGGCGCGACATCTTCAACCTGGTGCCGGTAACCGAAGCTCCCGCGGAAGTCGCAACCAACCTGCATATCCATTTGCTTGGCACCTCGACGCTCTCTCTTTCGCAGCCGTTCATCATCGTCGAGGACGACAACAACCACGAGCAATCGCTCTATCGGATGGGCGACGATATTCCCGACGCGGGCAAGCTGGTCGGCGTATATAAAGACCACGCGATCGTCCTGCACGAGGGACGCCGCATAAAGATCGAGATGCCGGCCGAAGACAACGGCACGCCGGCAGAAGTTCCGCGTCCGTTCGGGCTGCCCGGCGCGACGTTTCGCCGCTTCATGCGCGGGCGCGGCAACCAAAGTGGCGTGCGCGAGATCAATCCCAATCGTTACGTGCTCGATCGCTCGACCGTCAACAACAACCTGAACAACCTGGCCGCGCTCTTCACCCAGGTCCGCGCCATTCCCAACCTCGGCCCGGACGGCCAATCCCACGGTTTCAAGCTCTCCGAAATTCAGCCGGATTCGATCTTTCAGCAGATCGGATTGCGCGACGGCGACGTCCTGACCGGCGTCGGCGGGCAGAGCGTCGGCGATCCAGCCCAGGCGATGCAGTTGTTGGCCTCCTTGCGCAACCAGAACTCGGTCAGCCTGACCGTGATGCGCGGCGGCCAGGCGGTCCAGCTCCAGTACAACATCCGCTGATCATGGAACTGCGGCCGGCGCGCGGCAGCGAACGAGACCAGGTGCTCGACCTGCTCGCGCTGTGGTACGGCGACCGCGATTTCTTCGCCCGTTACAACCGTCACGACCCCGGCTTCCGCGACGAACTATGCCTGGTCGCGTGCGAGGGCGGCCGTATAGTCGCGACCGCGCAAATCTTCGAGCGCATCGTGAACCTGCGCGGCGCACGCGTCCCACTTGGCGGCGTCGGCTCGGTCTACACGATGGAGAGTCATCGCGGCCGCGGCTTCGGCTCGGCGCTGATGCGGTTGGCGGTTACCGCGATGGAGCGCGAGGGCTTCGAGGTCTCGCTGCTGTTCGCCGAGCGGCTGGACTTCTACGCGCGTTTCGGATGGCGTCCGGTGACGCGCCAGTTCAGCGCACTCGCGGACACCCCAGCGATGCGCACGGTCGCGGGATTTCGGCTCGCGCGCTTTGAGGAGGCGCGCGACCTTCGGGAGGTCGCGGCGCTCCATCGCGACTACAGCGGCCGTTTCGACGGCACCGCGATACGCAACGCGGATGGATGGCGCGGCAATCTCCACTATGCGGGGAATCCCGGCGAATACTTCGTCGTGTGCCGCCGCGAGACGTCGGATGAGATCGTGGCCTACGCGCGCGCGATGCTGTTCCACGGCTTCCCGATGGTGATGGAGTACGGCTACGCACGGGACGCGGCGGACGCGATGCTCGCGCTGGTGCGGCATCTTGGCGAGATGGCCTCAGGCGCGGAGCCGTCGATTCGGCTTGAGGACGGCGGCGGCGATACGGCGGCGCTGCGCAATCCGGCGGATCCTCCCGGTCCGGCGCTGCTGGTAACTCACACCGCACACGACCCGGCGCTGGAAGAGAACCTGCGCGAGGCCGGCGTCTTCGTGATGCATCATCCGGACAACTTCTACATGTGGCGTGTAATCGCGCCGCGCAAGCTCGCCCGACGCCTCGGCGTCGCCACCGAGCAGGCCGAGGCGGCGCTGTTCGCGATGCTCCAGGCGCCAAACGCGCTATATTGGACCGCGGATCGTTTTTAGCGGATCGCTTTTACGGATTGTTTCTACGGATCGTTTCTACAGATCGCTTCAAGTTGACACGTTCGCCGCGCGACAATGCGGCTGGGCGGGCGGCTTGGGTCGGTCCTGCGGAGGTTGGGGTTATGCGCTCGTCGCCCGCTTTGGCATCCGTTTCACTTCGCGCCGCGCAACGCCGCGGGCTCGCGTCCGTGTTGGCTGCGCTTGCCGTCACTACCGCGACGATGACTATGCTTGCGATGATGGCGCCGGCGACCGCGCTCGCGCGCCAGCGGCGATCGCATCCCGCCGCGGCCGCCACGCCCGCCCAGTCGGATAAGCTCACCGCGCCGTACGCCGCCGCGCTCTTGATGGAACCCGAGACCGGGACCGTGATGTTCGAGAACAACGAGCACAAGCCGTGGCCCACCGCGTCGCTCGCCAAGATGATGATCGCGATGATCGTCGCGGAGAAACTCGCCGACGGCAGTCTCAAACCCGGCGACAGGATCGCGACCTCGCGCAACGCGGCCGCGATGGGCGGTTCGCAGGTCTATCTCAAGGAAGGCGAGACGTTTTCGCTCGACGACATGATGAAGGCGATCATGGTGCACTCGGCCAACGACGCCTCGGTCGCGGTCGCCGAGTACATCGGCGGCTCGACTGAAGCTTTCGTGCAGATGATGAACCGCGAGGCCGCGCGGCTCGGAATGAAGGATACGCATTACTATTCCGTGGCTGGCTTGCCGCCGGCGCCGGGGCAGCAGGCTGACATGTCGAGCGCGTGGGACGAGGCTCTGCTGGCGCGCGCGATGATTCGGTATCCGCAAATCATGCAGTGGGCGTCGATCGATACCGCGCCGTTTCGCGGCGGCACCTTCGAATTGCGCAATACCAATCACCTGGTGCGCACGTTTCCCGGATGCGACGGGCTCAAGACCGGATTTTACTACGAGGCCGGTTTCAACGTGGTGGCGACCGCGCGCCGCGGTGGGATGCGCCTGGTTGCCGTGGTGCTCGGCTCGCCCAACAAATTAAAGAATTTCAACTCGGCCGCCGAGCTCATGGCCCAGGGCTTCGCGACCTACCAGATGCGTGTCGTCGGCACACAGGGTGCGCCGATCGAACAGACCCTGGCGGTCAGCGGTGGTTCGCTCGCGAGCTTGCGGCCGGTATGGGGCCGAAATTTGAGCGTCATGCAAAAACGTGGCGATGAAGGCGCGCTCAAGGTCGAGTTTCAGCTTCCGGCCTCGCTCGCCGCACCGATTCGCGTCGGGCAGCAGGTCGGCGTTGGAGAGGCAACCTCGGGCGGCAAGGTGCTCGCCAGCGCTCCGCTCGTCGCACCCGCGGCGATCGGCTCGCGGCCGTCGCTGATGCAGCGTCTGCGCGGCGCGCTCTGAGCTTGGCTCGCGGCGCGCCGCGGTGGACAATCGATCGATGTCGCCCAGGAAGCTCGCACTCGCCGGCGTGATCGTTTTCACCGTCTTCGTCCTGATAAATCTCGGCCTCCACGTCGGCCAGATACGTCACGATCATCTGGACTACTCCGTCAGCCAGGCCTTTCCGCCCGACAAGCCATTCGTGCCCGGCGAGATCTACGCGACCACGCTCGCGGCGGTCATGGAAAACGAGCTTAACGGCTTCTTCGGCTGGCGTCCCAACGATTTCTTCCTGTGGGGGATGCGCGTGATGGCCGACAACAATGCGAATCGCCAACTCGGCATCATCATGGCGGTGCGCGAGACCACGCGCGTCTTCAAGGACCATCTGACCAAGGTGTCGTCGAACGAATATGATCCGAACCTGGTGATCGCGGATACCGACTTCCGCAACGATGCGCAGAAGTGGATATTGCCGTCGGCGGAGTCCAAGTATCGCGACGGAGTGCGCCACCTGCATCTCTACGTCACCGGCCTGCACGCCAATCCCGAGACCTCGCGCGAACTCAACCAGCGCAACGTCGAACTGGTCCGCCTCTTCCAGGCGTGGGGCGACATGCTGGGCGACGCGCACGCCAATCTCTATCGCACGCGCAAGGACGACGGCAGCGCGGTCCACGCCTGGGACGTCGACGATTATTTCTATCACGCGCAGGGCTACGCGGCCGTGATGTTCTACATGATGCAGGCGGTGAAGCGCGAGTATCACCAGGCGCTCACGACCAAGCCGGTGCTTGCGCAACTGTTCGACGAATCGATCGATCCGCTGGGCAAGGCGGCGATGATGAAGCCGCTCGTCGTGCTCAATGGTTCACCCGACGGCGTCTTCGCCAACCATCGCCGCAACCTCGACGCCTACATCTCCGAGGCGCGGCAGAAGATGTACTCGATCCGCGAAGAACTGGAGCGCTAGGCTGCCCGCTCACGTGCCTCGCTGGGCTGCTAGAAGCGTGCGATGATCTTCTCGGCGAACTCGCGCGCAAAGCTCTCAACACTGCCGGGCGTGGGGATGAAAGCGACCTGGCGCACGCCTTCGGCTTCCAGAGCGCGCAGGCGCAGGATCAGGTCCTCCGGCGTTGCGGTCATCGTGGCGTGGCGGATGAGCTCCGCGGTCACGAAGCGTTCCTCATCCGGCTGCATATACATCCCGTGGCCGTCGTGTAGTTCCTTGTAGTAGGCCGGATTGTTCGCGAAACGGCGGTCGGCGTATTCCTTGTAGGCCGCGAACGTCGCGCGAATCGGCGCCGGCGCATCGTCCACGGTTTTGACGCTCTCATAGAGCGCGTGCAGCGCAACCATCGCCCACGGCCCCGCCTGCGCCCGCACGCGCGGCGAGTCATGGCTCTCGCCCGGCTCAAGCAGGCACGCCGCCGTGAGCAGCATCGTGTAAAGCTCCCGCGGATTGCGGCCCGCCCGCTCCGCGCTCGCGCGCGCCCGCGCCCACGTCTCGCGCCATCCTTCGACCGTGTTGGTGCGCGAAGTGATAAACCCGTCGCCCATCTCACCCGCGAGCTCGATCGCCTTGGGCGCGTTGCCCGCGACGTAGATCGGAATCCGGTCGCGTGTGTTGACGAGCTGGAGTTGCTGGTGGAAAAGACGAATCGAGCGGTTCAACTCGCCTTCGCGATAATCCACGGCGCCGCCGCCGAACAACCCGCGCACCACGCGCACATGCTCGCGCAATTGGCTCACGCGGTAGGGCGGCATCCCCATCGCGCGCCGCGCGCTGTTGCCGGTGCCCAGTCCGAGCACGACGCGGCCCGGCGCGAGCGCGCCCACCGAGGCGATCGCACACGCGGTCACCGGCGCAATTCGCGTCCCGGCGATCGCGACCCCGGTGCCGAGCACGATACGTTTGGTCGCGAGCGCCGCCGCCGCCAGCGCCACGTAAGGGTCGGCGGCCATCAGCTCCGAATCGGCGACCCAGTAGTGAGTGAAGCCGTGCGTCTCGGCCAGGTGCGCTTGCGCCGCCGCGGCGGCCGCGTCGGGCATCATCAGGAGGCCAAAATCCATGGTTGCGTCCTCCTATGCCTCAATCGCGCCTCGCACTCGCGCCAGAAGCCTGACCCGTGCGCGCGATGAAGTCCCATACGCGTTGCTTGAGCGAATCCTTGAGCGGATAGCCCTGGTAGCGCGCGATGCCGAGCCGCCACGGGTCGCCCGAGAAGAAGCGCTCGTAGAGCGTCTGGCGGCCCGCGAACGACGAGCACGAGACGTCCCACGCGAGACGAAAGAGCCGCACCTGCTGCTCGGTGCCGCCGGGCCAAGGCGCGGATGCGACACGACGTCGCTGACCCGCTCGCCCGCGAGCCAGATTTGCCGATCGTCGCGCAGTGAATCGAGAAACTGCCGCCCGGTCCTGATTCCCATCGCGCTCTCCTTTGTTCGACGCTTTCGCGCTCCCGCGAGCCGTCGCGTTTCGATTCGCGCGCCGCGCGGCGCGCCTGCTCCTTTCCCTAAGCGGGACGGAAGGCGGCGATCGCGTAGCCCATCAAGCCGAACGGGTAGTAGTAGTTGAATTCCATCCTGCTTGGCTCGGGCAGCGCCGCGCGCATCGCCAGCCACTGCACGACCTCGATCGAATGCTCGCCGCCCAGGCGCGCGAAATCGGCCATCGTGTAGCGGGCGAGACTCGACGGCGCGCGATCGAGCAGCGCGAGGAACTCGCGGTCCCACTCAGCGAAGACCTTGCCAAAGTTGAGGCCGGTCAATTGATGCGACAGGCCGCCAGTGCCGATCACCGCGACGCGCAGGTCCTTCGGATAGGATTTGATCGCCGTGCCCACGGCTTCACCCAGCGCCCAGCAGCGCGCGGGCGTCGGCAACGGATAGAGCACCACGTTGATCGTCATCGGCACCACCGGCACGCGCCAGCCTTCGTCGATCATCGGCATTGGCGAGAGAAATCCGTGGTCGAGTTCCATCGATGCGACGTCATCAGGTCGAAACCGCCGTCGAGCAGTTGCGCGGCCAGGTGCTGCAGGCGTATCTGCGCGCGCAAGGGAATCGCGCGGCTCGATGAAATCGTGGGCCGCGCGGCCGACGCGGCGCTCGGCTACGGCGCGCTCGCGCCGGTAAAGCGCACCAGCTATCCGTGGGATCGCTTCATCCGCGACGCCTGATTTTTTGTCTACCGACCTGCGCGACCGTGCCGAATCAGAAAAACGGACAGAGCAGCAGCGCGCCGCCGCGCATCAGCAGACCCAGCATCGCGGGCGTCCATCGCCGCGGCAATCCGATCGTCTCCGCGATGACGCCGACGCTCCACGGCACGCGCGCCGACGCGGTCATCGTTTTGATGCCCGCGAGGAGTCCGCGCGCCGGATAGAGCACAAGCTCGTGGCGCTCGCCGTCCTTGATTCCCGCCCGCGCGCGCGCGATTTCGATCGCCTTGTCGAGCCCGCCGAGTTCGTCGACCAGTCCGCCGCGTTTGGCCGCAACGCCGCTCCAGACCCGTCCCCGCGCCATCGCCTCCGTCTGCGCCGGGTCGAGACCGCGCCCCTGGGCGACTTTGGCGGTGAAGTTGGCGTAGAGTTCGCCGACGGCGTCGTTGAGTTGGCCAAGTTCGACGGGGCTTAGCGCGCGCGACATCGAGAGCCCGTCGCTTACCTCGTCGCTCTTGACGAACTCCATCCCCACGCCCATCGCCGCGAGCGCCTTGCCGGCGTTGAAGCGCGCATAGACCACGCCGATCGAGCCGGTGATCGTGGCCGGCCCGGCAACGATCTGATCCGCGCCCATCGCGACGTAGTAGCCGCCCGATCCCGCCACGTCGCCCATCGAGACCACCACCGGCTTGCCGCGCTCGCGCGCCTCGCCGAGTGCGCGCCACACCAGGTCCGAACCGAGCGCCGAGCCGCCCGGTGAATTGACCCGGAAGACGATCGCGCGGACGCTCTTGTCGGCGGCGGCGCGATGGAATTGAGCGGCGACCGCTTCGCCGCTCAGAAAGTCGCCGGCCGCGGGCGGCTCGCCGGCGACCACTGGACCCACGCCATGAATCAGCGCGAGCCGCGGGTCGCGGCCGGGCTGCCGCGCATAGGCAAGACGGCGCAGGTAGCGGCCGAACCCGATGAACACACGCTCCTTGCGCTCGGGGTCGAACTCGGCGCGCAGGTCCTCGAAGTAGCCGGCGCGGTTGATGAGGCCGGCCTCGGTCGCCGCGCGCACGCTCAGGAAGCCGCTGCCCGCAAGCTCGGCGGCGCGTTCGGGTGTGAGGCCGCGAGCCTCGGCGATTCGCGCGGCCAGCAGCGCCTTGCAGTCGGCGACGATTGCCGCGAGGCTCTCTTGCAACTCGGGCGACATCCGCTCGCGCGTAAACGTCTCGGCCGCGCCCTTGTACTCCTTCCATTGCAGCGTCTGCGCCTCGAGCTTCAGCTTGTCCAGCGCGCCGCGCAAAAAGACGCCGCCCGCGGCCACGCCCAGCATCGTCAGCAGCGTGTTGGGATTGGCCACGACTTCGCCTGCGCCCGAGGCCACGAGATACTCGCGCACGCCGGCACTGTCGCCCTCAAGGAGCGCGATCGTGCGCTTGCCGGCGCTGCCGAGCGCACGCAGGAGCGCGTGCAGTTCATCGGCGGTGGCAAGCCCGGTTTCCAACCCCGCAATCCTGACGATGACGGCGCTTAGCCGCGGGTCGCGTGCGGCGCCCTCGAGAACCTGGCGCAAATCGAAGAGCGTGGGGCCGCCGCGGCCGCGCAACTGCGCGAGCGGCGAGCGCGGCGCGACCTCGCGCATCGCGCCCGCGAGCTTGATCGTCAACACGGCGCCGCGCGGAATCCGCGCCGGCCGCCAGACCATCAGATAGAAGGCCGCCGCAATCACCGCGGCTATCACGCCCAGCCCGATGCCGGTTTCCGTCAGGCGATAGTGGATGGCGAGCGCGCTGGCTCCGGCCACCACCGCAACCAGGATCGCGACCCTGAACTCGCGTCGCAGTGAATGAATCGCTATTCTCATCGTCGGCTCCTTCAGACCTGACCCGGGCGTACTTCTAAACTAGCGGTTTTTGATGCGTCGATCTCTGCCACTCATCTTCCTGCTGATCCCGCTCAGCCTGGGCGCCGCTTCATGCTCGCTGTTCGGCCACGAGAAAACCCCACCCGCTCCGCCGGTCACCCAGCATACGGCGACGATGGACCTGACGCCCGGCATCATGATCAACGCACTGGTCGAGACGCCGCCGGGGTTCACGCCGATCGTGGGGCAGTCGCCCCTGTGGCTGCAGGGCGGTAAGGAGCTCGCGCTGACCGGGACGCTCCAGGGACGCACGGAGGTGCTCGGTTTCAGCGGTGCCGCTTACAAGCATGTACGCCTGGTCGCGGCCGACGGTGGACCCGGCGCGCCGCACGGAAAGATCGTCGGCCTCGCGGCGAGCCCGGACGGTCTGACGCTGGCAGTAGCCGAGGCCGAGCCCGGGCGGATCGAGATCGTGGTGCGCTACGTCATCAGCAATGGCGGACAAAACTCGGTCGCGAGCTTCGACGGCAATTTCCACGCGGTGAGCGTGACCTGGGTCGCGCCCGACACGCTCGCCGTGGGCCTGGCTGGTGAGCCCGCCGCTTCGCCTGCGCAGGCTGGCGGGTTGTACCGGATCCACGTCCTCGGAGCGGTGACGGTCGAGCAGGTAAAACTCAGCTGTCCGCCCTCGATGCTGGTCTTCAGTCCCGACGCGCGTTTTGCGGTGGGCGAAGGCGACGAGCATACGCCGGCGTCGCTCTTCGACAGAAGCAATGGGAATTGCCAGCAGGTCAGCCTTGACGGGCCAATCAGGGTGCTAGGCTGGGCGCCGGGAAACGGCGCCTTTTTGTACTCGACGCCAGCGGGACGCGGGCACGGCGCGGGCGTTTTCCGCTACAACATCGCCGACGGAAAGACCGAACTTGTCGCGGTCTCCTCAAGCGCCGCTGCATATACCGGCGAGGGCATCGTGATGGCGCTCGGAAATCGCGACCTGAACCCGCAGACCGCGGCGTCGTCGCCCGACAAGCGGGTGACCGCGCAACTCGCGAGTTTCGTTCCCAGGCAGGGCCAGATGATCGTCGATTCCCTGGGAATTCCCACGACGCCGGCGATGATGTTGGCGAGCACGATGACTTACGCGCACGGTTTCGCCGAGTTAGCGCTGCAATTGTACGCGGACGGGCCGGCCGGTCCGACGCGCGAAATCGTCACCTTCTCGATCGTCGACCGCAAGACCTTCGTGCTGGCGAGCGGAGGGGTAAGCGGCGTGGTGGTCATCGGATGGGTGCCCGGCGTCAATCATCTGGTGATTTTCGACGGCGACGGCGCCGTCGGTGCGTTCGCGGTGATCACGCCGGCACGCTAGTGTCCTACGAAACGCCGTTCAGCACTGGACCATTCAGAAGTCGCAGAGACAGCAGAAATCGCAAAAGCAAGATCGTAAAAGCAAGATCGCAAAAAATCGATGGATAAAAACTCCTGGCCGCGCGCCGCGCTGGTCTTTCCCGAACATTACGCCGACGCCGCCGCAGTGCTGGGCCGCGCCTTCGTCAACGATCCGCTAGTCAACGCGCTCGCACCCGAGCCGCGCGAGCCAGTCGAACGCGCGCGCCGCCTGGCCGGGCTGTTCGCGGTCGTGCTCAAGCTCCAGCGCCGCGACGGCCAGCCAGTCTTCGGCGTGTTCGACGCCGGCCGCCTGATCGCCGCAGCGGTGGTCGAGGGCACGATGCACGCCTCGACCGGCGCAGCGGTCGCAAGCGGGCTGTTGAACCTGCCGGCGATGGTGCGTGCGGTAGGATGGGCCGGGGTGCAACGATCGATTAAGCTGCTCGACACGCTCACGCGCAACCATCCACCCCGGCCGCATCTCTACCTCAACATCCTCGGCGTGGAGCCGTCATTCCAGGGACGGCACTGCGGAATTGCGATTCTCAATCATCTGCGCGAATTGGTGGAAGTGCGCTCCGACCTCGACGGCGTGTACCTGGAGACCGCGACCGAAGCCAATGTCGCCTACTACACGCGCAACGGTTTCGAAGTGATCGGAGAGTTCTATCCGCTGGGAGTCAGGATGTGGCGGATGTTCCAGACGCGGCGTGATCCTAGCCCGGCAACGCGTCGCGCGGAGGACGCGACGGCTTGATCACCGTGACGCGCAATCCGCCGGAGGTCCATCCGACATCGAAGCCGACGCTGTCGCCTTCGCTCAACAGATCGATGCCGGGGAACCGGCCGCCGAGCGGCGCGCCGGCGACCTCGACGAACGGGAACTCGAACAGTACTTCGCGTCCCTGATGCGAGCGCACTGCGCCGCGCCCGCGCGAGCCGTGCTCTCGTTCATGCTGCCTTCGCTACGGTCTTTGCCTTGCGCTCTACGATCTCGACTTCGTGACGCGCGTGCTCTGCGAGATGCTGGCGCTGCCGCTGAAGGGCGTCGCTGCGATATTTGCGCCGCTTCAATTCGCCGCAGTTTTTGCACATGACCGCGAAGCAGTAGCCCTCGCGCGCCGTTCTAGAAAGTCTGTGGCGCTGCTTCGCTGAAGCTGTCGTCAGCGTGCGCAGGGTCTCGCGGATACGCAACAGCGCGGCTTTGTAGGCATCCAAGACGCTTTTGCGCCCCTCATATTCCTGGGCCGTAATTTTGCCACGTGCCTGTGCGGTCTCCAGTTCTCGATAGTCGCCGTACAATTGGCGCGCATCCTGTTCGTAACCCTCCACCATTCTACGAAGCCCTTCGAATTCGTTGGTACCACCCGGTAGCTTCGCGCCGATTTTGCTCCAGGATGGATCCAACCGATCTTTGTTGCGCACGGGCTTTCTCCGTTTAAAGGGTAACCGACTCGCAGCTTTGGTTGCGACTATATCGGAGGCGCGTTGGATAGATCGAGATGCTGGGCACGCCAGGCCGAGTGCAGGCATCCTCCGGCGACACGCAACGGTCGCGAGCGGGCTGTTCAACCTGCCGACGATGGAGCCGTCATTCCAGGGATGGCACTGCGGAGTCGCGATTCTCAATCATCTGCGCGACTTGGTGGAAGTGCGGTCCGACCTCGACGGCGTGTACCTGGAGACCGCGACCGAGGCCAATGTCGCCTACTACACGCGCAACGGTTTCGAAGTGATCGGAGAGTTCTATCCGCTGGGAGTCAGGATGCGGTGGATGTTTGCGAATAAAGGGATTTCGCGCTGAGCGCAAGCCTTGAGTCAACCAGAGAATACGCAATTTGTGAAACTAATGTGTCATTGCGGTTGAGCTTTCAAGAACAAACAATTGCTCTTGAATAGCTCGCGCCGCGGCGATTCGCTGCCCGTGCTGCTCGTAGTCGTCAGCACGTCGCAGGCGGGCTCCCTGTCGCGTGCCCGCGCGTTCTCGCCTCGAATGTCCAGGTCTGTTTGAGTGCTCGCAAGACCCCCCTCGTGAGGGACCTGCATGCGAAGCAAGGCTTATGCTTCAGAGCGCAGACCGCCCAAACGCTTGTCGCGCTTATGCGGGGCGATCACGATCGGATGCACCACGCGCAGGGCGCTCCGAGTCATCAGTCCAGCCGACGACGGAGACCTGATAGTCGCCCTCCGCTGTCGGCTCATGAAAGGCAACGATTTCGATGGGCTCCTGAGGCGTCACGGGGCCAACCTCGCAGATTGCCGTCATTAAAAGTCGCGCAAGTTGCAGCGCGTCTTCTCGCTGTAACCGCAGCCTGATCGTGCCACTGCTCTCGGTTGGGTAAACCCGTCCAGCCCTAGCCGAACCATGCTGTGTGCGTTTCATTTTTGTGAAACCTTTGTCGTTTGGCTCTGGTCCGGCGCGGCCGCGAATCGGAGCGTGGGTCCGCAGCCTTTTCCCCCTTGCATGATGATCTCGGGGAGGATGGGAACCTGCGACTTTTCGGCTCGCACAACGGTCCCACCACTGGTGCGGGCAAGCCACGTTGCCGAGCTAGTTTGTCGCCGCAGGTAAATTAATCGTTACCGCGCGCGACGCAGCAAGTCAACCACGTTTGATGGCGCGCAGTCTCGCCGCACGCCGCGCGCATGCGCTCCCGTCTGGGTGGGTGCGTAGTTTGTCTCCGCGCGCGGGAGCGCGTGTGATAAAAGCGAGGACGATGAAGCTTCGCCACGTCGCTGCGCTCGCCCTCGTCGGCTGGTACCTGATGATGCCGCCGATCCCCGATCATGGGGAGCCAGACCCACCAATTTCGCAGTGGGAAATTCGGTATAGCTTCGATTCGGCAGCCAGCTGCCAAGCCCTGCTAAATGCTCTAAAAACGGACGTCACCAGAAGCGTCAAAAGGAAGTTCCGAGTATCTCCGGATTATGCTGGGTTCATGTCGGCGATAAAAAACGCGAAGAGCACAGACCAGATAAATCAAATTCAGATCGCCATCCAGCGAATCGGCAGTCTCTGCATCGCCACCGACGATCCGCGCCTGAAGGAAAAATAGGCGATCAACGCTCGTCGCGCCGCCGCGATTCGCTGCGCGTGTTGCTCGCAGTCGCGCGCAGGCGGCGCGCCTGTCGCAGGCCCGAGCTTTCCCGCGTGCGATCAGAGCGTCTTTTTCAAGGAACTTTTCTCCGCTATGGCGAAGAGGGGCTCCACGGTGACAGCGGATGTGGACAATCGGAACGACTCAGGCTTTTCGGAGCCACACGATCCGCTTACTATTCCAGAAATAATGTCGAGACCCACACTCAGTTGCCCACGATGCGGCAAGTTAGTTGAAGCCCGCGGCCCCAGTGAGACCGCCGTTTTCGATGAGAGCCGCAGAGTCCGTTCGGTCAAGCGGTCGTTTAGAGCAGAGTGTGTTGAGCACGGTTATTTTGAGGACGAAGAAGCGGTTGGCAATCACGTTACGATGTGGGATCGGAAATTCAACCGATTGTTTCCGCCAAGCATTCGGCGCGACGTACTGAAAACATTGTCGGTTGTGGAACGTCTGATGTTCAATGAAATGCGAAGAGGTAAACGCCTTACCGATTGGATATGGCTCGAGTCGCTAGTGCAAAAGTTATACTGGATTGAGATATCCTCGTATCGCCAACCTGCACCGGTTGTTGATGATGGGTCAATTGACCCATCAATTTAGCGCCACAGCGCCGAAGTCACGAGCGCCCAGACGATTGCGAGCCCGAGGCCTTGCACGACGGCGATCATGGCGTGCGACGCCTCATGAATAGCGATGCGCGTCATTCCAGGGACGGCACTGCGGATTCGCGATTCTCAATCATCTGCACGAATTGGTGGAAGCCCGCTCCGACCTCGACGGCGTGTACCAGGAGACCGCAACCGAGGCCAACGTCGCCTACTACACGCGCAACGGTTTCGAAGTGATCGGAGAGTTCTATCCGCTGGGAGTCAGGATGTGGCGGATGTTCCAGGCGCGCCGCGATCCTAGCCCGGCAACGCGTCGCGCGGAGGACGCGACGGCTTGATCACCGTGACGCGCAATCCGCCGGAGGTCCATCCGACGTCGAAGCCGACGCTGTCGCCTTCGCTCAACAGATCGATGCCGGGGAAACGGCCGCCGAGCGGCGCGCCGGCGACCTCGACGAACGGGAACTCGAACAGTACTTCGCGTCCCTGATGCGAGCGCACGGCACCGCGACCGCGCGCGCGGTCCAGGCGCATGATCATGCCGCGATAGAAATTGCCGGGAAAGCGTTCGGCGTCGAATTCGTCAGCCATCGGTTATTCGGCTCAGCCGGACTACTCGCTCAGCCGGGCTCGCTCAACAGCGGATCGAGCTCGCCATCGGCCTCGAGCGCGCGCAACTCGTCGTAGCCGCCGACTATTTTGCCGTTGATGAAAATCTCCGGCACCGTGCGGCGGCCGCCGGAGAGCTCGATCATCTTCTCGCGCAACGCGGCATCGCCGGAGACGTCGATCTCCTCGAACGCCACCCCTTTTTGTTTCAGCAGGGATTTGGCCTGCCTGCAGTAGGGACAATATGCGGTTGTGTAGACCTCGACTTTAGCCACTTACCGACCTCTGACGTCCATTTTCGACTGGCCCGCCACGGTTGTAAAGATGGGCCAGGCGGGAGGGTGAGACGCCGAGCAAAAACGCGATCCGGATGAACCACATCCGCGCCGTCGTCTTGAGTACGCCGCGCTCGCGCCATCGCCGCGCCGAGGTGGTTACCCGTGAGCGCAGGCAGGCGACGCGGCCGGCTCGCTTGAGCCGGCGCGCCAGGTCGAGGTCCTCGCAAAGCGCGATATCGCGATAGCCGCCGAGCCGCTCGAAGACCGCGCGCCGCACGAAGATCGCCTGATCGCCGGTGCCCGTGCGGCTAAGACGCGAGCGCGCGCTGATGAGCCATCCGATAAGCCGCAACGTCGGCGCGTCGTCGTCCAGGCGCAGATCGAAGCGGCCGCCCACGACGGCGGGATCGGCGAGCGCCGCGGCGATGTCGCCGGCGAAGGTTGGCGGCACGAGCGTGTCGGCGTGCACGAAGACCAGCGCGTCGCCCTCGGCAGCGGCGGCGCGCGGCATTCATCTGGCAAGCGAGGCCGCGCCGCGTGACCAGCAGCCGCGCGCATCGCGGCCGCGCCTCCTCACGGCTGCGATCGGAGCTGCCGCCATCAACCACGATTATTTCGACGATCACTTCCGCGCCGGATGCGCCCGCCGCGATCGCGTCGAGCGTGGACGCGATTGCCCGCTCCTCGTTGAGCATCGGGACGATCACGGAAAGCTTCTTCACTGTTTCACTTTACACGGTTCGACTCGCGCACGTCCGCGGCGCCGCGAATGCGGCAGATTCAGTGACGTTTCAGGCGCGGCGAATGCGGCGAGCGGGGGTTCACCAGGGCAAGCGATTCATCGCCGGCCGGAAAATCCGCGATCCGCACGGTGCGTCCCTCGATCGTCAGGCGGCCCTCCTGGAAAAGCTGAATCGCCCAGGGATAGATCCGATGCTCCTGCGCGCGGATGCGTTCGCTCAGGCTCTCCTCGTCGTCGCCGGGCATCACCGGCACCACCGCCTGCAGGATGATCGGTCCGTCGTCGACGCCCTCGCGCACGAAAAACACGGTGCATCCGGTGAAGCGGACGCCATGTTCCAGCGCCGCCTTTTGCGCGTGCACGCCCGGAAAGGCCGGCAGCAGCGCGGGATGGATATTCATCACGCGGTCGGGAAACGCGGCCAGCATCACCGGCGAGAGCAGCCGCATGAAACCCGCGCATACGACGAGTTCGACGCCGTGCTCGGTCAGCGCCTCGACCAGCGCGCGATCGAAGTCCTCGCGCGAGGGGAAGCGCCGATGCTCGATGACGCGGGTCGCGATACCGTGGCGATGCGCGCGCTCCAGGCCCGGCGCGCTGGCGCGGTTGGAAATCACGAGGCGAATCTCGGCGCGCAGTTCGCGACGCTCCAGCGCGTCGATGATCGCCTGCAGGTTGGTGCCGGTGCCGGAAATCAGCACTCCCAGTTTGACCGGCGCCCGCTCTGCCATCGCGTCCCTGGCTCCTCTGGTCGCCATTGCCGCGGCCGCTTAGAGCAGCGCCACTCCTCGCGTGCCGCGCCTGGCCTTGCGTACCTCGCCGACAAGATAGGCCGGCGTGCGCAGTTGTCGCAAATGAGCGAGTACGGCGTCGGCCTGGCCGGGCGGCACGACCGCGATCATGCCGAGGCCGTTGTTGAAGGTGCGATCCATCTCGGCCCGGCTGACTCGTCCGAGGTGCGCGATTAGATCGAAAATCGGCGGCACCGGCCAGCTCCCGCGGCGCACGACCGCTTCGATCCCGCCCGGCAGCACGCGCGGCAGGTTCTCGACGATGCCGCCGCCGGTGATATTGGCAAGCCCGCGAATCGGAAAATGCTCGAACAGCGAGGCCGCAACCCTGGCGTAGATTTTCGTCGGGCGCAGCAGTTCGTCGGCGAGCGTGCAGCCCAACTCGGGGACGCGCGAGTTGATTTTAAGCCGCGCGCGCTCGAGCAGTACGCTGCGCACGAGCGAAAAGCCGTTGGAATGAAGTCCACTGGAGGCAAGGCCGATTAGCACGTCGCCCGGCCGGATGCGCTCGGGGCGAGGAATCGCCGCGCGCTCGGCGAGGCCCACGGCAAAGCCGGCGATGTCATATTCTCCGGGCCGGTAGAAACCCGGCATCTGCGCCGTTTCGCCGCCGACCAGGCTCATCCCGGCGAGCCTGCATCCGCGCGCGACGCCTTTCACCAGCGCCAGAGCAACGGCGCTCTTGAGCTTGCCGGTCGCGATGTAGTCGAGGAAGAACAGTGGACGCGCGGCGTGACACACGATGTCGTTGACGCACATCGCAACGCAGTCGATGCCGACCGTGTCATGACGCCCGGTCAGAAACGCGATCTTGAGCTTGGTTCCGACGCCGTCGGTTCCCGCCACCAGCACCGGCGAGCGCATCGCGCGCGCACCGTCGAGCGCGACCATCGCGCCGAAACCGCCGATCCCTCCCAACACGTGCGGACCCAGCGTCGGCCGCGCGAGCCGCCGCAGCATCGGCACCAGCCGCTCCTTGAGATCGATATCGACTCCGGCCGATTTGTAACTGAGCCCGCGCGCCATCTGTTTCAGGCGCCTCGGCTGGCGCGGGCGTCCTTGCGGATGGCCAGCGCGGCCGCGCGCCAGGCGCTTTGGCCGTCGGGATAGGTGACGAGACCCTCGCGGTAGCGCACGAGGTCCATCTCGCGCAGCAGTTCGCGCAGTTCGTAGTGTTGCAGCATGAAGTCGGGGTTGCGCGGATGGCCGGTCGCCGCCTGGTCGATGAGAAACGTGTCGAAGAGCAAGGCGCCGCCGGGCCGCAGAGCGTCGATCAGGCGCGGGACCAATGCGCGGTCGAGAAAATTGAGGTTGAGGATTGCGTCGAAGCGCTCACGCGGCAGGGGGAAGGTCGAGTGGTCGGCAACGAGCGGCCATACCGGGAGCTGCTCGGCGCGCGCGATCGATTGCAGCGTGCGGAGCGCGGGTTCAGCGTAATCGATCGCGACGACTCTGAATCCAGCGCGCCCGAGCAGCAGACTATGGCGGCCGGTGCCGGCTGCGACGTCAAGCGCGAGGCCGCGCGGCAGCAAGTCGAGCATTTCGAGCACCGACGGCTCCGGCGCGCGCGGCCCGGCGCTGGCGCGCTGGCGGCGCTCCCAATCGCGGCGCTTTTCCAACTCGCTTCGATTTGCGTCGCTCATAGCACGCGCGCCAGGGTGAGCACGTCGATTCGCCGCGCGCCCGCGGCGCGCAGCACGCGCGCGCACTCGTCCGCGGTCGCGCCGGTAGTCATCACGTCGTCGACCAGCAACACCCGTTGCCCGGCGACGCGCAAGGGACGGCGCACCGCGAAGGCGTCGCGGACGTTGCGTCGGCGCTCGGCGCGGTCGCGCGCGGTCTGCGACGCGGTCGAGTGCACGCGCGCGAGCGTGGCGACGTCGAGCGGACAATTGAGCCGCCGCGCGAGCGCGACGCCCAGCAGCGCAGCCTGGTTGAAGCCGCGCCATCGAAGGCGCGTGCGATGGAGCGGCACCGGGATGACGACGTCGTAAGTACCGGCTTCCAACGCCGGCCCGGCGTCGAGGTACTCCGCCAGCGCGCGCCCCAGCGACTGGTCCAGCCCGTACTTGTGCCGGCGCAGCAGCGCCGCGACCGCGCTCGATCCGTCGGTGCCGGTACCATCTGCGCCGGAACGGTAGCGGGTGATCGCACGGGCCGAGTCGAACGCCGGCGGCGCGGCCCGGCAGTGATCGCAACGTTCGTCCTCGGCGTCCGAATGGAGCGGCGCGCCGCACAACAGGCACAAGGGCGGGCGCGGCGGCTCGACGGCGGCCAGGCACGATGCGCATACGCGGCGCGTCGCGTCGATCGGCAGGGCCGCGTCGCACGCCGCGCATCGCGGCGGATAGAGAAAATTCAGCAGGTAGTGCAGCATCGCTCCCGTGTCTATTGATGAAGCCTCGCGCGGGGTAACTCAAGCGTCTGCAAGTCAATTTAATTCGTCAATTTGAGCCGCCAATTCGAGCCGCCAATCGGCTGCGAGGAAGGGCCGGCATTGTGGACAGGAGCCGCAATCGCGGCCCGGCGCGGACGATCCGTCGCGGCCCGTCTTATGGTATAGGGAAAACATGAAGACGCCGCTTGACGGAATAAGGGTTATCGACTGGACGATTTGGCAGCAGGGGCCGTTTGCGACCGCGTTGCTGGGCGACCTCGGCGCCGAAGTAATCAAGCTCGAGACGCTCGACGGCGATCCGGGGCGCGCGATCTTCGCGGTCTCGGGCGCCACCACCGCGCGCAACGGCAAGAATTTTTACTTCGAGTCCAACAACCGCCACAAGAAAAGCATCACGCTCGACATGAAGAAGCCCGAGGCGCGCGAGATCGTCTACCAGCTCGTCGCCAAGAGCGACGTCTTCGTGCAGAACTACCGCAAGGGCGTGGCCCAGCGCCTGGGGCTGGACTACGAGACGCTGCACGAGATCAATCCGCGGCTCATTTACGCGACCGCCTCGGGTTACGGCCCGGAGGGACCCGATAGCGGCGAGCCCTCGTTCGACTACCTGGCGCAGTCGCGCTCGGGCGTGATGCATATCGCGGGAATCGAGAGCGACGAGCCGGTCTACCTGTTCGGCGGCGTGGCCGACCAGATGGGCGCGATCATGCTGTCGTACGGCGTGATCACGGCGCTCCTTGCGCGCGAGCGCTATGGAGTCGGGCAGGAGGTCAATGCCTCGCACCTCGGATCGATGATCGCGCTGCAGGGGCTGAACCTCGCCTGCCGCAATATCATGGGCACCGAGTTCCGCCGCAACACGCGCGAGAACGCCTTCAATCCGCTGTGGAACCACTACCGATGCGCCGACGGCAAATGGCTGACGCTCGGGATGCTGCAGGCGGACCGCTATTGGAGGGACCTGTGCAACACGCTCGGCCTGCCGGAGCTGATCGACGATCCGCGTTTCAAGGAAATCGGTGTGCGCGGCAAGAACTGCAAGGCGCTGGTCGAGATTTTCGATAAGGCGTTCGCCACCAAGCCGCGCGACGAATGGATGAAGCTGTTGAAGGCGGGCGGCGATTTCATCTATACCGTCGTCAACCGCGTCTCCGACCTGCCCGACGATTCGCAGGTGCTGGCCAACGACTACGTGGTGGACTACGAGCATCCGGGGCTGGGCGCGATGAAGCTGGTCGGCTTTCCGGTCAAGCTCAGCGAGACGCCGGCCAATCCGCGCGGCCACGCGCCGGAATTGGGCGAACACACCGAGAGCGTGCTCACCGATATGCTTGGTTATAGCTGGGAAGACGTGGCGCGGCTTAAGGAGTCGGGTGTAATCTGAAATTACGCGGCGCGCCCCCGGCGCGCACGGGAGGGAAAGCTTATGCCGGAGATCACCGGAAACGTCGAGGACCGCGAGCAGATTCGCGAACTCTATGCCCGCTACGCGCTCTACATCGACTCGAGCAAATTCGAGGAGTGGATCAATTGCTTCACCGAGGACGGCATTTTCGAAAGCCCGTCGCTCGGCAAGCACGCCGGTCATGCGGCGCTGCGCAAGTTCTGCGCGTCGTACAGGGAATCATGTGCGGGCGCCCAGGTGCGCCACATGATGGTGAACGTCAGCTTCGACGTCCACGGCGATCACGCTCACGGCACCTGCAACCTGATCTATTTCCACATCAAGGGCGGCAAGACCGAGTTGGCCGCGGTGGGCGGCTATCGCGACGAGCTGCGCAAGATCAACGGCAACTGGCAGTTCGCGCATCGGCAAGTGTTCGTGGATACGTCTAGTTCGACAAATAAAATTCGCGTCGACAAATAGATCGCTGGTCCAACGCTAAGCGCGACGGCTCGCTTCTTTGAGCGCATTTTCGAGATCTCGCGGGAGCGGCGAGCGCACTCGCACGGGGCCCGAGGCGGGCGAGCGAAATTCGATCTCCGCAAGATGGAGCCAGAAGCGGCCGTCGGCGAGCGCGTCGAGCGGCGGCCCGCCATAGAGCGCGTCGCCGGCAATCGGATGGCCAGCCTCGGCCAGGTGCACGCGAATCTGATGGCGCATCCCGGTTCGCGGGCGCGCCGCGACCAGGGTGAAATCTCCATAGCGCCGTATTGGTTCGATCGACGTCGCGGCAGTGCGCGCGCCGGGCGCACTCGCCGCGACCGCGATCATGCGCCGCGCGTTGCGCGGGTCGTGCGCGAGCGGTTTTTCAATCTCAAGTGATTCTTTAAGATTCCCGATGACCAGCGCCTGGTAATCCCGGCGGATCCGCCCGGCGCGAATCGCCTCGCGAAGCGTAGTGAAGGCCGCCGGCGTGAGCGCCACGAGCAGCGCGCCCGAGGTTCCGTTGTCGAGCCGATGGACCAGGCCACCCTCGCGCGGATTGTCGCCCGCCACCGTCGCCTCCGGAAATGCGGCGACGACGCCGTTCATCAGCGTTCCGCGCTCGCCTGGACGCAACGGATGACACGCCATCGGCGCCGGCTTGTTGACCACCAGCATCGCGGAGTCGCGGAACAGGACTTCAATTTTTACTTCAGGGTCAGGAACGAGCGCGGGCAGGGTCGATAGCTCCGCGATTTCGACCGCGTCGCCACCGCCAATCATCTCGCCCTTGCGCAAAACGCGGCCGTTGACGCGAACCATCCCGCCGGCGAGCATCTCGCGCGCGGCGCGGCGCGACCGCGCCCATCCCAGACGCACCAGGTAATGGTCGAGGCGCTCACGCGCGTCGGGCGGCATCAGTTGGGCGAGATCAATTGGGAGTCAGCCGCAGCCGCATCCAGCCGTCGATTTTTTGGGCGAAGCCCGCGAACGGATCCTGGTTGGGCGCGGGTTTGAAGAAGCACTTGCGCATGTAGTCGAGCGCGCCGGAATAGTTCTCGAAGCTGCGGCTCAGCTCCTCGAACATCAGGAAGCCCGGCCGGTACAGCGCGACGTCGAGTTCCGAGACGGTTTGATAAGAACGCTTGCCCTCTTCGAGATAGTAGTCGAGGTATCCGCCGCGCTCGACGAAGGTGCGGAACAGGCCCGACATGAAAAGCGTGTAGTCGCCGACGTACTTGCGCAACTCGCGCTCGCCGAGCACGCGCCCGCGGGTTTGCGGCGGACCGGTCTGGGAAGCCAACATCTCGACCACGCTGGTGAGGCGGCGGCCTTCTGTATCGCGCAGCGCCAGCCAGTTTCCGGCGGCGCTGAAGTCGGTCAACACCGAAGCGACGTATTCGACGACCTGCTGGTCAGCGATCCCGAGCTGACCGAAACTGGTACGGGTCATCGCAAGGAAAAATTCTTTGAGCCGTTTTGCGGAAGGAGGTTCAGGATTCATCATCATCAACCACTCCCAATTTAGGCCCGGCGGGCCTTTCGTCCCCCCGCCGGGACGATGTAACAAAAATTTTACCAGAGCGGGTGGAGCGTTGCGATGCGTTTTCTTAGCGGCAGAGCGCTCTGCGGCAGGAAAATAAAATCGGCTGGGTTGAGGCAGTTTTGAAAATTTCAACAAATTTCAAATTGACCGCTACTGCCGAGGCGAAGTGCGGATAGGTCCGCGCGTTGGCACTCGGGGCTGAGGAGTGCGAATCGCGCGAGGGATGAAGGGGCGGTTATAGGCTGGGAACTGCTTCCACGAGGCGAAGAGCAGGATCGCCATCACGATTGCGATGACGATGATGTCGGCGAAACCGAGCCGCGTCGCGCCGCCATACGATTCACGCAGCGGCCACGTCATCCGGCGCTCGCACGCAGCTTGGCCGACCGCGCGGCGGCGCGCGGTGCGCTCGCCGGCAACCCGAACACCGCGCGCAACTCGCGCCCCGTCAGCGAGCGCGCGGCCGCGGCAACCTTGAGCGGCGGTCCGGCGGCCACCACGCGCCCGCCGTCGTCGCCGCCGCCCGGACCGAGGTCGATTACATAGTCCGCGTGCGCGATGAACTCGAGGTGATGCTCAATTACCACCAGCGTATTGCCCTGGGCCACCAGCATCGTGAGCACGCGCAGCAGTTGGCGGATGTCGGCCGAGCTTAGTCCCGTGGTTGGCTCGTCGAGCAGAAACACGCGCCCCAGCGGCTTGCCGTCCGCCGCCATCGGCAGCGGTTCGAGGTCGGCGAGCAGGAAGCGCGCGAGCTTGAGGCGCTGGGCCTCGCCGCCCGAGAGCGTCGAGGTCGCCTGCCCAAGGCATAGGTAGCCCAGGCCGACCGCGCTCAGCGCTTCGAGCCGACGCGTGATCGCCTGCGACTTGGCGAAAAACGCGCGCGCTTCGTCGACCGTCAGCCCGAGCACCTCGTTGACGTTGCGGCCCTGGTAGCGGATCGCGAGGATGTGGCTCTGGAAGCGGCGGCCGTCGCACGCGTCGCATTGCACTTCGAGGTCGGCCATGAAGTGCATCTCGATCGTCACGGTGCCGGTGCCGTGGCATTTCTCGCAGCGCCCGCCGTCGACGTTGAAGGAGAAGTGGCGGGGCTGGATACCGAGGCGGCGCGCCTCGTTGCTCTGCGCGAAGAGCCGGCGGATGTCGTCGTAGATTTTCAGGTAGGTCGCGGGATTGGAGCGCAGCGAGCGCGCCGGCAACTCCTGTCCCATGTGGACCATCTCGCCGACGAGCTCGAGGCCCTCGATTCGATCGCAGGCGCCGACTTCGCTCACCGGTTCGCCGCGCCGGCGCAGGTAATTGTTGTACAGCACGTCCTCGACCAGCGTCGATTTGCCCGAGCCGGAAACGCCGGTGACGCAAACCATCCGGCCGAGCGGAATCCGCACGTCGAGGCCCTTGAGGTTGTGCTCGCGCGCGCCCACGATCCTGAGCGCCGGGTCGCGTTTGGTGAAACGCCGCTCGCGCGACAGCGTGCGCATCAGCATCACCCGCCCCGGCGTGCCTCCGTTCTCGTTCGCCGCCCCCTTGGCTTGATTGACGCGCTTGGCGCCTTTGGCGCGCTTGTCGCCGCGGGCGCGCGACGGGCGCGCCGGCCCGAATCAGGTTGCCGCCCTCGCGTCCGCCGCCGGGCCCGAGTTCCACGGTGAAATCGGCTCCCGCGATCATCATCGGGTCATGCTCGACCACGACTACGGTGTTGCCGAGGTCGCGCAGATGGCGCAGCACGCCGAGCAGGCGGCGCACGTCGCCCGCGTGCAGACCGACGGTGGGCTCGTCGAGCGCGTACATCGTGGCGGTCAGCAGGCTGCCGAGCGCGCTCGCGAGATGGATACGCTGGGCCTCGCCGCCCGAGAGCGTGCGCGCCTGGCGCTCGACCGTCAGGTAGCCGAGTCCGACCTCGTCGAGATAGCCGACGCGGCTTTTAAGCTCGCGCAGCACGACGCCGGCGCGCTCGGCCGCGCGCGGTTGGCCGCCGAGTTGCTCCAGCCATCCCTTGAGCTCGCGCACCGCGAGCCGTCCGGCCTCCGCGATAGTAATTCCGTCGACGCGCACGTTGAGCGCTTCGGGCTTGAGCTTGGCGCCGCCGCAGGTGGGGCAGGGGACGAAGCGGCGGTAGCGTGCGAGCAGGATCCGGACGTGGGTCTTGTAGCGCCGCTTCTCCATCCAGCGGAAAAATCCGCGCACCCCCGGCCATCGCTCCCAATCATCGCCGTGCGCGCCATCCCGCGCGCTCTCGCGCGCGCTGTCACGCGGCTCGCCGTCGAGCAGCCACGTGCGCTCGGCCTCGGTCATTTCGCGAAACGGCACGGCGGCGCGCACCCGTGCGCGCCGTGCGCACTTGAGCATCCAGGTCTTCATCTCCAGGTAGGCCGGTGTGCGCCACGGCGCGATCAGGCCCTGGCGCAGCGAGAGCCCGGGGTCGGGGATGACTTTTTCGAGATCGAGCTCGACGGTGCGTCCGAAGCCCTCGCATTCGGGGCACGCGCCGATCGGACTGTTGGCGGAAAACAGAGCCGGCGTGGGCTCGGGAAACAGTGTGCCGCAGGTCGAGCAGTTGAAGCGGCGATCGTAGGCGGCGTCGGCAACCGGCGTCATCCGCCCGTTCTCGCGCACCACGGTGACCACGCGGGCGCGCCCGCCGCCGAGATAGAAGGCCTTCTCCAGCGCCTCGCGCACGCGAGCGGGAGCGTCGGTGGAATCGTTGGCGACGCGGTCGGTGACGACCATCAACGGCCCGCTGCCGTTGCGCCCGGCGGGCGACGACGATCGCGCGCCGCCCCCCGCGCCGTCGCCGGCGGCGCCGTTTGCGCGATGCGACAGGTTCGCGGATGCGGCATCGGCCGTGGTCTCGCAGCGCGGCGTCCGTTGTTACGCCGCCTGCGGCGTCCTGCGCGATGCCGCCTGCGGCGTCTTGCACGATGCCTTGCTCAGCGTCTTGCACGACGCCTTGCACCGCGCGTCCCAGCAGCTCGGCGGTCTCGACGATCGCGCCGTCGACGAACAGCCGATGGTATCCGTTCTGCGCGAGAAACTCGCAGGCGGCCGCGGTCGAGCGCGAGCCGGGCTCGAAGGGCGCGAGAAACAGATGCATCCCCGGGCCCGCGAGCGCGTGGGCCGCCGCGCTCTCGACACTGTCGCGCGTGACCTCGCCGCCGCATCGCGGGCACGTCGTGCGGCCGAGCGTCGCGAACAGCAGGCGCAGGTAATCGCTTATCTCGGTGACCGTGCCGACGGTCGAGCGCGCGTTCTTGATAGTGTTCTTCTGGCGGAGCGCGAGCGCGGGCGGAATCTCCGAAATCGAATCGACGTCCGGCCGATCCATCCGCTCCAAAAACATCCGGGCGTAGGTCGAGAGGCTCTGGACGTAGCGCCGCTGACCCTCGGCGTAGAGCGTGTCGAAGACCAGGCTGGATTTGCCCGAGCCCGAAACTCCCGTCACCACGATCAACTGGTTATGTGGCAGGTCGAGCGAGATACCTTTGAGATTGTGGGTCCGCGCGCCGCGGATACTGATGGTGCGCTCGATGCCGCTCAATGCGTTTCTCTAGTTCCCTGGACCACGGTTGGTGCCGATTGCCGGCAACGGGCCGGCCATCTAACGCGGGTCGGCCAAGGGACGGGCTTTCTTGCGCCGCTCGCCCGGGAACTCGTTGGCCACCTTGGCGTAAAGCTCGGCCAGCCGGATGTCGAAGGCGCCCTGCAGGCGCGCGGTCTTTTCCTGGCGCTCGGCCGGGGGCAAGTCGCGCAGATGCGCCAGGTCCTCTTCCAGCTTGAACATCAGGCGATTACGTTCGAGGAGATATTCGTAGCCATTCATAGGGTGACCCCAGGGGCGAATTCCAAAGATCAGAATTATAGGTTAACCTTCGACCGCCGGACAACCGAGTGCGCGCGCTCCGCCGAGCTACATCGCTTCCACCGGTTCCTCCAGCTCTTCAAGGCTGGGACGAGCCCACGCTGTGCCATGGCTTTTTGGGCCGCGAGGGCGGCATCAGCCGCGGCCCTTACGCCTCGCTCAATCTCTCGTACTGGGTCGCCGACAACTCACGCTCGGTCGACGTCAACTGGCAGCGCGCGCGCCAGCTGATGCCGCGCGGAGTGCGCTTCGCCCAGCTCAGGCAGGTTCACGGCAAGGCGATCCACACGATAGGGCCGCGCGCCGACGCCGATCCGCGTCCCGAGGGCGACGGATTGGTCACCGCGATGACCGGAGTTGTGCTGTCTATCTTCACCGCCGACTGCGTACCGGTGTTGCTCGCCGACAAGGAACGGGGCGTGAGTGGAGCCTTGCACGCGGGATGGCGCGGCACGCTGGCCGGAATAGCCGCTGCGGGCGTGCGCGCGATGGTGCGGCAGGGGGCGCGGGCGAGCGGGATTCGCGCACTGCTGGGTCCCTCGATAGGACCGTGTTGCTACGAGGTCGACGACGAGCTGGCCAGGCGCTTCGAGCGCCGCTTCGAGCGCGCGCACACCCACGTCCATCCGAGCGATCGCACGGGCAAAGCGTACCTCGATCTCCGCGGCATCGTTGCCGATCAACTTGTAGTGGCAGGCCTGGCGCGAGAGGGAATACAGAAAGTCGGACCATGCACGAAGTGTGAATCCGGGCGCTACTTTTCGCGCCGCGCGGCCGGCGGCGCGGTCACCGGCCTGCAGCTCAGTTTCATCGGGCGCTTTGTGACCTAGGGCTACTTCCGGGAGTGGCTTTACCCGAGTCGTGGGTTAGTATTTCGAAGCATGCGATCGCGCAAGCCGATCCGGCGCAAACGCAAGTCGCCGTCGAGCAAGGTGCGCAAGCCCGTGCCGCCGCCGACCAAGGTGGAGGAACCTCCGACGACGTATCGGCGCGCGCGCGAACGCGAGCGATTGCGCCGCGAAGAGGAGGGCGGCGGCGTATGATTGCCCGGCGCGCAGGCTCGGTACTCCGGGATGCGTTCTCCCGCCCGCGAGGCTAGTATGCGGAGTTAGCGCAATCCCAATGGAGCCGCTTTGAATCGACCATGCTGAGCTTCGAATTAAGCGAAGAGCAACAGATGATCCGCGACACCGTCGGCGCGTTTGCCCGCGAGCAGATTCGGCCCGCGGCACGGCTCGCCGACGAGAGCGGCGAGATTCCCGCCGCGCTGGTCGCCCAGGCCTGGCAACTCGGGCTGGTGCAGGGGCCGATCCCCGAGAGCCTCGGCGGCAACGGCGACACGCGCCTGGCGACGACCGGCGCGATAATCGCCGAGGAACTCGCCTACGGCGACCTCGCGATCGCGGCGCACGTGCTGGCGCCGCGACTGCTGGCCTTTCCGGTGCTCGAGATGGGGACCGACGAGCAGCGCCAGCGCCATCTCAAACGCTTCACCGGTGCGAACTTCGCCGCCGCGACCGCGGCGCTGATGGAGCCGCGATGGGACTTCGATCCGGCGGCGATGACCACCGTGGCGCGGCGCGACGGCAACAGTTTCACCCTCGACGGCGCCAAGTGCATGGTTGCGCTGGCCGCCGCCTCCGACACGCTCCTGGTATGGGCGGCGAGTGCCAACTACGATCGCGCCGACGGTTTTCTGGTCGCGCGCGACACGCCTGGGCTGAGCGTCGGCGAGCGCGAAAAAAACATGGGGCTCAAGGCGCTCGAGACCTTCGCGGTCGAGCTCAAGGGATGCCGCGTGGGGGCCGAGGCGCGGCTGGGCGGCGAGGGCGGCGCCGATTTCACGCGCGTGATGAGCCAGTCGCGGGTCGCGATGGCCGCGATGGGTGTCGGGGTGGCGCACGCCGCCTTTGATTACGCACGCGACTACGCCAAGGAACGCAAGGCCTTCGGCGTGCCGATCGCGACCAAGCAGGCGGTCGCCTTTATGCTGGCCGACATGGCGATCGAGATCGACGCGGCGCGCCTGCTGGTCTGGGAGGCGGCATGGCATCTCGACCGTGGCGAGGATGCGCACAAAGAAAGCTATCTCGCGCGCAACTACGTCGCCGCCTCAGCGCTCAAGGTGACCGACAACGCGGTCCAGGTGCTCGGCGGCCACGGCTACATCCGCGAGCATCCGGTCGAGATGTGGCTACGCAACGCGCGCGGATTTTCGGCGCTCGAGGGCCTCGCCACGGTCTGACGGTTTTGCGTCATTCTGCGGCGAAACCGCTAGAGACCGGGACGGAACAGTTCCTGTGAGATCATTGAAAAAGATTCATGTGAGATCATTGAAAAATGGGAGATCATTGAGATGATCGATTTCGAAATAGACCCGCAGACCCAAAAACGTATCGAGCTCTTCCACGCCGTGGCCGAACAGATGATGCGGCCGATCTCGCGCGAATACGACGAACGCGAGCACGAAAAGCCGTGGGACTTTTTGAACGCGATGTGGGCCGCGAGCACCGCCCCCGGCGGCGACCCGATGGGCGGCGGCGACGCGAGCGGGCAGGGCGGGGTGAAACTGCGTAACGTCTACACCGTCGCCACCACCGAGGAGCTGTGCTGGGGCGATGCCGGGCTGTTCCTTTCGATGCCCAACGCCGGGCTGGGCGGCGCGGCGGTGATGGCGGCCGGCACCCCTGAACAGAAGCAGCGCTTCCTCGCGCCGTTTCGCGGCGGCAAACCCAAGTGGGGCGCGATGGCGATTACCGAGCCCGGCTGCGGCTCGGATTCGGCGGCGGTCACGACCACGGCGACCCGCGACGGCGATCACTGGGTGCTCAACGGCACCAAGATTTTCTGCACCTCGGGCTGGATGGCGGTGGAGAAATCCGAAGGCTTCGTGGTGGTCTGGGCGACCGTCGACAAGAGCGCCGGCCGTCCGGGGATAAAGCCCTTCGTGGTCCAGCATGGGACGCCCGGGATGTCGGTCGCGCGGCTGGAGAAGAAACTCGGCATCCGGGTCAGCGATACCGCGGCGCTGGTCTTCGACAACTGCCGCGTGCCGGCCGACCATCTGCTCGGCAGCGCCGAGGTCAAGCGCGACGGCGGCGGTTTCAAGGACGTGATGGCGACGTTCGACGCGACCCGGCCGATCGTGGCCGCGATGGCGATTGGGGTGGGGCGCGCGGCGCTCGATTTCGTGCGCGAGTTCCTCGCCGAACAGAAGGTGGAGATTCGCTACGGGCTTTCGCCGCGGCGCTTGAGCGCGGTCGAGCGCGATTTCATGGAGATGGAAGTCCAGCTTAAGGCGGCGCGCCTGCTCACCTGGCGCGCGGCATGGATGCTCGACATGGGGATGCGCAACAGCCTGGAGGCCTCGATGGCCAAGGCCAAGGCGGGCCTCGCGGTCACGCTAATCACGCAGAAGGCGGTTGAATTATTGGGGCCGCTGGGCTACTCGCGCCGCAACCTGGTCGAGAAATGGATGCGCGACGCGAAGATCAACGACATCTTCGAGGGCACGCAGCAGATCAACATGATCATCGTGGCGCGGCGTATCCTGGAGTACTCGAGCAAGGAGCTTAACTGAGCTTCGCGCGCGCCTCCCGATAGTCGAAAAAAAGGCCGGCTCGAAGGAGCCGGCCTTATGCATTTCAATCGACGAATGCCCGGCCTACCAGAACCACTTGCCTTTCTCGTAGGCGAAGATCTCGCGCGTCGGGACTATCGTGGCCGCATGCGGCGTCGCGTGCTGGGCTTCCTCGAGGCTCTTGCCGGTCAGCGTGTAGTCGAATTCCTTGTATGTGAGTATGCCGACCGCGACCCCGTTGGTCGCCTCCTTGCAAGTGCACGAGTCGATCGAGCTGTAGCCGACATAGCTCCCAGTCTCGACCCCGTCACGCATCTCCCACTTGATGTGCTCCACATTGTCGTGCTCGCGGACGCTCAGTTTGTGCCCCCAGTCGCGACAGAAATCCGGAAAGGAAGCGCTGGCGACCTGAAACTCCTTGAGCGCGCGCATCATGACCGGGTTGAGCGTTTGCGCCTCCCCCTGCATCCCGTTGCCGTTCAAGCCCTTTAGTACCGGACTGCCGGTGTTTGCGACGTTCACGGCTGGGCCGGTGCTGGCGACGACCGCAGTGGCCGGCGGATTTGTCTGTGCCAGGTTCGGCGGCAAAACGGGAGCTAACGGCGCGGCGACCGCCAGGGCAGGGGACGTAGGCGACGTCACCGCAGGGACGCCCGGCGCGGGAACCGCGGCGGCCGAAGCTGCGCCAGGAACGGTGGCCTGAGGAGCGGCGGCCTGCGCGGCGGGCAGAGCCGGAACGCTCGCGACCGCCGCGTCGCTCGCCGAGGAGCCCGACGCAACGGTGCTCTGCACCTTCATCGACGATCCGGCATCGGCCGAGGTGGTCGTTTCATCCGGAGAGGACTGACTGGCCGATTGGGAGCAGCCGGCGAGTGGAAGTGCGGTCAGTCCCAGCAGGATGCCCAGCAAGACGCCAAGTGAGACGAATCCCGTCAATTCATTTCTGCCGTTCGGTGTACTGCCACTCAGCGTATTGGCGCCGCGCCCGATGTAACTCATGGCTCCCCCGGGGAACTCGTTCGGTTGCTAGCATTATTAACTTTTATTCGCGGCTGTAAAGAGCCGAGGCAGGAGAGACGCCCCTTAGGCGGGCAGGGCGCGGACCACTAGCACGGCCGCAGCCCCCGTGATGGGGGCTGCGGCCGCATTCAGAGCTGGAGTATTCAGAGCCTACTGGTTTGGAACCAGTTCGACTCGGCGGTTTTGGGCCCGTCCTTCCGCCGTCTTGTTGGTGGCGACGAAGTCCGTCTTCCCATAGCCGTGCGGACTCATGCGTCCTTCGGCCACGCCGTGGTCGGCAAGATACCTCACGACCGCGTTGGACCGGCGCTCGGAGAGCCGCAGGTTGTACCTGACCGAGCCGATCGCGTCGCAGTAGCCATTGACGTTGACCGTCACGTTCGGATGCGACTTCAGAGTTTCCGCGGCCTCGTCGAGCACGGCGGCATCCTGTGGACGAATGTTTGACTTGTCGAAGTCAAAGTGGACGCCACGCAGGATGATCTTCTCCGGCGGCGGAGGAGGCGGCGGCGGAGGCGGAGGAGGTGGCGGCGGAGGAGGCGGTGGCGGAGGAGGCGGTGGCGGTGGAGGCGCAATCAGGTAGCCGATAATTCCACCGATGATTGCACCACCTACGATGCCGGCCGGAATCGCGGGCCAGTTGTCGCTGTTATCGGCTGCGAATACCCCGCCACCGATACCACCGCCGATTGCGGCACCCGTCACGGCCCCATAGATGGTGTAATCCTTCTGTTCCGTGGTCATGTTGCAACCGGCGAACGTGATCGCGGCCGCTGCCCACAGGACCCAGAATCCCTTTCCCCGTCTTCGTCCTCTCATAACCCTTCCTTTACCTAGCCCCGGTGCCGAAGCGCGATGCGATCAGTCACCCCGCTCGGCGAATCGGCCGAGCGCAGCGACAACCGTTACACGCTATTCCCCGCCACCTATTGGGCACCATTTGCCGGGTGCCAACCAAGCATAGAGCTGACAACCCTAATTGATATGCCGGTAGGACTATATGTAGTTTTTTAGGTGCATTGCAATAATTTGACACGCCGAAAGACCGCTTGAATTAGCGGCTTTCACGAATTGCGATAGATGCTGACACGGAACCGTTCGAGACATTTAACATCGATAGAGTGGGATTAGATATTGTTATTCCGTCATGACGGATCCTGGTTGCGCGCGCGTTCCGCGTGTTACATAGAGAACGTTTTTAGGTGCCGCTGCGGAACACGGCGATCCGGCCGATCGCGACACCGCCTCATGGTCGGCGCTGTGGATAACTCCGCCTCCGTTCATAAGCTTCGCACCCGCACGAGACCGCGGACGGCGTGCGATTCGCGGGCGGACGCGCGAGCCTGCTAGACTTGTGTCGTGCTCTCTCTGGCGCGAGGTAAAGAAGGGATCTTCCGGCTGGTCTCCGGTTATCGCCCGGAGGGCGACCAGCCTGCCGCCATCGAGGCGTTGACCCGCAACGTGCGCGACGGCGTGCGCCAGCAGGTGCTGCTCGGCGTCACCGGCTCAGGCAAGACCTTCACGATGGCCAACGTGGTGGCCAACGTGAACAAGCCCACGCTGGTGATTGCACCCAACAAGACGCTGGCCGCCCAACTCTACAACGAGTTCAAGAGCCTGTTCCCGGACAACGCCGTCCGCTACTTCGTCTCCTACTACGACTACTACCAGCCCGAGGCCTACGTCCCTTCGACCGACACCTACGTCGAGAAGGACGCCAGCATCAATGACGAGATCGACAAACTGCGCCACTCCGCCACCAAGGCCCTGCTCGAGCGCAACGACGTCCTGATCGTCGCCTCGGTCTCGTGCATCTACGGCCTGGGCGAGCCCGAGGTCTACTTCGAGATGCTGGCCTTTCTCGAGGAAGGCCAGACCATCGAGCGCGACCGCGTGTTGCGCAAGCTGGTCGACATCCAGTACCAGCGCAACGACTACGACTTCCATCGCGGCACCTTTCGCGTGCGCGGCGATATCGTCGAGGTCTTCCCGGCCTACGAAGAGAGCCGCGCGGTGCGGGTGGAGTTCTTCGGCGACCAGGTCGAGGCGCTGTACGAGATCGATCCGCTGCGCGGCAAAGTGATCCGCAAGCTCCAAAGCGTATGCATCTACCCGGCCTCGCACTACGTCACGACCGAAGATCGGATGGAGGAGGCGGTGCGCAACATCCGCACCGAGCTCAGGGAGCGGCTGGAACTCTTCCGCGGTGAGAATCGATTGCTCGAGGCCCAGCGCCTGGAGCAGCGCACGATGTACGACCTGGAACTGCTGGCCGAGATGGGATTTTGCCCCGGGATCGAGAACTACTCGCGCCATCTTACCGGCCGCTCACCCGGCCAGCCGCCGCCCACGCTGCTCGACTACTTTCCGCGCGACTTCCTGATGTTCGTCGACGAAAGCCACGTCACCGTCCCGCAGCTTGGCGGGATGTACCGTGGCGACCGGTCGCGCAAACAGACGCTGGTCGAATTCGGCTTCCGTCTGCCCTCGGCGCTCGACAACCGCCCGCTCAACTTCGAAGAGTGGGAGGGCCTCGCGCGCCAGGTGGTTTACGTCTCGGCGACGCCGGGCGACTACGAACTCAAGAGCTCGGGCGGGCTGGTGGTCGAACAGCTCATCCGTCCCACCGGGCTAATCGATCCGGAAATCGAAGTGCGTAAGGCCGGCACACAGGTCGACGACCTGCTGGGCGAAATCCGCAAGCGGGTCGAGGTCCGCTCGCGCGTGCTCGTCACCTGCCTGACCAAGAAGATGGCCGAGGACCTGACCGACTACTACCACGACCTCGGCGTGCGCGTGCGCTACCTGCACTCGGACATCGAGACCATCGAGCGCGTCGAGATAATACGCAGCCTGCGCAAGGGCGAGTTCGACGTCCTGGTCGGGATCAACCTGCTGCGCGAGGGACTCGACCTGCCCGAGGTCTCGCTGGTCGCGATCCTCGATGCCGACAAGGAAGGGTACCTGCGCTCGGCGCGCTCGCTCATCCAGACCATCGGCCGCGCCGCGCGCAACGTCGAGGGCAAGGTCATCATGTACGCCGACGCGATGACCGACTCGATGCGGATGGCGATTGGCGAGACCGATCGCCGGCGCGCCAAACAGGTCGCCTATAATGAGGAGCACGGGATCACGCCGCAATCGATCGTAAAGGCGATCGACGCCTCGCTGGTCGAGATGTATTCGCCGGAGTGGGCCGTGGTGCCGGAGGTCGAGGACGCGCCGTCCGACACGGAACTGATTCCCGCGCACGAACTGCCCGACCGCATCACCGGACTTCGGCAGGAGATGATGGAAGCGGCGGAGCGGCTGGAGTACGAGCGTGCCGCCGAGTTGCGCGACCGGATCAAACGCCTGGAGCGCCAGGTTTTCGGACTCGATCAGCCGCGCGAGGCCGCAGCGCCCGCACAGCCGCCCGGATCGGCCCATCAGCATGCGAACGACGCGGCGCGGGGGCGCGGCGAGCGTCACAAGGCAAGCGACGCGGGCGAGAAGCCGTCACTGCTGCCGCGCGGACGGGGCAGGGGCCGTGGCGCTCGCGCAAATGGCAACGCGCCAGCGCCGCGTCAGGGCAGCCTGAAGATCATCCCCGACCGGCCCAAGTAATCGCGTCGCGCCGTCGGCCTCGTCCATGAGGGCGAGGCCGCAACGATGTGCGCCGGTTACCTTATTTGTCGAAGCCGGCGACGCGCGGCAGCTTGTCGCCCAGCTCGACCCACGGCACATGGTCGGGCCAATAGGCGTGGCGCAGCGTGGCGGGCGGATACCCAATCTCGGCGTCCGCGGGCAGACTGGCGCGGGTGACAATCAGCACGTCGGGCATCGGATCGACATCGACCGTCAGCGTCGAGCCGCAATTCTTGCATCGGTTGCGATGGATTTGGGCCGAGCTGCTGAAGGTCTGCAGGTCGCCGCCCTTGGTCCAGCGAAAGCCGGCGCGGGGAAAAATCGCGAAGGTGACGAACGCCGCGCCTTGGAGCCGCCGGCAAATCGAGCAATGGCAGTGATGCATCTCGACTGCGGGCTGCGATCACCTCGAACTGGTTCTGTCCGCAAAAGCATGCGCCGTTGATCTTTTTGAAATCCGCCATGATGAGTTCCTCCCTGTTGGAGTGCATCCCATCGCAATTGCATCAGATGGGTCAAGCGGGTTTCGATCGCGTCCCGCGAAACATCATCCGCGCGCAACATTATCCGTCGTTCGCCATTTGGGTCATCCTGAGCGAGCGCTGCGCGAGTCGAAGGACCTCGCGCGGTTCCCCCGTGCGTAATCCTGATCTCTACGACTGCCTTCGAACGCGCGGCGGTCGAGCCCGCCGATCGCACCGACGTAGACATAATATTTCGTGTGTCATTTTCACCGTACTTAGCTTGGGAATCGCGTTGGCGTGGTCTTCTCTGGTCGATCCCTCCTCGTCGGGAACATCCAAGGAACAACAACACAGGTCACCCAGCCAACAAAGATATAAACCAGAATGTTCATCCCCGTGAGGATAGTAAGGGCCATTGCGAGAACCAATCGAGAACCCCTGCCGTCGATCGCCATCAACCCGAAGGAATTCGGCCAAGTTGCCAACATCAAGGTCTGCAGAATGTCGTGCTCATCGAATGCCTTCGGGAAAAACTGCACGAGCATGATCCAAAATAGAGAGACAAGGAATCCGAGCATCCCTGCAATCCGGACCCGTCGGTCCAGCCTTCTTACACATTGATAAATGAAGTACGCCATCATCAAGGCAATCGGAAGGTATACCGCGAGAGTTACAAAGGCATACTTCATCGGCGATGAGAACATAGTATTTCGTGGGCCAAGCGAATTCCTCTGGATATTCTTAAGGTCTAGCCGCGCGATTCAGCTCTCGAATCCTCTATCTTCTTGGCCGCTAACATACTTACTAGCCTTAGACGCTTAGCTTCGAGAGGGGATGGCGGGTCTTCAAACGACAAAAGAAAGGGTTTCGAGTCCCCGCAGCCATTCGTCGAACTCCGATTCATGACCGGCCATCACCTCGAAAAAAAACTGCGGATTACTTTCCATGAGAGTCAGCATCGCAGTCAGATATATCGATAGAAAGAGCACCGTCCTCTGCACTGCCATTGTCGTATGCTGCACTCCACGAGGTGGCGAAATTTCAGCGTCTCTTTTGATTCGAACTTGGCGCGCATCGCTACGCACGTAATCGCGTCTTCTGCGTCGCTCGTGGAAGGTCTGCTGCACAAATTGCAGACGGCACTCGCTCGCCATCGCTTGATGGTAGAGAAGCACTGAAAGAGCAATTGTCGCGAATAAGATCTTGCTCACGTTGGACGTTGACTTAACATTTCATGGACGCGGCGCTTGGACGCGCGGAGGACCGCGCGAGGTCCTTCGACTCCGGCAGCCTTCGCTCAGGATGACCGAAAAAGCGCGATGCTTACCGCTTAATCTCGAACGACGGGCCGACGTACACATTCGTCGAGTGCATCCCGCCGCCGAACTGCGGATCGCCCAAGATGTCGCGTCCGGCCGTCAACCCGCCATCGACCTACTTGCCTAAAACACGCTCTTTATAACGCCCCCATCAACTCGCAAGGCGGCTCCCGTCGTCGCCGACGCGAGCGGACTGGCGACGTAAGCCACCAAAGAAGCGACCTCCTGGGGCGAGGCAAATCGCTTGATGAGCGACGTTGGACGAACCTTCTCAAAGAACTCCTGCTCGAATTCGTCAAACGACTTTCCCTCGGACTTTGTAAGTGCGTCGACGAAGTCGACAACTCCACGAGATTTCGTTGGACCCGGCAAAATGCTGTTGACCGTGATGCCGGAGCCGGCAACCGCTTCGGCCAAGCCACGTGAGACGGCCAGTTGTGCGGTTTTCGTCATGCCGTAGTGGATCATTTCGGGTGGAATTTGGATCGCGCTTTCGCTGGAGATGAATATGATCACGACCCCAGTTGGCGCGCTTCATCGCGGGTAAGTAGAGGCGGGCAAGGCGTACTCCGCTGAGCACGTTGACCTCAAAGAATCTCACCCAGTCGTTATCGGGAATCTCCTCAAATGGCTTTGGCTCGAAGATGCCGAGATTGTTAACCAGGATTTCTACCCCAGGATGTTGTCGGGCGATTTCCTCCGCCGAAGCCGCTTTGCTGAGATCTCCCGCAAACCCTTGCACGGAACCGCCGGTCGTCGATTTAAGCCTTGTCACAACGTCATCGACGGATGCCTGTGAACGGCCATTGACAATCACTCGCGCGCCCTCGCGCGCGAGGGTTGTGGCGATAGCCAGGCCGATGCCGGCTGTACTGCCGCTAATCAGCGCGAGTTTGCCCTTCAACTCAAGATCCATGAGGCTACCGCTTAATCTCGAATGACGGGCCGACGTATACGTTCGCCGAGTACATACCGCCGCCGAACTGCGGATCGCCGAAGATGTCGCGTCCCGCCGTCAATCCGCCATCGACCACCATCGCCACGCCGGTTATCCATTCCGACTCGTCGCTCGCGAGGAACAGCGCCATGTTCGCGATGTCCTCAGGTAGTCCCGCGCGGCGCAGCGGATGCAACGGGCCGAGCAACTGGCCCGTCACCTCGCGGTCGGAGGTGAGGAAGTTGAAAATCGGCGTATTGATTCCGCCCGGACAGATGCAGTTGACGCGAATCTTGTCCTTGGCGACCTCGAGCGCGACCGAGCGCGTGAGATTGACCACCCCCGCCTTGGCCGCGCTGTAAGCGTGCGGGCCATAGCCGCCCGCCAGTCCCGCCACAGACGCGGTCGAGATGATCGAGCCGCCGCCAACCTTGCGCATCTCGGCCACCGAATGCTTGATCCCCAGGAACACGCCGCGCGTCAGCACCGCGAAGGTGCGATCCCAGTCCTCGACGCTGGTCTGCTCGATCGACCCCAGCGCGCCCGGCAGCCCGGCGTTGTTGAAGGTGATATCGAGACGGCCGAATTCCTTGACCGCGCGCTCGACCATCGCCTTGACGCCGGCCTCGCTGGTTACATCGGTCTTCTGAAACACCGCGCGGCCGCCGTTTTCTTTGCACTCGCGCACCGCCGCCGCGCCGCCGTCCTCGTTGAGGTCGGCGATCACGACCGCCGCGCCTTCGCCGGCGAAGCGCACCGCCGTCGCCCGGCCCATCCCGCTCGCCGCGCCGGTTATCACCGCAACCTTGCCCTCTAACCTGGCCATCGTAAGAAGCCCTCCTGGCATGCCGCCTGCCCGGCCCGCCGCCGCAAATCGCGGGCGGGATCCCGGTAAGTCCGGAGCCGCCATGATGGTATAATCGCGGCGTTATGTCGAAGGCGCACAGAGGAGACCGGCGCTCGGCCGCCGCGATGGTGCGTGCGGCGGAGGGCCTGCATGTGCGGCCCCCCGCCGCACCGATCGACGCGAGCCGTATCGACGGCGACGCCGTCGATACGGCGCTTGGCGCGCCGGAGCACGCCGTGCCGGCAGCGTCGGACGCGCCGCACGCCGCGTCCGACGCTGCGGACACGCGCGATCGCGCCACCAGCGATCCCGACCCCGGGGCGCAGGGCAACTTGCCGTTGCCCGCGGAGCGCCGGCGTTGGAATTCGCTGGTGAGCTATCCGGGCGCCGCGGACGCAGCCGCAGGCGGCGGCGCGCAGGGCGCGCCGCCGCCTGCGGCTGCGCAGGATGCCGAAGATGCGCAACACGTGGAAGACGCGGCATCCGCCGCCCCGTCGGCGAATGCCGATGCGTCGTCGTCGGCGGCGCGTCGCGCCGCCGACGACGACGCGCTGGAGCGCAAGCTCGACGCCGTGCCCGCGGAGCCCGGCGTCTACCTGCTGCGCGAGCGCGCCGGTGCAAAGAGCGTTGGCCAATCCGCCGGCAAGGCTTTGGGTAAAGTCCTCTACGTCGGCAAAGCCAAGTCTTTGCGCTCGCGCGTGCGCGCCTATTTCCGCGAAAGCGGCGACACCCGCTTCCAGGTGCGTTTCCTGATGAAGCGCGTCGGCGACTTTGACGTGCTGGTCGCGCGCAGCGAGAAAGAGGCGCTGATCCTCGAAAACAACCTGATCAAGCAATATCGCCCGCGCTACAACATCCGGCTCAAGGACGACAAGTCGTACCTGAGCGCCAAGATGACCAACCATCCATGGCCGCGCATCATGGTCACGCGCAAAATCGTGCGCGACGGCGGCAAGTACTTCGGCCCTTTCGGTTCGGCCGACGGCTTGCGCGAGACGATCGACGTCATCCGCAAGGTCTTTCCGTTGCGCACTTGCTCGGACGCGGTTTTCCGCAACCGCTCCCGCCCGTGTATCGAGTATCAGATCAAACGATGCCTGGGGCCGTGCTGCCTGCCGGTCGACCGCGCCGAATACGAAGACCATTTGCACGCTGCGCAGATGCTGCTTGAGGGGCGCAACCTCGAGGTGCTCAAGGAGTTGCGCGAGCGGATGCGCGGGCATGCCGAGCGGATGGAATTCGAGGAGGCGGCGCGTTTGCGCGACCAGGTGCGCGCGATCGAAAAGACCGTCGAGCGCCAGACCGTGCTGCATCACTGGGGCATCGACCAGGACGTCTTCGGCCTCTATCGCGAGGGCGGCTTTATCGAGGCGATCGTCCTGATGGTGCGCGGCGGGAAGCTTACCAACACGCAGGGATGGAGCTTCCACGACCTCGAATTCGCCGACGAGGACATCCTCGCCGACCTGCTCACGCAATTCTATTCGGGCGCGCGGATCGCGCCGGACGAGGTGATCGTGCCGGTCGCGTTGGAGGATGCCGACGTGCGCGCCGAGCTGCTGACCGAGCGGCGCGGGAAAAAGGTCGAGTTCCTGGTGCCGCAGCGCGGCGAAAAACTGCGGCTGCTCGAGATGGCGATGGACAACGCGCGCCAGAGCTTCGCCGCGCGCCGCGACAACGAAAACACGCGCGAGCGGATGCTCGAGGAACTGCGCACACGGCTCCATCTGCGCAACACTCCCAAGCGCATCGAGTGCTACGACATCTCCAATTTGCAGGGCTCGATGGTGGTCGGCTCGCAGGCGACTTTCGACGAGGGCGAGCCGCGCAAAGATCTCTACCGCCGCTATCGCATCCGCACCGTCCAGGGCCAGGACGACTTCGCCAGCATGTACGAGGTCCTAAGCCGGCGTCTCAAACGCGCGAGCGCGGAGGGCGAATATCCCGACCTGTGGGTAATCGACGGCGGCAAAGGCCAACTTAACGTAGCACTTGAAGTATTGCGGGAGTTCAAGCTGCTGGATCAGATCGACGTAATCTCGCTCGCCAAGCAGCACGTGCTCAACGATCCGCGGGAGCGCGCGGTGGTCAAATCCGAAGAGCGGGTCTTCCTGCCCAATCGCAAGGACCCGATCGTGCTGCCGAAAAATTCGACTGCGCTGTTCCTGCTGGTGCGCATCCGCGACGAGGCCCATCGTTTTGCGATCACCTACAACCGCGAGTTGCGCCGGCGCTCGCGCCTGCGCTCCGTGCTCGACGATATCGAGGGTATCGGGCCGGTACGGCGGCGCGCGCTACTGCGTCATTTCGGCAGTCTCAAGCGGATTCGCGCGGCGAGCACCGACGAGATCGCGGTCGTGAAGGGGATGAACCGCGAGTTGGCGGCCGAGGTAAGGCGCTACCTGGATACGATGGGCGCGATGCTGGAGGAGCAGGAGCGCGCCGAGGCGGCCGAGGAAGCCGCGGCGGTCGCCGCCGCTGACAATCGAACGACGACGGCAGATGGAACTGATGCCAGAGCCGCCGCGGGGAGACGCACCGGCTCGCGACAATTCCCGACAACTGACGCTGGCGTCTTTCCGAAGACGGGCCGTTCACGAACGGCCGCTACAAAGCAGAAGACCGGACCAGAAATCGGCGCGGCTCTTTCCTGCGTAGGGGCCGTTCGTGAACGGCCCTCTGCTCTTGGTTCGCGATCTAGCCGTCGGTCAATACTGTCGGCAGTCAAAAATAACCGCAAACGTGTCTCGATCGGGGCGGATTATCCCGTCCGCGAGCGCGCCGCTTCCTTTTCTGAATCACAATGGTGTGTGGAACCGGTCCATGCGACCCGCACTGGCGCGATAGGCGCGATGGCCGCCGCTAGCAACGCTCCGCTAGCCGCAGCGGCCGCCGCCATCGCACCAAACCCCGCGCGCGTCCGCGCGCCGTCGGCAACACTTGCCCCTTCTCGCGCGCCTCCGGCCTATGCATCTCTCTCGCTCGGCTCCCTTCTCGAAATCGCGCCGATTTACCTGATCGCGATTGCGATCCTCGCCGGCGACGCGCTCGGCGTGAGCCTCTTTGCCGTGCCGACATGGCTGGCCGCGATGCTCGCTATTGCAGCCGCCGCACTTTTCACGGGCCGTGCGCCGCACGTGGCGACCGCCGTCGCGATGGTTGCGATTGCGGCGGCCGCGTCGATATCGGCGCGCGAATCCGTCGCGCCGCATTACCCAGCGCACAGCGTCCGCAGTTTTCCCGACGGCGCCGCGCTTACGCTTGATGGACGAATCAACCGCGCCGCGCAACAATACCCGGACCGCGAGTACGTATTCGTCGACGTCGAGCGCGCCGGCGCGGTTGCATCAAAACTTCAGCCTTCAAGCGGCACGGTTCGCTTGACGGTTGTGGGCGCGCCGGCGCCGGTTCGCGTCGGCGACGAGGTGCGGGTGGCAGGCGCGCTGCGCTTTGCGCGCAACTTCGGCGACCCCGGCGAGTTCGACTACGCTGGTTACCTCGCGCGCCAGGGAATCGCCGCGACGATAGTGCTGAGCGCGAGCAAGCGCGAGCGGCTTGCGGTAATCGGTTACCGACGCGAGTTTCCGGCTTCGCAAATCGCCGCGATACGCGCGCGGATCGGCGGCTTTATCGACGCCAACCTCGCCGGCGATGAACGCGCGGAGATGCGCGCGCTGGTTATCGGCGACCGCGGCGGTATCGGCGAGACCCTGCGCCAGCGCTTCGCGCTCACCGGACTCGCCCACATGCTGGTCATCTCCGGGCTTCATCTGGGATTCGTCGCGGCCGCCGCATTTGCCCTCATGCGCCTGATGATGATGCTCTTCCCCGCGCTGACGGCGCGCGGCTACGCCAACAAGACGGCGGCGCTTGCCGCGGCGCTCGCCGCGAGCGCCTACGCCGCAATCGCGATGCCTCACGTCTCGACCGCGCGGGCGCTGGTGATGGTGCTCGCGTACACCTTGGCGGTTATCGCCGACCGCGCGCGCGCGTTGCTGGCGAGCCTGGCGCTGGCGGCGATCGTGATTTGCCTGGCGCTGCCCGGCTCGACCGCGGATATCGGTTTCCAGCTATCGTTCGCCTCGGTGCTCGCGATCGTGCTCGGGATGCGCCGTTTCGCGCCGTGGTGGCGCCGGCGATTCGTAGTACACGACCCGGCGAAGCATACGCCCGGGCCGATACCGCGCGCCGCTGCGGCGATTGCGGGCTACGTCGCCGTATCGTTCTGGGCGCTCGTCGGCGTTGCGCCGCTGACCGCCTACCACTTCAACCAGTTCTCAGCGGTCGGCGTGATTGCCAATTCAGTAGTCGTGCCGATCATGGCGATGGGTGGAGTAATCCTTGGCTTGATTGCGTGCGCGATCGGAATGATTGCGCCGCCGCTCGGCGCACCGCTCCTGATCGTCGCCGGATGGTCGCTCGCGGTGGGGACGTGGCTGGCCGGATGGTTCGTGCGATGGCCTGCCGCCTATTTCAGAATTTTCACCCCAACTCCGCTGGAGATCGCGATCGTCTACGGGTTGCTACTCCTGTGGCTGACGAGGCCAATCGAGCGCTCCGCGATGAGCCCGCTGCCGCAAAACTCCGCGGAGCCCTTCTTCCGATGGCGCCGGGCGGGTTACGCAATCTTGATCGTGATGCTGGCCGCGGACGCCGCGTGGTGGGCGCACGATCGATGGTTTTTTGCGCGCGGCTTGCGCGTCACGTTTCTCTCGGTAGGCGAGGGCGACGCCGCGGTGGTGCGCTTCGCGGGCGGGCGCGTGATGTTGATCGACGCAGGCGGCGCGTGGCCCGGCGGTTTCGATTTCGGCGAGCGCGTGGTCGCGCGTTATCTCTGGGCGCGGAAGATCATGCGCGTCGACTACCTGGTCGTGAGCCATCCCGACCTCGACCATTTCGGCGGTATGGCTTTCGTCGCGCGCAATTTCTCGCCGCGCGAGTTCTGGGTGACCAGCGCGCTCAAGCCCGAGCCAATGTACACGGCGCTCATGGCCGAGGTTGCGGCGGAAAAAATTCCGCTGCGGGTTGTCGACTCGTCGATGCGAGTGCTGATGCTGGGCGGCGCGTCGGTGCGATGCCTCGGTCCCGCGCCGGACGAGGCCGCGACGCGGGACAACGATCTTTCGATGGTGCTGCGAATCGCTCAAGGATCGCAAAGCGTGATGTTCACAGGCGATATCGAGGCCGCGGGCGAGCGGGCGCTCCTCGCGCGCACGCCGGCGGCGGCGCTGGCGGCGACGGTGCTCAAGGCGCCGCATCACGGGAGCCGCACGTCGTCTTCCAGCGCGTTTATCGCGGCGGTGCGGCCGCAGGTCGTCGTGCTCTCGCTCGGCTATCGCAACCCCTTCGGCTTTCCGGCGCCCGAGGTCGTCGACCGTTACCTGGCGGCGGGCGCGCGCGTGTTCAGGACCGACCGCAGCGGCGCGGTGAGCGTGGACTTCAGCCGGGCGCGCACCGCACGTTCAATAGTGGTGCGCGCGTACAACTCCGAATCGCAGTAGCCGCGGCCGCCTACTTTTTCGGTGCCCGACCGATATTCTGGCGCGCCAGACACGATGCATCGAACTGGCTGACCTTCCTGCGAAGCCTTAGAATGGACTCGCTACACGCTTCATCGTTACGGAGCAAGCGATCGGAGGAGTGCGATTGATATCCGCCAATCTCGAGTTGGCCCGCGCGCTGCGCGAAGAAATTCGTCAGGCCTATCTTCTGGGTCATGTCGAAGGCAGGGATGGCCGCTGCTACGAAATCTTTCCCGATAGTGTTACACCAGAGCGCGCGGCGTTTGTCGAAAGCGCTTGTTCATTCGCGCAGCCGACAGCAACGCTGGAAATCGGAATGGCGTGGGGGATGTCGACGCTGGGCATCCTGAGCACGCTGTCCGAAAGTGACCGGAGTTTCCATCCACACGTGGTTATCGATCCCTGGCAGGCTGCAAGGTATCGGGAGGCCGCACTGCTCGGCCTAAGACGTGCCGGCGCCGAGACCCTCGTAGAATTCCACCCCAAAGCGTCGGTCGCCGTGCTACCCAAACTTTCAGGGCGGACTTTTGATTTCGTGTTCGTGGACGGCGCCCACCATTATTCAGCCGTCTTCTGCGACCTGTGGCTACTCCATCCGCTTCTGCGGCCGGGTTCCATTGTGGTCGTTGATGATGTGTGGTTTGACGACATTCAACGTGCGTGCAAGTTCGCTGAAAAAAATCTGGGCTATAGAGTTCACAGTGAATATCCATCGGGCGGCGCGCACCCTTTGCTCAGAGCTTACGTTGTCGAGCCGGTGGTGCGAGACGATCTCAGGTTCGGCGGCAAATTCAAGCGCGCAAGATCCAGACTTCTGACGAGATACCGGAGGGGATTGATGCTCCATGCTTTACGGCGTCTCGGCCTCATGCGGCCCGAGACGCATCCCAAAGTTGCCAACCGTCGATGAGCAGGCGACGACACACGCGGGGTGAACGCGGGAGCGCGCGGGTTAAGAACCGCCGCGGTGAGAGCTGGCGCCGCACGTCCAATAGTGGTGCGCGCGACTCCGAATCGCAGTAGCTACGACTTCGAATCGCAGTAGCCGCGGCCGCCTACTCCTTCGGCGCCGGACTGATATTCTGGCGGGCCAGGCGCTCGCGGTCGAGGAATCCTGTCTTGCCGTACTTGCGCACCGACTCCTCGACCTCCTTCATCAACTCAGCCGCAGGCTTTTCCAGATCCAGCACCTGCCCGTATGGCTGTTTCGCTTTGAGCCCGGTGTTCCAGTAGGTCTCGCAGCGGTTGCCCTCCGGATCGAGCACGTAAATGCCGATCGCGTTGCCGTGGGAGAGAATAACGTCGAACTTGACGCCATGCTCTTTGAAGCGCCGATAAAATCCGAGCACGTCTTCGAGCGAGTTGCATCGAAACGAAACCTGCTGCACCACTCGCGCGTCGGCGCCGACGTTGCGCCCGCGGCAGAGCAGCAATTCGTGATGCTCCTCCTCGGGGCGCGCGCTCATGAACACCATCCCGATCTCCGGATCCTCGTCGGTCACGGTCAGCCCGATGATGTCGCGGTAGAAGGCTTTTTCCTTCTCGAGGTTCTCGACGTGGAGACCGACGTGTCCGAGCCTTGCGACCGATGGCGTGGCCATAGCGCTACCTCCTCGGCAAACTGATGGAAGTCTAGCGCATCGCGGGCAATTCGGGGTAATTGGCCGCCGATATGGTGGTGGACGTGCGTGGACCGGCTACTCAAAAACTCTGGCAGCTAGGTTCAGTGCCCGCTATAGTGCGAATGCACTAAATGCGGCTCTGATCTTTCTCGTTCTTTTCGGCCCCAAGCTGGAGGAACTCATGAGCGTTCGAAGAATTCTTCCTATTCTATTTCTGTTCACGGCGGCACTGACGCTCGCGCCTAGCTCGAGCATCGCCAAGGTCGGCTTGGTGGTCGGGATCGCGCCGCCCGCGCCTGTGGTCGAGACTATCCCCCCTCCGCCGGCGCCGCCTGGCAATGTCTGGCAGGGGGGCTACTGGGCCTGGGATGGCACCAAATACATCTGGGTGCCCGGGGTATACACGGTGGCCCCTTATCCCGGCGCCGTGTGGATAGCCGGTCACTGGATCAGACACGGCCGCGGCTGGGTTTGGGCCGACGGCCACTGGCGGCGGTGACCCCGTGACCGACTGCCTTTGCCGAGAGTGTGTCTCTTAGTCCACTAAGTCATTAGGCCGCAACGCGCCGTATCTCAAAACTAACCCGCTGCCTGTGCGAGTCTCAGGTTGACGCTTCGTCGCCGCCTGTGGGAAGCTTGAACGTTACGGCAGGCTTTTTTTTCGGCCAGATCAGGTCGTCGCTCTTTAATACGGCTCTTAAAATGGCCGCCGCGGATATGGATATCGAATTCTGGAGGCATCGTAATGGCTGAGCAGGCTCAAGCGGTCGATAGCGGTCCGCGTCCGATCGTTCCCTTTCTCAAGCTCCAACCCAAACCGCACCTGATGGGCTCGAAGTGCGGGACCTGCGGTTCGGTCTTTATCGACACTACCCGTATCGCCTGCTCCAAGTGCGGCGCGACCGAGGGCTTCAAGCCGATCGAGCTCTCCGACAAGGGCAAGGTCTACGTCTTCTCGGTCGTGCATCAGTCGTTCCCCGGCATCAAGACGCCCTACATCACGGCGATCGTCGACCTGCCCGAGGGCGTGAGCGTGCGCAGCAACATCGTCGACGTCGACCCGGAGGACGCGCAGAAGAATCCCAAACAGATGTTCGACATGCCGGTCGAAATGGTCACCAACGTGGTGGCCAAGGATCGCGAGGGCCATGAAGTGGTGGCGTTCGCCTTCAAGCCGAGCAGGAAATAGCGCTATAATTTAGAAACATCCGTGGATGCATCGGGGCGGAGCGCTAAGCGCGTCGGCCCCATCGCCGGCTGGCCCGGCAGGAGGATCCGAGATGCAAAACGTTTACGTACTGGGAACCGGAATGATCAAGTTCGGCCGCTATCCGACCAAGACCGTGCCCGAGCTTGGCGGCGAGGCCGCGATCCTCGCGCTCAAGGACGCCGGCGTCGGTATCAAGGACGTCGAGATGTTCGCGTGCGGCAACCTCTACCAGTCAAACGCGATGGTCGGGCAGCGTATCCTGCAGCAAATCGGCCAGACCGGGATTCCGGTGGTCAACGTCGCCAACGCCTGCGCCACCGGCTCGACCGCGTTTCGCGAGGCCTTCATGGCGGTCGCCTCGGGGATGTACGACGTCGCGATGGCGGTCGGCGTCGAGCAGATGGGCAAGCAGGGATTGCTCGGCGGTGGCGGCGGAGGCGGGAGCGACCCGGCCTACAGTGCCGAGGGGCGGCTCGGCTCGGGCTTGATGCCGGCGGTGTTCGGACAGGCCGGGATCGAGCACATGCGCAAGTACGGCACCAAGATGGAGCACTTCGCCAAGATCTCCGTGAAGTCCCATCAGCACGCCACCAAGAATCCGTTCTCGCAGTATCGCAACGAAGTCACGCTCGAGGACGTGCTCAACGCGCGCATGATTTCGTATCCGAATACGCTCTACATGTGCTGTCCGACCGGCGACGGCGCGGCGGCAGCGATCCTGGTCTCCGAGAACAAGCTCAAACAGCTCGCCGCCGGCCGCAAGCGTCCACGCGTCGCAGCCTCCGTGTTGACCTCCGATCCGTGGACCGACCGCACCGCGGCGCTGCCCGACGTGAGCACGCTTACGCGGCGCGCCTCCAAGCAGGCCTACGAGAAGGCGGGCGTTGGCCCCAAGGATATCGCGCTGACCGAGTTGCACGACTGCTTCGCCACCGCGGAGCTGGTTCACTACGAGAACCTGGGTCTCTGCGGTGACGGCGAGGCTGGCGCCTTTATCGATTCGGGCGGCGGCAAGCATCCAGGGCTCGGCGGCCACGATCCCGTGAACGTCTCCGGCGGCCTGCTCAGCAAGGGTCATCCGCTGGGCGCAACCGGCGTCGCCAACATCTGCGAGGTCGTGTGGCATCTCACCGAGGACGATCGCGCCAAGGATCGCCTGGTGCCCAACGCCAAGGTCGGACAGGCCCACGTTATCGGGCTCGGATCGGCTTGCACGATCCATGTCTTGACGATCTGATTCTCTGCTTGGTCTGGGACGGCCGCCGCTGAGGCGGCCGCCAGCTTTCGCTGATAGTATAAAGGGCCGCCCGCGGGCGGCCCTTTTTCTGAGCCGTCCGCGCGGATAGATTTATGGATTCGCTGGCGACGCGCGCCGCCGAGGCGGCGCGCATTCAACGGTTCAACCGACTGGCTCACTGTGCAACTGACACGGCTTAGAGGATTCCAGGACACGATGGGCGCGCAGGCGCGCAGCCTCGCCGCGGTCGAGGACTGCGCGCGCAAGGTGGTCGAGCGCCACAACGTCGGCGAAATCCGTATCCCGGCGCTCGAGCGGCTCGAACTCTTCCAGCACTCAAGCGGCGAGACCTCGGACGTGGTGGAAAAGCAGATGTACGCCTTCGTCGACCGCGACGAGGCCGAAACCACGCTGGCGCTGCGCCCCGAAGGCACGCCCGGCGTGGTGCGCGCGTATATCGAGGCCGGGATGGACCGCAGCGATCCGGAGCAGCGTTTCTACTATGTCGGCCCGATGTTCCGGCGCGAGCGTCCGCAGAAGGGCCGCTTTCGCCAGTTCTCGCAGTTTGGGGTAGAGATTTTCGGCCGCGCCGACGCCGCCACCGACGCCGAGCTGATGGTGATGGTCGACGAGCTGCGCCGCGAGCTCGGGCTGGAGCTGAATTTCGAGATCAATTCGCTGGGCGACGCGGAGTGCCGTCCGCGGTTTCGCCAGGCGGTGCTGGAATACGGCCGCGCGCATCTCGCCGAGCTGTGTGAGGATTGCCGCAATCGACTCGAGCGCAATCCGCTGCGCCTGCTCGACTGCAAAATCGACGTGAAGCTGGCCGAGGCCGCGCCGAAGAGCGAGGATTTTCTCTGCGACAACTGCCGCGCGCATTTCGCAACCGTGCGCGAGCTGTTGACCGACGCCGGCGTGCCGCACGCGGTCAATCCGCGTCTGGTGCGCGGCCTGGACTACTATACGCGCACCACCTTCGAGGTTGTCTCGACCGCGGTCGGCGCGCAGAGCGCGGTCGCGGCGGGCGGCCGCTACGACGGCCTGGTCGAGGCGCTGGGCGGCGCGGCGGTCGCCGGGACCGGCTTCGCGATTGGCGTCGATCGCCTGGCGCTGGCGCTGGACGCGGCCCGCTTCGATTCGCGCGCCGACGCGGCGCTGGCCGCGCTCGGCGACGCCGCGATACGCCGCGGGATGGCGCTGGCGGCCGAGATGCGCGCGGCCGGCCTGCGTGTCGAACTGCTCTCGCCGGGGCGCGGCCTTAAGGCGTTGCTCCGCCGCGCCGACAAGATTGGCGCGCGCTACGCGGTGATTATCGGCGACAACGAACTCGCGCGGGGCGGCGCCACGCTCCGCGATTTGAAGACCAGCACGCAACGCGAGGTCAAGCAGTCGGATCTGGTAGCTGAGATCTCCGCCGCGGCCTTAGGCGGCCGCGCGTCCTGACTATTCCGTAGCCCGCCCGGCACAGGTATTCTTCCACCGACGTAATTTCGACCTAATTTGGACGTAATTCGGACGCAATTCGAAATGACCGCCCCGCACGAATACTCACCGCTGCCGCCCTGGCCGCGCACGGACTACTGCGGCGCCTTGCGCGCCGGCGACGCCGGGCGCGAGGTCGCGCTTTGGGGATGGGTTGCTTCGCGCCGCGACCACGGCGGGCTCATCTTTATCGATCTGCGCGACCGCGAGGGCATCCTGCAGCTGGTATTCAACCCGGCCGAGGCCCCCGCGGCGCACGAAATCGCGGGGCGCGCCCGCTCCGAGTACTACCTGGCCGCGCGCGGCAAGGTGGTGATGCGCTCCGAGGGCACGGTCAACGCGGAGCTTCCGACCGGGACGGTCGAAGTCGCGGTGACCGAGGCGCACATCCTCAACATCTCGCAGCCGCCGCCGTTTCCGATCGACGGCGAGGCCACCGCCGAAGACGTCCGCCTGCGCTATCGCTATATCGATCTGCGCCGCCCGGCGATGCAGCGCAATCTGCGCCGGCGCGCGCTGGCGGTACAGGCGACGCGTTCGTTTTTGGACGATACGGGCTTTGTCGAAATCGAAACGCCGATCCTGTGGCGCGCCACGCCCGAAGGCGCGCGCGACTACCTGGTGCCGAGCCGCGTCAACCCGGGACGCTTTTACGCGCTGCCGCAATCGCCGCAGCTTTTGAAGCAGCTCCTGATGGTAAGCGGCTTCGATCGCTACTATCAGATTGCGCGATGCTTTCGCGACGAGGACCTGCGCGCCAACCGGCAGCCTGAGTTCAGCCAGATCGATATCGAGATGACCTGCCCGCGGATCGACGACGTGGTGGCGACCGGCGAGGGCATGATGGCGGAGATTTACCGCCGCGTGCTCGGGGTCGAGTTGCGGCTGCCGTTTTTGCGCCTGCCGTACGCCGAAGCGATGGAACGTTTCGGCGTCGACAAGCCGGACATGCGCTTCGCGATGGAGCTCAAGGACTTAAGCGCCGCGTTTGCCGGCACGCAGTTCAAGGTTTTCGCCGAAGTGCTCGCGCGCGGCGAGAGTATCTACGGAATCGTGTTGCCCGCGGCGTATCAGTTAAGCCGCCGCGAGCTCGACGAGATGACCGAGGGCGTACGCTCTCGCTACGGGCTTGGCCTGGCTTACGCCAAGATCGCCAGTGACGGATGGCAGGGGCCAATCGCGCGCCATCTGGGCGACGCCGAGAAGAACGCCGCCTTAGTGACCGCGGGGCTCGCGCCGGGCGACACCTTGCTGATGGTCGCGGGGGCGGCCGCGCGCGTGCGTCCGATCCTGGGCGATTTGCGTCTTCAGCTCGGCAACAAGTTCAAGCTGCGCGAGACCGAAGAGTTGAAATTTCTCTGGGTGGTCGAATTTCCGCTGCTCGAGTACAACGAAGAGGAGAAGCGGATGGTCGCGGTGAACCATCCGTTCACCGCGCCGCATCCGGACGACCTCGACCTGCTGAACTCAGCTCCGCTGAACGCGCGCGCGCTCGCTTACGACATGGTGCTCAACGGCGAGGAGTTGGGCGGCGGCTCGATCCGTATCCATAATCCCGAGCTTCAGCTTAAGGTGTTCGAGCTACTTGGCTTTCCGCGTGACGAGGCAATGCGCAAGTTTGGCTTTCTGATCGAAGCGCTCGGCTACGGCGCGCCGCCGCATGGCGGAATCGCGTTCGGCGTCGAGCGGATCTCGATGCTGCTGTGCGGCACCGACTCGTTGCGCGACGTGATGGCGTTTCCCAAGACGCAGAAGGCGGTCGACCCGATGAGCGGGGCGCCCTCCGAAGTCGATCCGCGTCAACTGCGCGAACTTTCAATCAAGGTGACATCGTGAGAATTCGCCTGGCGGCCGCGCTTACGCTGGCGCTCGGCCTGGCGCTCATCGCGCCCGGATGCGGCAGCAGCAATATCTCGCCCAAGCAGATGTGGTCCGGCACGGTCGAGTCGCTGCCGGTGGTCGGAAGGGATCCGTCGCTCGAACTGCATTCCGTCCGCGCGATCCGCACGATCAAGGTGCATCGCGTCGCCGTGATGCCGGTCATCGACCATCCCAACGCCACCGGTGAGCCGATCGAGGACGGCGCAGCCGATTCGATCACCGCCGACGTCTGGGGCCGCATCACTCTGGTCTCGGGATGGGAAGTGGTGGCCGAATCCGACGTGCGTGGCGTGATGCAGCAGCTGCCGCCGACCACGCTGGCCAACATGCAGGACAACGCGATGAAGCTCGGCCGCCAGGTCTCCGCCGACGCCGTACTCTACGGCACCGTGACCCGTTACCAGGAACGCGTGGGCAGCGACTACGCCGCCAAGAGCCCGGCGGCGGTCGCCTTCGCGCTTCATTTGATCGACGTTCACAACGGAGTCGTGCTGTGGACCGCGCGCTACGCCCGCCAGCAGGAAGCGCTGACCCAGAACATCTTCAACGTGGGCAACTTCCTGGCTAATCGCGGACGCTGGGTGCGTGCGCATGACCTCGCCGAGCGCGGGATCGACGAAGCGCTCGACGATCTCAAATCCAAGCTCGGCTACACGCTTCCGGTGTCGCCGCAGCCGATGGCGCCGACAATGAACGCGGATTGATGAACGCGGATTGATGAACCCGGATTAGAGTTTCGCGTCACAACTCTCAGTCCCACGGCGAGCGCGGCTTCATGCGCAGCGCGGCAGCGACCGCCGGATGAACGACGTGCCCGCCGTAGGTGTTGACCCCGTTGCGCAGCGCCGCGTTACGCGCACCCGCCTCGAGCACGCCAAGGTCGGCGAGTTCCATCGCGTAGGTCAGCGTCGCGTTGGTCAATGCGTAGGTCGAGGTGTGCGGCACGATCGCGGGCATATTGGTCACGCAGTAGTGAACCACGCCCTGGGATACATAGATCGGCCGCTGATGGCTGGTCGGGCGCGAAGTCTCGGACAATCCGCCCTGGTCGATCGACAGGTCGACCAGCGCCGCCCCACGCTTCATCCGCGCGACCATCGCACGCGTCACCAGCCGCGGCGTGCGGGCGCCGGCCACCAGCACCGTCCCGATCACGAGGTCGGCGTTCAGCACCTCTTCCTCCAGCGTCGCCCGATTCGACATCAAGGTTGTCACCCGCCCGCCCAGCAAATCGCCAAGGTAGCGCAGGCGCGTCGGATTGACGTCAAGAATCGTCACCTCGGCGTTGCCGACTCCGGCGGCAACCCGCGCCGCGTTGGCACCCGCGATTCCGCCGCCCAGCACCGCCACGCGGCCCGGCCGCACGCCCGAGGCTCCGCTCAGCAGCACGCCGCATCCGCCGTTTTGCGCCTCCATGCACCATCCGCCGACCTGCACCGCGAGCCGTCCGGCCACTTCGCTCATCGGCGCGAGCAGCGGCAGGCTCTGGTCCTCGAGCTGCACCGTCTCGTAGCCGAGCGCGGCCGTGCCGCGACGCACGAGTTCGCGCGCGAGGGCAGGTTCGGCGGCCAGATGGAGATAAGTGAAGAGAATCAGGTCGCTCCGCAGAAAGCGGAATTCGGAGCGCTGCGGCTCCTTGACCTTGAGCACCATCCGCGCGCGCGTCCACACCGCGGCGGCCGAGCGCAGGACCTGCGCGCCGGCGGCGCGATACTCGGCGTCGCTGAAGCCGCTGCCGGCTCCGGCCCCGCTTTGCACCAGCACGCGATGGTTGTGGCTCCGAAAGGCGGCGGCGCCGGCCGGCGTCAGCGCGACGCGTCGCTCGTCAGGCTTTATCTCGGTGGGTACTCCGACGATCATGTTGAACCAATCCTTTCAGCCGCGCGCTTTCGGTTGGGGTTTTCCAGGCCGCATCTTTAACCTCGCGGCTCCGCGTGCATGACATTAACTTCGGATCGCATCCCGCCGGAACTTGACAAGCGGTTTTCCGCCGGGCGTGATGAAAGTACGTGGACGTGAGAGCCACACCGCCTGATCGCGGCGCCGGCGCGCCCGGGGCGGGTTTTCAGGGGGTGGACATGGAAGTTCCGCCGGGGCTCAAATACTCGAAGGAACATGAATGGGTCGCCGCCGAAGAATCGGTTGCGACGATAGGTATCACCGACCATGCGCAGGACCAACTCGGGGAAATCGTTTACCTCGAGCTGCCGGCGGTCGGCGAAAAGATCAGTAAGGACGATCCCTTCGGCGTGGTCGAATCGGTCAAGGCGGTCTCCGACATCTACGCTCCGGTCAGCGGCACCGTGGTCGAGGTCAACGAGGGCCTGCCCGAAAGCCCGGAGGTCATCAATGAAGATCCCTACGGCGACGGCTGGCTGATCAAGGTTCGGATAAGCGACCTCAGTGAGCTGGAAGATCTGATGGACGGCGAAGAATACGAGGACATGGTCGCCAAGGAAAAAGAATAGCGCGTCAGCCACCCTCAGCCGACGGTGCGGGCGCCGCGGCAGGATCGGCACGGACGACTCGCAACTGAAAGTGACCGGCACCCGCGGGCGGCGCAACAAACACGATCACGAATGGCGCGCTCGCCTGCGGCGAAAGCGTGAAGCTCTTGGGCGCGTCCAGCTTCTCGAAAAACTCGATCTCGTGCGGCGTCATCTCGCCAATCATTTTCGGCGACAGGCTGTTGCCACAGTAGACCGCCTGGCTGCGCAGCGGCTCCGGACTGGACGCCGTCAGCGCGGCCTCGATCTGCACGGCGCCGAGCGGCGCCGAGGTCAGATTCTCCACCGTCCCGGTGATGACCAGCGCAACCTGGTTGCCCTTGAGCTTGGCGTATTGTCCCTGAACCTGGCCCAGCGCCACGCGCTGGGCGGCCGAGATCGGCGGCTCGAGGCCCTCGCCGACGATCGGCAGGGCGCTTAGCAGCCCGGCGCTCGCGACCGGCGCGCTCTGTATCACCATCGTCAGGATGCCGAAGCCCATCACCACCATCGCGAACAGCCCGAGAAAATAGCCGGCCGAGTGAAGCTTGTACGACCGGCCGCGCAATTCCTCTTCCAGCCTGTGCGCCTGCGCGCTGACTTCCTCGGGACGGATGCGATCGAAATCCTGATCCTCGTCGCGATTCGCAAGCCGATCCCGATCGCGGCCAAAACTGCGGTCGGGGGTCCCATCGCCTTCCAAATCGTCGTCGATGTCGGAGACGCGGATGCGGCTCTTCGGACGGGCCGCTGGCGGTGGCGGAAGGTCAGTATCGCCGACCTCCCATTTTTCCTCCGCATAGCGGCGGGAAGCTTGAACCGGCGGCCGAATCGCGAGTCGATTCAAATGACTGCCGTTCGTCGTTGAACTCGAAGGTGAGATTTTCTCCCGACTTGTCGGCTTCATCGGTCGCGATCCTGAAACGGCGCTGGAGCAGTTCCCTGGTGTCGTTCCGGACTGGCGCAGCCTGTTCGGTTTGCGTCTCTTCGGTTTGCGTAGGCGCGTCCACGATGCGCGGGCGCTCGGCGGCGGGCGGCGGCATCGCCGCGCCCGCCTCCGCCGCAGGCGGCTCCGAGGCCGCGCGACGGCCGGCTCCGCCGGCCTGGCGCGGCCTCGGAGCCGAGGCTGGCGCAGCCGCAGGCGCCGCCGCGCGAGCGGCGGGCGGCGCCTGCGGCTGCGGGGCCGGCTCTTCGGCAGCCGGCGCGGATGCGGGCGCTTCGGCGCGCGCATCCGTGTCGGCCGCGGAGGGCGCCGGCGCCTCCGCCGCGTCGGCGGAGGCGCGCGGCGCAGCTTTCGTCCCCGCGGAGGCGCGAGCGCCTTCGGCGCTCGCGCGCCGCGGCGACGACTTCTCGCGTGGCTCGGCGCTGAAAACATGCCCGCAACGCGAGCATTTGAACGTCGGCGTATCCTCAGGCAGAATCCGTTCGTCGATTCGATAGCGGGTCTGACAACTTGTGCACTGGATCTCGATCATCGTCTCGGCACCTCTTGCTCCTCGCAATTACGCTAACACAGGGCCGCACCTCAGGCATCTCCACGGCGGGCGTTTGATGGACGCGTCGGCAAGCGCGCCATGCGCGTGGGCAAAAGCGCTATGCGCGTAGGATTGATCGCGCGGCGCTTCGACCCGGCCGGCGGCGGCACCGAGCGCGACCTTATCGTCACGGCGCAATGTCTCGCCGAAGCAGGACACGACGTAACCGTCTATACCTCCGAGGCGCGCGGCACGGCGCGGCCCTTGCCCGTGGTGCAAGTCGGCTCGCGATGGCCGATCCCGACGCTGCAATTGATGCGCTTTGCATGGGAGGCGCCGGCACAGGCACGGCGCGAGGGCGCAGAATTGGTGCTGAGTTTTGCGCGCGCGGTAGGCGCGGACATCCTGCGCTCGGGTGGCGGAGCGCATAGCGCGTATTTGCGCGCGGCGCGGCGATGGCGCGGGGAGTGGGCGGCGGCCGCGATGCGTCTGCGGCCGTATCATCGCGCGCAGATGATAATCGAACGCGCCGCGTTCAAATCGCCGAGCCTGCGCCGGGCGATCGCGGTTTCGAACCTGGTGCGCACGCAACTGATTGAAGAGTTCGGACTCGACTCGGCCAAAACGGCGACGCTTTACAATGGAGTCGATCTTGAGCGCTTCCATCCCGCAAGCCCGGCCGAGCGGGCGCGCTTTCGGCAGATGTTCGAGGTCGAAACCGGCGCTCCGGTGGTCGCGTTCGTGGGCAACGGCTTCGCGCGCAAAGGGCTCGGGCCGTTGCTCGAAGCGTGGCCGGCAATCAAAGCGCGTCCGTACCTGCTGGTCGCCGGCACCGACCGCTCGGCGCTCCGCTATATCCGCCTCGCCCATCGGCTTGGAGTCGGCTCGCGCGTGCGGTTCCTGGGCGCGATGGGTCAGATCGAGCAACTCTTTCTCGCCGCCGACGCGTTCGCGATGCCCTCGTTCTTCGAGCCGTTCGGCAATGTCGTGATGGAAGCGATGGCGGGCGGGCTGGGGGTGCTGGTCAGCGCGCAATCGGGGGTCGCCGAATTGCTGCCGGCCGCGATGCGTCCGTTCGTGGTGAAAGATCCGGTCAACTCCGCGGAGATTGCCGAGCGCCTCTCTGCGTTGTTGCAGACCGGGCATCAGTCCGGGGAGATTGTCCGCGCCGCCGCCGAGGCCCATCCGTGGAGCGGCTACTCCGGCGGGCTGCTCGAGATAATCGAGTCGTTTAAGAGCTAGCCGCGGCCGCAAGAGCGCGATCCCCGAAAGCGAAATCCATTAGAGCGCAGCCCGTCGAGCATTCCCTGCGCGACCGCCAGGCGCCGCTCCTCGCGCGCGAGACGCTGCGGCCCGGCGCCCGCGAGCCGCGCGGCCCACACTCGGAGCGCCGCTATCGCGTTGTCCGCGATCACCGGGAGCGCACGATGCGATTCGTGGATCATCCGGCAGCGTCCGCGTTCGCGTGCGATACGCAGGCTGCGCGCGCGATCGGCGCGCGCCGGATCCACGTCGTGATAGACCAGCGCGCGCGGCGCGTATCCGATCCTGAATCCGGCGCGTGCCAGGCGCGCCGACATCTCGGTCTCCTCTTCATGGCCGGCCGCTCCCGGCCCCAGGCGTTCGTCGAAAAGCCCCACGCGCGCGAGCGCGGTCGCGCGAAACGCCATGTTCGCCCCCAGCACTCCGCGCACCTCGATGACCTTCTCGCCGTGGTCGACGATCGGCAGGTCGAGCCATACCGCGGCGTCCGCGCCGACCTTGGCCGCCGGGTCCTCGGCCGCCAGGATGCGCCCCTTCATCGCGGCGAACTCGGGATGCTCGATAAAGAATCGCTCGACCTCGGCGAGGTAGCTCGGCGCGGCGAAGAGGTCGTCGTCAAGGCATACGATTATGTCACCCGTGGCATGCCGGATTGCGACGTTCTGGATTCGGCATTTGCCGGGACGCGGGTCGTGCAGATGCTCCAGCGGCGGCGCCGTCGCGGGAAGTATTGACGGCGCGGGCGTGCCGTTTTCGGCTACAACGATTTCGCGCGAGGCATCTCCGGCGGCGTCGGCGAGTTGCGGCGCCAGACTGTCGAGCAGGCGCGCCAGCGCGTCGGGACGCGCGTGAGTCGCGATTATGACCGAAAGCTTCACTGCAGTTCCTGCTCAACAGCATCCAAGTGCATGGCAAAAGGCTTTGCAAAAATTGCCAAAGCGGCCCCTATACGCGTCTCACTGGTAAATGTTTCTGATTCTCTGTGGAAGACTTGGCGGCAATTGTTCCAAGCTGGCGTGATACCTTCCGAGAGAGTCACTTAAGATGTTTCCGCAACGACTCGGATGTGATGTTGAAACATGGAACAGAACTTGCGCCTCCCCTTTTAGCTATGGGCAAACAAATTAAATTCGCGATGACCGTTCTTTGTGTTCTGGTCGTCAGCGCACTCGCCCATGCCACTGACCGCGGACGGGGCAATGCTGATGGTCCTAAAATCGAGCCGGTCAGCTTCACCATCCTCGACCCGGACAGCCACGAAGTCATAGGTCACGCAGAATACAAGATCGAGCACCTGAACAGCCGCATAATGGTTCGGGGTGAAAATCATTACAACAACGGAGAGCATGATATCGAGCGCGATGACCTCGCGCTGAGCGAGAGCGACACGTTGCCGACGATGCAGCACTTCGAGCATACGTTCTTCAATGCGGATGGTTCTCCAAAGCTGATCGCGCGCGCAGACCCGCGCACCGGTGATGCGTCGTGCGTCAGCTATGAAGCCGGACGCAAGCAGGAACTGTCAAAGAAACTCGAATTTCCATCAGACACCTACGCCGGCGCAGCGGCAGTAGTGGCGATGGAAAAGGCCTTTCGCGACGGGCATGAACATCTTGCTTTCTATGCTTTCGACTGCGCGCCCGAGCCTGCCCTGGCTCCCGTTATCGCGGAACGCGGCGAGGAGAATGAATATTGGGCACGCTATCCGAAGCCTCTGATACGAGTGCAATTGACCGCGAAGCTCGGATGGTTTGGAAATCTTCTAGGAGGCCTGCTGCCGCATCGAAACGCGTGGTTCGATCCTGCCGACGGATGGCATTACGTCGGCGGCAGGATCCAGCGTTACCTGGCGAAAGGTCCGCAAGTCATTTTGGTGCGTGACGAATCTGCGAAGCGTAATGTCAGTGACGCGCGCTAGCGATTCGCATCCCGAATTATCTGATCCTTCTGCACGCGATCCGCACCCACCGCGCGCTCACCGCGGAAACTGACGGCTTGAATTCGCCCTCCGAGCCTAATAAACCCTTTCACTTACCGGTGCGCGAGAGTGGCGGAACGGCAGACGCGCAAGGCTCAGGACCTTGTGAGCGCAAGCTCGTGGGGGTTCAAGTCCCCCCTCTCGCACCAGTTTCGACCGTCGGACGCAACGTGATATTGGGCGCAGCCCATATCCGGGGCGAAGCGATATCCGCCGATATCCGGTAAGATGGACACCGCTTGGAACTAGGCAAGACTTTCGATCCGAAAAGTGCGGAAGAGCACTGGTATCAGCGCTGGATTGACCTCGGCTATTTCAAGGCCGACCCGGCGCGCCCCGGTCCCGTCTTCTCGATCGTAATTCCCCCGCCCAACGTCACCGGCCAGCTCCATCTCGGCCACGCGCTCAACGTCACCCTGCACGACGTTATCGTGCGGACGCGTCGGATGCAGGGCTACAACACGCTGTGGCAGCCGGGCACCGACCACGCCGGGATCGCCACCCAAAACGTGGTCGAGCGCGAACTGGCGAAAGAGGGCAAGAGCCGCCACGACCTCGGCCGCGAGGCGTTTGTCGCGCGCGTCTGGCAATGGCGCGAGACCTACGGCGGCCGCATCCTCAACCAGTTGCGCCGCCTCGGCGCCTCATGCGACTGGAGCCGCGAACGCTTCACGCTTGATCCGGGGCTCTCGCGCGCGGTGACCGAAATTTTCGTCAGGCTCTACCGCGAAGGGCTTATCTATCGCGCGTTGAGTCTCATCAATTGGTGTCCGCGATGCGAGACCGCGCTCTCTGACCTCGAAGTCGATCATAAAGAGACGCCCGGCCATCTGTGGTACATCCGCTATCCGCTCGCCGACGGCTCGGGCGCGGTGACGGTGGCGACGACGCGGCCCGAGACGATGCTCGGCGATACCGCCGTCGCGGTGCATCCGGATGACCCGCGCTACAAGGCGATGGTCGGCAAGAAGATCATGCTGCCGCTGATCGGGCGCGAAATTCCGATTATCGCCGACCTCGCTGTCGATCCCGCTTTCGGCTCGGGCGCGGTCAAGATCACGCCGGGGCACGACTTCAACGATTTCCAGATAGGGCGGCGGCACAACCTCGCGCAGATTTCCGTGATGGATACGCATGGGCGGATGAACGACGAGGCCGGCCCGTATCGCGGGATGACGCGCGAGGACTGCCGGAGCAAGGTGGTCGAGGACCTCACGGCGCTGGGTCTGCTCGAGAAGATGGAGCCGCATCAGCATGCGATCGGCGTGTGCTCGCGCTGCGAGACGGTGGTCGAGCCGATGCTCTCGTATCAGTGGTTCGTGCGCGTCAAGCCGCTCGCCGACGAGGCGCTTGCGGCGGTACGCGACGGCCGCACGACGTTCCATCCGAAGCGCTGGGAGAACACCTACTTCAGCTGGATGGAGAACGTGTACGACTGGTGCATCTCGCGCCAACTGTGGTGGGGCCATCGCATCCCGGCCTACTGGTGCGAGCGATGCGGCGAGATGATGGTCGCGGCCGAGCGCCCGGCGGCGTGCGTCCAGTGCGGCGGCGGCGATCTGCGCCAGGAAGAGGACGTGCTCGACACCTGGTTCAGCTCGGCGCTGTGGCCGTTTTCGACTCTGGGATGGCCCGATCAAACGCCCGAGCTCGCACGCTACTATCCGACCAGCCTCCTCATCACCGGCTTCGACATCATTTTCTTCTGGGTCGCGCGGATGATGATGATGGGGCTCAAGTGCACGGGTGAGGTGCCGTTTCGCGACGTCTATATCACGCCGCTGGTGCGCGACCAGTTCGGCAAGAAGATGACGAAGTCGCGCGGCAACGTGGTCGATCCACTGCAAATCATGGAGACCTACGGCACCGACGCGGTGCGTTTTACGCTGGCGCAGCTAAGCGTGCAGGGGCGCGACCTGATCTTGTCCGACGATCGCCTGGCGGCGTCGCGCGCGTTCGCCAACAAGGTGTGGAACGCGGCGCGGTTCGTGCTCATGAACCTCGAGGGCGCGCCGCAACCGCTCCCGCGGCCGAAGTTGCCGATCTTGCGCTTGCTGAGCGATGGATCCTTGCCTCGCTGGACAATGCAGTAGCGGAAGTCAGCGCCGCGATCGATCGTTACGAATTCAACGTCGCCGCGCTGCGGGCTTACAGCTTCATCTGGCACGAGTTCTGTGACTGGTATATCGAGCTCGCCAAGGAGCCGCTCAAGCCGGGCGGCGAGCGGCAGGCCGCGGTGCGCTGGGTGCTGGTGCGAGGCTTCGACGGGTTGCTCCGGCTGCTCCATCCGTTCATGCCCTTCATCACCGAGGAAATCTGGCAGGCGCTGCGGCCGTATATCGACGAGCCCGGCTTGGCGCCGCATCTGGCGATCGCGAAATTTCCGCTGCCGCAGCCAGCGACCGCGCTAAGCAAGGACGACGCGGCGGCGATGGAGCATTGCATCGCGGCGACCGAGGCGATCAATTCATTGCGCTCGCTGCTCGGCTACCATCCGGGACAGCGAGTCGAAGCGCGGATCAGATTTCTCGGCGTGGACAGCGCGGCGGCGGAGTTCCGCGCGGAATTCGAGCGATGGAAGCCTTATGCCGCGACGATGGCCAAGGCGGCGAGCCTCGGCCTGGCCGGGCCGACGGACAACACGCCGGGCGGGATGGTAACTGCGGTGTTGGGATGGTGCGAGGTCGCAGTGATGGCGCCCGAGGGCTTCGATTTCGAGCGGGCACGCGCCGCACTGCGCAAAAAGCTTAACGAGGTGACCGCCCATCACCGGCAGCATCAGGCGCGCCTGGATAATCCCGAGTTTGTCGCCAAGGCGGCACCTGAGATGCAGGAGCAGATGCAGCAGCGCACGCAGGAACTGGCGGACCAGCAGGAGTTGCTGCGCAAGCAGTTGCGGCTTTTGGAGGCGAACTGAGAGGCCGTGGAACTGTTTAGCCAACTCGAGTGGCTCAACGTGAGTGCCCTGTTGCGCAGTGCGCTGGCGGAGGACCTGGGGCAGGGCGACCTCACCACGGCGGCGACGGTCACGCCGGGACAGCGTGGCCGGGCGCATATTGTCGTCAAGGAATCGACGCGTATCGTGTTTTGCGGCGGCGTGCTGCTGGCCGAGGTTTTTCGGCTGGCCGGCGCCTACCCGGAGATTTCGGCGTGCGCGTATGAGGGCAACGTGCTCGAGCGCGGAGACAACGCGGCGGTAATCGAAGGACGGCTCGCGGGATTGCTTATCGGCGAGCGCACCGCGCTCAATCTTGTGCAACTGATGTCGGGGATCGCGACCATGACCCGGCGCTACGTCGACGCGGTGGCCGGCACCGGCGCGCGCATCATCGACACCCGCAAGACCCATCCGGGGCTCCGCATGATCGAGAAATACGCGGTGCGTGCCGGCGGCGGCTTCAACCATCGCTTCGGCCTCGATAGCGGCGTCCTGATCAAGGAGAACCATATCGCAGCGGCCGGATCGATCGGCCGCGCGTTGGAACGCGCGCGCAAGCGCGTGCCGCACACGATGCGGGTCGAAATCGAATGCGAGACGCTGGCCCAGGTCGAGGAGGCGCTGGCCGCCGGGGCGGATTCTATCCTGCTCGACAACATGACGCTGGACGACATGCGCCGCGCGCGCGTGCTCGCGCCGGCCGGACGCGTGCTGCTCGAGGTCTCGGGCGGCGTGACGCTGGACGGCGTGCGCGCGATCGCGGAGACCGGCGTCGATCTGATTTCCGTTGGCGCGCTGACTCATTCCGCGCCCGCCATCGACCTCAGCATGCGCATCGATCCCATCTAGCAAAATGCCGATGTAGCAAAGTGCCGATGTAGCAAAATGGCTGACAATCCTTATCGCCCAGCCGAAGCCGGCCGCCCGTCAGGGACAATCGGATGGCGCGTGCATTACTTCGAGGAGTTGGAATCGACCCAGCAGACCGCGGCGGAACTGGCCGCGCGCGGCGCGCTTAACGGCGAAGTCGTGATCGCCGAGCGGCAAACGGCGGGGCGAGGGCGGATGGGCCGGCGATGGCACTCGCCACCCGGCGTCAACTTTTACGGCACCTTCATCCTGCGCCCCGAGATGCCGGTGGCCGAGGCCGCGCTGCTCAGCCTGGTCGCCGGCGTCGCGGTGGCCGAGACGATGGAGCTGGTCGCGCCGCGAATCGTCGCGCTCAAGTGGCCCAACGACGTATGGCTTGGCGGGCGCAAGGCCGGCGGGATGATCGCCGAGGCGGTCACCGACTCGCGTCATCGCCTGGCCTGCGTGCTGCTGGGAATCGGCCTCAATCTCAACCTTGCGCCGGAGGACATTCCGGTTGAGTTGCGGGATCGCGCGACCTCGGTGATGGCGGCGACGGGCCGTCCGTGCGACCGGGTGGAACTCGCCGGCGAGCTTTTTTCCCGGCTTGAGTACCGCTATATGGAGACTCTGAGCGGCGGGTTCGCCGCCGTGCGGCCCGTGTGGGAGCGCTATTCGGCGCTGACCGGCCGGCAGGTCACTGTTGTCGACGGCCCCAGCCGTATCGGTGGGACCGTGCGCGGAATCGGCCCCGACGGCGCATTGCTGCTCGAAGCCGAGGGGCGAATCGTCCGCGTTCTGGCGGGTGACGTAAGTATCGAAGGGGCGTACGATTGACGTAGGACACGAAGTATGGCGAGCATCGGCACCGCGGCTGTCGCGCGGGACCGTTGCGGGAATCGCACAGGGAGTTACATCAGGAGTCACGCGAGGGGGGCCAAGGCGCACTAGAAAACTTCTCCAGGAGCAAACGCTATGGCTGCGGAGGAAATCGGACGTCTAAGAAGTATCGCGATCGTCGGTCAGGGCGCGACCGGCAAAACCGAGTTGGCCGAGGCGATGCTGTTTACGGCTGGCACACTGAGCCGGCAGGGGCGGCCCGACGACGGCACGGCCGCGATGGACTTCGAGCCTGAAGAGTTGCATCGGAAAATCTCAATCAGCTCCGCGTTTCATCACTACAACTGGAAGAAAGACGAGGTCATCGTCGCCGATACGCCCGGCTACCAGGCTTTCCTGCCCGACTCGTTTGCGACCATGCGCGCGGTCGACAGCCTGGTCTTCGTGGCGACGGCCGGCGGCGACCTCAAGGTCGAATCGGAAAAGATTTGGGCCGAGATGAACGCGCTTGGCCTGCCGAGAATCGCTTTCGTCTCGCGCCTGGACCGCGAACGCAACAATTTCGACCACGCGATGGCGGACCTGGAGAAAGCGCTCGACGCGCATCCGGTCGCGCTGACGCTCCCAATTGGCGCGGAGCTCACGTTCAACGGCGTGATCGACGTCCTCGCGATGAAGGCCCTGATGTATGGCGACGTCAGCGGCAAGCCCAAGGAGGAGGCGCTGAGCGACGAACAGAAGGAACGCGCGGAAACCGCGCGTACGCGCCTGTGCGAGGCCGTTGCGGAGACCGACGACGCGCTGCTCGAGAAGTACCTCGACAAGGGGGTACTGGAGGACGCCGAGTTGCGCACCGCACTGCGCGCGGCCACCCTTGCCGGCAAGCTGACGCCGGTACTGTGCGGCTCTGGCCTCAAGAACATCGGCATCGGGCCGCTGCTCGACGCGATCGACACGCTGCTCCCTGCGCCCAACGAACGGCCGGCGCGCATGGGCTTCAGCGGCGCCAACAGCGAGCCGGTCGAGCGCGCGCCCGATCCGGCGGCGCCGTTTTCGGCCTTCGTCTTCAAGACCGTCATCGATCCGTTCGCCGGCAAGCTGTCGATCTTTCGCGTGGTCTCGGGCCGCGCCGCAAGCGACGCCACGGTGCTCAATTCGACTCGCGGCGTGCGCGAGCGCTTCGGCCAGCTTCTGCGGCTGGAGGGCAAGAAGCAGTCGCCAATCGCAACCGCGCTGCCGGGCGAGATAGTCGCGGTCGCCAAGCTCAAAGACACGACCACCGGCGACACGCTGTGCGACGAAAAATCGCCGATCATCTTTCCCGCCGCCGAGCGGCCGGCGCCGGTCATCTCATTTGCGATTCGTCCCAAGACCAAGGGCGACGAACAGAAAGCCTCGCAGGCGCTGCAGCATCTGGTCGAGGAGGATCGCGCGCTCGAAACCCATCGCGACCCGCAAACCCACGACATCATCTTGTCGGGCACGGGACAGATGCATATCGAGGTCACGGTCGAGAAGCTCAAACGTAAATTTAATGTAGAAGTTGAACTTCAGGCGCCCAAGGTGCCCTACAAAGAGACCATCAAGGGCCGCGCCGAGGCCCAGGGCAAGTACAAGCGCCAGTCGGGCGGCCGCGGGCAGTACGGCGACTGCTGGCTCAAGGTGGAGCCGCTCCCGCGCGGCGGCGGCTTCGAGTTCAAGGACGAGATCGTCGGCGGCGCAATCCCGCGCCAGTTCATCCCCTCGGTCGAAAAGGGCGTGCGCAACACGCTGGTCGAAGGCCACCTGGCCGGCTTTCCCGTGGTCGACATCAGAGTCGCGGTCTTCGAGGGCAGTTATCACGACGTCGACTCCTCCGACATGGCGTTCCAGATTGCGGCCTCGATGGGGCTCAAGGCGGCGTTCGAGAAAGCCCGGCCGATCATTTTGGAGCCGGTAATGGCGCTGGAGGTGAGTTGCCCTGAGGAGTGCATGGGCGACGTGATCGGCGATCTCAACTCGCGCCGCGGCAAGGTGCTTGGGATGGATCGCAAGGGCCAGAGCCAGGTGATCAAGGCGCTGGTGCCGATGTCCGAGATTCTGAAGTATGCGCCTGACCTCCGCTCGAAGACCTCGGGGCGCGGATCGTTCGAGTCACGCTTCTCGCACTATGAGGAAGCGCCCCCGCCGGTCACCGAAAAGATCGTCAGGGAGGCGCGCGAGGCCCGTGAGGCCGCGCAAAAGGAGCGCGCGCACGCCTAGCGCACGCATCGCCTGGGCCGCGCGCCGATGCGCGCGGGATACGTGACGATGGCGCCGTTGGGAAAGGCACTGATCGTGACGGGTCTGATACTGGTCGTGCTCGGAGCGGCCGTATGGGGCTTCGGATCGGGATCGATAACGGGGCCGATACCGGGACGCCTTCCCGGCGACATCTACCTGCGGCGCGGCAACTTCAGCTTTTACTTTCCGCTTACCACCTCGATCATAGTCAGCATCGTGGTGAGCCTGATCGTGGCCTGGCTGAGGCGCTGAGCGGTGGCCCGCGACCCCGGAGCGCACGAATCCACGCGCGAGGCCGACCGCAAGCGCCGCCGGCGCGAGCTTATCGCGGTGGGCGTGGCGGGCACCGTGCTGGTCGCCTTCGTGCTCGCGCAGACCGAACTGCCGCCGCTCACCCGCCATACTTCGCTGGTTTCCAACCTGGTCGTCATCCTGTTGTTCGACCTCAGCTTCCTTTTGCTGGGGCTGCTTCTGCTGCTGGTCGGACGCAACCTGGCCAAGGTCATCTTCGAACATCGCCGCGGCCTTATAGGCTCCAAGTTCCAGGTCCGCCTGGTCCTCGGCTTTATCGCGGTGGCGCTGGTGCCGAGCGTGTTTCTGCTGATCGTCGCCGGCGCGTTTCTGCGCGCCGACGTCGCGAGCTGGTTCAATCCCGAGTATGAGCGCGTGCTCGACGACTCGCTCGACATCGCGAAGGTCTACTATCTGAGCGCGGCCAACAACGCGGCGCACTTCGCGCGCGAAATCGCGGAAGAGGTCGCGGCCAAGGACCTCATGCGGCCCGAGCGGCGCGCGCAACTGAAAGCCTTCATCGCGCAGCGCCAGCAGGACTACAATCTCGGCACGATCGAGGTGTTCGACAGCAGCCGCCGCCTGTTGCTGATCGCGCTCAGCCCCAGGACGCCGACCGGGATCGGCGTGGCGCCCGACTCGCCGCTGCTCGCGCAGACGCTCGGCGGCCACGGGGCGACGCGCACCGACCGGTTCGGCAAATCGGACGTGATTCGCGGCACCGCGCCGATCTATTCGTCGCCCGAGTCCGACCTGGTGACCGGTGCGGTGGTCGTCGACTACTACCTGCCGCGCAGCCTGGCGCAGCGCGCCGCGGGCATCTCGCAGACTTTCGAGGACTACTTTCAACTGCGCACGCTCCGCCAGCCGATCATGCGTAGCTACTTTCTCGCCCTGATGCTGATCGGGCTGGTGGTGGTGCTGCTGGCGAGCTGGTTCGGGATGTACCTCGCGCGCGGCGTGACGGTTCCGATCAAGCTGCTGGCCGAGGGCACGCAGGCGATCGCCCACGGCGACCTCGAGTATGAAATTCCCTCGGTCGGCGACGACGAGATCGGCCAGCTGGTGGATTCGTTCAACCGGATGACGACCGACCTGCGCGCTTCGCAGACCGAGCTCGAGCGCCGCCGCGCATACACCGAGACCCTGCTCCGCAACGTCAGCGCGGGTGTGGTCGGCCTGGACCCGCAGGGCATCATCACCGCGATCAACCCGTACGCGGAACGGATACTGGGACAAAAAGGGGGCGAGGTGCTGGGGCGCGGATGGCGCGCCGCGTTCCAGCCCGCGCTGGTGCATGCGCTGGAGGGAATTTTCGCCGAGCATCACCGTCCGCATGAGGCGCGTTCCTCGATTAAGATCCAGCCGCCGGGCGGCGGCGAGTTCGAGCTGATGGTCACCGCGAGCGCGCTCGGCGAGGGCGACGGCGAGTTGGGCACGGTGCTGTTCCTGGAGGATGTGAGCCAGCTCGCCAAGGTCGAGCGGATGGAGGCGTGGCGCGAGGTCGCGCGCCGGATCGCGCACGAGATTAAAAATCCGCTCACTCCGATCCAGCTCTCCGCCGAGCGGCTGCGCCGCCAGCTCGCCACGCGCTCCGACGGCGACGCCAAGCTGGTGGACGAATGCACCCGCGTCATCATCGGTGAGGTCGAGGACCTAAAGCGCCTGGTGAGCGAGTTCTCGGCGTTCGCCCGGATGCCGCATCTCAACCCCACGCCGGGCGACCTCAATCCACTGGCCGAGGAGACGGTCGCGACCTTTCGCGACGCCAACCCCGGCGTCGAGTTCGGACTGGCGCTGGCGTCCGCGCTGCCGCAAATCGCGATCGACCGCGACGCGCTCAAGCGCGCGCTGGTCAATCTGCTCGAGAACGCGGTCAACGCCGCCGTCGGCGCCAACCCCAACGGCGCGCGGCCGCGGATCGACGTGCGCACCGCGATCAACGCGCAAAGCGGCGTGGTCACGCTGGAAGTGCGCGACAACGGCCCGGGCATTCCGCCCGCGCTGCGTTCGCGGATTTTCGAGCCCTACTTTTCGACTCGCAAAGGCGGCACCGGCCTCGGCCTGGCGATCGTCTCGGCGATCGTCGCCGACCATCACGGCTTCGTCCGGGTGCGGGATAACCCGCCGCGGGGAAGTAGATTCGTGCTCGAGTTTCCGATAAAAGAGCAGCAATTCGCCAAGGTTTTAGGCTAGGGCCAGGCGCTCCGGCGTGCCGGTTCGCGGCGCTCTGTCTAGTGAAAAAAGGAACATAGTGAACGAGACCGTACTGGTGGTGGATGACGAGGAGCGGATTCGGTCATCGCTCCGTGGAATTCTGGGCGACGAGGGCTTTCGCGTGCTCGACACCGGCGACCCCGCCGGCGTGATGGACCTGATCGCCCGCGAGAATCCAGCGCTCGTGCTGCTCGACATCTGGATGCCCAACATCGACGGCATCGAGTTGCTCCGCCGTATCAAGGCCGAGCGGCCCGAGGTCCGCGTGATCATGATCTCCGGCCACGGCAACATTCAGAACGCGGTCGCGGCGACGCGGCTCGGCGCCGCCGACTTTATCGAGAAACCGTTCTCCGTAAGCGGCCTGCTGACCTCGATCGAACGTGTGCTCAAGCGCGAGTCGGGCGGCGTGCGCATGTCCGGCGGAGTGACGCCCGAGGGAGCTTCGATCGGCGCCGCGGCGCCGCGGCCCGCGCCGGCCGCGGGCATCTCCGGACGCAAGCAGCGCACGCTCGCGCGCTCGGTGGTCGCGGCAGGGCAGGGGCTCCACTCGGGACTCAAGACCGGAGTTATTCTGCATCCCGCGCCGGCCGGCTTCGGAATCGTCTTTTCCTCGGTCGCCGACGAGACCGCGATCGCGGCGCGGCTGGAGAACGTCACCGACACCGGCTACAACACCACGCTCACGGCCAGTGGCCGCTCCGTGCGCACGGTCGAGCACCTGATGTCGGCGTTGCACGGGATGGGAATCAGCAACCTGCTGATCAAGACCGACGACGAGGTGCCGGCGCTCGACGGCTCGGCGATCGAATTCTGCCGGCAGATCTCCGAAGTGGGAGTGGAAGAGCAGGACGCCGCGGTCGAGCCGGTCAGGATCGCGCGTACGATCGCGGTCGGCAACAATGGCGAATCGATCCGCGTCGAGCCCGCCGATCGCCTCATCATCGACTATACCCTGGAGTATCCGCGGCCGATTGGCCGCCATAGCGTGCATTTCGAGCTGACCTCACCCGCGGCCTACATGCGCGAAATCGCGCCGGCGCGGACCTTCGGCTTCGTGCACGAGTTCCACAAGCTGGCCGAGATGGGTCTCGCCAGCGGCGGGCGGCTCGACAATCTGATTTTGATCGATGATGAGAAGGTGGTTAATACGACGCTGCGCTTCGCCGATGAATTCGCGCGCCACAAGGTGCTCGACCTGATCGGCGACCTCTACCTGCTGGGACGCCCGATCCTGGGCCACGTAACCGCGCACAAGACCGGCCATTCGGACAACCTCGCGCTGCTGCGCGCGGTCAAGGCCTCGCTATAGACCGCCGCCGCGGTCTCCGCAACAATATCCTCGCAGCTCTGGCGGAGCGTGCGCGTGCGCGCCGGTAGGCTTGCGCAAACGGATGGAACTCAAGGACAAGGTCGCGCTGGTGACCGGCGCCGGACGCCGCGTGGGCCGCACTATCGCGGCGCACTTCGCAGAGCGCGGCGCGATCGTCGCGGTGCACTACAACCGCTCGCGCGCCGAGGCCGAGTCGCTCGTCGCCGCGATCGACGGCACGGGCGGCCGCGCGCGCGCTTTTGGCGCGAACCTCGAAAGCGTCGCCGAGATCGAACGGATGGTCGGCGAAGTGCTGAGTGCGTTTAGCCGGATCGACGTGCTGGTCAACTGCGCGTCGGTTTTCTATCGCAAGCCGCTCGAGGAACTCACCGAGCACGACTGGGACGTCAATCTCGACACGAATCTAAAGGCGCCGTTTTTTCTTTCCAAGTTCGCGGGCGCCGCGATGCGCCGGCAGGGCGCCGGCAAAATCGTCAATATCGGCGATTGGGCCGGGATTCGCCCCTACAACAACTACCTGCCTTACACCGTCTCCAAGAGCGGGCTCATCGGACTGACCCGCGCGCTGGCCAAGGCGCTGGCGCCCCAGGTCCAGGTCAACTGCGTCGCGGTGGGCCCCGTGATGCCGCCCGAGGGCTCCAGCGAAGAAGAGATCGAGCGCATGCTGGCGGGGACTTTGGTCAAGCGGCTGGGCTCGCCGGAAGACGTCGCGCGCGCGGTGATGTTTTTGTGCGAGGGCACCGACTTCGCCACCGGCTCGACACTGCTGCTCGATGGCGGCCGGCTCCTCAACTGACACGGACGTCCTCGTCGCGGGCGCAGGGCCGACAGGCCTGGTGCTGGCGCTGTGGCTGACGCGGATGGGCGTGCGCGTGCGGATCATCGACAAGACGGCGGAGCCCGGAACGACGTCGCGCGCGCTCGCGGTGCAGGCTCGCACGCTGGAGCTCTATAGCCAAATCGGCCTCGCCGACGCGCTGGTCGAGCGTGGGCGCAAAATCGCCGCCGTGAATCTATGGGTGTCCGGAAAAAAAGTGGCGCACCTTGTCTTCGGCGATATGGGCGCCGGGCTCAGCCCGTTTCCTTACGCGCTGGTTTTCCCCCAGGACGAGCACGAACGTCTGTTGATCGATCGCCTGACGCAGGCCGGCGTCGAGGTCGAGCGCACCACGGAGCTGCTGGGCTTCGAGGATACGGGCGACGGGATACGCGCGCGCCTGAAGCGGTCCGATGGAGCCGCGGAGGAAGTGCAGGAATGCGAGGCGGCCTATATCGCCGGATGCGACGGCGCACACTCGTGCGTCCGCGAGACTTTGAAGATCGGGTTTCCAGGCGGGAGGTACGATCACGTTTTTTACGTCGCCGACGTTGCAGCGAAAGGATCGGCGATGAACGGCGAGGTGCACGTCGGTCTGGACACGAACGACTTCCTGGCCGTGTTCCCGCTGAAGAGCGAGGGACACGCGCGCCTCGTCGGTACCGTGCGCGAAACCGAACCGCGACGTGAAAATCTTTCCTGGCAAGAGAATCTTTCCTGGAACGACGTCAGCAAGCGCGTGATCCATTGGATGAGTATCGATGTCGAGCGCGTGAACTGGTTCTCGACTTACAATGTGCATCATCGCGTTGCCGATCATTTCCACAAGGGCCGCGCGTTTCTGCTCGGCGACGCCGCCCACATTCACAGTCCCGTGGGTGGACAGGGCATGAACACCGGGATCGGCGACGCGGTGAATCTCGCGTGGAAGCTGGCGGCCGTCTTAAAGGGCCGCGCGGACCCCTCGCTGCTGGACAGTTACGAGCCGGAGCGAATCACTTTCGCGCGGCGTCTGGTCGCAACCACCGATCGGGCGTTTACCGGCGTTACCAGCCCCGGCGCGATCGCTCGCCGGGTGCGAATGCAAATCGTGCCGCTTCTGCTCCCGCTCCTCGTCGGGTTTAAGGCCGTGCGGCGTCTGATGTTTCGTACGGTTTCGCAAACGGCGGTGAACTACCGTGGCAGCAGCTTGAGCGAGGGGCGCGCCGGCGCGGTTCATGGTGGCGACCGTTTGCCATGGGTGAAGCCATGGGTAAAGACGGACGACGGCGTGAAGGACAACTTCGCACCGCTCACCTCGCTCGATTGGCAGGTTCATGTTTACGGCGACGCTCCGGCGGAAATCCGCGCGTTGTGTGAGGAACGAAAAATGCCGCTACACGTCTTTCCATGGCGTCCGGAAATGGATCGGGCCGGGCTCGGGCGCGACGCCGTGTATCTCGTGCGACCCGACGGCTATGTGGCGATGGCGGCCTCCGAGCGCGGTGCGGCGGCGGTCGCTGCCTATCTCGATGCGCGCAAGCTCGCCGCCCTGAGATGAACCGTCGACTCTCCACATCGTCAGTGAATCGCGATTATCGGATCGTGCCGATCAAGCGGCGGCTCGCCGTGCTCGCGAGCGGCGGACTGGATAGCTCGGTGATGCTCGCCGAACTGGCGCGCGGCGGACGCGAAGTTTTTCCGGTCTACGTGCGTGCGGGCCTGATGTGGGAGCGGCACGAGATCGGCGCGCTCAGAAGTTACATCCGGCGCCTCAAAATGCGCGGTATCCATGCCGTGAGTGTGCTGCAATTGCCGATGGGCGACGTGGCCGGCGGCCATTGGAGCATCACGGGGCGCAAAGTGCCGGGCTATCGCGCGGCGGTATCCTCGAATTACATCGTCGGCCGCAACCTGAGCCTGCTCGCGAAGGCCGCGATTTTCTGCGCCTACAACCGGATTGGCGAGATCGCGATGGCGCCGCTGGAGAGCAATCCGTTCCCCGACGCGCGGCCCGAATTCTTTCGCGCGCTCGAGCGCGCGGTCGATCTTGGTGTCGGTCTGAAGCTGAAAATACTGACCCCGTACGTCGGGATGACCAAGGGCGAGGTGATTCGGCGCGGCGAAAACCTGCCGCTGCGCTTCACCGTGACCTGCGCGCGGCCCAAGGGCATCACGCATTGCGGGCGATGCACCAAATGCGCGGAGCGAATCGAGGGCTTTCGCGAAGCCGGGGTTCCCGATCCTACCGAGTACGCACGCCGGCCGCCGCGGGGTGGCTGACTCTCACGCAGCTACGGGAACCGGCGCGGGCGCGAAGGTGGCCGTGCAAGGCGGCCCCGGCGCGAAGAAATGACTGATGCTCGCGGCGTCGCGTCCCTCGAAAATCAGGCTGGAAGAGCGTGTGCCGTACTCGCCCATGTGCTGGCAGAGCGCGTTCGGCCGCCCCTCGCGCGCGTCGAGTTGGGTGGAGTGATCGGCCAGCAGATGCGCGAGTTGATCGCGATGGGCCAGCGGGTCGCGCGCGAACTCAGAGGGCGGGCAGAGCGAGGCGAACCGGTCATGCGCGCGGCTTATTCGCGGGCACTCGAAATCGTTCAGGTCGACGTTGGTCAGCAGATGCATCCCGGGCGTGAGGTTCACCAGTTCGAGTCCGCCGCCGCGGTTGTAGGCGACGAAAGCCTGCTCGCGCGAGGCGACCAGCAGGTTAAACGCATTGTAGTCCGCACCGCGCTGGCCGCGCACGAACAGCCGCCGCCTCGGCCGCCGTCCGATAGCGCAGCGCGTCGAGACATAGCAGGCCCCGCGAGCGCAGCGCCGGATTGGGATCGCCATAGTCGGCGCGCCGGCGATTGAGCAGTCCGGCCACCAGCCCGTGCTGGTTGATTCCGAGCCAGGTGCCGCTCGCCTGGAGGTCCTTGCCGCCGACGACGTGCGGATGCTCGAGTAGGGTGGTCGGGGGCAGGGCGGGGCGCGCGAGATACTCGTCGCGATTGGCCGCGATCACGACCGGGTAGTCGGGAAAGACCTGGAAGTAGATGGCGAGCGTGCACATCGTGTTTCAAACTTGGCAGACCCCGGATATCTGAAACAAGTGGGGTATCGCCGCAACAGTCGAGCGCCTCTATCGTCCTTGAGGATCCAAGGTCGAGCGTTTCTGCTTCTGACCTCCTCCCCCGTGTCTTGGGGGAGGATTGAGGTGGGGGTCGAGCGAGGAAGCGCCAGATGTCTTTCCTTGCGGCGCTTCCTCGTTTCGATCTTCTAGCGATGTACGCGTCCTCCGCTCGGCAAAGCGTAGCGATTGCGCGTCAGAGCTTTGCTATCGTGGCGTTTCGTTTTCTATTTCAGCTCGGATCCAACGCCCCACATTTAGCCGCGCGCGCGGCCAAGGTCTTTGGGATACAATCAACCCATGGCGGGCGTGCGGCGCTACGACGTGGTGCTGATCGGCGGCGGAGTCATCGGAAGCTCGGTCGCGATGGCGCTCGGCGAGCGCGGGCTCAAGACCGCCGTCGTCGATATCGATCTCAGCGGACGGCTCAGCTCCAGCGAAAAAAATGCCGGCGGCGTGCGCGCGACCTGGTGGCAGCCGGTCAATATCACGCTCTGCCGCGCCTCGATCAAATACTACGAAAGCGTGCGCGAGGAGGTGGGCTTCCGACAGAAGGGCTATCTCTGGCTCTACGACGCCGCGACCTGGCCCAAAGCCGAGCAGCATCTCGCATTGCAGCGCGAACTCGGCCATCCGATCGAGGAACTCGACGCCGCCGCGGTGCGTCGCCGCGTTCCCGAGATCGATCGCCTCGACGGAATTGCCGGCGCAACCTTCTCGCCCGAGGACGGGCTTATCAATTCCAACCTGCTGAAGGAGCACTACCGCTCGCGCTCCCGCGCGCTCGGCGCCGAATACCTGGATCGGCTCTACGTGCACGCGATCGACGCGGGCGCGAGTGAAGTGCGAATCGGATGCTGGCGGGCGGACGACGCGCTCTCAGATGAAACGCTTATGCGCATGATGTCCGAGGACGGCCCAGGCGAGGCCGCCACCGGCCATCTCGAAGAGATCAGCGCCGAGGCTGTCGCGATAACCGGCGGCGCGTGGTCGCCGAGCGCGCTCAAGCTGGTCGGACTCAAGAATCTGAGCGAGCCGATTCGCCGCCAGATTTGCCTGGTCGACAATCGCGCGACCAATCTCGCCGCTTACGGAATGATCGTCGATACCTCGGGCGTATATTTTCATAACGACGGCGCTTATATCCTGGCCGGCTACTCGCCGCCCGAGGAGCCGCCGGGCTATCATTTCAACTACGACGGCGAGCGCTTCTTCATGGACGAGATCTGGCCGCGGCTGTATGCGCGGATGAGCGCGTTCGAGCGCCTGCGCCACGTCCGCGGATGGGCCGGGCTGTACGAAGTCTCGCCCGACCGCAGCGCGATCGTGGGCCGTGCGGCGCCGCGCGTGTTCGAGGCGCATTCGTTCAGCGGGCGCGGCGTGATGCAATCCTGGGGCGCCGGCCAGGCGCTGGCGGAATTGATCGCGCTCGGGCGCTACGAGCGCTTCGATGCGAGCGCGCTTGCGCGCGACCGTTTCGAGCGCGGCGCGCTGGTGATGGAAGAGCTGCACATTTGAGCGCGGCGGGCGTTTTAAAGCCCCGGCGGCTCATGATACTTAACATGGACTGCGCGGCAGCCCTTTGCGGGCATCCGCAGCGCCCAGGAGGATGAATGTTTGCGTCGATCGAAGAGGTAATCGAACGGTTTGCCGGCCAGAAATACATCGCCAGCCGCCGGATCGCGACCGTGGTCTATCTGGCTGCCGCGCTCAAGAAGCCGATCCTGGTCGAAGGGCCGGCCGGCGTCGGCAAGACCGATCTTGCCAAGGTGCTGGCGCTCGCGCTCGGCCACGACCTTATCCGTTTGCAGTGCTATGAGGGGCTCGACGAGGGCAAGGCGCTTTACGAATGGGAGTACGCCAAGCAACTGCTCTACACGCAGATTCTGAAGGACAAGATAAGCGAGGTGCTGACGGGCGCGCAGGGCCTGGCCGCCGCCGTCGATCGGATCGCCAAGGAGGACGAGGTCTTCTTCTCCGAGCGCTTCGTGCTGCCGCGCCCGCTGCTCAAGGCGATCACGTCGGAGAAGCCGGTGGTGCTCCTGATCGACGAGATCGACAAGGCCGACGCCGAGTTCGAGGCTTTCCTGCTCGAGCTGCTCTCGGATTTCCAGGTCACGGTGCCCGAGATCGGCACCTTCAAGGCGCGCCAGATTCCGCTGGTCGTGCTGACCTCGAACAACGCCCGCGAGATGTCCGACGCGCTCAAGCGCCGCTGCCTGCATCTGTATATCGATTTTCCCGAGCGCGACCAGGAACTCGCGATCATCAAACTCAAAGCGCCCGAGGCGGCCGACAAGCTCGCCGCCGAAGTGGTGAACGTGGTCCAGTCGCTGCGCAAGCTCGACCTCAAGAAGAGTCCCGGTATCAGCGAGACTATCGATTGGGTCAAGGCGCTCACGCTGCTCAACGTGCAGAACCTCGACCAAGAGCTGGTCAACGAGACGCTCGACACGATCGTCAAGTACGAGGGCGACGTGCGCAAGGCTCAGGAGGAACTCAAGGAATACGTGCGGCGCGCGCGGGCGCGCCGCGGCGGAGATGCGGGCCCGGCCGGCGGCCCCCCGGCGAGCGACAAGGATTTACTCAATTAGGACCTGCTAAACTGGAATCTGCGGAACTGGCGGCGCACGCGCGGATCGCGCGTTAGCTGCGTACTACAATGGAAGACAAGCTGGTCGAATTCGCCAACCTGTTGCGGCAAAACGGCGTCCGCGTGTCGCTCGCCGAGACGCTCGACGCGCTTGCCGCCTCCGGGATGATCGGGCTGGGCGAGCGCGACGCGTTTCGCGGGGCGCTCCGCGCCACGATGATCAAGCGCGCGAGCGAGCTGCCGGTCTTCGAGGAGCTGTTCGACGTCTACTTCTCGGGCCTCGGCGAAATAATCAAGCAGGCCGGACAGGGCGTGCAGGACGCGCTCTCGATGTCCGACCAGGAGTTCCAGAAGTTCCTCGACCAGGTCGAGGAGATGCTCAAGCAGCAGGGCGACAAGCTCTCGGAGCTGGCGCGCGAGCTGCTGCAGAACCGCTCGGGCCAGCTCGAAAAGCGCCTGCGCGAGGCCGCGCGCGCGGTGCGGCTGCAGGGCGTCGAGCGCACGATCGAGGAGAATTATTTCGCCCGCGCGCTCGCGCGCGCGCTCGGCCTGGACCGCCTCGAGCAGGAGATCCGCGAGCTGCGCGAGCAAATTCAGAAGCTAGAGTACGGCGCGGCGCTCAAGGCGCAGCTCGAGAAATACCTCGACCGGCGGCTGAAGGCGCTGGAGGACATCATCCGGCGCTACGTGCGGATGGAGCGTGAGAAGCGCGATCTGCGCGCGCGCGAGGAGCAGCGGCTCAACCAGCTCTCCGACAAGAGCTTCTATTACTTGAGCGACGAAGAGCTCGACCGCATGAAAGAGGCGGTCGCGCGGCTTGCGCAGCGGCTGAAGAACGTACTCGCGGTGCGCCGCAAGCATGCCAAGAAGGGCCGCTTCGATATCAAGCGCACGCTGCGCCAGAACCTGGAATACGGCGGCGTGCCGTTCAAGCTGCGCTTCGAGAAGCGCCGGCGCGAGAAGCCACAGGTGGTCATCCTGTGCGACGTCTCGGACTCGGTGCGCAACGCCTCGCGCTTCATGCTGCAGTTCGTTTACTCGCTGCAGGACCTTTACTCGCGCGTGCGCAGCTTCGTCTTCGTCTCCGACATCGGCGAGGTCACCGAGCACTTCCGCTCCAACGACATCAAGGAAGCGCTCGACATCGCGCTCAAGGGCGATATCATCAACGTGTACGCGCACTCCGATTTCGGCCGCGCCTTTCGCAATTTCGTCGGCGACCATATCGGAGCGGTCAACAAGCGCACCACGGTGATCGTGCTGGGCGACGCGCGCAACAACTACAATCTGCCGCACGACTGGTGCCTGCGCGAAATCCGCCAGCGCGCCCGCCGTATCATCTGGCTCAATCCGGAGAGCCGTAACACGTGGGGCTTCGGCGACAGCGAAATGGAACGCTACGCGCCGCATTGCGATTTGGTCGAGGAGTGCCGCAATCTCAACCAGCTCTACCGCGTCGTGGACCATCTCGTTACGCGCTGAGCGCCGCGCTCGGCACGCTGTGGCGGAAAGTCAGGTTGACCGCCGCACGGGTTTGGTCCAAAATTATTTCAGGACGCGAAGATAGCCGGCCACAGCGCATGGGGACGCGCGCCGGAGGTAATCCCGCGCGCCAAAAAGCCGAAGGCGGAATTGCCGGGGAACGGGGCGGCAGGGCAAAGATATTGATCATGGCTGCACGCAGGGAAGATTTTATCCTGATGATTGTGGGCGGACTGACGCTCGATCCGACCACCAAGATGCCGATCGTCGTGCTCAAGGACCCCGACAACAAGCTCAATCTGCCGATCTGGATCGGGCCGCTGGAGGCCGCCTCGATGGCGACCGAGCTCGAGGGGATCCGTCCGCAGCGCCCGATGACTCACGATCTGATGCGCAACGTGCTCGGTGACCTGGGCGCCACGGTCGAAGCGGTCGAGGTCACGGAGCTGCGCGAGAACACCTACTTCGCGCGTATCCTGGTCCGCACGCGCGAGGGGCGCGATATGGAGGTCGATTCCAGGCCCTCCGACGCGATCGCGATCGCGCTGCGCACCAAGTCGCCGATCTACGTGGCGAAGAAAGTGCTCGAGATGTCCAGTGAGCTGCACGAGCAGGCGGCCGAGCCGGCCAACGGCGCCGATCAGAACCTGGCCAGCGTCTCGCGCGACAAGTGGTCCGAGATTCTCGAGCGGATGTCTCCCGACGACTTCAAGTACAAAATGTAACTTTGCTGCGACGGCCCGCTCGCGCCGCTTTGGGCGCGTCCGCAGACTCAATTGGCGACCCGCCACAAGATAAGCCGCAAAGAGCTCAAGCAGCCCGACGAGTTTCAGACTGTTTTTGAAACCGCGGCGCTCTTCTTCGAGCTCCACCTGACCGAGGTCCTGCTCGGCGCGGCCGCGTTGCTCGTGGTCGTGGCGATCGCGCTCAGCTTCCTATACTACGAGGCGCAGCGGGGACGCGCCGCCTCCGCGCGCTTCGATCAGGCGCTGAGCGAGCTCCAGGGCGGCAAGTACGAGTCCGCCGAGAAAGATCTGTCGAGCCTCGCCGCCGACGAACCGCATCGCGCGGTCGGCCGGCTGGCAAATCTCTACCTGGCCAACGCTTACCTGGCGCAGAAAGAACCCGCCAAGGCGCGCGAGGCGCTATTGCGCTACCTGGCCGGAGACGACGCCTCGGTCTTCCGCGACGCGGCGCTCGACGATCTGGCGGTCACCTACGAAGAGCTCGGCGACTACAAGCAGGCGGAGGCAACGTACCGCCAGGCATCCGCGATCGAAGGGCCCGAGCAGGCGAGGGCGGATCTGGGGATGGCGCGGATGCTGCAGAAGCAGGGCAAGCGCGACGAGGCGGTCGCGGTCTACCGCGATTTCCTCGCGCAGCATCCGTACGCGCCGGAGCGGACGCTCGTGTTGGAAACCCTGGCCCAGCTCGGGGTGTCGCCTGCGACCGCTGCTCCATCGTCGATGGTCAACCTGAGCAAACCTCCCGGCGCTCCATAGAACTGAAGCCCGCTGGCGGGCCGTTCACGTTCGCTCAAGCGTCGTGGCTACGGACCTTAGCGGCTCGCCTGATGCTGCTTCAGTTCGGAGCTGACCACGTACTCGAAAGTCTTGTCCGACGGCAGCCCCACCAGCTCGATCCCGTTGACCAGGAAGGTCGGCGTGGAATTGATCCCGATCGCGTTGCCGTCGTCGCGGTCCTGGACGACCTGGGCCTCGGCCCCCGGCGCCATGATGCAGGCGTTTAGCACCTGTTGGTCCAATCCGAGCTGCCTGACATAGGCGGTGACGTGGTCGCGCAGGTTCTGCGGGTTGATCGCGCCCTGGTCGCGGTAGATGTCGTTGACGAAGGGCCAGAAGGCCTTGGGATTCTGGCGGCGCACGCACTCGGATGCGATCGCGGCCTGCATCGCCCACGGATGGATGTTCAGCGGAAAGTGCTTGAAGATGAGCCGCACGTGGCCCTTGTGGGTGGTGTTGACCACCGCCTCGATCTCATGGAAGGCGCGCGCGCAAAACGGACATTCAAGGTCGCCGAACTCGATAATCGTCACCGGCGCGTCGTCGGGCCCGAGCGTCGCGCGGTCGCCGAGGTGGAGCTTATCGAGGTTGACACGTCCCCACGGGTCCTTGGTCAAGTCGAGTTCGGTGCCGAGGATCGCCTTGGCGGGCGCGTCGGTGATCAGAACTGATTTCGCCGGAGAATCGGGCGGCTGATTGGCCTGGCGCAGACGGACGGCTCCACAGGCCGTGCAGCGGGCCGGGCGTGGCGGCTCCGACTTCGACGTCGCTTAGGACCGCGGTCTTGCCGGCGGTGTCGATATAAAGGACGAAGGTGCCTTCCTGGCCCGCGTCGTTATGCATCTTCACGGTCCTGACGGACATTCCCGGGATCGGTGAGGCCTTGGGCGGACCGATTTGGACGTCCGAGGCGGCGGACAGCCGGAAGCGCCGCTGAAGGAAGACCTGGAGGCGCATATTGTCCGCGGCGGCCGCGTCGGCGGCGACGTGAGCGTCGCTCGCCGAGGCAGTGCGCGCCGCACCGCTAAACGATGTGAGCGCCAGCAGCGTGGCGAGAGCCACGATGGTCGATCGCAATTCGAGCTTTGAAGTCATAACGGCTCCCAATCATAGAGACGCGCGACGGCGCGCGCCAGCAGGGGCGCGGCGGCGCCGCACGGGGGCTCGGGAAGGGGCCGGCCGCGTCGGCGGTATCGACGCGGCGCGCGCGCCGGCCTATTCAATCTCGCATGTTGTTACTTCGCATAAGAAATATTATGTCAACTAGCACACTAGGTGAACGTGGACACCCACTGAGAAAATTGACGTAAATGGTATCCTCCGGTCGCCTTATGGGCGATTCGTGGGGGTGCTGGAACTGATGGAATTTATGTTCGCCTTGATTGGGGTCTTGAGGCAGCTTCGCGATTTCCGAGAACGGTTCGCGAAGATGGTTCCAGAAATGGCGTTTTCTGGCGTCGGACCACAAAATTCGGAGTTTTTTTTAGAGGTCTTAGAAGCGGCCCGCAAGCAATTTAGAGATTTTGAACTTGATGCGGCCGTTGACCGCGTGGGACGGCTTGAAGGGGTCGTCAGGGCGAATTGCAAGCTGGCTGAAGTGGTTAAAGAAATTGAAGTTCTAAGTGAAGTCGCCGAAGACCAACTAACACGGCGGCATTCGGTATACGTTCCTTTAAAGAAGTATGAGTATTTCTTTAAGATAACAGCGCTTTTCCCCGAAGCGATTCAAAATGCGTTTCCGTCCGTTGAAGGAGATGCTGTGGATGCTTGTGTCGCTTATGCGCTGAACTTAAATACCGCGTGCGTATATCATGTGATGGGTATCGTGCAGGGCGGCCTTTATGCCCTAGCCCACGAACTCAAGATTCCCTTCACTACCGCCGCCCACACAAGCGTCGAATTGGAGAATTGGAAAAACATTATCGACCAGATCGAGTCTGAGATTCGCAAATTGGAGTCGATGCAAAAAGGTCGTCAGAAGGACGAAAAGCTCTCTTTTTACTCACGATCAGCCGTGCAGTTCCGGTATTTCAAAGATGCATGGCGCAATCATGTTGATCACAATCGCGAGACTTACGATGCGGACCAAGCACATTCAATCTTGATCCACGCACGGGATTTTATCAAAGAATTGGCGGAGCATGGATTGCACGATCCTCAGTAACAGAGATTGGGTTTGTCTATGAGTGAACTTGCTGAAATCTACAAAGACAAACTGCGACAATTGCTTGAACAAGAAGGGAAGGTTGACGACCTTGTTGCCGCTTTAGAAATCGCCGTTAGTGACCTTAAGAATTTTTGGGACACTATGGTCTTGCCAGGGGAATTGTCACCCCAAGAATTTGGACGCGGAACGCCGATGGAGGTAGATAAGTGGCCTACGCATCAAGAAGTTATCGAGGCTGTTAGTCGGTGGAAGGCATGCCGGCACGACGCGCAGCAAGCTTGGGATGCGCTTTCCGAGCTAGAGCAGGAACAGAGCGAGCCTTTGCCGGAGTTACCTTCCGACCGTCCGCGGCCCGCCCGCGTTGTCCGTTCTCCAAGGCCGAGTAAACCTCGACGGCCACCTCCGCGCCGCGAGCGTCGGCGTCGTCACTGATCGTCACTGATCCAGTATCACTAGACGAGTTGCGCGATGAATTGATGACAGCTCGGGGTTTATTGTCTTCGTCGTGGCTCATGATCGGTCAGTGGGCCATAAGCGGAGCATCGCATGATCTCCACTCCACCACCCCGCCAACGCGCCCACGAAATACATCGCGGGCGCTCGGAAGGCGCCCAACAACAGGCGACACTGACATGAAGACAAATCACATTGCTGCGCTGGTGCTGCTGAGCTGGACCTTGGTCATCAGCATGCCAAGGAGCCCCGCTCCAGAAACGAAAACGGGCTTTCCAACCAAGCAGGCTTGTGAGCAGGCAGCGGCCAAGTGGCGAGCCAACTTCGAGACGCAGGTGAAAGAAGGAACTATAAGAACCGACACGGACCGGCGCCGCCGCCTGGCCCGCGCAATCCCGTCGACCAAATGTCTCGAGGATACAAAAATTCCGCCCGCGAATCCCTAAACACGCTGCGGCAGGAACATGGCCTCATTACTGTCTGAGCAGCGATTTTCGCATCGCCTGATGTTTGGTTTGCGGATGAAGCCATACGCTCATGACCGCCGGGCAGAATGACGGATCGTCGACCTCGCCGGTGCTCGAATCGTTAAGATAGAAAAGGGTCCGGTTGGTGTCAGAGCAGAAGATGACGACCTGATCGCCGGGCCGAACGTCGGGGATAACCTTAATCATTTCCGCCTGCCAGATTTTGAGCTTGCTCTCGTCGCCAACCTTGAGATCGCGCATCTCTTTGATTGCGTTCTTCACCAAGGTGTCGGCGGGAACGACTCGGCTTGGCTCGAGATCGAGTGCGTGCGTCTCGGCCGCCGACCATTGCGGGCCAACTATCCATAACGTCGCGTCGTACATTTGGATGCCCCACCAGGAGTGGCGGCCTTTCCCGAACGGATGCATTCCCGGGGCCTGCGAAACCACCTGCGGCGGCAAGGGCCTATGACCTGTCGGCGCGGCGATCGCCGGGGTGGCGGAAATCAGCATCAGGAGCATTGTCGCGAGTCGCAAAGACGCGGAGCCGCTGGAAATCCCGTGTGACATAAGCGCTGGCATTGTCGCCGACAGCCAGGCGCCCTGCAACCGCGGCCGCACTCCATAAGCCGCCACGAAATATTATGTCTGCTTGCGATCCGGCAACGGAAAAGCGCAGCCGGCGATTCGAGCCCGCCCCGCTGACAGCCGCTCTGAAAGATTGCCGCCGCGCGGCCTAGCCCTCGAATATCTTCCCTTCTACGGCCAGACAAGTTCGCTGTCACGGATCGGCGGATCGCCGGACTGAACCGCATTAGTGCGCTCGTTTCAGCCGAGCCGGACCTGAGTTTTCGTGCAATTGAGAAGCTACAAGGGCTTCAGCCTGAGTATTTTGAAACCGCGTACAGCGAAGACTTCCAGGGGCAGTGCGAATGCAACCTCGCACCGTGATTGCGAAGTCTGGTCGCCGCTGAAAGATGGCGCTTGGCCGCCGAGGCCGCCGCCTCTCGACCTTGCCCGGCCTCCTGACGGGATGGTTGTGGATGAATTTATCATCATTGGTGCGACAGAGCCGAGCCGCACGCGTTACTTTCCCAGGAATTTCAGACCGTAATTCTGAGATCAGCCGCTCCGAATTTGATTATTTTCCGCAACTCGACGGATTTCGCGGTCTCGCCGCCAGTCTCGTCGTTCTCGGTCATCTGATTCTTTTCCGGGCTGGCTCGGGCGCAATCGCGAGCCTCGGCGTCATGCTCTTTTTCGTTTTGAGCGGATTCCTCATCACGGGGCTGCTGGTCAATGAACGTGCTCGCTATGGCCGTATCGATCTGCGGGCTTTTTACCTGCGGCGCGTACTAAGGCTCGCTCCTGCATTGGCCTGTTTTCTGCTCGCGGTTATGATTCTGATCCGCCTGGGTCTGATTGTGGACGTGCCGCGCTATGAACTCATCGCGTGCATCTTCTATTTTCGAAATATCGTGGGCCGTAGCACTTCGCTTGCTCATCTGTGGAGTCTCTCGCTTGAAGAGCAGTTCTACGGTTTGTGGCCGTTGCTGATCGGATGGGTAAAATCAGTGCGCCGTATGCTTATCTACGCGGCAATACTCACGGCATTGATTTCGATTGCGCGGATGATCGCGATCGAATCCCGACACTTCGACTACAATGCAGGTATCACCTACACGCGGCCCTGGTTCCGTTTCGATTCGATCCTCGTCGGCTGCTGTATTGCGCTTGCGCGAGCGCAAGGTGACGCTTGGGCTCGGCGTTTGAAATCGCTGGCCGAACGATTACCCGCCTGGCTGGCGTGGACTGCCTTGTTCGGCTGGACTCTGTGGGGCGAGCGTGTTTCGATGCCTTGGTATCTCACTCTGCAGATGCTGCTGGCAGGCTTGGTGCTGATGCAGCTGGTTTTTGCCCTGACGCCGGCCCTGTCGTTGCTATTTTGCAACCGGCTGATGGTTCATTCGGGTAAGATCTCGTATGGCCTCTATCTGTGGCAACAGCTTTTCACTGCGAACCCTGCCTCCCACTGGGGGTTACTGCAGCGTTTTCCGGTGAACGTAATCATGCCGATCGCGATCGCGGAATTGTCCTACCACTTTGTGGAAGCAAAATTCCTGAAGCTGAAGAGCCGCCTGGCACCGAGCAGGCACCGCAATGCGACAATGATCGAAGTCAAGACGTCGGCTAGGGAGGGAACACCACGATGAGCACCTGGATTCAGCTGACCAGCATCAATCCGCCCGGACCGGTGTGGGTGAATCTCGATTCAGGTTACTACATGAATGCGGTCGCCACCGGTACGGCTATCCACTTCGGGGGCGCCGCTATCGGCCAGACGATCGCGGTCAAGGAATCTCCGCGCGAAATTCTTGATGCGGCGTCAGGTCTGCCCGCGCCGACTAATGCTTGAGCGATCGGTGGCATTCCGCGCCCGGCTGACCTGACCCCGTACTATTTCATCGGCTGATGAGTAAGCTGCCTGCCGAGCTGCTTGAGACGCGCGTCGGCCGAAGAGACGCAGACCGAATTGTGGTAGAGCCAGAGCTTGAACTGGGTCGCCACCGAGGTCATGTCGGCGCTGCTGTACATCCGCACCATGTTGCTGCGTTGTTCGTCGCAGCCCGACGCGGTGTCGGACGAATCCATCTGGTTCCATTGACTGAGCGGCGCGCGGAGTTGCAGCGGGCCGGGCGGGTCGCCTGGCGCGAAGGGCGGCGTCAGCAGATACCAGGCGGCGAGCAGGCCGAGCGCGGCCGCGTGCCGCAGATCGATGAACTTCACAGTGCGACGATTGTAGCGTTAGCGCCACGGCCGGGGAAACCGCGGCAAATCAGGCGGCACTAGCCGCCGTTTTCGCGATCGCGCTGGCTTTGCGCCGCGCGTTCCTTGAGCTTCACCGTCGCGCGCGGCTTGCGTCCCAGGTCCGCGAGCGTGCGCCGGATCGCCAGGTTATCCGGCGCCAGCTCGCAGCCCCGTTCGAGGTACACGATCGCCGTCGCGATTCGTCCCATCCCGGCCGCCGCGCGGCCCAGGTCGTGCAGCACCTCGGGGCTGTCGCCGGCGGCCTCGCGCGCCTTGCACAGCATCCGGAACGCCGCCGAGTAATCCTCGCGCGACGAAAAAAGCGCGCCTAGCCCGCGCAGCGCCATCACATTGAGCGGGTCGAGCGCGAGCGCCTCCTTGAAATGCGCCATCGCGTTGCGCGACGCGCCCTTGCGCCGCAACCCTTCGGCGGCTTCGGCCAGCCGCGCCGCCTCCTCGGCGAAGCGCCGCCCGCCGGCTTCGACTTCGATCTGCTCGGCGCCGATTTCAGCCTTGAGGATCCTGATCCGCGGGCCGAGATATTCGCGCAGCCGTTCGATTATCGCGTCGTGGTCGCCGCCGGCGGATTCGAGAAAGATAAATCCCAGTCCGTCGCCGATATGATCCTCGCGCCGGATGACGATGCGCACCGTCGAGCCGCGCCCGCGCCCCGCCGGCCGCCCCTTTCTTTCGGATCCGTTTGCGGGCACGTCAGACACGTTCATCGGGATCGAAAAGTTTGCGGTACTCATCCAGCGCGAAGCGGTCCGTCATCCCGGCGATATAATCGGCGACCACGCGCGCGAGCGCCTCGCCGTCGACTTCGATCCGGCGCAGCACGTGGCCCGGCATCTGGCGCGGCTCGCCCATGTAAGTCTCGAACAGGCGCTCGAGCACCCTGCCCGCCTTGCCGGTCATCCGGCTGACCCGGTAATGGCGGTACAGCCGCTCGCGCATCAACTGCTTGAGCTCTTCGACCATCGGCGCGATCGCCGGACCGAAGCTCGCGAGCGCCCGCCCCGCACGCCGCACGTCGTCGACGCTGCGAATCGCCCCGCGTTCGAGCTCCGCGTCGATGTTGGCGACCAGGTCGGTGACCATCGCGTCGATCATGCGAATCACGGTCTGGTAGCGCACGACGCCCGGCTCGGCCTGCGGGCTCGCCTCGTGCGCGGCGGCGGCCGCCTGGCGGAACAGGCGCGTGCAGTTGAGATCGTCGACCGTGAGCATGGCGGCTTTCAGCCCGTCGTCGACGTCGTGCGCGAGGTAGGCGATTTCATCGGCGAGGTCGACGATCTGCGCTTCCAGGCACGGGAACAGCGCCGGGTCGAACTCCGCCGCCGCCGGGCGCAGCTTGAACTCGGAGTGCTTGATGATTCCCTCGCGGACTTCGAAGGTCAGGTTGAGCCCGCGGAAATTCGGATAGCGCACTTCGATCCAATCCACCGTGCGGAGGCTCTGCGCGTTATGATCGAAGCCTCCGTGCGGCTCCATCAGCGTGCGCAATGCCCGCTCGCCGGCATGGCCGAACGGGGTGTGGCCGAGATCGTGCGCGAGCGCGACCGCTTCGGCCAGCTCCGAGTTGAGCCCCAGCGCCCGCGCCACCGTGCGCGTGATTTGCGCGGCCTCCACCGTATGTGTCAGGCGCGTGCGGTAGTAGTCGCCCTCGTGGTTGACGAAGACCTGGGTCTTGTATTCGAGGCGGCGAAAGGCGGCGGAATGAACGATCCGGTCGCGGTCGCGCTGGAACGCCGTGCGCATCGGATGCGGCGGCTCGGGAAAACGCCGTCCGCGGCTCATCCGCGAGAGCATCGCGTAGGGCGCGAGCGTGCGCGCCTCCAGCTCCTCGAGATCCTCCCTGTTTCGCAGCATCCTGGCACGCGGCCGGGGCCGGCCGCGCTTGGTTCGATGCTACCACGCGAAGGGCGGCCCGCCGACACGCCGGGGCCATCGGCTGTCAACAGAGCGCTTGAGCTTGAGACGCGCTTGAGATGGACACGAGATGCGCTTGAGAAGCATTCGAGAGCAGCTCATACGGCGCGGGACGTATTCTTATGCCGCGAGCCGCCGCCTACAATCATCCCCTGTCATCGCCTATACTAATCCCGAAGATGCGGCGGGGCCGCAAGGCGAGGCGCGCGGGAGGCTCGCGGATGACGATGTGGCGGTGGCTGGGGCTCGCGATAGCGGCGGGTGTGATGGCGGCAGCGGGATGCGCCTCGCAACAGCCCTCGCCGAGCGTGACGCCTGCGCCCGTCGCGTCCGGGCCGGATTCGATCCGCTCCGTAATCGGCAAGGCCTCATGGTACGGGCCGGGCTTCAACGGCCGTCCGACCGCGACCGGCGAAATCTACAACCAGGACCAGATGACCGCCGCGTCGAGCATCTTTCCGCTGGGCTCGCGCGTGATCGTGACCGATCTCGGCAGCGGACGCGCGGTCGAGGTGCGGATCAACGACCGCGGCCCGTTTCGCAAGGGACGCAAGATCGATCTCTCCTACGGCGCGGCGCGCGCGCTCGGGATGGTCGGGCCGGGCACGGCGCTGGTGCGGATGGACCTCGTGTCGACGCCGGAGTTCGATCCCGCGGGCGAGCCGCAATACTTTGTTCAGGCCGGATCGTACGCCGACCAGGACAACGCCGAGAATATCCGCGTCCGCCTCGCCGCCTATTATTCCGACGTCAGGCTGAGCGAGCTTGATACCGGCGGCAGGCGCTATTACCGTGTGCGGATGGGTGGGTTCGCGACCCGCGAGCAGGCCCAGGCGCGTGCGGTCCAGACCGCGCGCTTCGGACTGCCGATTATAATAATCAGCGAATGAAACACCCCACCCGCCCGTTCCCGCGACATCCGCTGCTCTACTTCCCGCGAGTGCTACTGCTCTCGATCATCGCCACGGCACTGCTGGCAGTGGCTGGCGCACGTGGCGTCCGCGCGCAGGCGGAAAACGGCAAGGTCGACGAACAGCAGGCGGCCGCGGTCGAGCAGACCATCCAGGAAGTCCGTCTGCTCAAGCTCAAGAGCAAGGTCCCGGTTGTAGTCCGCAGCACCGAAGAGGCGGGCAAGTTGCTGGAGGCGGAACTGGAGAGCGAATACACGCCCGAAGCGATCGACACCGACGGCCGCGCCGGCGCGCTGATTGGATTATATCCGCCGGGGGTTAATCTCAGGGCCGCCAACATGAGCCTGCTCGAAAGCCAGGTGATCGCGTTCTACGACTTCAAGAAGAAGACCATGGTGGTCGTCAACGGCGCGCTCGCGCGCGAATTTCCCGGTCAGCCGCCCGAACTGCAGACCAAGCTGGACAACATGATCCTGGCGCACGAGTACACCCACGCGCTGCAGGACCAGAACTTCGACTTCGGCGCCAGGGATGAAGCGCTCAAGAGCAACGGCGACCGCGCGCTCGCGCTGCACTCGGTGGCCGAGGGCGACGCGACAATCGCGGGTTACGCCTGCATGCTGGGCCGCATGGACTCGGCGATCCTCGCCACGCTCATCAGCAATCTCAAGAGTTTCTCGCAAACCTTCACCGGCGCGGCCGCCGGCGTGCCGCGGGGCGTGGCCGAGCCGCTGATTTTCCAATACACCGACGGCGTCAGATTCGTCGCCGAGGCCTATCAGCGCGGCGGATGGAAGGCGGTCGACAAGCTCTACAGCGATCCGCCGCAATCCACCCAGCAGATCATCGATCCGTCGCTCTACTTCGACCACCCTGCCCTGCCCGCTACGGTCACGGTCGCGGGCTACCAGTCGCGGATGACCGGCTGGCACAAGTCCGACGAAGACACGTTGGGTGCGCTCGGCCTGCGGATCATCCTGGAAAACACGCGCGGCACGGCGTCGCCGGATCTGGCGTTCGCCGGCAAATGGGCGGGTGACCGGATCGTGATGCTGCGCAAGGGCGAAACGGTGACGGTGATTTGGCTGCTGGCGTTTCGCGAGGCCGACTCGGCCGCTCGCTTCGCAGCCGTTTATGGCAAGGTGCTCGATCACCTGCACGGCCATCCGGCGGCGCATCGCGTCGAACTCAAGGGCACCGCGGTGCTCGTGGTGATCGGCGAAGCGGCCGCGCACCACGACCGGCTCGGCCCGGCGGTGTGGAAGGCCAGTACGATAACGGCGCCGGCGCCGGCCATTACGCCGGGCGGTCCGTCGCTCCACGCCGCATTGCCGCCCGCCCACTTCGCGCCGCTTCGCCGGCTCGCAGCCGCGCGCTGATGCGCTCGCGCCGTCCACTGCGGCTTCAGGCAAGCGCTGCGCTGCTGGCGCTTACGTTCGCGGGATGCACCCACGCGGTCGTGAGCGGCGGTCAGATCAACCTTCGAAGGGTCGAGCAGATTTATTCCGACGTGCAGGAGTTGCGCCAGCTCAACTTCAAGACCGACGTGCCGCTGGAGCTGATGAACCAGGGGCAGGCCAATTTCGTGATGGAACGCGAATTTGCGAGCGATCACGACGAGGCTGAATTGCAGCGCGCGGCTGAAGTCGGTGAACTGACGGGACTTTATCCTGCGGGAACCAACCTCAAGAGCCAGACGATGCGCGTGCTGAGCAGCCAGGTCGTGGCCTTTTACGATCCCCAGGATCGGAAAATGATCCTGCTCAAGGGCAAGTCCCGGCGCAGCCTGTGGTCCAGGATCACCGGAGTTTTCAGGCACAGGGATCCGGCGAGCGATATGCTGGTCGCGCACGAGCTGACCCACGCGCTGCAGGACCAGTATTTCGGCGTCCATACCGAGATCGATCGAATCACCGACAATGATGATCGCGCGCTGGCGCTGAAGGCGGTGGTCGAGGGCGACGCGACGCTGGTCGGCTACGGCTATACCTCCGGCATCATCGACGCGGAGACCATCGCCACGCTGCTCACCCATCTCGAGGACATGCCCAAGATCTTCGACCTGCAATCGCCTGATACGCCGGCGGCTCTGCGCGATTCGCTCATCTTTCAGTACATCGACGGGACCCGCTTCGTCGGCGAGATCTATAAGCACGGCGGCTGGAACGCGGTGAACGCGCTCTACGGCAAGCCGCCGCTCTCGACGCGGGAGATCCTCAATCCGCCACTCTACTTCAGCCATACCGTGCCGCTCACGATAACCGTCGGCGGATGGGCGCCGGCGCTCAGGGGATGGCGCGAGGCCGCGGAAAACACCTACGGCGAGTTGCTCCTGCATGTGATCCTGACGCGCGGTGCGGGCGGCCAGTCAGAGGGCGCACTGGCGCGCGCGTGGCGCGGAGATCGGATGGCGGTGCTGCAAAACCGTGGCGGCGCGACGACTGTCATCTGGATCGTAGCGTTGGGCGACTATACGAGCGCTGCGGCCTTCGCGCGGGCCTACGAAGGGATACTGGAAGGAATCTCGACCGGCGGCGCGCCGCCGCTGCATCACGTGGAGCGCCGCGGTACGGCGGTGCTCGCGATTATCGGCCCGGGCGCCGCGCAATCGGCCCAACTCGCGCCGGCCGTATGGCGCGCTAGCGTGATCGGCGCCGCCACGCCCAGCGCCTAGACGCCCAGCATGGCGCGGGCTTTGGCGATCAGCGCCTGCTCGCTCGGATGAGTCGCGCGCGCGAGCGCGTCATCGAAGCTGAGCCAGGCGACCTCGTCGGTTTCGGAGTCGTGCGCCGAGGGATCGCCGCCCGTATGTTCCATCAGGAAGAAATGCACGCGCTTGAAAATCCGCGTTAGCGTCGCGCCATTGCGCTCGCGGGACGAATAGACGTAGGAGATTTCGCCGAGCGGTTCGATCCGTCCCACCGTAAGACCGCTCTCTTCGCGCGCCTCGCGCGTCGCGGCCTGCGCGACCGTCTCGCCCTCTTCCAGGTGTCCCTTGGGCAGCACCCAGGTGCTGCGTCCGGCCGGCCTGACGAGCACCACGCTTACCGACCCGTCGCTCCCGCGCCGCCAGATGAGCCCGCCAGCGGAGACCTCGCGCCGGCTCTTTATCTTTGTTTCCGAACCTTGCCGCTTTGATTTGGATCTCGCCCGCGCCATCACCACTAGCCTATATCTCCGAGGCTGAAGCCGAAATCCAGCATCCGCAGGAGCGCCGCGCGCGCGCCGGCCGAGTCAGGCAGTTCGAGCGAGGGATCGCGCTTAAGCCAGCTCTCGGCCATCGCTCGCGCCTGCTCTATAAGCCGGCCGTCGCGGATAAAGTCGGCAAAGCGCAGCGGTAGCGCGCCACTTTGTCTTGCGCCGAGCAAATCGCCCGGGCCGCGCAGCTCGAGGTCGGCGCGGGCGACCTCGGCGCCGCTGGTGGCGCGGACCATCACCTCGAGGCGCTTGTCGAGCCGCGCGCGTGCGTCATTCTCGCGCGAAACCACCAGGCAGCATCGCGAGGCCGCCACGCCCCGCCCCACCCTGCCACGCAATTGATGAAGCTGCGCGAGCCCGTAGCGCTCCGCCGCGATCACCACGATTACGCTCGCTTCGGGCACGTCGATTCCGACCTCGACCACAGTGGTTGAAACCAGCACGTCGAGCGCGCCGTCGCGAAACGCACGCATCGCGCGTTCTTTATCCGCCGGGCGCATCCTGCCGTGCAGCGTGCCAATTTTGAAACCGCCGAGCGGCCCCGCGCTGAGCCGCTTGGCCGTCGCCACCACGGACAAGCGCTCGTCGCCGTCTTCTTCGCCCTCGATCAGCGGAACGATATAGTACGCGCGCCGTCCGGCCTCGAGTTCCGCGCGCACGATCGCGTCGACCTCGGCGATTCGTCCTTCGCTGAAGATTTCGGTCAGCACCGGCGTCCTTCCCGGCGGCATCTCGTCGAGCGCCGAAATGTCCAGGTTGGCGAGCAGCGTGAGCGCGAGGCTTCGCGGTATGGGCGTCGCGGTCATCAGGAGCACATGAGCGCTGGGACCCAACGCTTTTAAGCGCGCGCGATCGAAAACGCCAAAGCGATGCTGCTCGTCGATCACCGCGAGGCCGAGGCTCCTCAACGCGACGCCCTCCTGGATGAGCGCGTGGGTGCCGAAGACCACGGGAATCGCGCCCGAGGCGAGCAGCCGGAGCGTCCGTGCGCGTTCGGACGGCGGAGTCTTGCCGAGCAGCAGCGCGGCCGGGACGCCGAGCGCACCGCCGAGCGTCATGAAGCTGCGATAGTGCTGCTCGGCGAGCAGTTCCGTCGGCGCCATCATCGCGACCTGCCATCCCGACTCGGCCGCGCGCAGCGCCGCCCATAGCGCGACCAGCGTCTTGCCGCTGCCGACGTCGCCCATCAGGAGACGGTTCATCGGATGCGTTCGCGCGAGGTCGGCGCCGATTTCGTCGATCGCGCGGAGTTGCGCGCGCGTCGGCGCAAACGGCAGCGTCTCGAGCAGGCGTGCGGTCAGCGTAGCCGGAGCGTCCATCCGTGCGCCGACACGCCGCGCCGCTCGCATCCGATCGATTCCCATCGCGAGCTGGAACGCGAACATCTCATCGAAAGCGAGCGCGAAATGCGCGGCGCTGTCGCCGGCCTCGAACTTTGCCGGGTCGGCGTCGGAGGGCGGCTGATGGAGCATCCGCAGTGCCTCGTCGAGCGCCATCACGCCGGCCTGAGCGCGCAGCGCGGCGGGCATCGCGCCGTCGATCCGCTTACCGAGCGCCGCCAGCGCCTGCGCGACCAGCCCGGCATAGACCCGCTGCCCAATCTCCGAGGGCAAGCCGTACACGGGACGCACCGCGGGCGGCGCGCCCGAATCCAGCGGATAAACTTCGGGATGAATGATTTCCAGACCGCGGTCGGGCGCGTCGCCCACGCGGCCATGCATCACGACCCGCTCTCCGTCGGGCATGCGCCCTTTCATGTAAGCCGGCAGGTTGAACCACACCACGCGGACTCGCGCGCCGCCGGTGCCTTCGAGCCAGGCCGTCGCCATCCGCCGCCATCGCATCCCGCGCATCGGCCGTTCCTTGAATCCGACGAGGCGGCCCTCGACCACTGCAAAGGTCGCGGGCTTGAGTTCCTTAAGCGGCGTGCGCGAGCGCCAGTCCTGGTAGTGCAGCGGGAGGTTGAACAGGAGGTCGCCGACGATCGCAATACCGCGGTCGGCGAGCGCCGCGGCGCGCTTGGGGCCGACCCCGCTCAGCGCGCTCAGCGGAGTCTGCATCTCAAGCGGCATCGCGCACGAGCAGTAGGTCAGTGAACGCGCCGGGGCGCGGCGGCATTCTATCCGCGGCGGGTTTCTGACGCGCGGTCATCGGTGCGATCGTCAGCCGGACGGTCTTGCTGATTATCCGAGTGGCTATTACCCGAGTGATAGTCCTGCAGCGCTCGAACCTCGAAGCGCCCGTCTTTAAGCGCCGCGATTCCCTCGACCGCGGCCTGCGCCCCCGCCATCGTGGTGCAAAACGGCAGCCGCATCTCGAGCGCCGTTCGCCGGATCGAAAACGAGTCGGCAGTCCCCGACGTGTCCGGCGTATTGATCACCATCGCGATCTTCTCCTCGCGCATCAGGTCGACGACATGCGGGGAGCCTTGGGTGACCTTGTTCACGATCGCGCACGGGATATTCAGTCCCTGGATATGGCGCGCGGTGCCACCGGTTGCGACCAACTCGAAGCCCATCGTGGAAAGTCCGCGCGCGATCGGCTCCAGCACCGCCTTGTCCTCGTCGCGCACGCTGATAAACACGCATCCGCTCGCCGGGAGATCGGTTGACGCGGCGAGCTCAGCCTTGGCAAAGGCCATCGCGAACGTCCGATCGATTCCCATCACTTCGCCAGTCGATTTCATCTCGGGGCCAAGGATCGTGTCGACGCCGGGAAAGCGCACGAACGGAAACACCGACTCCTTGACCGAAACGTGGTCCGGCACGCGCTCGGCGGTGAAGCCGAGATCGGCGAGCTTTTTTCCGGCCATCACCAGCGCGGCCAGCTTGGCGAGCGGCACGCCGATCGCCTTGCTGACGAACGGGATGGTGCGCGAGGCGCGCGGGTTGACTTCCAGGATGTAGACTTCGCCCTCGAAGATCGCGAACTGCACGTTGATGAGGCCGACGACGCCGAGCTCGCGCGCGAGCATCCGCGTCTGGCGCATCAATTCCTCCTGCGTCGCCGCGTCCAGCGTGCGCGGCGGGAGGGCGCAGGCGCTATCGCCCGAATGAATCCCGGCGTGCTCGACGTGTTCCATCACGCCACCAATGACCACGGCCTCGCCGTCGGAGATTGCGTCGACGTCCACTTCGATCGCGCCCTGCAAGTAGCGGTCGACCAGCAGCGGGCGCTCTTCGGAAGCGAGCAGCGCCTGCTCGACGTAGCGACGCAGCCCCGCCTCATCCGCGACCACTTCCATCGCGCGTCCGCCGAGCACGTAGGAGGGCCGAATCAGCACCGGGTAACCGACTTCCGCCGCGCCGCGAACCGCCTGCGCGAGACCGCGCGTCAGCACGCCGAGCGGCTGCCGCAACCCGAGCTTCTCGACCAGGACGTTGAAGCGCTCGCGGTCCTCCGCGCGATCGATAGCGTCGGGCGAAGTACCCAGGATCGGCACGCCGGCGCGCTCCAACGGTACCGCGAGCTTAAGCGGCGTCTGCCCGCCGAACTGCACGATCACGCCGACCGGGCGCTCGCGCTCGGCAATCGCCATCACGTCCTCGAACGTGAGCGGCTCGAAGTACAGGCGGTCGGAGATGTCGTAGTCGGTCGAGACGGTCTCCGGGTTGCAGTTGACCATGATGGTCTCGAAGCCGGCCTCTTTGAGCGCGAGGCTCGCGTGCACGCAGCAGTAGTCGAATTCGATTCCCTGTCCGATACGGTTGGGTCCGCCGCCGAGAATCATCACCTTGGGGCGATCGTCAGGGGGCGCTTCGTCCTCGCCCTCGTAGGTCGAATAGAGATACGGCGTGAAGGCCTGGAATTCCGCGCCGCAGGTGTCGACGGCCTTGAACACCGGCGTGACCCCGGCCTCGCGCCGCTTGAGCCCGATTGCGGCTTCGTCAAGGCCCGCGAGCTCGGCGATTCGGCGATCCGAAAAGCCGCTCTCCTTGGCTTCGCGCAGCAGCGCCGCGTCGAGCGGACCGCTCTTGATTCGCGTCTCGGCCTCGACGATTTCGGCGACCGCGTCGATAAACCACGGATCGATCCCGGTCAGGTGATGTATTTCCTCGCGCGCAACACCCAGGCGCACCGCGTCGGCTAGGTAGTAGAGGCGATGGCTGTTGGGCAGCGACAAGTGGGCGCGGACGGTGGCGAGCGCGGCCGTCTCGCGCATCCCGGCCGTGCGGCTCTCGAGCCCCCACGAGCCGATTTCCAGCGAGCGCAGCGCTTTTTGCAGCGATTCCTTGAAGGTGCGGCCGATCGCCATCGCCTCGCCCACCGATTTCATCTGCGGACCGAGTTCGTCGGCCGCGCCGCGGAATTTCTCGAAAGCGAAACGCGGAATCTTGGTCACCACGTAGTCGATCGTCGGTTCGAAGCAGGCGGGAGTCATCCGCGTGATGTCGTTGGGAATCTCGTCGAGCCGGTAGCCCACCGCCAGGCGCGCCGCGATCTTCGCGATCGGAAAGCCGGTCGCCTTGGAAGCCAGCGCGGAGCTGCGCGACACGCGCGGGTTCATCTCGATCACCACCATGCGGCCGCTTTTGGGATCGATCGCGAACTGGATATTCGATCCGCCGGTATCGACGCCGATCTCGCGGATGATCCTGAGCGCGGCGTCGCGCATGATCTGGTATTCCTTGTCGGTCAGCGTCTGCGCGGGCGCCACCGTGATCGAATCGCCCGTATGCACGCCCATCGGGTCGAAATTTTCGATCGAGCAGACGATCACGACGTTGTCCGCCATGTCGCGCATCACTTCCAGCTCGAATTCCTTCCAGCCCTCGACCGATTGTTCGATCAGCACCTCGTGATTGGGCGACATCTCCATGCCCCACTGGACCTTGGCGCGGTACTCCGCGGGGTCGCGTGCGATCGAACCTCCGGTGCCGCCGAGCGTGCGCGAGGGCCGGATGATGAGCGGCAAGCCGAGGCGCGCGCGGATTTCCTCCGCCTGCTCGTGCGAGCGCGCGACGCCGGACTCCGGCACCTCGAGCCCGATAGCGATCATCGCGTGCTTGAAGAGGTCGCGGTCCTCGGCCTTTTTGATCGCCGCGAGCTTGGCGCCGATAAGCTCGACGCCATAGCGTTCGAGCACGCCGGTTTCGGCAAGCTCGATCGCGAGATTGAGCGCCGTCTGGCCGCCGACCGTCGGCAACAGGGCGTCGGGCCGTTCGCGCGCGATGATCTGCTCGAGCGCCGCCACGGTCATCGGCTCGATATAGGTCCGATCGGCCAGCTCCGGGTCGGTCATGATAGTGGCCGGATTCGAGTTGACGAGAATAAGCCGCAACCCTTCCTCGCGCAGCGCCTTGAGCGCTTGCGTGCCCGAATAGTCGAACTCGCAGGCCTGGCCGATCACGATCGGACCCGAGCCGATCAGCAGTATCGATTTGAGATCCTGGCGAAGCGGCATTAGAAGTTCACGCTCGTATTGCTCATCGCGAGCCTGCGGCGGCATCCTCTTCGGCGGCGATGCGGTCGAGCGCCTCCGCGCCCGATCGCGGGAATTCCTCGACCAGGCGGCGAAAGCGCGCGAACAGGTAGCCCGCGTCATGCGGTCCAGGCGAGGCCTCGGGATGGTATTGCACGGAGAAGAACGGCACGCCGACGCCGCAGAGACCCTCCACCGTTTTGTCGTTGAGGTTGAGATGCGAAAGCTCCGCGCGTCCCGCGAGCGAATCGGCGTCCACCGCGAAGCCGTGATTCTGCGAAGTTATCTCGACCTTTCGCGTCCGCAGGTCCATCACCGGATGGTTGGCGCCATGATGGCCGAAGCCGAGCTTGTAAGTCCGCCCGCCGAGCGCGAGTCCGAGAATCTGATGGCCGAGGCAGATGCCGAAGATTGGCTTGCGCCCCAGCACGCCGCGTACCGCTTCGCTCGCGTAGGGCAGCGCGGCCGGATCGGCGGGGCCGTTGGAGAGAAAGACGCCGTCGGGATTGGGCGCGAGGATGTCGGCGGCGCTCGCCGCGGCCGGCATCACGCGCACACGAAAGCCGCTCGCGACGAGACGATGCAGGATGTTGCGCTTGATTCCGTAGTCGAGCGCGACGATCAGCGGCGCGTCGCGCAATTCCTCTTTCGCCGGCCGCCGATAGCCGCCTCCAAGTTCCCAATCACCGAGGTCCCAGTCGTAGGGTTCGGCGCACGTGACTTCCTTGACCAGGTCGCGCCCGACCAGCCCCGGCGAGGCCTTGGCGCGCGCGACCAGCGCGTCGGGGTCGAGCGTGACGCTGGAAATCACTGCTTCCTGCGCTCCGTGCGTGCGGATATGGCGCACCAGCGCGCGCGTGTCGATACCCTCGATACCGGGCACTCCTGCTTGTTCGAGGTATTCGCCGAGCGCCATCTCGGAGCGCCAGTTCGACGGCCGCGGGCGATAGTCTTTGACCACGAAGCCCTCGACGTGAACGCCGCTGGACTCGGCATCGTCAGCATTGATTCCGACGTTGCCGATCTCCGGGTAGGTCATGCAGACGATCTGCCCCTTGTACGACGGATCGGTGAGCACTTCCTGGTAGCCGGTCATCGCGGTGTTGAAGACGACTTCGCCCACGGTCTCGCCGATCGCGCCGAAGGCACGCCCGCGAAAGATGCGGCCGTCGGCCAGCGCCAGTATCGCTTCGCGCTGAGCGCTCACGCCCGCGCCCCCGCTCTGCCGTCGAAGACGACTTCGCCCGCGACGATCGTCAAAATCGCCCTGCCCTTCAACCGCCGCCCGGCAAACGGGCTGTTACGGCTTTTTGAAATAAATTTCGCCGGGTCCACCGTCCATTCCATATTCGGATCGATAAGCGTGATATCCGCGCGCGCGCCTTCCTCCAGCGTGCCGCCGTCGATTCTCAATAGCTGCGCGCTCTTAAGCGACATCATTTCGACCATCCGCGATGCCGCGATTACGCCGCGATGAACCAGTTCGAGCGTCAGACCCAGCGCGGTTTCGAGCCCCACCACGCCGTTGGCGGCCTGCGTCAGCGCTTCGACCTCGCTCGCGGGCAGCCGCCCGCAATCGTGCTCGGGGCTGAAGAGGCCGGCCAGCCGTTCCATCCGCTTGGAGTGCGGATCGTGCGGCGCATGATCCGTCGCGATCATATCTATCGTGCCGTCGGCGATCGCCGCTACCACCGCCGCGACGTCATCGGCCGAGCGCAGCGGCGGCGCCATCTTGGCATCGGGGCCCCATCGCAACACCGCGCGATCGTCGAGTGCGAAGTGATGCGGCGTCACTTCGCAGGTGAGCTGCGCGCCGCGCTTGCGGGCCGCGCGGATGAGGTCGAGTGAGAGCGCGGTCGAGACGTGCGCGATATGGACCGGCGCCTCCGCGCCGATCGCCAGCGCCAGGTCGCGCCGGATGCGCTCGGTCTCGGCCGCCGCCGGCACGCCGGCGACGCCGAGACGCTTGGAGACCTCGCCCGCGTTGACCGCGCCGCTGGCGGTGAGTGCGCGATCTTCCTCGTGCAATGAAATCGCGAAGCCCAGCCGCGCGATCTGCTCCATCGCACTCGCCAGCACGGCCTGGTCGTCGATCGGAATTCCGTCGTCGGAAAACAGATGCGCGCCGGCCGCCACCATCGCGGCGAAGTCGACCGTCTCGCGCCCGCCGAGTCCCCGCGTCACCGCCGAGACCGGCACCAACCGCGCCGCATGGACGGCCGCCGCCTGCGCGAGCATGTAGCGCGTCACCTCCGGAGTGTCGTTGACCGGCGAAGTGTTCGCCATCGCGGCCACCGACGTAAAGCCGCCGGCCGCCGCCGCGCAGAGCCCAGTCGCGATCGTCTCCTTCTCGGGAAAACCGGGGTCGCGCAGATGGACGTGCGGATCGACGAGCCCCGGCACGACCCAGCATCCGGCCGCGTCGACAACCGTCGCGCCCTCGGGGACGCCGAGCCGGCCCGGCGAGTCGATCGCTTCGACCTCGCCCTCGGCGATCAGCACGTCGCGCAGCTCGTCGATTGCGCGCGCCGGATCGATAAGCCGCCCACCGCGCAGGAGGATTCGGCTCATCCCGCCTCTTCTCCTTCCTTGAGCGACTCGACCATCGAGTAGATGACGACGCGGTCCTGCGCCTTGGCGCGGCCCGGCGCGGCGCCTTCGGGCGCCGCGAGGCGGACCTGCACGCGCTCGGCGCGCGCGGTGGGAATATTTTTGCCGACGTAGTTGGGCCGGATCGGAACGGCGCGATGGCCGCGGTCGATCAGCACCGCGAGCTTGACCGCGGCCGGACGGCCGCGCTGCCAAAGCGCCGTCATCGCGCGCTGCACGGTCCATCCGCTGTTGATCACGTCGTCGACCAGCACGATCGTTCGATCCTCTACTTCAATCTGCCCTTCAATTTGGCCTTCAGTTTGGACTTTCGGTGGTCCGCCGCCGCCGTCGAGCGGATGGAACGCCGCCTCGCCGCCGAACACGTCGAGCGCCACGCACGGCGGACGCACGTGGGTCTCGGCTTCGATCAGGTCGCGCAGGCGCATCGCGAGCATCGCCCCATGACTGACCACGCCGACGATCGTGACGGAGGCGAGGTCTGGCAGATCAGCGGCTATTTGGGTGGCCAGCGCGCGGCACGCCGCCGCTACTTCGTCGGTGTTCATGATCTCGCGTTGCGGGCCGCGCCGATAGGGCTCGTAGCCGCTCTCCTCGGCCTGCTTGACGCTCTCGAACACCGCAAGCGAGCTCTCCTCGATCCAGCTACGCACGTAGCCGTAGAGGTTGCGATCGAAACGGTAATAGCGGCGCGTGCGCGCGTGACCGACGAATTCGATCCTGAGTTCGCGCTCGCAGAACTCGCACACCAGCGGCAGCGTCGAAGAGTCGGTCGAGCGCCCCAGCCGAAAGCGCGGCGAGAGGTACACTCCTTCGTGGCGGCTGATACATCCCGGATTGGCGCAGCGCGGGGCCGGATGCGCCTTGAAGCGAATCGCGGGCACGGGCGCAGCCGGACGTACGCGCTCGGTGCCGTTTTGCTCGAGCAGCCACGCGATGAGCGCCATCCGCACCGGCACGCCGGCGGCGGCCTGCTCGAAGTACACCGCGCGCGGATCGCTATCGAGTTCGTAGGCCAACTCATCGGTCCGGGGCAGCGGATGCATCACGACCGCTTCGTGCGTGCGGCTGGTCTTGAGCGCGCGCGCGTCGAAGTGGCCGTACTTGCCGCCGGCATCCTCTTTGTCACCCATCCGCTCGCGTTGCAGGCGCGTCAGGTAGAACGCGTCGAGCGCGGCGGGCGCCGCCACCGCCGGCGGAGCGCCATCCAGCGGCATGTCGGAGGTGAACAACGCCATCTGATGCGGCGCGTTGGGCGTCAGATAGAGCGCGTCGATTCCGCCGGCCAGCGAACGCAACTCTTCCATCGACACGGTCGAAAGTCCGTACTTGCTCTCGGCGGCGATCCGCTCCAGCACGTAGTCCGGCACGTTCATCCCGTTGTACGGCACGGCCACGATGTTGGCGCCGAAGCGGGCGAGCGCGTAAATCAGTGAATGGACCGTGCGTCCGAATTTCAAGTCGCCGCAGATTGCGACCGTCAGCCCCCGCAGATGTCCCTTCTTGCGGCGCAGGATATAGAGGTCGCACAGCGTCTGCGTGGGATGCTCGCGGCTGCCGTCGCCCGCGTTGATCACCGGGCACGGCGCGTATTCGGCGGCGACCCGCGCCGCGCCGTCGCGCGGATGGCGCACCACGATCAGGTCGGCGTAAGCGCCCACCACGCGCACCGTGTCGGCCAGCGTCTCGCCCTTGGCGGCGGAGGAGGCGTGCATGTCGGGCGAGCTGATAACGGCGCCGCCCAGCCGATGCATCGCGGACTCGAAGCTAAGCCGCGTGCGGGTGGACGGCTCGTAGAAAAGCGTCGCCATGATGAGGCCCTGGGCGCGATCGAGCGTCTCGCCGCGCTCGAGACCGGTCGCAAACGAGTCGGCGAGCTCGAAAATCCGTTCGATATCGACCGTCGTCAGGTCTTCGATCGAGACGATGTCGTTTTTTCCCAGCCGTGCCATGGCGCCTAGCCCGCCACCGCCCGCTTGGCGCCGCCGATCACGACCTCGTCGACGCCGTCGACCTCGGCCAGGCGCACGTAGACCCGCTGGTCGCGCGGCGCCTCGATATTGCGGCCAACGTAGTCGGCGCGGATCGGCAGTTCGCGCTCGCCGCGGTCCACCAGCACGGCAAGCTGAATCGATTCGGGATGGCCGAGGTCGGCCAGCGCGTCGAGCGCCGCGCGCACGGTGCGCCCGGTGTAAAGCACGTCATCAACCAGCACCACGCGCGTGCGATCGAGCGCGAACGGGATGTCGCGGCCAAGCAGGCGCGGATCGCCGGGCGCGCCCCGCCCGTCGTCGCGGTACGAGGAAATATCGAGCGTGCCGACCGGTACCGCGCGCTTGCCGCTTTCGGCCATCGCCTCGGCCAGCCGCTCGGCGAGGCGGGCGCCGCGACGCACGATACCGATCAGGACGACATTGGCGGCGCCGTTGTTGCGCTCGACGATCTCGTGCGCGATCCGCTTGACCGAGCGCGCGATCGCCGCCGCGTCGAGCGCCAGCGCCGGCTTGAAGTTTCCCTGCGCGGTCATAGATCGCCGCTGCGGTCTTCGCTTGTGGCGATATTGCGGATCGTTCGCGGCGCGGCTGCGCAAAAAAAGACCCGCCTGCGGGCGCAGCCGAGTCCTGACATATACACTTCCATCGTCGTACCCTTTCCGCCCTCTCTGTGGCGGGTTAAAGGCTGAGTTATTTTCTAACGGCGTCGATAGGCCGGTCAAGCAGACGTGCGTGACCATGTACCGTCGCGCAGGCGAGTCTGGTTATAGCGTTTAGCCTGTTGATAACCTGCCGCCTGTTGATAAATGTCGCGGGCGATGCGCTCGCCGCGCAGCCAACCAGCGCGTACTCGCGTGTCTAGCCGGCCTTGCGTCCGCCCCCGCCGCGTTCGAGCTTGCGCACGCGCTGCTCCTGGTCGCGGCTCTGGATCGTGATCCGGTCGTCGAAGCGCTCGAACTTGCGCGCCAGATCGGCGACCGCCTTGTTGGTCTGCTTGAGCTCGGCCGAGAGCTTCTTGGTGATCGACTCGGCGGCGGCGACGACGTCGGCCTTGACCTGGGCGGCGGCGTCGCCGATCGCGCGATCGACGCCCTCGCGCGTTGCCGCGGATACGCGGCGTGAGCCTTCGGAGCGCAGGCTCTCGCGCAGCCCGTCGATTTCCTGGCCGAGCTGTACGCGGACCGCCTCGGCACGGCGCGAGACTTCCTCGGAGAGCTGGTCGCGCGCCTGCGCTGCCCGTACGCCCATCTCGTTCTGCAACGCCTGCCTTAGCGCGCCCAGCTGTTCGCGGAAATCGACCCGGGTGGCGCCCAGAGTCTCGCCCAGGCGCACAATTTCGGCGCCGAGGTCGGACCGCACGCCCGCGATAGCGTCGCGGTTCTCGGCGATCTGCTCCGAGAGGAAGCGGATTTGTCGCCCCACCTCGGTGAATTGTCCGAAGATTTCCTCGCGGACCGCGTCCAGCCGTCCGCCGAATCCGGAGACGGCCTCCAGCACCAGCTCGAAACGCGAGCCCAGCTGCTCGAGCAGCGCTCCTACCCGGTCAATGGCTTCATCCGACACTGGCAATGGTCCCCCTGCTCCGCGCTATCTGACCGCCTTGCCGAACCTGCTCCAACGTATGCCCAGGAACGATTGGCTGTCAGCACCCCATGACCAATATATGAACATGGCGCGGCCTTCGACCTGGTCGAGCTTCACGAATCCCCAGAAGCGGCTGTCAAAGCTGCGGTCGCGGTTGTCACCCATCATGAAGAACTCGCCCGGCGGCACCGTCGTCGCAGGATAGTTGTCGCGCGGCGAGTATGGCGAACGCTCGCCGGGCGCGACCTCGAAATGCGCGTGTGGGTCGGGCATCGGCGCGCCGTTGAGGATCACCTGTCCATTTTTCACCTGCACGGTGTCGCCGCCAACTCCGATCACCCGTTTGATGAAGTCTTTGGTCGGATCCTGTGGAAAAACGAACACGACCACGTCGCCGCGATGGACCGAGGCGAAATGGACCAGGTAATGGCCGTACGGAATCTCGCCCGCCAGCGGGTTCAGGCCGAAGAGCGAATCCGGCATCCGCAACCCGTAACGCATCTTGTTGACCATGATATGGTCGCCGATCGCCAGCGTCGGCTCCATCGAACCCGACGGAATCTTGTAGGCCTGGATGAGAAAGGTGCGCAGGATGATCGCGAGGATGAAAGCGATGACGATCGCCTCGGTCCACTCGCGCAGCTCGGAGCCGTGGGCCTCGACGGTCTCGACCGGGCGGAGCGGCGGAGTCTCTCCAGGGCCGGCCTTGCGGAGGTTAACGGGAGAAGCCACGGTGAAGCGCCCTACTCGCCGACTTTGAGCAGGGCCAGGAACGCCTCCTGCGGGATTTCGACCTTACCCACCTGCTTCATCCGCTTTTTGCCCTCTTTCTGCTTTTCCAGCAGCTTGCGTTTGCGCGTGATATCGCCGCCGTAGCACTTCGCGGTCACGTTCTTGCGCAGCGCCTTGACGCTCTCGCGCGCGATAATCTTGGCCCCGATCGAGGCCTGGATGGCCACGTCGAACATCTGCCGCGGGATGTGCTCGCGCATCTTCTCGCACAGCACCCGCCCGCGTTCGTAGGCCCGGTCGCGATGCACGATTATGGAGAGCGCGTCGAGCACGTCTCCGTTAATCCGCAGATCCAATTTAACCAGAGACCCCGCCCGGAAGTCCAGAAATTCATAGTCGAGCGAGGCGTAGCCGCGGCTGACCGACTTCAAACGATCGTAAAAATCGAAGACCACCTCGGCGAGCGGCATCTCGTAGTGCAGGAGCGCGCGGCCCCGCCCGGCAAAACGGAGATCGCGCTGCACGCCGCGCCGCTCCTCGCAGAGACTCATCACCGCGCCCAGGTATTCCTGCGGCACGTGGATCGAAGCCAGGATGAACGGCTCCTCGATCGCCTCGATCGCCGACTCGTCGGGCAGCCGCGAGGGATTGTCCACCATCAGCACTTCGCCGTCCTGCTTGCGCACGCGGTAGGCGACGGTCGGCGCCGTGATGACCAGGTTGAGCCCGAACTCGCGCTCCAGCCGTTCCTGCGCGATCTCCATGTGCAGCAGGCCGAGGAAGCCCGCGCGAAAGCCGAAGCCGAGCGCCTGCGAGGTCTCGGGCTCGAAAATCAAACTCGCGTCGTTGAGCCGCAGCTTGTCGATCGCGTCGCGCAGCGCGCCGTACTGGTTGGACTCGGTCGGATAAAGCCCCGCGAACACCATCGGCTTGAGTTCCTTGAACCCCGCCAACGGCTCGGTCGCCGGATGCTCGGCTGTGGTGATGGTATCGCCGACGCGCATGTCGGCCACTGTCTTGACGTTGGCCGCGACCATCCCGACTTCGCCCGGCCCGAGTTGCTCGACCTCGGCCTCGAACGGCGTGAAGTGGGCAAGCCGCATCACCTCGCCCGTCTTGCCGGTGCCGATCAGATGGATTTGCATCCCGCGGCGCAGTTCGCCGTCGAACACGCGCACGAGGCCGATCGCGCCCTGGTAAACGTCGTACCAGCTATCGAAGATGAGCCCGCGGGTGGGAGCGCCGGGCGCGACGCGCGGCGGCGGGATCCGTTCGACCACCGCCTCGAGCACTTCCTCGATACCGACGCCTTCCTTGGCGCTGGTCAGGATCGCGCCGGTCGCGTCGAGTCCGATTATCTCCTCGATTTCGGCCCGAGTGCGATCGACGTCGGCGCCGGGCAAATCGATCTTGTTGATCACGGGCACGATCTCGAGTCCGTGGTCCAGCGCCATGTAGACGTTGGCGAGCGTCTGCGCCTCGACCCCCTGGCTGGCGTCGACCACCAGCAGCGCGCCCTCGCACGCCGCCAGGCTGCGCGAGACCTCGTAGGCGAAATCGACGTGGCCGGGCGTGTCGATCAGGTTGAGCACGTAGGTCTTGCCGTCGCGCGCCGTGTAGTTGAGCCGCACCGAGCGTGCCTTGATCGTGATCCCGCGCTCGCGCTCGAGGTCCATCGAGTCGAGAAACTGCTCCTTCAATTCGCGCTTGCTGAGCGCGCCGGTGCGCTCGAGCAGGCGGTCGGCGAGCGTCGACTTGCCATGGTCGATATGCGCGATGATCGAGAAATTGCGGATGAGCGCGGGGTCGGTCATTTGGCGGAATCGATCATTTACCGATCAACTATAAAGATACGGCTATAAAGACACGGCCGCCGTGATGGCGGCCGGCCCAACCCCCAGCATAGCATTATTCGGTTAGCGCGCCGCTCGATCGCGAAAGAACCGCAGCGTCTGCGCAAGGCCGTCCGACAACTCCACCTGCGGGTGCCATCCCAGCTCCCGGGCCGCGCGCTCCGGCAGGATAACCGAGCGCCGCTGCTCACCCGCGCGCGGCGGACCGAACTCGGCCGCCCGGCTGGTGCCCGCATTGCGCGCCAACGCATCGTAGAGCTGATTGACGCTGGTCTCGACCCCGGTGCCGACGTTGAAAGCGCCCGACACGGTGCTTTCGAGCGCGGCCACGTTGGCCCGCACCACGTCGGCGACATATACGTAGTCGCGAGTCTGTCCGCCGTCGCCATATATCGTCACCGGGCGGCCCTCGAGAATGCGTCCGCAGAAGATCGCGACCACGCCGGCCTCACCATGCGGGTCCTGGCGCGGGCCGTAAACGTTCGCGTAGCGCAACGCCACGTAATCGATCCCATACTGCGCGCGGTAAAAAAACAGGTACTTCTCCGTCGCCAGCTTGGCGATGCCGTAGGGGCTGACCGGGCGCTGCGGATGCTCCTCGTCGCAGGGGAAGCATTCCTGCTCGCCGTAGATCGCGCCGCCGGTGGAGGAGAAGACCACGCGCCGCAAACCGTGCTCGCGCCCGGCCTCCATCAGGTTGAGAAACCCGACCAGGTTGACCTGCGCGTCGAAGGCCGGATCGGCGACCGAGCGCCGCACGTCCATCTGCGCCGCCAGGTGCACCAGGACCTCGGGCCGCTCGCGCTCGATTACGCCGCGCACAGCAGCCGCGTCGCGCAGGTCGGTCTGGTAAAAGCGCGCGCGCGGGTTGACCTGGTCGCGCTTGCCAGCCGACAGGATCGTCGATGATGGCGATTTCATGACCGCCGCGCGCCGCCAGCGCGTCAACCGTATGGGAGCCGATAAAGCCGGCTCCGCCGCTGACCAGTATTCGCATCCGAATTCTTCCCCCGTGCGGCTAGATCGGCCGGCGGCCAATCGAGTAGTAGCGAAACTCGAGCGCTTTCATCAGCGCCGGATCGTAGAGATTGCGCCCGTCGAAGATGACCGGCGATTTCAGCATCGTGCGGATACGCTGGAAGTTGGGATGGCGGAACTCGGGCCATTCGGTGAGGATGATCAGCGCGTCGGCAGCGGCCAGGGTCTCGTAGTTGTTCTCGTGATAGGTGATACGATCGCCGAAGACGAGGCGCGCGCTCGCGAGCGCCTCGGGATCGTGGGCGCGCACGCTGGCGCCTGCCGCCAGCAATTCCTCGATCACCGTGAGCGACGGCGCCTCGCGCATATCGTCGGTGCGCGGCTTGAAGGCCAGGCCCCACACGGCGAAGCTGCGGCCGTGAAGGTCGGGGCCGAAGTGCTGCTTGACGCGCTCGGCGATGAGCCGCTTCTGGCGCACGTTGACCTCGTCGGTCGCGCGCAACAGCGCGAAGTCGAGGCGGTGCTCGGCGGCGCTATGGACCAGCGCCTGCACGTCCTTGGGAAAGCACGAGCCGCCGTAGCCGGCTCCGGGAAAGAGAAACTGCGAGCCGATTCGCCGATCCGCGCCCATCCCGCGCCGCACGTCGTTTATTTCCGCGCCCACCGCCTCGCACAGGTTCGCCATCTCGTTGATGAACGAGATGCGCATCGCGAGCATCGCGTTGGAGGCGTACTTGGTCAGCTCGGCCGAGCGCGGGTCCATCACGATCACCGGGTTGTCGGTGCGCAGGAAGGCGCCGTGCAATTCGCGCAGGATCGCGGTCGCCTGCTCGCTGGCCGAGCCGATCACCACGCGGTCGGGCCGCATGAAGTCCTCGATCGCCGAGCCCTCCTTGAGGAACTCGGGAACCGAGCAGACGTCGACGCGATGCTTCGCGGCCTTGGCGACGATCTCGCGCACGCGATCGTTGGTGCCAACCGGCACGGTGCTTTTGATCGCGATGATATGGTAGCCGGCGACCTCCTTCGCGATCTCTTCGGCGGCGCGCATCACGCCGCTTAAGTCGGCCGCGCCGTTTTGGCTCATCGGAGTGCCGACGGCGATGAACGATACCATCGCGGCGCTGACCGCGATTTTGAGTTCGGTGGAGAAACTGAGGCGGCCTTCCTTGATATTGCGCCGCACCAGTTCTTCGAGCCCGGGCTCATAGATCGGCACCTGCCCGCCGGTGAGTTGCTCGATACGCGCGGCGTCGATATCCACGCAGATGACTTCGTTGCCGCTCTCGGCGAAGCAGGTTCCGCTCACCAGCCCTACGTAGCCTGTGCCCACGACTGCGATATTCATCTATTTACCAAATCCTCGGACCTGAACTCGTTGCGGAACCTCAGAATTGTTCCTTGATTACGTAAACCGGCTTGTCCTGCGATTCGTGATAAGTGCGCGTCAGCATCTCGCCCAATAGCCCGATACTGATGAACTGCACGCCCACGATTACCATCAGGATCGCCAGCAACAGCGCCGGCCGATCGTGCAACGGCCGCCCCAGCACGATCTTCTCGAACACCAGTATAGCTGTCCACATCGCGCCGATCAGACCCACCACCAGTCCGATCGCGCCGAAGACCTGAATAGGCCGCGTCGAGTAACCCGAGAGAAATTTGACCGTCAAAAGGTCCAGAAAAGTGCGAACTATACGCCCCGGACCGTATTTCGATTTGCCGGTGCGGCGTGGACGGAACCCCACCTCGACCTCGGCGATACGCGCGCCCTGCTCGGCCGCGATCGCGGGGACGAAACGATGCATCTCGCCGTAAAGCATCAGGCGATGCGCCAGGTCGCGCCGGTAGGCCTTCAGCGTACAGCCGTAGTCGTGCAGCCGCACCCCGGTCATCCACGAGATCAGGCGATTGGCGGCGACCGACGGCAGGCGGCGGCTAAGCCGCGCGCCCGCCCATCGCTCCGTGCGCCATCCGCTCACCAGGTCGTAGCCCTCGGCGAGCTTCGCGAGCAGGCGCGGGATATCGGCCGGATCGTTCTCGCCGTCGCCGTCGATCGCGACCACCACGTCGCCGGCGGCCTGATGCAGCCCGCAAGCGAGTGCCGCGGTCTGTCCCGAATTGCGCGCGAGGCGAAAGACGCGCACGTGCGTATCGCCGGACTTGATCGTGCGCAGCACGTCGGCGCTGCCGTCGGTCGAGCCGTCGTCGACGAACAGCATCTCGTAGGAAGCGGCGGAGCCGAGCACGCGCGCGAGTTCCTCGTGCAGCGGAACCAGGTTATCCCGCTCGTTGAAAAGCGGAACAACTATCGAGAGTTCCATCGCGTGTACTGCGAATCGGTGAGCTCGATGAAGGCGCGGTAGCGCTCGTCGATTTCCTCCCAGGTCAGGGTCACCAGCCGCTCGAGCGAAAAGCGCTCGACCACGAACGACGCCAGCACGCTGCCGTAGACCACCGCCGTGCGCAGGATCGGCTCGGTCACGCGGCCATGGCGCGCGAGGAAGCCCATGAAACCGCCGGCGAAAGTGTCGCCCGCGCCGCTGGGATCGATCACCTCTTCCAGCGGATAGGCCGGCACCGCGAACATCGCGCCCGAGCTGAACTGGAGCACGCCGTACTCGCCGCGCTTCACCAGCAGCGTGTCGGGTCCCATCTTGAGAATTGCGCGGCCGGCGCGAACCAGGTTGTGCTCGCCGCTCAGCATCCGCGCCTCCTCGTCGTTGACGGTCAGGATGTTGACGCGCGCAAGCATGCGCATCAGGGCCGGACGTTCGTTCTCGATCCAATGGTTCATGGTGTCGGCGGCGACCACCTTGGGGCTCTGCACCTGCGAGAGCACGCGGCTTTGCAGTTCGGGTGCGATGTTGCCCAAAAAGACGTAGTCGGCGCGGCACTGGTCGGGCAGGAGATCGGGGGCGAAATCGGAGAAGACGTTGAGCGCGAGTCCGAGCGTGTCGCGCTTGTTCATGTCCTCGTGATAGCGCCCATGCCAGCGCATCGTGAGACCGTCGCGCTGCGCGAGGCCGCGCACGTCGATATTGCGTTCCGTGAACAGGCGCATATCGTCGGCGCGGAAGTCGGTGCCGACCGCGCCCACGATGCTGACCGGTGAAAAAAAACGCGCCGCCAGCGCGAAATAACTGGTCGAGCCGCCCAGCACCTCGTCGGCCCTGCCGTGCTGGGTTTCGATCGTGTCGTAGGCGACCGAACCGACCACCACGATGCTCATCGGGGAAAATGCGCCGGGACCTGCGTCATCGCGCTCCTCGTTGTGCCGGAAAATGCCGGTTTGATTTCACTGCAAGTATTTGCCGATTAGCGGCCGCAGATCGGCGGCCACCTTGGGCGGGATCACCGCGCGGTCGGTGATGATCGCGTCGCGGAGCGCATTCGGGCACGCGCAAGTGCGCGCGCGCGCCGCGATCCGCCGGGCCAGGATCGCCACCGCGCCCTGCGCGCGCTCGACGTTGAGCCGCATCACGCGCAGGATCTCGCCGATATCGACCGCCGCGACGCTTTCGTGCCAGCAATCGTAGTCGGTCACCAATACCAGCGCCGCGTAACACATCTCGGCTTCGCGCGCGAGCCGCGCTTCCTGCATCGCCGTCATGCTGATCACGTCGGCGCCCCAGCGGCGGTAGAGATTCGACTCGGCGCGGGTGGAAAACTGCGGCCCCTCGATGCACAGATAGACGCCGCCGCGATGCACCGTTGCGCCGCCTTCGCCGGCGGACTCGAAAAGCTCGCCCGCGAGCGCCGCGCATACGGGGTCGGCAAGCGAGACGTGGGCGACGATCCCGTCGCCGAAAAAGCTCGCCGGCCGCTTGTAGGTATGATCGATGAACTGGTCGGGTACCACCAGGTCGCCCGGCCGCAGTTCTTCCTTCATGCTCCCGGCGGTGCTGACTGAGACCAGATGATCGACGCCGAGCTGTTTCATGCCGTAGATGTTGGCGCGGAAATTCAATTCGGAGGGCATCAGGCGATGGCCGCGGCCGTGGCGCGACAGAAAAACCACGTCGCACTCGCCGAGCTTGCCGCGGAAAAACGGGTCGGAGGGGCGGCCGAACGGCGTCGTGAGCTCGACTTGCTCGACCGCGGTGAGCCCTTTCATCTGGTAAAAGCCGCTCCCGCCGATCACACCCAGCACGGTTTTGCCCATCGCGCGCGCCCCCCGTTCCGTCAGCCGGATTGCCGCTCCGCGTACAACTGACCGCAGGCGGCCGCGATATCCTGTCCCCGGCTCTCGCGGATTGTAGCGGTCAAGTTACCTTGCCGCAGGATCGCTTGAAAGCCCTCGACCGCGGCGCGCGCGGACGGCACAAACGGCGCGCCCGGGAACGGATTGAAGATGATCAGGTTCACCTTGGCCTTGAGCTGGCCGAGCAGCCGCACCAGCCGGTGCGCGTCGGCGGGCGAGTCGTTGACGCCGGCCAGCATCACGTACTCGAAGGTGACGCGGTCGCGCCGCTTGATCGGCAGGCCGCGGCACGCGTCGATAAGCCGCTTGAGCGGATAGCGCTTGTTGATCGGCGCGAGGCGGTCGCGCAGTTCATCGGTCGTCGCATGGAGCGAGACCGCCAAATTGACCGACGGAAATTCGGCCAGCAGCCGTTCCATCGCCGGCACCAACCCCACGGTCGAGACGGTCACGCGCCGCGGCGAAATCCCCATCCCCCACGCCGAGGTCATGATCGAGAGCGCGCGCGCGAGACGCGGGTAATTGGCGAGCGGCTCGCCCATCCCCATGAAAACGTAGTTGGTCAGTAGCTCGCCGGGCGCGAGTTCGCGCTGCGCCGCCGCGATTTGCCCCAGAATTTCGGCGGCGGTGAGATTACGATGGAGCCCCATCAGTGCGGTAGCGCAGAACTCGCACGCCATCGCGCATCCGGCCTGGCTCGACAGACACAGCGTGACTCGCTCGCCGGCCGGGATGATCACGCTTTCGATCGCCTCGCCGTCGCCGAGCGCAACGAGCAGCTTGCGCGTGCCGTCGGCCGAGCGTGCGACGGCGGCGGAAGGGGTCGGACTGATCTTAAAGTGATTCTTTAAGTGAGCGCGAAACCCGGTGCCGAGGTCCGACATCGTGTCGAAAGAATCCGCGCCGCGCTGCCACAGCCAGCCCATCACCTGGCGCGCGCGAAAGGCGCGTTCGTCCGCGGCGACCACGAACTGCTCCAGTTCCTCGAGCATCAGGTCGCGCACGTCGCGGATCGGCACCTCGGTTGCCGCCGCGTCCGCGGGATACGGGAGGGGATTTACTTGCTCGCTCACGGCTTTCAAGTCTAAACGAAAAGTCCGCCGGTTCGGAGAGGTCGAGGTTCAGAAGTCTTCCACGCTTCTCCCGTGTCTTGGGAGAGGCCGACGGCCGGTTGCGGCCGTCGGGAGAGGGTCGATTCCGGCGCGCTCGTTTCGAGCGCGCGGCTCGGAATTCGTGGGAGCTCCCGCGCTGCCGGAAGCTACGCCGCGGGCGGCGCAAAGACCGCGTTGTCGATAAGCCGCGTCTTGCCAACGTGCGCCGCGATCGCGACAACCACCGGCCGTTCGATCCGCGCGATCGACACGAGCGATTCCGAGTCGACCGCCTCGATATACTCGATCCTGAGGTCGGGCGTCGCGCTGAGGACCGCGCATGCGGCGCGCACCAGCGCGCGCGGGTCGCGCGCGCCGGCAGCAAACTCACTGCGCGCGGCCTCGAGCGCCGCGCTCAGGCTGAGCGCGCGCTTGCGTTCGTCGGCCGAGAGATAGGCGTTGCGCGAGCTCATCGCGAGGCCGTCGGATTCGCGCACGGTCGGCATCGGCACGATCTCGAGATCGAAGTTGACGTCCTTGACCATCCGCTGGATCGCGCGCAACTGCTGAAAGTCCTTCTCTCCGAACATCGCGTAATGCGGCTTGACAATATTGAACAGCTTGGCGACCACCGTGGTGACGCCGCGGAAGTGGCCCGGACGATGCGCCCCGCAGAGGCCCTTGGTGATCTCCTGCGCCTCGACCCAGGTCTGCGCGCCCGCCGAATACATCGCATCCGGCTCCGGGGCGAACACCAGATCGACCGGCACGTCCTGCATCATCTCGCAGTCGCGTTCGAAGGCGCGCGGATAGCGGCCGAAATCCTCGTTGGGCGCGAACTGGGTGGGGTTGACAAAAATCGAAACCACCACGACTTCGGCCCGCCGTCTGCCTTCGCGCATCAGGCTGAGATGTCCGTCGTGCAGAAAGCCCATCGTGGGTATGAACGCGATTCGCTTGCTCGCGCCGCGGATCGCGTCGGAGCGGCACTGCATTTCTGCTGGCGTGGTTATGATTTTCACGTTCGGCTTCCTCTTTGGTCGCGATACCCGGTCAACTTCCCGCGGACAAAAATGCGGGGCCACCGCGTATACCGGCACCCCGCATCAAACGTGCTCTAAAGGAGCGCTCAAGCCGTTCGGGGTCCCGGTCCTTTCAAGATCCAGGCGCTAGCCCAAGCCTTATGTCCACGATGCTCCGTTGCCGGAGTCTTCGCTGCCTCGTCTAAACGTCTCGCCGGGCTTAAGCCTCGACGGAGAGCGATCTATTAATACGATGTCACTCTTTAGTAAAGACGTTTCAGTAAAGACCAACCGGCCCCTGAGCCACGAGACTATCCGCGCCTCGGTAAACAGAACTGCCGGCCTGGTCCTACGGTTCCAACTTCGCCGCGCTCGGCTGCGGCATTTCGACCGGCACCTGGAGGCGTTTGCCGCTACGCAGGATGTTTAGATAGACGGTCTCGCCCGGCTGCGCCTCGCGCAACTGATCCTGGAAATCCATGAAGTTGGTGACCCGGTTGCCGTCGACCCCGATGATCAGATCGTAGTTCTCGCCGAGTTGGATGGTTTCGATCACCGGCACGGCCAGCACCGCCGGCGGGAACACCAGCGACGCCGCCACAGCCGCGCCCTCGAGCACGTCGTGGGCCTCGCGATGGCCCGCCTGCACGCCTGCGCGCTCGGCCGGACTGCCGGGCTGCAACGCGACCACCAGCAGACCGTCGACCTCGCGGCCGTTTTTCGACCGCCGCGCGCCTTCCTGCAGTTCAACCCCGAGCGGCGAGGTATTGACGCCCTCGTTCATGAACTCCTGCAAGCTGTGCAACTGCGGCTCATTGAGCGGCATCTGCTGATTCGCTTCGTAGTTGACGACCTGTGAACTCTGGGGGGCCGCCGGCGGCTGGAGTGCCTGCTGCTGAGAGGCCGTCGGAATGACCGTGGTTCCCAGCGGCGCCTCATCGGGAGTTATGTTCTGCTCGCCAGGCGCGGGAGCTTCGATTGTAGCCGGCGTGGCGGCCGCCGCGGCGGCGGCAGCCGGTGCGCCGGTCGCGCCCGAGGCGGGCGCGTCCGGCGCAACCGGAGTCCATCCGGAAGGCGTCGCCCCGGGGGGCGCGCCGTCGTTGATGAGAAAAGTCCTGGGGCCGCCGGCGGGCGCCGAGGCTTCAGCGGGCGGCGGCGCTGCGGCCGGAGTCGGGGTGGCCGCTGCCGCTTCGGGTGGGGCCGGTGTGCCGGCCCCACCCGGAGCGGCGACTGCGCCAGCCGAGGCCGCCGAGGCGGGAACCGCCGCGGCGCTCGCGTCGGCGCCTCCGTCCGATGCCGCGAGCGCTGGCGCGTCAGCCGCCGGCGCGGCGGTCGCGGCTGGTGCCGCGGCCGCGTCGGCCGGTGTCGTGGGCACCAGCGTGACTTCCGGTTCGTCGGCAGGCGTGGGGACGCGCGTCGGCGCGCTGGGCGCCGCCGCCTCGTGGGCGGCGCTCAGCGCGCCAATCGTGGCGGAGGGGCCGACGGGCGCCTCGTCCTGGGCGCGCGCCGGGCTTATTGCGCCGAGCGCAATAAGCCCGGCCGCCAAGGCCGGCAATATCGTGGGGAAAGTTGCGGCACGGCGCACCAGCGGCAAGCGCGCCGGTCTAGTTGAGGCTCCAGCGGCTCTCATGCTCTACCACGCGTCCCTCGTTGCGGAGCTTTTTTAAATGCGAGCGCACTGAATTGGAGGCTGCGGCGTGCAGATACTCGGGCACGTCGACGTAAATTTTCTTGACGATCTGCATCGGTTCCAGCGGCTCGCCGCCGGCCAGCGCCTCGAGCACCTGGCGCTCGCGCAGTTCGCGATGCGCGATGTACTCCTCGATCTTCTGCCGCGGATTGCGGATCACCGGGCCGTGCGCAGGATAGATCAGCGCCAGGTCGAGTTCCAGCAGCCGGCGGAGCGAGGCCATGTATTGTCCGAGATCCCCGGTGTCATCGGGAATCACCGTGGTGCCGGCGCCCAAGACCACGTCACCGGTGAACAGCGCCCTCTCCTCTTCGAGATAATAGCAAAGATGGTCGGGCGCATGGCCCGGCGTATGGATCGCGCGAAGCGTCGCACCCTCGGTTCGGACTATCGCGCCATCCTCGATCGCGCGAATCGGCGCGCCGGCGACTTCGTCCTTGCCCGGCCACGGCTTCTTGAGCACTTCCAGCTCGCCGAAGCGGCGATGCACCTGCGGAATGCCGCCGATATGGTCGGCGTGCGCGTGAGTGCACACCACGCGTTCGAGTTCGCCAGTGGAACTGACCTCCTTGAGCGCATGCGGCAGCAGCTCTTCGTAAATCGGCACACCCGCACCGGTGTCGAGCAACATCGGCCGGCGGCCCACACCGACGATATAGGTATTGGTGCCCGGGCCGGTGAACGGACCTGGGTTGTGCCCCAGCACGGTCGCTACGCGATCGGAGTGCCGAGCGAAGTCGGGCAGCTTGAGCCCGATCATCGAATCGGTGACGACGCGCTGCTGCTTCGCCATCAGGTGTCTCTCGCGCCGCCCGGCCCATAGGGTGCGGGCGCGCGCCGGTTGCGTTCGAAGATCAGGCGCAATCCCTTCAGCGTGAGAAACTCGTCGACCACCTCGATCGTCTTCGACTCGGGCGCGATCAGGTCAGCCAAGCCGCCGGTCGCGATCACGTGCGCGTGCTCGCCCCGTTCCTGTTCGATACGGTCGACCAGTCCGTCGACCAGCGCCGTGTAGCCGAAGATGAGCCCCGACTGGATCGCGCCGATAGTCGTGCGGCCGACAGCCTCGCGAGGGCGCACCAGTTCGACCTCGTAAAGCTTGGCGGCGTGCTTGACCAGCGCGTCCATCGAGATTCCCAACCCCGGCGCGATCGCGCCGCCCACGTACTCGCCGCGCCCGGTGACGTAATCGAAAGTGGTTGCCGTGCCGAAGTCGACCACGATACATGCGCTGCCGTAGCGATCGTAGGCCGCTACCGCGTCAACGATACGGTCGGCGCCGACTTCCTTGGGATTTTCGTACAGGATCGGCATCCCGGTCTTGATTCCCGGACCGACGATCAGCGGCTCGCGCTGGAAGTAACGACGCGCCAGGTCTTCCATCGTACGGTTGAGTGGCGGCACCACGCACGCGATCGCCACGCCCTCGGGGCGCAGCGGTGGCTCCAGCCCGACACTTTGCAGGAGGGCGCCGATCATCACCCCATGCTCGTCGGTGGTGCGCTCGGCCTTGGTCGAGAGCCGCCAGTGATTGCGCAGGCGGTCGCCCTCGTAAATTCCGATTACCGTGTCGGTATTGCCAACGTCGATTGCTACCAGCATCGCGCTACCATCATGAATGGTTCCGAGGTTTCACGACAGTAGCCTAAAATTCACGCGCCTACCTGTGTCCGAATCCGCCGTGGAATCCCATCATTGGGGCAAAGCCTCCGTGAAAGCCTCCGGCGAACCCGCCGTGAAACCCTCCGGCGAAGGCTCCCATGGTTCCCGGGACTCCGCGGGGCACAATCGACGGCATTGGCACCATCCTGGGCTGCGGAATGAAGGCCGGCGACGACGGCAGCGATCGCGTGGGAGCGAGCCCCGTCGCTGCCGGAACGGAAGTCCCCGGACAGATAGTAGAGTCCGGCCGGCGCTCCGACGATCACCGCCGGGGCCTGGACGATGCCATAGTTGCCAAGCTCCTGCGCTTCCTGCTGCTCCTGGTAGTCCTGAGGGGATCCAATCGAAGGGTCGAGGCTGTCGGCGCTCTGCTGGTCATCGCCGGCAGCGGCCTGCTGTTCTTGCGAGCCTGATCCACCAGGCGTCGATCCGTCCACTGCCGTTCCGTCATCTGGTTCGTTGGCGGCTGGGTCGTCGGCAGTTCCCGCGCTCGCATTCTCGGGATTGTCCGCGGTACCGGCAACGGCTGATGGGGATTCGCCGATACCGGGGTCGCTCAGATTCGGCAAATTCGAACAGTCTTCAGCGCAGGCGTCGGCCGGATCCGACTTGCCCTTTGCCTGGTAGACCGGGGGAAGGACCAGGACGCTATCGACCCGCTCCCAAGAGGAGGAATCGCCAGAAGAGGAATCCCCTTTGCTGGCATCCTGGGCCTGCGACGTGCCGGCCATGACGGCCGCGAACATCAGGGCAAAAGTCGCGGCCACTGCTGTAACCGCGACCGAGGCGCGCCGCCTGACCGCGACCGTGCTACGCCGTTTGGTTGCGCCGTAAAATTTCATAACATCACCTGGTTTTTCCAGGGGCTACGCCAAGGCTATCACCCACTTCAGCAAATCGACAAGGCATCGCGCAACTATGCGCGGAGAACATTGTTAGGAACAATTATCGTGCTCGCCTCGGCCGCCTCCGCTGGCTGCGCGCGCTGCCTATTAAAACCAACCCCATGGGAGAACCGGCGGTTCCCGCATGCAATTTTAGCCGCGCCGCGGGTTTCCAGCGGGAACGGGCTCGGCTAAGATGCGCGCCATGTCAGAACCCAAAGTAGCATTGATTACCGGAGCTGGACGGGGAATCGGACGCGACATCGCGCAGCGCCTGGCCCGCGAGGGCTATGCCTGTGGACTCATCGCGCGCACCAAGTCGCAGCTCGAAGAGACGGCCGAGCTTATCGTCAAGGCCGGCGGTAAGGCGTTGGTGACGCCGACGGACGTTTCCAAGCGCGAGCAGGTGCTGGCGTCGGTCGAAGCGGTGGAGCGCGAGTTGGGTCCGATCTCGGTGCTGATCAACAACGCCGGCGCTTACCTGCGCAAGCGCTTCGAGGAGATCACCGAAGAGGACTTCGACTTTCAGCTCAAGGTCAACACCTACGGGCCGTTCTTCTGCACCCAGGCGGTGGTGGGCAAGATGACGGCGCGCGGCGGCGGGACGATCATCTTCGTGCTGGGATCGGAGACTCGCGGCGGGCCGGCGATGTACTCGGCCTACACTGCCTCCAAGGTCGCGCAGCACGCGATCGCGGAGTCGGTCGCCTACGAGTACATGCACCTGGGCATCCATTCGGCGACCCTCGATGTCGACGGCGCGGTGGACAGCCCGCGCGTGCGCGAGGCGGCGCCCGAGGCGGACCCGTCACACTTCGTGCCGCCTTCGGCGATTTGCAACGAGATCGTGCATCTGATCAATCAGCCGCGCGGCGCGTGGACGTTTTCGATCGACATGCGCTCCTTCGTGCAGTGGCGGCCGCGCGTGGCGGCAAAGAAAAAGGCCTAGCGCGCCAAGGGCGCGCGGCGCGGCGCATGCATCCGTGACGGTGGCCCTGACGACAAGTCGATTGACGGTAGTCGATGACAACGACCGAGCAGATTCGTATCGAGCGTTGGCGTCCGGATCCATCGCATCTAGCCGAAGATCTCGGGATGCTCGGCGACGTGCTGCACGCATGCGTTCATGCCGGCGCCAGCGTCAGTTTCGTGCTCCCGTTCTCGCGCGAGGACGCGCTAGCGTTTTGGCACGATAAGGTTCTGCCGGCGGTTAAGGCAGGAAGCTGCTACGTTCTCGTCGCCCGCAACGCGGAGCAAAAAATCGTGGGCACGGTTCAACTCGATCTCGTCACGCCTCCCAACCAGCCCCATCGGGCGGAAGTCAGGAAGCTTCTGGTGCATCCAAAGGCGCGGCGCCGCGGGATTGCGCGAGCGCTCATGCTCGCTCTCGAGGAGCAGGCACGCGAAGCGCGGCGCAGCCTGATTACACTCGATACGGTCACCGGTGCTTTTGCGGAGCCGCTCTACTTGTCGATCGGTTATGTCCCGGTCGGCGTGATCCCGCGCTATGCACGGCGGCCGGATTCCCCTGAATTGGAGGCCACCACCGTGATGTACAAGGAACTGGCTCTCACAAACCGCGAGGACTAGATAACCTGGCGAGAGCTCCCGAGTACCTTATCCTTTGACATCAGCGACGTTCGTATTCTCGGTTCCTTCGACCGGCTGCCAGGTGTCGTCCGGATTATATTCCGTCATCTCGGAAGCGATTTGGCGAGTTCGCGGACCTAGGTCCTTCTGATAGATCTGGCCGTCCTGATTGACTACGAAGGTCATCACTCCGGAGTCGCGATAGCGCACCGGATAAGCAACCAGCGCGAATCCGCCCGTCATCTTGCCGTCGACGATATAGTCTTTAGCGCCGCCAGACGCAGCGGCCCCTTGCCGGGTCAATAGCCGGTAAACGTAGCCGTGGAAAGGACGGGGTTTTCCCGCGGCATGATGGGCGTGATGTCCGTAGCCTTCACTGGCGGCCTCGGCTACCAATGGACCCAGCGGACTTTCCGGCTCGTCTGATTTGACTTCCCAGTATAGACCGTCCTGCTTTCCGGGAGTGCTTCTGAATTTCCCAGCGTATTGATGGACCGAGTCGCTGTCGTGGGACGCGGCGTAGTATTCCCGCTCGCCACTGACTATTTCCTGGCAGACCTTGATCACATTCAGTTCATTGGAACCAATCCGCCGGTATAGTACTTCCTGTTTGCCGTAAGCCGTATCGAAATACCATTTGTCGCCGCTCTTTTTCAGCGGGATTGCAACCGGCCAGTTCTCCGCGCCTATGTACAGGATCATTCGTCCGGAGCCGGTGGCGGCGAACCGATGCATCTGGTGATATTTCTCGACGAAGTGATCGTTGTTTTCCTTGTCGGCAACCCGGTCGCCGGAGTAAATCAATTTTTCGCCGCTGTGACCTAAAATCGCCAACATTTCCTGCTTATCGTGTTTCTGCGCGGCCGTGGCCAGCGCATCGGCGGCGGCGGCAGGCGAGCTGAAGGTCTTCTGGCCTGACTCCTGTGCGAAGGTCGGCCGCGAAGTGCCAAGGCCGCCCACTATCAATCCGAGGAGCAAAATCTTAAGGCCGATGAGCAAAATCTTTGGGCCGATTAGTAAGACCTTTGGGGTTAGCCCGCCGCCGCTGCCTTCCCGCTTATAGTCTTTCGTTTGAAGCATTGCTCTTTCCTCGATTCGTAGGCCCTGTTTCGCAGGGACGCTTTGCGCGGTCGCTCCTTCAGGTCTTTTCAGGTCTGGGCAGGCTTGCAGGTCCTTGCTCCGCTCAATGCTTGTGGGGCGCAGGCGCGCCGGGATGCGCGGCCGCCGCGGCCGGATGTGGAGCCGGTGCGGGTCGCGCGGCGGCGTGAGCCGGTGGTGCCGGGCGAGGCGGCGCGGCCGCATGGCCCAAGCTCGCCCGGCCGCGGGCGCTCGCCGCTATAGCCTCGCCACCCGGAGCGATCCTGGCGAATGCGGTTTTGTTTAGACCGGTAGCTGGAGCCTTGGCAAAACCTCGGTAGGGATTGGGCTGGCTGACCTGCGGCCTGGGGTTATTTCGCACCGGTGGCGGCGCCGCCGCGACGGGTGGACGGGCCGGTCGCGCGCCGGCCTCCGGACGAGCCGCCGGGGCTGGAGCGCCCATCTCGCGCGGACCGCGGCTGCCCACCTGGGGATTTGCATTAGGCGGACGATTGGCCGGCGCGTGGCCTACGCCGGCGCCGCCCGGCGGATGGCCCGCGACGGCCGGAGCGCCCATCTCGCGCGGACCGCGATTTGCCATTTGCCCATTCGCATTGGCCGGACGATTCGTGGGCGCGCCGGCTCGGTAGCCTGCTCCTCCGCCTCCTTGCGGACGGCCTGGGGCGGGAGCGTTGTTTCCGCCCTGACGATTGAAGTTACCTCCGCGCCCCCGTCCTCCTCCTCCACCATAACCACCGGCAGGGGAAAAGGTGTTGGAATTCGAGACGTACGCTCTATTTTGATAAACCACATCATGGTGGTGCCAGTCGGTATTCCAACGATGCCATCCCCAGTCCTGGCTCGCGAGCATACCCACCGCCACCCCAGCACCGAACGCCAGCACTCCGGCGCCGACCATCTCTCCGGTTGAGTATCCTGGATATACCGGCTCCGGGGCGCCGTAGATAACACCAGGATTATACTGGGGAACATAAACTTCATCGGGATTGACCGGCTGAATCAGGATCATGCCATCCTGATCGACATAACTTTGCTGAGGCGTGTTCACCAGCGTCCTGGCGGCGAGCGCTCGTCGGCGCATCACTTGAACCGCGTTCAGGACGTCTTGGGGTTGATAGTAGTAGGCCTGTCCAAGCGCGGAGGTCCACTCGAGGCTGTTGTTCATGTTCGCCAACACCGACGGGAACTGGGTCAGTGCCTTGACGCTGGGGTCCCAATTCTGGCTATCGACGGCGGACGCCAGGTCAGCCCCGCTAAGGCCGGGGTTTGCGCTTTGCCAGCGAGCTGCTTCGACGACCTCGGTTGGATAGGTCGAGCCGGCCAGAATTTGAGCGACCAACGCGTCCGGGTACAGCGCAATTGGCGCTACCAACTGGTCGAGTTCGTCACTTGAAAGCGGAGTCGGCGCTTCGGGGGCTTCGGGAGCCGCGGCCGCCTCCGGCGGAGCAGCCTCTTCCGGAGCCTCGTCCTGTGCCCAGGCGACCGAGAATGAATGGCCACTGGTCCATAAGACCGCTACGAGGCAGCAACTAAGCCAACAGCCAAGCCAGGACGACCAGCCTCGGTGCTTAAGCGTCATCATTCCACGCTCCCTTCAAGATCCAGATGTTCCGAGCGGAACAAATGTCTGGCTGAGTCTGAGCCTTCCGATGTTCGCGCGCAAGCCGTATCGACAGCCCGACCCTTCTGCCGGTCGCCGAATCCTCGCCTGGCGGAAGCGAGCCCCGAGCGCCTGGCGGAAGCGAAGCGCCGAGCGTCTAAAAAGTCCAGCCGACGATCGACTTTACGAAGGTCCCGTTGCTCGTCTGCGTAAGCCCGAACCCGACCCCAAGATTCAGCTCCAGTTGGTCGAGGAAGTCGAAATTGAGCGCCGGCACGATAAAGTGCTGCTGATGCTGGACGCCGGGCAGATCGCTGACGGCGCCCATATCGCCGTAATATTCGACCGCCGGCGACAGCCACCAAAGCAGTTTCTCGTATTCGGCCTCGCCCGAGGGCTCGAAGGTTACGCCCTTATGGGTTCCGGGCCCGCTGAAGGGCTTTTCGAACGCGAAATTTCCGATCAGGGTGAACTTGCCGAGATGCGTCTCGGCGATCGGGCGCATTTCGAGCGTCAGCGGATTCTCTTCCGCGGCGCGCCGCATGTAGTCCAACTCGAGGTTGCCGCCCAGCGAGACCGGCCAATCCGCCGTCTGGGGCACCCCGAAATGGAACTTGCTCCGCGATCCGGCATATTCGTAGTTGCCATTGTCGAGTCGCGCCGTCGCGAAGTACTGGCCGATCTCAGCCCACGGCAGAATTCCGTAGGTCGCTTCCACCGTCTCGTGAATCTGGTACGGGACGATCTGTTGATGGGCCTCGGTTCCGGTGGCCGTGGTCACGCTGTTCGAGTGAAGCTCCAGTTGCAGATGGCCCAGCGGATCGGTTTCGGTCGAATAAATCTGGATCTCGTAAAAGTCGATCGCGTGAGCGGGCGGCGCCGAGGCGCCTGACAGCACGAGCGCAAGCGCGATCGCGTACAGGACTGCTTTACGAAACAACATAACCGTCCAATTTGCACGGGTTCGGGTTTCCGAAATGTTCATTATGCCGGGCTCCGATGCTTTAAGACACCCGCGCGGCGCTGCGGGCCACGCCCGGTCACCCGGCCGGCACAAAAACGCAGCCGGCGATGCGCGCCCCCGCCGGAGCGCGCATCGCCGCCTTTGTCAGCATGGCCGCGCGCGCGATCGCGCGCGGCATCAAAACCCTACGCTGTCGCCGCCAGCGCCTCCGCATGCGCCACTGGCTCGGGCTTGCCCGAGGCCCCAAGCGGGGTCGAGCCCGGCGCGCGCTCGAACGGATCCTTCAAGCCGAGCTTTTTCGCATGCTCGCGCAGTGGCGGAATCACCTCCTGCGCGATCAACCTCATGCTCGTGCGCCGCGCCTCGGTCGGTATCGGGCCGTCATTCTGCCAGAAGGCGAAGATGCCCGGCCGCAGCACGTCGAGAATGTGCTTGAGCTTGGGAATTACCGACTTCGGGGTGCCGACGATGATCTGATTGTTCTTCTGCGCGCCCTCGTAGCCGGCATAAACAGCTTTTTTCAGCGCCTCGACATCGACTGCGCCTTCGAGCGACTGGAACAGCGCGGGACCGTTGGGATTGTTCGGGTCGCTGAACTGCCGCGCCATCCGCCGCGTCGCCTCCTTGGTGAGATATCCCGGCGGGAACATCCACTCGCCGCGCGCGAAATGTGAGAGCCCGCCGCCGTAGAGGTCCATCTTGCCCAGCTCCTGCGCCTTCTCCTCGGTCTCCGCCACGAAGACCTTTTGCAGGTAGCCGAAATTCTCGGTGCCGGCCTGGTAGCCTTCCTTCGCCGCCGCCTGCGTGTACAGGTTCCACATCTCGACCGTCGGCTCCAGGTACGTCGCGAGCGCGAGATACGGATACCTGTGCTTGGCGCACCACAGCAGGGTTTCGGGGCTGACCAGTCCGGGGATCCAGATCGGCGGATGCGGCTTCTGGATCGGCAGCACCCACGGATTCACGAAACGATAGTGGAAGTGCTTGCCCTCCCATCGAAACGGACCGGGACGCGTCCAGGCCGCGATCACGAGGTCATGCGCCTCGTTGAAATATTCGCGGTTGTAAGCCGGATTGGCGTTATTGGCGAGCTGCTCACTGCCCGCGCCGCGCACCCATCCCGGCACCAGCCGCCCGCCGGAGATCATGTCGATCATCGCCAGCTCTTCGGCCAGGCGCAGCGGATTCGCCACCACCGGCAAGCGGATTGCCGAGCAGCACGATACGGACCTTCTTGGTGATGCGCGCGAGGATCGAGGCCTCCATGTCCATCACGGCGCCCATGCAGAAGGGCGTGCCGTGATGCTCGTTGAGCATCACGCCGTCGAAGCCGAGCTCCTCGGCCATCACCTTGTCGTCGAGATACTCGTTCAGGAGCTTCGCGCCCTTGACCGGATCGAAGAAGCGATTGGGCACTCCGAAGAAGCTCTGGATCTTGAGAACTTCATCTTCGGGAACATCAAGGTACGGACGTTCGGTGAAATACATTATATGCATATCAAGCCCTCCGTCTCTGTCTTAATGAGCTCTGCCGCGTGATGCATTTCCTGACTGTATTTTCTATCTCAAAGGCGCTCGCGGCGCATCGCGCACGGCCCGCCGCAAACGCCGAGGTTACGCCCCCATCCCCTCCATCGAACCGACGTACTCGGGCTTGCCCGACGGGCCCAGCGGCACCGACCCGGGCGGGCGCTCGAACGGGCCTGTAAGCCCCAGCTCCTTGCCGATCTCGCGCATTTGCGGGATGACCTCGGTGCCCAGGAGCTTGAGACAGGTCATCCGATCCTTGGCCGGCGCCGGACCGTCGAGCCAGAACGAGAAAATTCCCGGCCGCAACACCGACAGCACCTTCCTGAGCTTGGGGATCACCGTCTTGGGCGTCCCCGCGATCATCTGCAAAGTTTCTTTCGAGCCGTCGTAGGCCGCGTGGATTGTCTTGCGGAGCGCGTCGAGGTCCTCGGTGTGATCCTGGGATACGAACGACAGTCCGGGCGTGTTCGGATTGGCGTACAGGGTCGAGAGCCGCTTGGTCGCGGCCCTCGAGTTGTAGCCCGGCGGAAACATCCATTCGGGCCGCGCGAAGTGCGAGAAACCGCCGCCATAGAGGAAGTGGCGGGCCATCTCGTCCGCCTTCGCGTCGGTCTCGTGCACGAAGATCGGCTGCAGGTAGCCGAAATTCTCCGGCCCCGCCTGATAGCCCATCTCCGCCGCGCGGTCGGTGTACATCCGCCACATCTCGAGCGTCGGCTCGAGCATCGTGGCCAGCGCTACGTAGGGGTAGCGATGCTCGGCGCACCAGCGCACCGTCTCGGGACTGATGAGGCCCGGGATCCAGATTGGCGGATGCGGCTTTTGCAACGGTAGCACCCACGGATTTACGAAACGGAAATTGAAGTGCTTGCCTTCCCATCGAAACGGGCCGGGCCGGGTCCAAGCCGCGATCACGAGGTCGTGTGCCTCTTCGAAGTATTCGCGGTTGTAGGCCGGGTTAGCGTTGTTGGCGAGCTGCTCACTGCCCGCGCCGCGGACCCATCCGGGCACCAGCCGCCCGCCCGAGATGAGATCGATCATCGCCAGTTCCTCGGCCAGGCGCACCGGGTTGGCGACCACCGGCAGCGGATTGCCGAGCAGCACGATCTTGACCTTGCTGGTGCACTTGGCGAGCACCGCCGCCTCGACGTCCATCACCGCGCCCATGCAGAAGGGCGTGCCGTGATGCTCGTTGAGCATCACGCCGTCGAAGGTGCCAAGCTCGTCGCTATAGATTTTCTCGTCGAGGTACTGGTTGAGAAGCTGCGCGCCTTTTTGCGGATCGAAAAACCTGTTCGGCACGCCGAAGAAGCTGCGCAGTTTCAGCACCTCGTCCTCGGGCACGTGATGATACGCCCGCTCGGTAAACCACATTATGTGCACGGCAGGTCCCCTTCTTTCGGCTCATCTCACGTCATTCGGGTTGGAATTTCAAGGGGAATCTTTCGCGCCAGGTAGACTCAGGCATCTCGTCGTGTCGGCTGAGTCTGGACACTTTGTGGACACTCGAAAAGCTCAAGGATCGTCAATCGCGTCATTAACGCGGTGAGGCGAGCAATGCGAGCGATGAAAATATAGGGGATGCGGATAAAAATGCGCTACTGAACTACGAAAAACACCCAAACCCAAATAGGTGCCGAAAGTTCGAGAAGCGATGAAATTATGTATTTCTCATGTTGGTATCTGTCGATCGACGATCCCCGCTTCAAGGAAAAATAGGCGATGAAGGCCGCTATGCCGTGGCGCTCGCGCTGCTCTCATTCCTCGCGTCCGTCGGGGTGCTGCAATTCTGCACCAGACAACGCTGGTCTGTCTCCCACAACGCTTGCGCCTCGACGAAGGTCATTTTCGGATGGTTGCGCCAATGCGGCTCCAGCCGATCCAGCCAAAGTTTCAAATCGACGATGCACGACGAATCGGACTCGCACGCCAGCGCCTCGATAAAGTCGGCCCGCGTCGCCAAGCCGCTTCGCACGAGAAATTGATCTTCATCCTTCGTGGGTGCGACAGATTCCTCGTACAGGGTGATCAACTCGGCCGCGCGCTTGTGTTGTTCGTCAAACAACCTGTGCTTCCAGGTTCTGTCTGCCCCCCGGTGTAGTGAAATTACTCGCGACTCTTTGGGCGCTGCATTCGCGGTCTTGGAGTTTCGCTTTTTGGCGAACGTCTCCATGATGGTTTTGCATTCCGGCATCAGCATCTTCAGTGTCAAGAGCATGAGCGCGATGCAGGCGCGTTCGCCCTCGGCGTTGTCATTGACGATCCCTATTTCTGGGAAGCCGCTTTTCAGCGAGACAAACAGTTGGTCTATGTCAGGTATGCTCGACGACTGCTCGCGGACGCGGTCGATTGCAGCCCGGATTCGGGTCTCGATTGTCATATGGTTTCTGTCGAACGCATTCAACGTGCCAAGCTGCATGCAGAGGCTAATAAATTCTTTCAGTCGCGAAACCTAGCTACGTCAGTTGGGTGCCGATTCCCAGTTGCGCCGCTGCAACAGCACTGGCAGCAAATCGTTGACTGTAAGCTGAGCGCTGCTCGCGCCGACTGCCGACCCCGCCCGCGCCCTCACAGGCCATCCAGAACAACACCGCTCAATTATTGGCGGGCACTCCTGCGCCCCTTGGAGACGGTCACCACGCATCCGCAGCCGACCCCGAGCTGCTATTGAATCACGGCCTGCATTTCGCTCAGATCAATCTTAGACCTTAAGCTTTTTATTGCGATGGTGGCCCATGGTGCGGAAGTACATCACCCCAGGGTCAGTGCGGATTTACGGCCTCCCGGGCACAGACCACAACTTCGGTATTCGGGACAACGGCTCGGGTCAGATGTGGTCCGAAACCAAGAGAGTCGGTTCCATCAACTACTGGACCGGTGATGTGGTTCTGGACCAGAAGTATGTTCCAAGGGTTCGGCCTTGGGATGCTCTGTTGACTTCGCTCGGACTAAAGCGCGAGCACCAGCAGCAGCCGGTCGAATGCGAATTCGAGGTGTCAGACCTGAATCTCGCACCCGAGAGTCAGGGGTCGCCGACAACGGACTTGACATATTCCTTGATCATCACTGGGCAAAAACGCGGGAGATAACCTGCGGCGTGGTCGCAAAATTACTGCCGGGCATTGCGGCGCGTAACGGGTGCGGTCAGTCTCGACCGCGTGGCGCAGGCGCCTGAACTCCGGTGCTCGACGGCCCAGCGATGGTCACCCGGTGGATGGTCAGCGCGGCCTCGATGCGCCTTGGGTAAACCATCTTATGTGCATCGCGGCTTCTCTCCGGAAAACCTCAGCCCAAAAACGCGCGCACCTGCTTTAGAAATTCGGCCGGCTGCTCGACTCCGGGATAGTGTCCGCAATTGTCGATCGTCACGACCTTCGATCCCTTGATCGATCGTTGATAAACTTCGGCCGCGCTGAGCGGCACCACCGGGTCCTGCTTGCCCCACAAGAGCATCGTCGGCAGCCCGTCGATACTCTCGAGCAGATGCGGCAGGCTTGGATTGAACATGTAAGGCGCCCACGCGAGCCGCGCGGTCTCGGCGCGCGCCTCTTCCCATGCCTCGTATTGCTCGGGCGTTTGTTCGCCGCCAAACAGTTTGGTGAAATCTGGCTTCTGCGGATCAGCCGCGCCGCGAGTCAGGTAGACGCGCGCGGTCACCGTGAACATGTCCATGATCTCGCCCTGGGGCGGACGGACGCCGACCGGCGCGACCAGGATCATTTTGCTGAACTGAGCCGGGTTGGCGGCGGCCATCTCGGCCGCGATCCAGCCGCCGAGCGAGTGACCGAGCACGTCGACCGGCCCCAGCTTTTGCTCGCGCACGTAGCGCTGGTAGAAGCCGGCCAGGTCGCGGATGCTCATGATCCAGTCGGCCATCGCGGTCTTCCCGAAGCCCGGATGAATCGGCGCGATCAGCGTGCGCTCCTTGGCCAGCGCGGAGTTCCAGGGCGTCCATCCCGGCCATCCCAGTTCGCCGTGCAGGAGCAGCAGCGGCTTGCCCTTCCCGCCCTTGATGATCGCCAGTTCCGTGCCCCCGACGCGGACCTTCTCTTCGGTCCATTCCTTCTCTGCCATTGAGATTTTTTCTCCAGGTTGTATTCGTGGCGTCCGCAGCACCGTCGATGCCCCAACCGGTCCGCCCGCGCAAAATCCAGCTTTAGTACAGTGCCATCCGATTTGCCACCGGATACGGTCCGGCGCGCCAGTAGACGGCCTACAATGACGTATCAGCGAAAGCTATAATCACGGGGCGATGACGGGGCGGACGATGTGGCGGATGATGGGCTGACGATGGACGACCTGGCGCAAGCTCGCGAACGGATGGTGGTCGAGCAACTCGAGCGCCGCGGTATCCGCGACTCCCGCGTGCTCGCCGCGATGCGCATGGTCGAGCGCGACCGCTTCATCCCGGCCGAGTACGCCGCGCAGGCCTACGACGACGAGCCGCTGCCGATCGGCGCCGCGCAAACGATCTCGCAACCCTACATGGTCGCCCTGATGTGCGAGGTCGCCCGGCTAACCGGCGTCGAGCGCGTGCTCGAGGTCGGCACCGGCTCCGGTTACGCGGCGGCGGTCCTCGCGCGCCTGGCCGCCGACGTCTATTCGGTCGAGTGCCTTCCCGCGTTGTACGAGCGGGCGCGCGCGCGCCTTGAAGCCCTCGAAATCGCCAACGTGCATCTGACTTGCCGCGACGGATCGGAGGGATGGCCCGAGGAGGCGCCGTTCGACGTGATCGTCGTAACCGCCGCGATGCCCGGAATCGCGCGTCCGCTGCTCGATCAACTCAAGTCTGACGGGCGGTTGGTCGCGCCGATCGGCGAAGACGACCTGCAAACCCTGGTGCGAATCAGCCGGCGCAACGACGCCTGGTGCGAGGAATATTTCGGCGAATGCCGGTTCGTGAAGATGACCGGCCGCTACGGATTCAAGACGCAATGATTCGCTAGACGGCGGCGCGCGGCGCCAAGCCCTAGGACGAGCAGTGGCGGAGCGGTTGTGGTAGTGCAAGTGGTAGTGGCAGACGTCGCAAGCGAGAGCAGAGTCGATACGGCGGCGTGCGCGTGGGCGCCGTCGATCGTTACGGCCGCCCCACTGCGCGCGATCGCTTCGCTCATTCCGAAGGGTTTGTCGAAGGGTTTCACGATCCTAGTGGCGCTCGTCGGGTGTTCGATGCTTTCGGGATGCTCGTCCTCCGCGCCCTCCAGGCCGCAACTCGCGTACGGCGGAAGTTCGCAGCCGGTCGAGCACGTTGTGCGCCCCGGCGAAACCGTCTATCACATCGCGCACGCCTACGGCGTCAGCGTCCAGCGCCTGCTGGAGGCCAACCATCTGAGCGACTCGCGCGACCTCCGGGTCGGCCAGAGCCTGCTGATTCCAGGTTCTTATACTTACGCCTCGCTCGGCGGCGCCGAGAGCGCCTCGGGCGCGATGTGGAACGTGCCGCGCGCGTCGCGCCAGTTCGCGTGGCCGTTGTGGTCGGGGAAGGTGACCTCGGGCTTCGGAATGCGGCACGGCGCGATGCATCAGGGCATCGACATCGCGGCGCCGGCCGGCACGACGGTGCACGCCGCCGACGCCGGCGTAGTGGCGTTTGCGGGAAGGCTCAACGGCTACGGCAACACGGTTATCATCCGTCATTCGGACAACTACGCGACGGTTTACGGCCACAACGCGCGCATTCTGGTAAGCGAGGGTTCACCTGTCGCGCGCGGCCAGAGCATCGCGGAAGTCGGCACCAGCGGACGGACCACCGGCCCCAACCTCCACTTCGAGGTCCGTTACGACAATCACGCCTACAATCCGCTGAGCTATCTTGCACCGCCGGGCCCTTCGCCCATCGTGACCTTTGCCCGCAACGGTCCCTCCTAGTATCTTTAGCCGAACCCGCGCACCGAATGCGCCGGGCACAACATTTAATGATGGAATTGAACGAACTGCGAAGACTCGTGCGTGACGTGCCGGACTTTCCCAAGCCGGGGATCATGTTTCGCGACATCACTCCGCTTATCGGCGACGCGCGCGCCTTCGCCGCGATGGTCGATATGATGGCGGCGCCGTTTTTGGGCAAGGTCGACACGGTGCTCGGGGTCGAGTCGCGCGGCTTTATCGTCGGCGCGCCGGTGGCCTACCGCCTCGGGGTGGGGCTGGCAATCGCGCGCAAGCCGGGCAAATTGCCCTTTCACACGATCGGCGAAAGCTACGACCTCGAGTATGGCAGCGCCGGGCTCCAGCTCCATGAAGACGCCCTGGTGCGCGGCGCGCGTGTGCTGATCGTCGACGATCTGCTGGCGACAGGCGGCACGGCCGAAGCCACGGTGCGGCTTGCGCAAAAACTCAACGCCACGATCGTGAGCTGCGCCTTCGTGATCGAATTGGCCGCGCTCCACGGGCGCGAGCGCATCGCGCCCGTCCAATGCTTCTCGCTTATCCGGTATGATTGAAGCTGCCAGTATGATTGAACCTGCCCCGGCCGTCGGGGGCTACGCGGGCGTATCGATGACCGCCGTACCGCGCGCGTGACATCCGGCATCGTCCGACCGGCGTGCGAGTTTCGTGCAACTCGATGAAATGCGGCATGAGGTGACGGCGGATCGAAATCGTCTGCTGATCGTGCTCGCCGTGACGGCGCTCTATTGCGTCGCCGAATTCATCGGTGGGTACTACGCGGACAGCCTCGCGCTGATTTCCGACGCGGTCCATCTGCTGACCGATATCGCCGCGCTTTGTCTCGCGCTGCTCACGCTATGGATCTCGACGCGGCCGGCGAGCGGCGTCAAAACCTACGGCTACCTGCGCGCCGAAATCCTGGGCGCGCTGGCCAACGGACTTTTCCTGTGGCTGCTGGTGATCTTCATCTGGTTCGAGGCCGTCGAGCGCCTGCGCGATCCGCGGCCGGTCGCGGGGCTGACCGTAATCGCGATCGCAACGGTCGGTCTGGGCGTCAACGGTTTCTCGGCCTGGATGACGCACGCGGCCGGAACCGAAGCGGGGCGGCCGGGGATAGCGGTGCGGGCGGTATTCGTCCACGTGCTATCCGACCTGATCGGCACGTTCGGCGTGATGCTGGCGGGCGCGCTGGTGTATTTCTTCGGCTGGGGCCAGGCCGACGCGCTGATAAGCCTGCTGATCGGCGCGCTGGTGCTTTACAGCTCGTGGGGCCTGGTGCGCGAGGGCGTCGACGTCCTGATGGAATCGGTACCGGCGCATATCGACCTCGAAGAGTTGCGCCACGATCTGCTCGCGGTCCGCGACACCGAGGAAGTCCACGACCTTCACGTATGGTGCCTGGCGAGCCGCCAGTTCGCGCTCTCGGCGCACGCGGTGGTCACGCGCGAGGCCGATCAGGACCGCGTGCTGTCGGAGATGTCGGCGATGCTCGAGCGGAAGTTCAACATCCGGCACATGACGGTTCAGCTCGAACGCGATAGCCGCCGCGCGAGCGAGCCCGAGCATTTCTGAACCGCGCGTGCGACGAGTTTTAACATCAATTCGGCTGGGACCAGGGTGGCCCTTAAGTACCATCCGCATCTCGATACCTCGCCGATCCGGCCGCTTATACTGAGGGATTTTCTTTCCGGCGCTTACAGCTGTACACGCGAGATGGGCGGAATTGGCGGATGTAACTCGATGCTCTTACCCTGCCATAGCGTTAGAGTTACTTTGGTGCGGAACTTTGACTAATTGAACGATTATTGACGGAAATACATAAAATTTGTTATCATGAAGTGACCTTCTGTAATCCAAGGCGGGGCGAGGTGCGGGGATGCGGACGATAGCTCAACTCATGTCGATTCTTGTTCTGGCGGGCTCGATCCTTTTAGCCACGTCGGGCTTTGGTATGGCCGCAGAGGTTGCCTGCGCATCGAGCCAGCGCGAACTCCTGATCAGCAATCACAGCCCACAGAACCTTTGGATTGGAGGCGGTGGCGGCGCACTTCGTTCCGTCTGCGTCGTCAACGCGAGCACCAGTTGTCTTGCGGCGGCGGATACCATTAACTCGACGACCGGGGCGTGCAGCTGCGGAACCCAGCAGGGAACGCTTGCATGTCCGGGAAGCGCTCAGGGCACAGGGCCAAACACCAACGGTGGCTTGAACTGCGCATGCACGACAGATGCGCAATGCGGTCCAGGCGCTGGGTGCAACACGAACACCAATTTCTGCTATTTCTTGCTCCCCACCAATCCTGTCGCGCACTCTGGTGGTGCGAACCCATTTACCTGGGAACTTGCGAAGTCCGCGAGTCCGCCAAAGCGAGGAGGGTGGGCCGAATTTTGCCTGGATCAGGCGTCGGTGACGTGGCAGAGCACCACGATTCCCTCCGAAGTATGGTGGAGCGGCGGAATCTTCGCGCGCACCGGGTGCAACCCGGACGGAACCAATTGCACCACCGGCGATTGCGGCGCATCGCCCAATTCCAACTGCGGTGCCGGCGTCGGTGGGAGCAATCCCGCCACGATTGCGGAGTTCACGCTGCAGAGTCAAAACAATGACTTCTACGACATAACCGTAATCAACGGCGCCAACACCGCGGAGGAAATGGTACCGATCCCGGCACCCACGGCCACACCAGGAAGTGTCTCAGAGCCCTACTGGTGCAAGGCTCCGGGACTGAAGACCGCGCTAGGAGGCAAGTGTGACTGGGATTTCATACAATACACCAGGAATGTGCATTATCCTGAAGGCGAGGTGAAGAACTACACGGCTCTCCTTCTCAGTAGCTCGAAACCGTGTTCGACCGCCAACACTCCAAACGGATGCCCGTCTTCTCAGTACACGTGCAGCGGTGCGCCAGGCGGATGTTACCTGGAGTGCACTCCGGGCGTTGCCAATACATGTCCCACCAACCTTGAATGCCTGCCTTCGCAGGACGGCAAGAACTACTGCCAGTGCAGCAAGGAGATCGAGTGCGCGGGTAAAGGTTATTGCGGCACGCAGTTTGTTCCGGGCAAAGGCATCTTCCTGCAGCAATGTGGGAACTTCGACGGCTGGTGGAGCGCCGATGATTTTTGCGCCGGCTTTCCGAGCTATACGGTCGGTCCGCTCAAGTGTGGAGACCTCATAACCGACGGTGATGGCTCCAGCCAGACCAATCTCGCATCGCTGTTCGCCTGCGCCGCCAAGGGCGGCAGCAGCCCCGGCAATACCACTTCCTGCTACAACGATGGCACTGCGCAGACTTATCCTTCAACCTGCTGCGGATGTGCTACTTATGCTCAAGGCAACCCGGATGGACTCAGCAAGTTCTGGCCCATGAATGGGACCAGCAAATGTGCAAGCGTCAACGGCAATCGCGCAAACGACGTGGTTTGGGATTCACAGATTCAACCATGGCTGGTCAATCTCAAGCGGGCGTGCCCGACCGCCTACAGTTATCCGTACGACGACCCGACCAGCACTTTCCAGTGCCGCGGTAAAGGCACTACCAACACGTTGGGATACGACGTGCTTTTCCTTAAGCTGCCGGAGCCACCCGCGCCGTGAACGAAGCGAGATAGTCAGTCTTGCTATTTGGGCAGAGAAGCCCGACTCAGGGGCAACCTTCAGGACCGACCTGGACCAGGCCGACACCTTTCCCTGCGCGATCGGTTAACGCCGCGAGCACTTTGCACTCGTGCGGGACGGTGGCTTTGAACTCGAACACCGGCGCGACTTGCCCGCGCCCGCCTCGCCAAATCTCCCCCATCTAAGCGAATGATTGAGTCGCCTCTTTTACCACGCCCGCGGCTCAGAGGGCATGGCGAATCAAGTGATGCGGAAAGTCTTGAGTGCGAATGTGACACCCCTCCGAGTCTGTAGTTTTACTCGCCTGCAGGTATGATGCACCGGATGGAACCTCCGGTCAGTCAGCAGCCGCAGCCACCCCCGGGTGTAGGACATGTCCACCATACGCTTGTGCCGGCTCTTGAAGCAGCCGACGCGATTGTTTACGGCCTGGTCGGGATAGTATTTCTGCTGGCGGCGCTCGGAATGCTTGGGTACAGCCTGGTCGCTTTTCCGGAAGCTCTACGTAATACCGGCTTTCCGTTAGCCATTGTCACGCTGGTCAATGATTTACTGCTGGTCATGATCATCATGGAGGTTTTGCGTACGGTGCTTTCCTACTTGCAGGAGCGCGCCACGTCGTTGCAGCCGTTCCTCTTCATCGCGGCCATTTCGGCAACCCGGCGCATCCTGGCGATCGGCGCTCAGATGACTGTAACGGGCGACACTCTTTCGCCCGATAAATTCCGACAGGTCATGATCGACCTGGGCGCCAATGCCGGTGCCATTCTCGCGCTAGCCGTCGCGCTCTATTTGCTCGCGAGTCGCCCTAGCGCCGACCGAGAACTCCCCTAAGGCGCACACCGCACCAGTGTCGTTAAGGTAGAGAAGGAACTCGGAACAGGAACGCGGAGCCCGCTTTTCTGCTAATCAGCCGGGTTCCCCGAGCATTTCTGAAGCAAGCGTGCGACGACTTTTACGACTACTTTAATCGAGGACTTTGGCCGTAGCGGAGATATTGGCTCAGCGCGGACCGAAACGCTACGCGTTTAGTTCGTCGAGCAGCGCCTTGGCGTCTTTCAAATCGCCGGTGTCGAAGCCCTCGGTGAACCAGCCGTAGATTTCGGCGAGCATCGCGCGCGCTTCATCGCGCTTGCCCTGCTTTGCCAGCAGCCGGGCGAGGCTTGCCGCGGCACGCAACTCCTCTAATCTCGCACTTTGCCGCCGGGCGATTTCGATCGCTGTGAGAAAGCACTGCTCAGCTTTGGCACCGTCCGGCGCCTTCTGCGCCAGCAACAGGTCTCCTTTGACGCGATGCAGCGGCGGACTGTCGATCTGCCGCCCGGTCGTCGCGACTGAAGCAAATCCCCCCTCCAGCATCAGAAGTCCCTCCTGGTACCGTCCGACTTTTCCGAGCCCGGAGGCCAAACGACACAAATCCTGTGTGAGCGGCGTCCCCCCGGTAGCGCGGATAGCGGAAATGCCCTGGCGCATCCCGGCGACCCCCTCCTCGTAACGCCCTTGGGCGATTAGAGCGGCGCCACGATTGGTGGTCGCCACTGCCGAAAGGCTCACGACTCCCATCTCTTCGGCGAGCGCCATCGCCTCTGCGGCGTACTTCTGCGCGGCTGTGCCGTCCCCACGTACCAAGTTGTGGAAGGCCGCGGAGGAGGAAGCTAGAGCCAAAGCGTAAGGGGCGGAAGACCGCTGAGCCACCTCTAGCATCTCGCGCGATTTCGCCCAGGCACGATCGAGATAGCCAAGTCCGGAGAGGCAAAGGTATAGGGCGTGGAGCGAACTTACCCTACCTACCTCCCGCTCTGCGGAAAGGGGTTGCCGGAGGTCGAAAGCGGCCAGCGCCCTCTCCAGGTGCCCACTCGCAGAGACCAACTCGCCGAGAGTAAGAAGGGTAGCGCCACGCGCGTAGTTGCCGAACAGGAGCATCGCCGGATGTTTCACATCCTCAGCGGCAGCCAGAAGCTCGTTCGCGAGTTCCAGAGCCTTGTCCAGCTCCAGCTTCCAGCAGCGGAATAGCCATTGCCCAAACAGCGGCCGGAAGGCGAGAGCAGGGTCGCGGATCTGCGCGCACAACTCGCGCGCTCTCGCATACACAGGCTCCAATTCCGCCGCGGCGAAGCCTTTTGCATAGGCAAGACTAAGGCCTAAAACGGATTGTATCGACAGCTCCCGGCGCGCCCGTTCGGCGTCGTCGGGTAGCTGCTTGAGCAACTCCAAAGCACTGGAAAGCCGGGCGACCGCTTCAGAGTGAGCGCAACGCGCTGCCGCCTGTCTCCCGGCGCGAAACAAATACTCTACGGCTTTGCGCGTGTTGGCGCTGCGGCTGTAATGGTGAGCCAGGTCGGTCAGGTGATCGTCGATCCGATCCTTGAACAGCGCCTCGATCGCCTCACCCGTGCGCTCGTGCAAGAGCTTGCGGCGTTCGACCAGCAATGCGTTGTAGGCGACCTCCTGCGTGAGCGCATGCTTGAAGACGTACTCAACATCGCCCGCTGCCACCTGCTCGTAGATAAATTCCCCGGCCTGCAAACGCGACAGCCCACGCTCCAATTCCTCATCCGGCCTCACCGTCACGTGTTTCACCAGCCCGAGCGGAAATTCTCGCCCCAGCACCGCCAGGGTCTGCAGCAACTCCTTCTCCTCTGCCGGCAGACGGTCGATACGCGAGGCGAGCACCGCCTGCACTGTGGCGGGGACCTTCACCGAGTTCATCGACCTGGCGAGCTTCACCGCCCCGTTGCGCTGGAGCACGCCATCTTCAAAGAGCGCCAGCACCATCTCCTCCATGAAGAAGGGCGTGCGTTCGGTCCGCTCGATGATCAGCCGCTTGAGGGGAATCAGATCGTTGCCGTCGCCCAACAGCGCCGTCAGCATCTCGTCGGCGCCCTCCTTAGACAGCGGGTCAAGCCGCAGCTGCGTGTAGTAGGTCTTGTTACCCCACTGATGTGAGTATTCGGGCCGGTAGTTCACCAACAGCAAGAATTTCGCGGTTCCGATCGAATCGGCGAGCAGATTGAGCAGCGCCTGCGTCTCCTCGTCGATCCAGTGGAGGTCCTCGAAGATCACCATCAGCGGCTGATTGAGCGATTCGCGCAGCAGGATGCGCTTGATCGCTTCGAGCGTGCGCCGCTTTCTGATCTGCCCGTCCATCTGCGCGAGCGGATCGTCGCCCTCGACGATACCGAGCAGACTGAACAGATAGGGCAACGTGTCTTCCAGACTTCGATCAAGGATCGTGATCCTGCCCGCGACCTTCTCGCGCCGCTTTCGTTCATCGTCAATGATGGAAATATCGAAATAGTTGCGCAGCAGATCGATGACCGGCAAATATGCGCTGGCCTTGCCGTGCGAGACTGAAAACGTCTCCAACACCATCCAACCCAATTGCGAGGTTGCCTTGAACTCATAGAACAGGCGCGACTTGCCGACCCCCGGCTCCGCTATCGCCGCTGCGATCTGCCCACGTCCTCCTCTGGCCTGCTCGGCGGCGTGCTTGAGCGCCTCCATCTCGCGCTCGCGCCCGACGAACTTGGTCAGCCCGCGTCCCGCCGAACGTTGCAACCGCGTCCGCAACGGGCCGAGCCCGGTGACTTCGAACACCTCTACGGGCTCGCTCACGCCCTTGATCCTGCCGGCGCCGAGCGCCTTGAGTTGGAAGTAGCCTTCGACGAATTTTCGGACGCTCTCCCCGATCACCACCGAGCCCGGCGCCGCGAGCGTCTGCAGACGCGCGGCCAGGCTGATCGAATGCCCGATGGGGGTGTATTCGGTATGCGCGTCGCCGGTTTGGATCGATCGGACCACCACTTCTCCGCTGTTGACGCCCACCCGAACCGACAGCGGCGGCTGTCCCCGCTCGCGCAACCTGTCGGCGTAACGCTTGAGGTCATCCTGCATCCTGCGGGCCGCGTGCAAGGCGCGTTGCGGATGATCCTCATGCGCGACCGGCGCGCCGAACAATGCGAAGATGCCGTCGCCGGTCGATTGCGCCACATAGCCCTCGTAGCGATGCACTGCGTCCATCATCAGCTTGAGCGCAGGATCGACCAGGCGGCGCGCCTCCTCCGGGTCGAGGTCCTCGATCAACTCCATCGAGCCCTTGATGTCGGCGAACAGCGCGGTTACGGTCTTGCGCTCGCCGTCGACCATGGTCGAAGCATTAGGCTGCTCCGGGGTGAGCCGAACCTCAGGAACCGTTGATGTAATTTGAGATGAACGGAGAGCGCTAGGCGCCGCATTACCAGGGAGCGCTGTGCCACAATCCTCGCAAAATGCCGAAGAGGGCGCGTTTTCCGCACCGCACTTCGGACAGCGACTGGAAAGCGGACTGCCGCAGGCGGCGCAGAATTTCTTGCCCGTCGTGCTTTCGGTCCCGCACTTCGCGCAACGCATGCCCTTGCCCCAAGAGAGAATACGGCTGCGCCCTCTTCTATCATCCAGTCTTGAGAGGGGCCAGTGCGCGACCGAGGACGAGCGCCATACGTTTTCCGCTAATCAGCCGCGTTCCCGCGGTCTGCAAGGTGCTCGGTCTGGTCCAGCGCGATCGGACGCCATCGCGCAGTGCGCAAATCCGCGCCGTCCGGCTCCTGCTCGAGAATATGAATCGAGCCGAGTTCGATATGCGGCTCGAACACGCCCGTCAACTGGAGCACGACCGCGCGAATCACCCCGCGATGCGCCACTATCAGCGCGTTAGAGGCCGTACCGCCGCCCGCGCGCGTGTTTTGCAATAACGCTTGCCACAACGCGAGCATCCGCGCAGTCCCGCGTGCGACGCGCGCGACGAACGCCGCCCTGCCCTCGCCCTCGGGATAGACGAAGTCGGACGCAAGGCGGTTTGCGTTCCAGCGGCGGAACTCTTCGGGATAACGCGCCGCGATCTCGTCGGCGGTAAGGCCCTCGAACAGGCCGAAGTCGACCTCGGCGAATTCCTCGATCGCGATCGCGGCCGCGTCCCGGCCGGCAATTATCCGTGCGGCCTCCGCCGCGCGAACCAGCGGGCTCGTGAATACCGGGGCGAAGCCGCTTGCGCCGTCGCGCGCCGCCAGCCATTCGCGCGTCGCGCGCATCTGGCGGCGGCCCAAATCCGACAACGCCACGTCGGTGCGGCCATAGTAACGGATGCTGGAATGGCCGACGGTTTCGCCGTGGCGCACCAGCACCAACCGTATCGGAGCGGACATCCGCGTCAGCTCTCCGCGGAGGAGGCGTCGTCGAGCGGATTCAGCACCAGTCCGGTCAGCAGCTTGGGATAGAAGTAGGTCGACTTCTCGGGCATCACGGCGCCCGCGTCGGCGACCGCCTCGACGTCGCTTATCGCCGGCGGATTCATCATGAAGGCGCCGCTGCCGGTGCCCGGCCCAACGTTGCCGAGCGCACCCAGGGCGTCGATGGTGTACTCGATAAGTCCGCCCGCCTTGATCCGTTCGGGCGTGATCTCAAAGATGCGCTCGAGCACCAGCGCGTGCAGCACGCTTACGTCGAGCCGCTGCACGGCGAGCGGAGCCCCCGGCATCGCGTCAGCCATCGCGCCCGGCTCCTTGAGCCGCAAGAGCCGCAGCTTGACCCGCTCGCCGCCGAGCGCGACCGCGATCGCGCCCTGCCCCGCCTTCGCGAGCGCCGCGCGCATCGCGTCGGGGCTGCTGAACTCCTCGACCGCGAACAATGACGCCACCCGCGTATCGAAGGACGCTATCGTCTCCGGATCGAGGCGCCGCGCCACGCGATAGGTCGGCAGGATCACCAGCCCCGGATCGTCGCAGGCGACCAGCGTCATCATCGTGTAGTCGTAAGGCCGCGCGCTGGCGGGATCGTGCTCGGCGGCGCGACGGCGGCGGCGATACTCGAGCGCGGTTTCGTAGCGATGGTGGCCGTCGGCGATGAAGATGCGCGGGCTCTCGAGCTCGTCCTGAATCGCCGCGATTGCCGCCGCGTCCTCGATCGGACGCAACTGGTTGCGGATGCCGAGGTCGTCGGTGACTTCCAGCGCGGGCTCACGCGCCGTAAGCTCCGCCGTGAGACTGGCGAGCGCCGGATGCGCGCCGGCGTAAAGGCCGAAGACCGGGCTCACATTGGTGTTGAGCGCGGTCAGCAGTTCGAGCCGGTCCTGTTTAGCGGCGGGGAAAGTCCGCTCGTGCGGCAGGATTCGTCCGGCGCTGAACTCCTCCAGCCGGATACGCAAGATAAAACCGTCACGCCGGAGCAGACGCCCCTCGATCTCAAAAAATTGCGAGTACAGATAAATCGCGGGCCGGACCGCACGCTTGAGCACTCCGTCGTTGAGCCATTCGCCGAGCGTGCGCGCCGCCGAGGCGTAGCGGTCCGGATCGCGGTTGAGTTCCAGACGCACGACGTTATAAAGGCTGCGCGCGTACAGCGCGTCCTGGTGAGCCTTGTCGATCAGGTCATAGGGCGGCGCGACGACGTTACTCAGCACGCCGACCCGCTCCGGATCGTAGAGCAGCCCCGCGAATGGTTCGACTCGATGCGTCATCGGCATTCCTCAAAGCCTCATCTCGATCCGCCGGCCTTTAGCGCGGCGGCCAACTGGCGTTCGCTCACCGCGCCCTGGCGGAGCATGCGCATCCCGGAGGGATCGACGGCGACCACGGTACTGGGCGCGCCACCGGCAAGCCTGCCGTCCTCAACTAACACTTTAACTTTATCCCCCAGCGCTCGGCGCGCCGCGGCGGGCTCCACGGCCGGCGGTTCGCCCGCGAGATTCGCGCTGGTCGCGGTGAGCGGGCCACGGAATGCGGTGGCCAGCGCGCGGGCCAGCGGATGCGACGAGACGCGCACGCCGACTCCGCCGTCGTCGCCGATGAGCGCGGTCGGAATTCCGTCGCGCGCGGGCAGCACGAGCGTCAGCGGGCCTGGCCAGAAGGCCTCGGCAAGGACTCGCGCCGCGGCCGGCACCTCACGCGCGAGCGCGAAAGCCATCGCAGTGTCGGCCGCGATCAGCGCGACCGGCTTGCCGGGCTCGCGGCCTTTGATCGCGAACAGCCGCTCGAGCGCCGGCGAAGAAAGCGCGTCCACGCCGAGCGCGTAGAACGTCTCCGTCGGATAGACGATCGCTTCGCCGGCGGCGAGCGCCGCCAGCGCGTCGCTGACGGCGCTGGAATTCTTTTCAGCCAACACGAAACGCTCCGCAACTCTCGGCGGCCACGGAAAATCGTCTGATGGCACTCACCGCTGGAGCCGGTCGAGAGCGCGGTGGGCGATATCGCGGCGCATCTGGAGGCCCTCGAATTCGATCATAGCGGCCGCTTCATAGGCGGCGCCAACCGCGCGGTGCAAATCCGCGGACATCGCGGTCACGACCAGCACGCGCCCGCCGTCGGACACCAGCCGCCCTTCATGCGTCGCGGTGCCTGCGTGAAAAACTTTCACTCGCGTCTTCTGCAGCGCCCATCGCACCTTCGCGTCCGACGGCTCAGCCCCGTCGATCCGCTCAAGTCCGTTTATCGCCAGGCCCTTGCGATACTCGCCCGGATATCCGCCCGAAGCGAGCACCACGGCCGCCGCGGCGCGCGGCGAAAGCCTGATGCTCACGCTATTGAGGCGGCCCTCAGCACAGGCGAGCAGCGTTTCGGCCAGGTCGCCCTCGAAACGCATCATCAGTGGCTCGCATTCAGGATCGCCGAAGCGCGCGTTGTACTCGAGCACGTTGATTCGCTCGCCGTCGACCATCAGCCCCACGAACATCACGCCGCGAAACGGCGCGCCGCGCGAACGCATCGCGCCGAGCGTCGGCATCACCACCTCGTCCATCACGCGCGCCTCGAACGCCGGGCCGAAATGCGGCACCGGCGTATACGCGCCCATCCCGCCGGTGTTGGGACCGCGGTCGCCGTCGAGGGCGGCCTTGTGATCCTGCACCAGCCCCAGCGCGATCGCATTTTCGCCGTCGCAGAGCGCGAAGAAGGAAAGCTCCTCGCCCACAAGCCGCTCTTCGACCACGACCCGCGCGCCCGCCGCGCCGAAACGCCGGCGTTCCATCGCGTCGTCGATCGCAACCAGCGCAGCCGCGGCGTCCTCGCACACGACGACGCCCTTGCCCAGCGCGAGGCCGTCCGCCTTGACCACCATCGCGCCGCCATGCGCGCGGACCCATCGGCGCGCCGGCTCGGCCTCGTCGAAAACCTCGAAGCTGGCGGTCGGCACGCCCGCCTCGCGCATCACGGTCTTGGCGAACGCCTTGCTCGCTTCCAACTGCGCGGCGGCCTTCGTCGGGCCGAAAATTCGGAGTCCCGCGCGATCGAACTCGTCGACGATTCCGGCGGCCAGCGGATCCTCGGGTCCGACCACGGTGAGATCGATTTTTTCGCTGCGCACGAAATCCACGAGGCCAGCGAAGTCGTTCTGTGCGAGGGGGACAATTTGCGCCAGTTGGCTTATTCCAGGATTGCCGCCGGCGCAGTAGAGCTTGCGCGCGGTCTCGCTCTGGTTGAGCCGCCAGAGCAATGCGTGCTCGCGCCCGCCCTTTCCTATCACCAATACTTTCATCCGGCCGGTACCTTCGTCGCAGACCTCACCCGCCACCTCCAGATGGAGTGTCGCGCTCGTGGCGTCGCTATTTCATTCTGACGTGCAGCGTTCAGTGCCGGAAGTGGCGCACTCCGGTGAAGACCATCGCGAGCCCGTGCGCGTCGGCGGCGGCGATGACCTCGGCATCACGCATCGCACCGCCCGGCTGGGCGATCGCGGTGGCGCCCGCCTCGGCCGCGAGCGCCGGCCCGTCGGGGAACGGAAACAGCGCCTCGGACACCAGCACCGAATCTTTAAGTGATACTTTAAGCCGTGCCGCTTTCTCACGCGCCGCGTAGAGCGGGTCGATTCGCGAGGTCGCGCCGCCACCGACCGCCAGCGTCCGATCCTCGGTGACGAAGGCGATCGCGTTGGACTTGATGTGCTTGCACACCCGGATGCCGAATTCCATCGCGCGCAGTTCAGCGGCCGTCGGTGCGCGCCGCGTCACGACTTTGCCCTCGCGCGGGTCCTCCAGGCTTAAGTCGGGCGTCTGCACCAGCAGCCCGCCGACCACGCGTTTGAGATCGAGGTCCTCGCGCCGCACCGCCTCGGGATGAAACCGCATCACGCGCCGGTTTTTTTTCTTGCGCAAAAATTCCAGCACGCCGGGCTCGAAGGCAGTGCCGATCAAAACCTCGGTGAACAGTTCGTCGACGGCCTCGGCGAACGGCAGGTCCCACGGGCGGTTGGCGATAATTATCCCGCCGAAGGGCGAATCGGGATCGGTCGCGAAAGCCTTTTCCCAGGCCTCGAGCAGCGTCGCGCCGACGCCTACGCCGCACGGCGTGTTGTGCTTGAGGATCGCGACTACTGCGTCGCTGTAGCCGTTGAAGTCCAGCATCAGGTTGACCGCCGAGCTGATGTCGAAGACGTTGTTGAAGGAAAGCTCGCGGCCGTGGAGCTGCTCGGCGATTTCGAGAAAACGCCCGTAGAGCGCGCCGACCTGATGGGGGTTCTCGCCGTAGCGAAGCGGCTGTTCGCGCGGCAACGAAAGGCTGAAGGTTTCGCCGAGCGGCTGGCGCTCGCCATTTTCGATCGCGCCGAGGTAGTTCGAGATCGCGCAATCGTAAGCGGTCACGCGCGCAAACGCCTTGCGCGCCAGACGCCATCGGGTCTCCCGCCCAAGCGTCCCGCCTCGCCTCGCCAGTTCCTCGATCAACGCGGGATAGTCGGACGGGTCGACCACCACCGCGACGTCGTTCCAGTTCTTGGCCGCCGCCCGCACCAGCGTCGGGCCCCCGATGTCGATATTTTCGATCGCGTCGTCGAGGCTTACGCCGGCCCGCGCGACCGTGCGCTCGAAGGGATAGAAGTTGACCACCACGAGATCGATCGGCTCGATCCCGTGCTCGCGCATCTGGCGCTGATGACTTCCGTCGGCGCGCCGCGCCAGGATTCCGCCATGAATCTTCGGATGGAGCGTCTTGACCCGCCCGTCCAGCATCTCGGGCGATCCGGTAAAGTTCTCGACCCCGCGGACCTTGACCCCGCCCGCTTCCAGAGCCGCCGCGGTGCCGCCGGTCGAGACTATCTCGACTCCGTGCGCGGCCAGCGCCCGCGCAAGTTCGCTCAACCCAGCCTTGTCCGAGACGCCGAGCAGCGCCCGGGTGATTTTCACCGTGCCATTTTCCATCTCAGGCCGCCTTGCGATAAACGCGTGGCACGCGCTTGCCGACCGTGCAGAGCATCTCGTAGGAGATGGTTTGCGCGAGGCGCGCGATGTCGTTGACGCTGATCATCGCCTCACCCGCACCGCCCCAGAGGATGACCTCGTCGCCGACCGCGGCGCCGGGAACGTCGGTCAGATCGACCATCGTAAGGTCCATGCAGACCGCGCCGACCACCGGCGCTCGGCGCCCGCGGATCATCACTTCACCGCCGTGCTGAAGTCCGCGCCGATAGCCGTCGGCATAGCCGACCGCGAGTACCCCGATCGCGCTCGGCCGCGGCGTGACGAAGGTATGACCATAGCTGACGCCGACTCCGGCCGGCACGCGCTTGACCTGGACCACGCGGGTCTTGAAGGTCATCACGGGCCGCAGTTCGACCCGCTCGCGCACGGCCGGCACGGGCGGAAGTCCATAGATCGCAAGCCCGGGGCGCAGCAGGCTGTAGTGCGCGTCGGGCCGCAGGATCGAAGCGGCGGAGTTGGCTACGTGGGCGACCCGCAGATCGATCCCGGCCGCCCGCAGCCGCGCCGTCGCGGCGTTGAACACTTCGAGCTGGGCGCCAGTCACGGGACTTTGCGGATCGCCGGCATTGACCAGCAAGGTGCATACGCCCTCGACCGTCAGCGAAGGCGCGCGAGAGAGTTCCGCGATCGCCCGGTCCAGTTCGCCGGACAGAATCCCAAGCCGGGTCGCGCCGCTGTCTATCTTCAGGTGAATCAGGAAATTCGCGCGCGCCTGCGCCTCCACGGCGCGCTGCATCGGTGCGATCAGGGCGACATCGTACACGAATGGAGTGACGTCGAGCCCGACGATCTCCTCCGCCTCGCAGGCGAGAAATCCTCCCAGCAGATAGATCCGCTCGTGTACGCCGGCCGCCCGCAACTCGCGCGCCTCGCATACGCGGGCAACGCCGAAGTGGCCGCAGCCCTCGCCGCGGAGCGCCCGTGTGACCTCGACCGCGCCGTGTCCGTAAGCGTCGGCCTTGACCACCGCCATCAGTTCCGCGCCGCGGCCGGCAGCTTTGATCGCCCGGTAGTTGGCGCCCAGCGCTCCCAGGTCGATCTCGGCCACGGTCGGCGGCCCGTTAGCGATTTCCATCGACGATTGAAACCGTCCTTCTTATGCTCGCTCTTGGTGATGTCTCCCCGGTGATGCTCCCCCGGATGCGCTTGATGATACCGGCCTGACCCCTTTTTTGACACTCCCCTGCCCAAGTGATATTCAGAGAATTGGCTGGGGGTGTGCGCGCACGAAGGGCGCACTGAGAACAGTAAACCCCTCGAACCTGATCCGGGTAATGCCGGCGTAGGGAAGCCGCGCTCCGCCCCTTGCTTAACGGCGGAACGATCGCGGTTCCGCCTAAAGCCGCTTGCCCGAAATCGGGGAAGCGGCTTTTTCGATGCCCGAGACTTCACAGCACTTCGCAATCCAGCTCAACGGCGAGGAGTATACGATCGAAGGCGACGCCGGCCTGGTGGCGCTGCTCGACCGGCTCAAAATGCGTCGTGGCCGGGTGGCGGTCGAAATAAACCAGGCCGTTATCCCGCGCGCACAATATGACGCGGTAAAGCTCAAACCCGGCGATACGGTCGAGGTAATCAACTTCGTCGGAGGCGGGTAGCGCGCGCAGAGCCTCGAGCACGGGGAAGCGCGGCCCGTGTACGCCGGGCGCCCGGCCCTGTATGCCGGGCGTCCGCCCTGTATGATCAATGGATGGAACATGCCATGGAACATGATCATTTCGAACTGGCCGGCAAGGTTTTTCATTCCCGGCTGATCGTCGGCACCGGCAAGTACCGCGATTTCGCCGAGACCCGCGCGGCGGTCGAGGCGAGCGGCGCCGAGATCGTCACCGTAGCCGTGCGCCGCGTTAATATCGCCGATCGCAAGAGCGAGAACCTGCTCGATTACATCGACCCCAAGCGCTACCAGATCCTGCCCAACACGGCCGGATGCTACACCGTCGAAGAGGCGGTACGGACCTGCCGCCTCGCGCGCGAGGTCGGCGTGGGCGACATGGTCAAGCTTGAAGTCATCGGCGATCAGAAGACGCTCTTCCCCGACGTCCCGGCGACGATCGAAGCGGCGAAGATCCTGGTCAAGGAAGGCTTCAAGGTGCTGCCCTACATCACCGACGATCCGGTCGCGTGTCTGCGGCTGGCTGAGATCGGGTGCGCGGCGGTGATGCCGCTGGCGGCGCCGATCGGCTCCGGGATGGGCATCCGCAACCCGTTTAACCTGCGCATCATCATCGAGCAGGCGACGGTCCCCGTGATCGTGGATGCGGGTGTTGGCACGGCGTCGGACGCGGCCGAAGCAATGGAAGTTGGCGCCGACGGATTGCTAATCAACTCGGCGATCGCGGGCGCCAAGGAGCCGATCGCGATGGCGCGTGCGATGAAGCTCGCGATCGAAGCCGGGCGGATCGCTTATCTGGCTGGACGAATCGAGCAGAAGCTTTACGCGACGGCCTCAAGCCCGCTGAGCGGACTGATTCGCTAAAGGCGCGATACTCGTTAGAGCCGCAATTGGACAGCGCGCTCCGTCCGCCGCCCGACTTTCAGCTCTACCTGATTAGCGACCGCCGCCTGATCGTGCCGCGCGATCTCGCTCGAGTCTGCGACGAAGTGCTCGGCGCGCTGGCACGCGATTCGTCGGCGATCCGCGTTGCGCTCCAGCTTCGCGAAAAAGACCTGGGCGGGCGCGAGCTTTATCAACTCGCCGCGGCGCTGCGGCCGATCTGCACCCGGCACGGCGCATATTTGATCGTAAACAACCGGATCGACGTCGCGCTCGCCGCCGAGGCCGACGGCGTGCATCTGCCCGCCGACTCGATCGCAATCGCCGAAGCGCGACGGCTCGTAGGGCCGTCGCGCTTCGTCGGCATCTCCACGCACAGCGCCGCGGAGGCCGCGGAGGGGGCCGGCGCCGGCGCTGACTTCGCGGTGTTCGGTCCGGTGTGGCCGCCGCTCTCGAAGTCCGGCTACGGCCCGGCACGCGGCGCCGAGTCCCTCGGCGCCGCGTGCAGGGCCGCGGCCGGGATGGCGCTCTACGCGCTCGGCGGAGTTACCGCCGAGCGCGTAGCGGCGCTGCTGGACGCGCCCGGCGGGACGGCCGCCGCCTCTGGCGGCGGCCGTCCCGCCGGGGTCGCGGTCATCGGCGCCGTGTTCGGTGCCGATGACCCGGTGGCCGCGGCGCTCGCGCTCGCGCGCGCCCTGCGGCGCGCGCTCGCGCCGTGGTGATGCGCGGGGCGTTGGCAGAGCTTCTGCTAGGATATCTGCGACAGATATCGAGAAAGAATATCCATGGAAGCAATATCTCTCAAACTCCCAGAGAAACTCCTCGAGACCGCAGGAAGGTGCGCTTCAAAGCTTCGGCTCACCCGCGCCGAATATATTCGGACGGCAATAGAACGGATGAATCGCGAGACCGCCGCGGCAATGCGCGTTCAGCGGCTTGCCGAAGCGTCGAGAAGGGTTCGCAAGGAAAGCATGCGTGTGAATGTTGAGTTCGCTGCAATCGAGCGCGACCCGGATGCCTGAACGCAGCGATTCTGGATCCTACGAATTGATCACCGCGGCGGCCTGCTCGAGCGTGACCGCACCCTCGCCGAGCAGCATCGCCGCCGCCTGTTCTTCCCAGGCCCCGTCGGGCGGCGCGAGCGGATCCTGCGCGCTCAGGCGATGCTCGACGACCATCCGGGAGAGCAACAGCCGCCGGCCGTTGTCCAGGCGCGCCGCCTCCCATGCCATCAGCACCGCCGTGGCCGCGTTGTAGAGTGCGCCGGCGGCCATCCGCGCGAGCCTCTCGCCCTCGGCGCCCGACGAGCGCGCGGCGAAGGCGACCGCGCGATCGATCGCCTCGCCGAGCCGCGAGCGGAATTTCTGCGGCACTCGCGAAGCCTCGGCCAGGCGCGCGTGCAGCGCCGCGCCGAGCGCCTCATGCGCGCCCATCTTGGCCGCCGCGCGGCCAATCGCATCGAGCGCGTTGATATTGCTGGTGCCCTCCCAGAGCACGCCGATTTGCGCGTCGCGGACCAGGCGCGGATTTATCCAGTCCTCGATATAGCCGTTGCCGCCGCGCACCTCCATCGCACCGGTCGCCACGCGCAGGTTGTCGCGGCATGCGCGAAACTTGAACAGCGGCGTGAGGATGCGCAGCAGATGCACCGCGCCCTCATCGGCGCGATTGGCGCGGTGCATCACATCAGCCGTCCACGCGTACATCGAGAGCGCCTGCTCCGCCGGCACCATCAGCTTCAGCAACTGACGGCGCACGAGCGGCATTTCGATCAGAGCGCGGCCAAACGCGATACGGTTGCGAGCCACGCATAGCGCCTCGTTGAGACAGCGACGCATCATCGCGGCCGCGCGCACTCCGTGCGAGAGCCGCGACAGGTTGACCTGGTCGAGCATCTGCTTGAACCCGGCGCGCAGCTCGCCGACCTGCCATGCGAATGCGCCTTCGAGCCGAATCTCTCCGCTCGCCATCGAGCGCGTGCCGAGCTTGTCCTTCAGGCGCACGATGCGGTAGCGATTGCGGCTGCCGTCTTCGAGCCGCCGCGGCATCGCGAACAGCCCCAGGCCGCGCGTGCCGGTGGCCGCGCCCTGCGGACGCGCCAGGATAAGCGCCAGATCGGCGTCGGTGTGCGAGCAGAACCATTTCTCGCCGTAAAGCCGCCATTCGCCGTTTTCCTGGCGCGCCTCGGTCTCCAACGCGCCCACGTCCGAGCCGCCCGACTTCTCGGTCATGAACTGCGTGCCCTTCCACAGCTCGGCCGGGTCCTGCGAAAGCAGGCGGGGAACGAGCTTGCGTTTGAGCTCGTCGCTGCCGTAGCGAAGGATGATGAAGTTGCTGGTGTCCGAGACGCTGACCGGACACATCAGGCCGAACTCCGCCTGCACGAAGAGGTACTGGAAGCCGTACTTGGCAATCGGCGGCATCGGCGCGGGCCATCCGAGCACGCCGGCGCGATGGCTCATCGCGTGCAGGCCCAATTCGCTGAACGCGATCCGCTCCATCTCGCGGTAGGCCGGATGATACTCGATCCAATCCTCGTCGCGGCCAAACCGGTCGCGCGGATGGAGCACCGGGGGATGCTTGTCGGCGGCGTCGGCAAGCTCGTCGAGGCGGCCGCCCGCGAGTCCGCCGAGACGATCGAGATGGGGCTCGAGGTGCGCGCGCAACGCGGGCTCCATATATAGATCGAGCAGGCCGCGAAACGCGTCGTCGGCGCGGTAGAAGTTCATCCCACGGCAATCGGGTGCGACGTGATCGGAGCCGGTCTTCTGACGTGCGCCGCTGTTTGATCGAGCTTCCATAAGCGCTGGCTGGAATCAGGCGCGGCACCAGGCGCCGGACCGAACGCTAGAACGGGTAGTTGATTCCCGAAAACACCGCCGCGCCTTCGCCGCCCCAGCCGACATCGACGTAGCCCACCACGAAAGGCTCGGCAATCCCCCGAAAGCCCATCCCGCCTACCGGATGCAAATCAGTGACGAAGTCTTCGCTCGGGTTGTGGAACACGCGGCCGACGTCGAAAAACGGCGCCAACTCCAGGATTCCGTGGGTGTTGAAAATATCGGTTTCCCACACCCGCGAGCGCATCTCGACGTTAACGTCGAAGAGATTGTTATCGACGAAGCGTCCCGCGCCATAGCCGCGCAGCGTCTGTTGGTTGTACAGCAGGCTCGATTCCCCGCCCAGCCGCGCCATCGACCAGAACGGGACCTCATTGCCGGCCGGCATGTATTGCAGGTAACCGTGGGTGGCGAGTGTTATCTTGCGACCGATCGGGAAGTAATGATGGATGTCGGCGCCGAAGCGGGTATACGAAACCGAACTCAAGAACCGTCGATCGGCGATCGCGGCGTAGATTAACGCGTAACCTCCGTCAGTGGGGAGATCGACGGAGTCGCGCGTGTCGTAGCTGCCCTGAATCTGGTTGAGCACCTCGGTGCCGCCGTCGAGCCCCTTGATATTGGGAAACTGTTTGAAGATGGTTGGAATTGATTCGAACGCGCCGTTGAAAATCCGCACGTAGCGCGGTCGTTCGACCACCGCGACCTGCAGGCGTGGCGTGATGTTGTAGCCGAGCGTCCCTTGGAAGTAGAGCTGTTCGGTCGTGTAGTTGCTCTCGTTGCCCTCGGAGGAACTGTTGCCGATTCCAAAGAAGCGCTCGGTCGGATCGCGCTCGAAGAAGAAGTGCCCCTCGAAGGAAAAATCCCCTTGATGAGTGCGGCCGGTCGCGTAGTCCAAATCAACGTGGCGCGCGATCTTTTCCTCGAACCCGGCGATCACGTAGTACTGCGTGTCCGCCGACGGGTACCCGAGATAGCGAAACGTGCCGCCGGGCCCCAAGGTCGGGTTGCTGATGATGTCGGGCGCCAGGATGTTGTTGATCTCTCCCTGCTTGTCGGTGAATAGCATCGCGGCCAGCACCCCGTAGGTCACGCCCGAGTTGGGGTCGGTCTCGATTTCGGGGACCGGGATCAGGGTGAAGGGCCAGTTGTGCGGGTTGAGCACGGTCGGCCAGGTGTTGGGATTGAGATAGCCCGGCCAGTTGTCGGGATTGAGAGAGCTATTTGGACTGAGCAAAGTGAAGGCGCCCGCCGGACGGGCGCACGGCATCCACGCCATCAAGATCAACACTATTGCGAACAGTCTCTTCATCGACCATTGATGCGGACATAACACATACCGCAAGACTTATGGGGTAACAACGTGACAGGCATCGGCGTCTCGATCAACTATTCCGCCATTTCCGCCGTCGCCGAAAATGTGCAAGGATTCCCGCAGGGCAAGCCCCGGGGTCAGTACGCGACCCGTTTCCGCGCACGGTTTGAGTGAGCCGCCCGAGGGGGCGCGGCTCGCCCTTACCGGCGCCACGGTCAGCCCAAATTGCCAGGGAGGTTCTGCTGATGCCTAAAGTCGACGGTGGTGAATTGGTCGCCCGCGTGATGCGGGAGAACAAGGCGCGGTATTGTTTTTCAATCAATGGCGGGCACCTGTTCCCGATCCTCGCGCAGCTGCGCGCCCACGAAATCAAGCTTATCCACATGCGTCACGAGCAGGCGACTGCCTACGCCGCTGACGCCTATGGGCGGATGACCGGCGAAGCCGGGGTATGCATGGTTACGGCGGGATGCGGGCTGACCAACGCGATGACCGGACTATGCCTCGCCGCGATGACCAACAGTGCCGTCGTCTGCGTCTCCGGCCAGCATCCGAATACCGAGGACCATCAGGGCTCCTTCCAGGAAGCCTACGGTTCCGAGATGCTGAGCAGCTTCGCCAAATACACCAAGCGCGTGACCGACTGGAGCACGATCGAATTCGACATGCGCCTGGCCTTTCGCGAGGCGATCACGCCGCCGCAAGGCGTGGCGCTGGTCGAGATTCCACAGAACATCCTGTACCACGGCGACGAAGACAAACGGCAAAGCCCCGGCGGGATGCGTTTCACGGTCGACGACGTCCGCTCGGCGGGCGACCCGGCCAAGATCGACCGCGCGCTCGAATTGCTGGCGGCGGCGGAACGCCCGCTGATCGCCGGCGGCGACGGAATTTTCTGGTCGCAGGCCGGCCCGGAGTTGCGCGAGTTCGTCGAGCTTACTTCGATTCCCGTCTACGCGCGGCGCGCCGGCCAAGGCGCGGTGTCCGAGGAGCATCCGCTGGCGGTCCGCGGCGCATTCAAGAAGCCCTTCACCGGTCGCGCCGACGTGGTGCTGACGCTGGGCTTCCGCTTCTGGAGCGGCGAGCACTTCGGGCGTCCCAAGACCTGGAACGACAAGGCCAAATATATCCAGGTCGACCCGACGCCGAGCCGGATCGGATGGCAGGTGCCGGCGGAAGTTCCGCTGGTCGGCGATCCCAAGCTCGTGCTGCGCCAGATGATCAATCGGATTAAGGAGCTCAAGCTCGACTTCTCGAAAAATCGCAGCTCGCAGTGGATCAAGGAGCTGGCCGAGGTCCGCTCCAACTTCGAGCACCAGGTGGTCGAGAACGCCAAGAAGTTTCAGACCAACCGTCCGATCCATCCGGCGCGGCTCGCCCGCGACCTGGTCTCGGTGCTCGACAAAAACTGCACCGTCGTGATCGACAGCTTCACGCTCTCGGGATGGATGAGCCAGAACTTCGTCTGCCGCTTCCCCGGTCAGGTGATCGACGCCGGACCGCTGGCGCCAGTCGGCCACGGCTTCGGGATGGGAATCGGGGCGCAGCTCGCGCGGCCCGGCGCGCAGGTCGTGATGGTGATGGGCGACGGCGGCCTGGGTATCGGCGGCTGGGACATGGAGACTGCGGCGCGCTACAAGCTGCCGATCGTGTGCCTGCTGTGGAACAACAGCTCGTGGGGCCCGAGCTTCGAATCGATGCCGTTGCTGAAGGACCGCACCGACCCGTTCAACATGCTCCAGGATGTTCGCTACGACAAGATTTTCGCCGAGATGGGATGCCATGGCGAGCACGTCACGGACCCCGACCAGATAATCCCGGCGCTCGATCGCGCTTTCAAATCGGGCAAGCCCTCGCTGATCAATGTGATCGGCGACAAGACCGTCGGCCATCCCACGCTCGGCGGCAACCTGCTCGGTTCGACGGGCACAAACTGATCGCCGGCCGCGCGCCGCACGCTTTGCGGGCGTTGGCTGAGTGAACTCAACAGGGGCGATGAGGCAGCGGCCTCATCGCCCCTCATCTTTGGTACGTCCTGAAGGGACGCTGGACGCTTTATCTCGCGCGTGGACCGTGTAAGCTTGGATGCGATGGTTGCCCAGCCTTCGCGTCGAGTGCTTCGCCTCGCGGCCGGGATCGCCGCGCTGACTCTGCCGATCCTGCTCGGGCTCGCTCTTACCGGATGCAAACTCGCGGACACGAACAAGGTCGCAGCCGTTCCGAAAAGCTGCCCCGACGGTGCCGAGCTCAAGGGTGCGCCGCCGCCCGACGGCACCGAAATCTGGTGCGAGAAGGAGGTCGGCGGCATCCCGGTCAAGGACGGCGCTTTCGTCGTCTACAACTTGAGCGGCGCAAGGATGATCGAGGGTTACTACCACGACGGCCAGCAGTCGGGCGAATGGACGATGTGGCACGCCAACGGCCAGCGCTCCTCAGTCGACCATTACACCGACGGCGTGCAGAACGGGATGCACACGAGCTGGTATCCCAACGGCTCCAAGGCGATCGAGGGCGAATACCGCGACGGCAAACGCGAAGGCGTGTGGCATCGATGGGATCCCAACGGGTTCAAAGAATGGACCGAGGTCTACAAGGACGACGAAAAGATCTCGGGCGACGTCAGCGATGGTCCCAAGACCAAAATTCCATAGTCGAATGACGCCGATTCCTGCCGGGGAGTAGCGGCGTGCCGATCCATCTCGTCGTCATTCCATCGAGGATTGCGACGCTTCGATCGCCGCGAACGGAATTGCTGACGCCGCAAGCGCACTTGTGTAGTACGCCTCCGGCGCACCCCACACCAGTGCGGGCTCGGCGCGACTACCGACGCCAAGCGGGTGCGCGAAGACCTGCTCGAGGTTGGCGTTGATCCGCAGCGAGTTGGGCGCGAGCGGCGCGGCCAGTACGCCCTTGCGAATCAGATAGGAGTCACCGCTCACCGTGCAGGTGAAGTCGCCCGCGCGCTGCCCGTTAATCGGATAGGTGTACCAGACGCGGCCGACATAGATCCCCTCCCCTACCGCGCGGATCAGCTCGCGTTCACTTTTCCCGTCGCGCGCGCGCATCACCACGTTGGTCGCCGACGATCCAGGATTGGCGTCAAAGCGCCGCACTGCGCTATCGCCCAGACGATATCCACTATTGGGCGGGAAGCTCGACTGCTCGGCGCCGAGCGGTCCGAGCTTCTCGGCGCGATGCTCGTCGGTCGCAAGCCGATGGCTGTCGTAAAAGTTCGACAGCAGTCCGACGAGCCTTCCATCCTTAATCATTGTCGTCGGGCGCGCGGGCAGCCCCTCGCACGTCAGCCGGCGGCGAATCGCACCACGTGCCGCCGCGGGATCGTCGAGCAGGGTCAGGCGCGCGTCCATCACTTGCGCGCCGAAGCGTCCGTGATAAGCCGTACTGGCGGCGTGAAACGCGCCGGTCGAAAGCGACGGAATCACCATGTAGTTGAGTATTTCCGCGACCGGCTGCGGGCCGAACACCACGCGATATGTTCCACCCGGCGGCCGTTCGCCGCCGCCGAGCGCGAGCGCGCGCGTGACCGCGTCGCGTCCGGCTCGCTGCGAAGCCTCGCGCATCGCGCCGAGCGTAGCGCCGAGCGCCGACGCGGTGCCCTTGGCGCCGAGCGATTCGATAAGCGCCGTCACCGTGGAGGTGAAGTGCGCGCCGGCCTCGGCCCGCACGTCGTCGAAGTTCGAACTCGCAAGCGCCATCCGATCGCGCATCATCGAGACGTCGCCGCCCAGCACCAGACCGGGCGCCGCCGCTTCAATGACCGCGCCGCCGCCGCCGGCGTCGTGAAGGCCTCGAGCGCGCCGCCGACGATTCGCCACGCCGCCTCGACCAGCGCGGCGTCTCCGGCGCGCATCAGGTCGCCGGCCGCCGCGTCAGCCGGACCGGCCGAATTTGGCGCAAGTTTTCGTGGCATTCCGGGCAGGCCGGGAAAATGAGGATCGATCAGCGCCGCGCTGCGCGCGCGCACGAGCGCCGCCCGCAGCGCTTCCAGGCTCAAGTCGCCGGCCTCGGTCGCGGTGCCGATCTCGCGCGCATCGCGGCGCATCACGACCCTGAGCGTAAAGCCGTCGGCCACGTGCGACTTCAGCTCCTCGACGCCGCGCGACGGAATGTCCGAGGTGTAGGCGAGACGCGCCACGCGATGCTCCGCCGAGGCGCAATAGATCTCGAACTCGGCGAGATCGCGTTCGCGCGCGAGCATCGCACGCGCCTCGCGCACGAAGTTTTTCAGTTCCGCCGCCGCGCGCATCGCCGCGTTATCCTCCGCTCATCCTTTTCTCAACCTCCGCCGAGCCGCGCACGCGAGCGCAGCGTCGGTCCGCCGTTGGACATCCGCTTGACTTGCATCGGCTGCCCCTTGCCGCAGTTGGGGATGGCGATAAGCCGCAGATCGTTGCCGGCCGCGTCGACGTGCATGAAGAACTCTTTGGAATCCGCGATCACGCTGCCCGCGCGATACAGCCGGCCGAGCCGGCCGTGGTCGATTTCGTAGACCCGGCGCGCCGAGATGCGGAAGTTCTCGCGCGATTCCGCGATCGACGGAACCGCGCTGCCGCAAACGTAGTAGCCGCGCTCGACGTCGGCGATGATCTGTTGCGGGTCGCTCTCTCCGGGCAACAGGAATGTGTTCGACATCCGGATGAGCGGGACGTAAAAGACCTCGCTCGCGCGCGCCGACCCGTTGGGCTCGACGCCAAGCACGGCGGCCGTGTCGCGCGAATTGAGAAAGCCTCGGAATACGCCTTTTTCGACGTGCATCACACGCCGCGCGCGCGTCCCTTCGTGGTCGTAGCGATAATGGCCATAGCCGGCGAGGCCGGGGTCGGAGCAGGCGCTCAGCAGCGGCGAGCCGACCTGGCGACCGATCTCGTTGTCTTCGAGCGAGCGCAAAAACCAGCTCCGTCCCGCGTACGCCGCCTCCATTTTGAGCGCACGGTCGGCCTCGCTCGGATGGCCAATAATCTCGTGTGCGACGAGCGCGTTGAAATGCGGGTCGGTGACCACCGTGACTTCGGCGTCGGGCGGTTTGAGCACCGGCGCCGCCGCCAACTCGCGCGCCTCGGCCGCCAGCTCGAGCGCAAACGCGGCGAGGTCCGGATTCGGCATCAGCTCGTCGCGATATCCCTCGGCCAGGCACTCCAGGCCGCGCTGCTGCCCGATCGTGTCGTAGATTTCCTGATGGCCGTCGCCGCTTTGCGCGACGATGTAGCAATCGCCCTGGGAAAACGCGAAGCCCTGGCTGATGAGCGTGCCGTCGCCGCTGATGAACAGCTCCTCGCGCAGTTCGCTCAGCGCCGCGACCGCGTTGAACGCGATCTCCGGGCCGAGCGCGGCGACGCGGGCCGAAGCCTCGCGGCACAAGCGCCTGAGCTCGCCGGGATCGAGCGTGCGCGGGTCGCGCTGATAGACGGCCGCGACCTCGTCATGCACCGCGGCGCGCGGCACGGGCGGCGCGCTCGCGAGGCTCCGGGCGCGTCCCGCACTTCCCGAGTCTCCGGATCGTCCATTCATCGCGCGGATGAGCGCGGCTTTCTCGCGCGCACCGAGCCGCGCGCGCTCGTAGGCCTCGGCCAGACCCGCGCGAATGGCCGCGAGCATCCGCGCCGGATGCGTCGCGAGGCGGCCAAGCTCGACTCCGGTCTGGCCCGTGCTGGAGACGCCGGAGCGCTCGTTGACCCGCACGCTCACGCTGAAGCCGGCGCTCTCGCCCTCGTGAGCTGAACGCGGCTCGCCGTCGGTCGCCGAGCTGGACCGGCTGAACATCGCCTCGAAGCGCAAATCGGCCGCGACCGCGCCGCGATGGCTGCGAATGAAGGCGCGCAGCAGGCCGGGTCCCTCTTTTTTGAGCAGCTCGGCCGCGCCAAACATATCTGTGGATGTAATCGTCGGCGCCACGAGCAGGATGAAAGCTGGATACGCGCCGGCGTCAGCGGGGCCCTTAGATTACGCCTTCCTGCTTGAGGCGTTCGACCTCGCCGGCGTCGAAGCCGAGGTACTTGGCGAAGACCTCGTTGTTGTGCTCGCCGAGCAGCGGCGCGCTGGTGACCTCGACCGGCGAATCCTCGAGCCTCACCGGGCATCCGGGCATCGTGAATTCGCCGCGCACCGGATGCTGCACGCTGACGATCATGCCGCGCTCGCGCAGATGCGGGTCGTTGAGCAATTCCACGCTGTCGAGCACCTTGCCGCAGGGTACGTCGGCCTCGCCGAGGATTCGCATAACCTCATGCTTGGTGTGTTTGGTGGTCCACTCGTTGATCGCCGCCGTCAATTCTTCGACGTGGTGAAGGCGCGAGCGCCGGTCCTTGAAGCGCTCGTCGACGGCCATTTCCGGCCGTCCGATCGCGTTGCACAGGTTCGTCCACATCTCCGGCGTCGTACACAGGATATACACGTAGTCGTTGTCGCCGCCGGGAGCGCACGGATAAGTGTCGGCGGGAGCGCCGGCGGCTATCCGGTTGCCCATCCGCGGGACCGGCTTGTGCGTGATGTACGTGCCCATCATCGGCACGCGGCAGAAATTGAGCACCGCCTCCTGCATCGAGAGTTCGACCTTCTGCCCGTTGCCGGTGCGCTCGCGCTGGATGTACGCCGCGAGCACGCCGACCGCCGCGTGCATCCCCGTGCCGGTGTCGCCGATCGTCGGGCCGGGCTTGAGCGGTAGCGTCTCCGGTGTCCCGGTCAGCGCCATCGCGCCGCCCGCGGCCTGCGCGATCATGTCGAAGCTCTTGTACTTGCTGTACGGGCCGGACGTGCCGAAGCCCTTGATGGTCAGGTAGATGAGGCGCGGATTGATCTCGTGTAGCCGCTCCCATCCGAAACCCCAGCTCTCCAGCGTGCCGAGCGAGAAGTTTTCGGACAGGATGTCGACCTTTTTCAGCAGCTCGATAAAAATTTTCTTGCCGCGATCGTCCTTGAGGTTGAGCGTGATCGAGCGCTTGTTGGCGTTGAGCAGCATGAAGTAGTGCGAGTCGACGCCGGGCTTCTCGGTCAACTGCCAGCGCCCCTGCTCGCCCTTGCCCGGAGCTTCCAGCTTGATTACGTCCGCACCCAGCCACGCCAGCATTTCGGTGCATGAAGTGCCGGCCTCGAACTGCGTGAGATCGAGGACCTTTACGCCTGCCAACGCCTTGTCCATTCGAGACCTCCTGCCAAATCTGCGCGCGGAGTGATTGATCCGTTGTAGCCCCTGCGGTCATCCCCGGCAAGCATGGGGATGCAGCGCCGTCGTGCGCGCGCGGGCGCGCTCTGCTAAGAATTGAGGGGGTATCGATGTCCAACGCAAGAGCCGGCCTCGCGCGCATCCGCGAGGAACTCAACCAGAACTTCCAGGAACGCGCCGAACTGATCGACGGCGCGCTCTGCGCGCTGCTCTCGGGCAGCCACGTGCTCATCATCGGACCGCCCGGCACGGCCAAGTCGATGCTGGCCGACGAACTGTGCCGCCGGATCGAAGGCGCCAACTATTTCCAGTGGCTGCTCACCAAGTTCAGCACACCCGAGGAGATCTTCGGCGCGGTGAGCCTAAGCGGCCTGGAGCACGACGACTACCGGCGCGTCACCTCGCACAAGCTGCCCGAGGCGCATATCGCGTTCCTCGACGAAATTTTCAAGTCCAACTCGTCAATCCTCAACGCGCTCCTGACCATCATCAATGAGCGCCTGTTCCACAACGGGCGCGAGCGCGTGCGCGTGCCGCTCATCACGATGTTCGGAGCCTCCAACGAGCTTCCCGACGAGGAAGAGCTGACCGCTCTCTACGACCGTTTCATGCTGCGCTTCACCGTCGACTACGTGGTCGAGGAGTTTCGTTTTCTCAAGATGCTGGAGGGCACGCGTTCGGCCGCGCGCACCACGCTCAGCTTCGCCGACCTCGACGAGTTGCGCGCGCAAACCCGCGCGGTCGAACTTCCGGGCAGCGTGCTCGGCGCGATCACCGAGCTCCGCCGCGAACTCGGACGCCAGCAAATAGTCGTTTCCGATCGGCGCTGGCGCAACTCGCTCGACGTGCTGCGCGCGCACGCCTTCCTTTCCGGCCGCGCGATCGTCACCGAGGACGACCTCGGCTTCCTCGAACACGTGCTGTGGAAGGACCCGGAGGAACATCCGAAGGTCCGCGACGCGATCCATCGCCTGGTCAAGGGTTACGAGGAGCAGGCGCGCGAGCTGTTGATCCAGAGCCAGGAGCTGCGCGAATACGCGGACCGCCGATGGGAAAGCGACGAACTGCGAAGCCGCGCGCTGGTCGAGGCGCACACCAAGATTGCCAACATCCTGGTCCGCTTCGATCACCTGGTGCGCGAGGCGGCCGAGAGCGGGCGCACCGTGCACGGCGTCGAGACGATGCGCTCGCAGGTCAAGGAAATCCAGCAGTCGATGCTCCGCCGGATTTAGCCGCGGGGCGTCGGAAAAAACGCGCCGCCGATGCCCGCCGAGGAAGCCACCCCCGCGATCGTGCTCCGCGCCCGCGACTACATGGAGTCCGATCGCATCGTGACCCTGCTCACCGAGCAAATGGGCAAGCTCGGCGGTATCGCCAAGGGCGCCAAGGCCTCGCGCCGGCGCTTCGAGCATCGGCTGGAGCCGTTCTCGCATGTGATGCTGTATTTTCGCCGCCGCCCGCACGGCCAACTCGTCTTCATCACGCGCGCCGAGGCGGCGGGCCTCCAGCCGTTCCGCCTCGAGGACGACCTCGGCCGCCTCGCCCTCGGCGCGTACATGCTCGAGCTCGCCGAGGCGCTGACCTCCGAGGATGCGGAGGCGTCCGGCGCCTACCATCTGCTGGCCGAGGCGCTCGCCGCGCTCGGCGCCGGCGAGGCCACCACGGCGCTCCGCCAGGCCTACGAACTCCGGATGTTCCGATGGGCGGGGTTCGGGATGCAGTTCGACCGCTGCCGCGTGTGCGCAGAGAGCCAGGCGGAGAGCCAAGTCGCTCCGGCGGCGGTCTATTTCATCATCGGGCGCGGCGGGATCGTCTGCGCGCGATGCCGCGAGGGCGTGCCCGAGGGCGGCATCCGCCTGGGCGCGGCGAGCGCGGCGGCGCTCGCCGACCTGGGACGGATGCCATTGGCCGCGGCCGCGGCGGCGACGGCGGCGGGCCCCGACGGCGCGCTCGCGATCGCGCGCTTCATCGCGTCGGTCGTCGATCGCAAGCTCAGATCGGTAGAATTCCTGGACTCCGTGATTGCGCCCGCGACGCGCGCGTAACCGCAACGTCAAAGCCGGACGCATCCTCTTCCCTCGATACCCAGTGAGGCGTGAGCTATGAAAGCGATCCAATTCGACCGGCTAGGCGGCGCGGAAGTGATGGAGCTGCGCGAAGTGCCGAAGCCCGAGCTTAAGCCCGGAACGATCGTGGTCAAGAACCACGTGATCGCGATTAATTTCGGCGACACGCTATTTCTGCGTGGCGAGTACCTGGTCAAGCCGGTGTTCCCGGACATTCCGGGCATGGAGGCGGCCGGCGTGGTCGACGCCGTCGCGCCCGACGTGAAAGACCTCGCGCCCGGCACGCGCGTCGCGTATATCGGGATGGGCGCCTACGCCGAGTACACGCGCCTTCGCCGCTCGCGCGCGATCCCGCTGCCCGACTTCATGGACTTCGAGCAGGGCGCCGCGTTTCCGATCGCCGTGCTCACGGCCTGGCACCTGCTCCATAGCTGCCATCAAACCGCCGCAGGACAAACCGTGATCGTTCATTCGGCCGCAGGCGGAGTCGGTATCGCGGCCGTGCAAATCGCGAAGGCCGCGGGGGCGCGCGTTATCGGCACCGTCTCGAGCGATGACAAGATCGACTTCGTGCGAAAATTCGGCGCCCACGAAGTGATCAACTATTCGACTCACGATTTCGCGGCGGAGGCGATGCGGCTCACCGGCGGGCGTGGCGTCGATCTCATCCTCGACGCGGTCGGCAAACCGACGCTCACCAAGGGACTCGGATGCCTCGCGCCGTTCGGACACCTGGTGCTCTATGGCCGCGCCGGAGGAATACCCGATCCGTTGAATCCGATGATGCTGTTCGGCAAGGCGCTCAAGATAAGCGGGTTCGCGGTGCCGATGGTTTATGGGATGCATGAGATCCATCGCCGCGGCCTGGACGACGTGTATCGGCTCGCACGCGAAGGCAAGCTCACGGTGCCGATCGGCAAAAGATTCGCGCTGGCCGACGCGGTGGAGGCGATTCGTTACCTGCAATCGCGCCAGTCAGTGGGAAAATTGTTGCTGCTTCCCTGAGCGTCAACGCGTCGGTGGCGCTGTCGCGCGCTGCGCCAGGCAGTTTCAGTCGGCGGCCATCCGCGGGCGCCGGATGCCGCAATGTGGCGCAATTCCCATCCGCTCGTAGTAGCGCTGATGGTATTCCTCGGCGCGGTAAAACATCGACGCTGGGACAATTTGCGTTACGACGGGCATGCCGAGCCCGCCGGACTCGTCGAGGCGCCTGCGTGACGCTTCCGCTGCCGCCTTCTGCTTGGCATCGTGATAAAAGATCACCGAGCGATATTGCGTGCCGAAATCGGGCCCCTGCCGATTCACGGTGGTTGGATCGTGAATCTCCCAGAACAGCTCCAGGAGCTGTTCGTAAGACACCAGCGCGGGATCGTACTCGACCTGGACTACTTCGGCATGGCCGCTCTCGTCGGAGCAGACCTGGCGATAGGTGGGATGCTTGAGCCAGCCGCCCATATAGCCTGAGGTCGCCGCGATAACCCCGTCGAGCTCGCGGAACGCCGCTTCGACGCCCCAGAAGCATCCGCCGCCGAAAGTGGCTATCCGTTTTCGCGCCATCGTCTTTCGCGCCACCTTCCGCCGAATATCGTATGCCCGGCCATTAACAGAAAAGGCGTCCCATTTTGGAGGGCGCCCTTCTGAATTGTAAGCTCTATTGCCCTCTATAGCTTTACATAGACGGTCTTGATTTGCGTGTAAAGCTCAGCCGCATACCTGCCGAGTTCGCGGCCGCTCGCCTCATCGAGCTTGTCGCCTCAGCGAGCTTCTTGAATGTCCAAAGCGGTTACCTCGCGCACCCAGCGGGCATGGCGCTTCTCGCCGGGAACCACGATCCGGAACGGCCCCTCCTTGGATGAAAGCGGATGGCCGTCGCGCCGGTCCGCGAGCAGGATGACCCGGTCTGTGAAGTCGGAATCGAACTCGGCCAGGGCAAACACCGCGCGGTAGCCGTCCGCAGCTTCGACCACGACATAGAGTTTCATGCGCGGTCCTCGCAGTTGCTTACCCAGCGGTGCACCGGCACGCCCAAGCAGTGCGGCGACCGGTACACCCTCGTAGGCCACGGCCACGCCCTTGTCATCAACGACGTGCACGGTCTGTCGGCTTAGCGTCGCGAGGTCGGCTTCATGCAAGACGATCGCATGGCCGACCGCGCCCGTGATCCGCAATGTACCGTCATTCGGGGCACTTGAAATCGCCTGCGCCACTGAGACCGAAGGTGATGCGGCCAGCGCCGCGAAAACAAAGAGCAGCGCTGAAAGCGATCCGGCGCTCCAATGCAAGTGTTTACGCATGCGCCGGCGCATGTGCCTGTGTCCGGTAATGAATGGCACGTTCAATCCTTCTGGATCATCACCTCGGTCGCCTTGATCACGGCCGTCACCTTGTCGCCTTTCTTCAGCTTCAATTCTTCGGCGCTACGCTTGGTGATCACCGACTCGACCATGTTGTCACCTACTTTCACCGTGATCAGAGCGGTGACGGTTCCCAACAATACGTCGGTGACTTCGCCTTTGAGATGATTGCGTGCACTGAGTGCCATGGTTTACTCCTTTTCGGTTCGAGCGGACTGTTGGGTACGCGAGACCAGTGTGAATGCGACCGAAAGAAGGGCGCCCCCCTTTCGGAAGGCGCCCTCCCCGATGGTACGTCCGATTGTCTCTACAGCTTCACGTAGACGGTCTTGATTTGCGTGTAAAGCTCAAGCGCGTACTTGCCCAGTTCGCGGCCGAAGCCCGACTGCTTGTAACCGCCGAACGGCGAGATCGGATCGATCATGCCGTAGCAGTTGACCCATACCGTGCCGGCTTTCAGCTTGCGCGCGACCTTGTGCGCGCGGCCAACGTCGCTGGTCCAAACCGCCGCCGCGAGCCCGTAGTCAGTGTCGTTGCCCTGAAAAACCGCGTCATTCTCATCTTTGAATGGAATGGTCGCGGCAACCGGGCCAAAGATCTCCTCGCGCGCGATCCGCATGCTGTTATTCACATCCGCAAACACGGTCGGCTTGACGAAGTAGCCTTTGCCGCCAGCAGCCTCGCCGCCGACGGTGACTCTGGCCCCTTCCTTCTTGCCGAGTTCGAGGTAGCCCTTGACCTTGTCGAACTGCTCCTTGGAAACCAGCGGGCCCATCATGGTCTTGGGATCGAGTCCGTCGCCCATCGTCATGCCGGCGCTGAACTTAGAGAGCGAATCGTTGAATTTATCGTAGACGTCCTTCTGCACGAAAATCCGCGTGCCGGCGCAGCAGACCTGCCCCGAGTTGAAGAACACGCCCATCATCGAGTTCGGGACCGCCTGTTCCATGTCAGCGTCGGGGAAGATGATGTTGGGCGATTTTCCGCCGAGCTCGAGCGACACGCGCTTGAGATTGCCCGCCGAGGCCTTGAGGATGATCTTGCCCACTTCGGCCGATCCGGTGAACGCGACCTTGTCGATATCGGGATGTTCCGCGATCGAGCTTCCGGCGCCGGGGCCGAAGCCGGTGATGATGTTGACCACGCCCTCGGGCAGTCCGGCCTCGAGAATCAATTCGCCGAGTCTAAGCGCCGTGAGCGGGGTCTGTTCGGCCGGCTTCAGAATCACGGTGTTGCCGCAGGCGAGCGCCGGCCCAAGCTTCCACGACGCCATCAGCAGCGGGAAGTTCCACGGAATAATCTGTCCGCACACGCCGACCGGTTCGCGCAGCGTGTAGTTGAACATCGAGGGGTCGGACGGATTGGTTTCGCCGTAAATCTTTGTGCACCATCCGCCGTAGTAGCGGAAGGTTTCCGCGGAGCCGGCGATGTCGATCGCGCGCGCCTGGGTCTTCGCCTTGCCGTTGTCGAGCGTCTCGAGCTCGGCCAGCTCGTCGGCATTCTGCTCGATTAGGTCGGCGATCTTGAACAGGTAGCGGGCGCGCTCATGCGGCCCCATGTTCGACCACGGGCCACTATCGAACGCCTTGCGCGCCGCCTTGACGGCCTCGTCGACGTCGGCCTTGTCGCCTTCTGCAATTAGCGCGAGGACTTCCTCGGTGGCCGGATTGAGGGTCTCGAAAGTCTTGCCCGATTTGGGGGCGACCCATTTGCCGCCGATGAGTAATTTCTTGGGTGAGGCTTTGAGGAAATTCAACGCCGCGCTGGACCGCGCGCCGCCTCCTGCCCTCTCTACCGATGGGGTTGTTGCTGCCATTGCTTCAGCTCCTTTCTCTTCGATGGCTTGGCGCCATGGTTGCGAATGCCACTGCTTGGACCCGTGCTGTCCACCCTGCCGTCAATTGAAACGCGCGATCACCTGCCCCATCCGCGCGGTATCGTACGCACAGAGCTCGCTTACTTCAATGGCGAAGCTGCCGGAGTTCAGCGCGTCGAGCATCGCACGCACCGGGGGCGAGTCCGTCTCGCGTTGCAGGATCACCAAATCATAGCGCTCTTCGCGCACTGGGACAAAACCCAATTTGAAGGCCTCGGCCGCGACCCGCAGCGTCAACCCTGCCTCGGCTTCGCCCGCCGCTATCGCGGCCGCGACTTCCAGATGGCCGCTCAGCTCCCGCGCGTAGCCGGCAATCCGCCGCGACGCGATCTTCAGCTCCGCCAGCGCCTGGTCGAGCACCAGCCGCGCGCCGGAACCCGGCTCGCGGTTGACGATGCGCATGCCCGGCCGCGCCAGGTCGCCGATACTGCGCAACTCCAGCGGGTTGCCGCGCCGGACACCCAGCCCGAGTTCCCAACTAGCAAAATTCACCATCACGGCGCGCCGGCGCCTAAGCGCGTCACGTACCGCCGCCAGGTTGTACTCGCCGCCCGTGCGGTCGTACAGATGCACCCCGGCCGCATGCACCCGGCCGCCGAGCAACGCGGCCAGCGCTGCCCGGCTGCTGCTCGTGACGGGCGTGAGCGTCGTGGCCGGGCGATGGCGTCCCATCCAGTCGGCGAGAATCGTCACCGCTGGATCGCATCCCGCAATCAGCAGCGTCGCGTCGATCTCCTGCTGGGTGCGAAACGCCGCCACGCGCGCGCGGCGGCCGGCGGCGTGCTCCAGCACGCCGCCGGCCGCCGCAAGCCGTACAGCGGGCGGCGGTTGCGCGAGCGCAATCAGCCGCCCGCCGACGCGTCCCAGCGCGACCGCCCGCCGAGCCGGCATCGCCGGCGCGCCCGGCGGCGCGTTGCGTGCCGCACTGGCGGAGGCGCCCGGCGACGCGCCTTCGGGTGCGTCGCCGGGCGCCTCCGCCCAGTCGGCCTCGACCAGCGACGGTTCGGCCGGACGGCCGAACAGCGCCTCGACGCTATGGCCAAGCTCGCGCGCGAGCGCGAGCGCGGCGCCAACGCCGGGCTGGTAGGACCCAGCCTCGATCGCGCCCAGCGCTTGGCGCGAGAGCCCGGCGCGCCGAGCCAGCTCGTCTTGGGTGAGGCCGCGCGCGACGCGCGCGCGGCGCACGGCCGCTCCGCCTGGGTCTGCCATAGTATTTGTCGGTCCTGCCATAGTACTTGTCGGTTTTGCCATAGTACTTGTCATCGCGCCCGCATCATGGCATAACGTCTCCGATATGAGAATACTGAATGGTATCCAAAGATTCCTGTTCCGCGCGGCCTTCGCGACCGTCGCTCTCTTCCTGATACTTCCCGTGCCGGGCCGCGCACAGAGCGCGCCGCCCGTCACCAGCCCGTCGCTGCTCTCGCCGATCGAGCAATATTTCATCGACTGGTTTCCGCGCGTCACGCGGATCCAGAGCGAGCAGCCGCGCTGGATTACGCCGCTGGTGACCGTCACTCCCCGCTTGGAGGAGGAGTACCGCTACGATCAGCTCTGGCAGGCGCAGCCGCATGGCAAGGCGCTCGACAACTTCGGCGGCACCAAGGGCCTCGAGCTGATCCCGTTTCAGAACACCGAGATCATTCTGGGCGTTCCGGGATGGGTCGCGCACAATGGGGCTCTCCCGCCGCCACCCAAGAAAGGAGCGGCGAAACCGGATGTCGACGGCTGGGCCGACGAGACGTTTCTGGTCAAATACCGGCTGCTATCGGCCAACGAGGAGAGCGGCAACTATATCCTTACCGTCTTCATGGGTTTCAGCGCGCCCACCGGGAGCGACGGCAACAGTTCGCGCCATGCGCTCTTCACCCCGACCGTCGCGTTTGGAAAAGGATGGGGTGACTTCGATTTTCAGAGCACGGTGGGAATCACGGTTCCCAACGGCGGCATGCAGCGCCTTGGTGCGCCGCTCGCTTACAATACCGCCTTCCAGTACCGCCTGTTCAGGTACTTCTGGCCCGAATTCGAGGTGAACTACACCTGGTGGCCCAACGGCGAGAAAGACGGCATAAACCAGGTCTTCCTCACCCCCGGACTGCTTATCGGGCGCATTCCGATCCATGACCGGATCGGTATGACTTTCGGCGCCGGCTACCAGGTCGCCGTCACGCATCATCCGACATACAACAACGCGGTGATCGCCACCGGACGCATCCCCTTCTAGCTTGGCGCATCCCTTTAGCTTGGTGATCATGTCGATGAGCTACATACGCAGACTCGCTCCCGCAGACGGCGTCGCACTCGTGACTGCCGCGCTCGCGGCACTCATCGCGGGGGTTGGCGTCACTGACACGATCCAATCGACGACGCCATTGCAGGTCGCGTACGCCGGGTCGATGGGCTCGATGATAGACGGCGGAGTTCGTCCGGCGATCGCGAAGGCTCTGGGAGCCGAGTTGCAGGGGCGCGCGTCGGGCTCGACCGGGCTTGCCAACCTGATCGTCGCGGGCAGCATCCGGCCCGACGTGTTCATCGCGGTCACGCCGGAGCCGATGCGGATCGTGTTGAAGGCGGGCAAGGCCCAAAACGCGCCGGCGATTGCGCGCACCGAGATGGTGATCGCATACAGTCCACACAGCCAATATGCGGCGGCGCTCGCGAAGGCTGGCACCTCCGGCGCCAAGCCATGGTGGCAGATCCTGGAAACGCCGGGTTTTCGTTTTGGGCGCACCGACCCGAATGCCGATCCGCAAGGATTGAACGTCATTTTCGTGATGCAACTCGCGGCGCGCTACTTCCATCAGCCGGACCTGGCCGAGAAAATTCTCGGACCGCAAATAAATCCGCAACAGATTTTTCAGGAGCCCCAGGTGATGGCGCGGGTACAGGCGGGACAACTCGACGCGAGTTCGGCCTACAAGACGCAGCCGGCGGCGCTCGGCCTGCCGTTTCTTTCGCTCCCCGCGGAGATTAACCTCGGCGACGCGTCGATGGAAAAAGAATATCAGCAGGCGAGCGTCACGCTGAACGGCAAGGCGCATCGGCCCTCCCCGCTCGTCTTCTATGCCGCGGTCCTCAACGATGCACCGCAGCCAAAGCTGGCGAGCCGCTTCGTCGCGTGGCTCCGCGGTCCCGAGGCGCGGCAAATCCTCGCGCGCTACCACTACGACGATCCTGGCGACGCCAAGCCGCTGGTTCCGTAACATAATCTTCGTGCCGTAAGATAGTCTTCGTGCGATCCCCGTGGTGGGCCCGGATGGGCATGCTCGCGTTCACGCTGGCGTTGCTCTACCCGCTGGCCGGCCTGTGCGCTCCGGTTGGCCGCTGGCAATGGGACGGCAGTATTCCCGGCTCGACCGCCTCGTCCGTGAGCGTCTCGCTCGTGCTTACCGGAATCGCACTGCTGCTTGACGTAGTCGTTGGCACGCCGGTCGCCTGGTATCTCGCGCACGATACCGGCCGCGACAAAATTGTCTGGGAGGCGGCGGTCCTGGTCTCGGTACTGATGCCGCCGCTCGCGTTGGGGATTCTGCTCTCGCTCGCCTTCGGTCCCACGATGAGGCCGGGCGCGTGGCTGCTGCGTATGGGACTGCCCACCACCAACAGTCCGCTCGCGTTCGTCGCGACCCAGTTCTACGTCAGCGTCGGGTACTATATCGTGGCAGCGCGCGCCGCGCTGGCTGCGGTGCCCGGCGACCTCGAACAGATGGCGGCGCTACTTGGCCTGCGGCCCTGGCAGGTATTTCGCCGCGTGACCTTTCCGCTCGCGCGCTTGGGCTTTGCCGCGGCAGTCAGCCTCGCATGGGTGCGCGCGCTGGGAGAGTTCGGCGCGGTAATCGTCACCGCCTACTATCCGAGCGGGATGCCGGTGCAGATATGGATCAATCTGCAAGACGCCGGGATGCCGGCGGTGATGCCGCTGCTGGTCGTGTTTCTGCTGACCGCGCTGCCGCTGCCGTGGGTGATCCATCTGCTCGCACAGAGGCGCCACGCCGATGCCCACGCTTGATGCGCATATCGTAAAGGCGCGGCGCCTGCTGACCGTGGATGTGCGCCTGCACCTGGACCAGGGAGAGCGGCTCGCGCTGTTCGGAGCTTCGGGCGCGGGCAAGAGCACGGTGCTCTCGTGTCTGGCGGGAATCGAGAATCCCGACGCCGGTCGGATTCAATTCGGCGACACGCCCTTGTTTCCGCCGAACCTGCCGCTCTATAGACGCCCGCTCGCGTACCTGACGCAAAGCGATTCGTTGTTCCCGCATCTAAGCGTCGCCGGCAACGTCTGCTTCGGACTCAGCGACCACGAAAGTAACGGCGCGCGGCAATGGGTCGAGGAACTCAAGCACCGCCTCGAGCTCGGCCCGCTATGGAACGAATCGGCGCGGCGGATTTCCGGCGGCCAGGCGCGCCGGGTCGCGCTGGCGCGGATGCTCGCTCGGCGTCCGCCGCTGGTGCTGCTCGACGAGCCGTTCACGGCGCTCGACCGCCCGACCATCAGCGAACTCGTCGACACGATCCTGCAATGGCATCGCGAGCTGGGCTTTACACTGATCGCCGTCGACCATCGCGCCGACATCCTGGAGCGGCTCTGCACGCGCGCGGCGGCGATCGAAGACGGCCGCATCATTCAGGAGGGCTCGTGGCCCGAACTTACGGCCGCGCCGGCAACGCCGACGCTCGCCCGCCTCCTGTCAGCCTGATGATCCCTTCTGACTCCCTCTCCTTGTTCAAGGAGAGGGTTGGAGAGAGGTCCGATGGCCGCCTTGTACTATCCGCCTGAAGTGGCTGCTGTACAGCGCAATTTCAGACTAACCTCTCCCGCCGCTCGCCACGCTCGCGGCGACCTCTCCTAGGTCAAGGAGAGGTTAAAAGACGCCGAGCGCGTTGGATGTGCAAAGGGACAAGGAGAGTGAGGCTCCTCAGCTCAGTCCTCGACAATCTGTGGAGGCTTGAAACTTCCGTTTTCGTATTCGACCAGCACGATTCCGCAGTTGGGCGGCACGTGCGCGCTCTCCCAATGTCTGACCAGATGCGCCCAGCACGTCAGCATCACGCCGCCGTGGCTGACGACGGCCAGTTCGCCGTCGCCGGCGCGCACTGCCAGACGCTCCAGGATTGGCGCGACGCGCGCGCGCACATCTTCGTAGCTCTCGCCGCCCTCGGGGCGCCAGAGCCAGGTCTTCTCGGTCTCGAACGTCGGATCGTCGCGCACCGCGTCGTAAGGCTGCCCGCGCAAGTAACCGAAATGGCGCTCGTAGATGCCCGGCTCGACCTCGACCGGCAGTCGCAGCGCAGCGGCGATTATCTCGCCGGTCTCGCGCGCCCGCGCGTAGGGGCTGGTGATGACGAGCCGCGGATGGAATAGCCGCGCGATTCTGCGTGCGGCCTGCGCGGCCTGCTCGCGCCCCAAATCGGTCAACGGCGCGTCCGGAGTGGTGGTGAAGCGGCGTTCGCGATTGCCCTCGCTCTCGCCGTGGCGAACCATTATCAGCTTACCCATCGCAAACGTGCGGCCCCGCTAAGTTGAGTATGAAGGATAGTGATCAAGATTTCGTGCCGCCATCGTCGGGCTTGCCGATCGCGCGGCGCAAGTTGAGGAAAGGCTCGAACAGATCCATCGGAATCGGAAAGACCGTGGTCGAATTATTTTCGGATGCGATCTCCTTGAGCGTCTGCAGGTAGCGGAGTTGCAGCGTCACCGGGCTCTTGTTCATGATCTCGGCGGCCTCGGCGAGGCGCTGCGCGGCCTGGAACTCGCCCTCCGCCGCGATTACCTTGGCGCGCCGCTCGCGCTCGGCTTCGGCCTGCGCCGCGATCGCCCGCTGCATGTCCTGCGGCAAATCGATGTTCTTGAGTTCGACGAGGGTGACCTTGACGCCCCACGGCTCGGTCTGCGCGTCGACGATCTCCTGGATGCGTGCGTTGAGCTTGTCCCGCTGGGCCAGCAACTCGTCGAGTTCGGTCTGGCCACCCACTGAACGCAGCGTGGTTTGTGCGAGCTGCGTGGTGGCAAAGAGATAGTTCGCCACCTCGGTCACGGCGCGGGAGGGGTCAAGCACGCGGAAGTAGAGCACCGCGCTCACTTTTATCGATACGTTGTCGCGGGTGATCACGTCCTGGGGTGCGATGTCGAGCGTCACGACGCGCAGATCGATCCGCACCGCGCGCTCGATAATCGGGATGACGAAAATAATCCCCGGTCCGCGAAACGGGGTGAGCCGGCCGAGGCGAAAGACCACCGCGCGCTCGTACTCGTTGAGCACCTTGAGGCCGCTTAGCAAAACCGCCACGCCGACCACGATAATTATTCCGAGTGCCGGTGCCATAGGATTCCCCCCGCTTTTGTTATACGGACGCTATCGCCCGCCGCCTTGCATAGCCTTGAAAAAAAACCGCGCTACGATTCGCCGCGCACCTCGATCTCCAGCCCGCGCACCGCGATCACGCGCGCCCGCGTGCCAACGCCCAGCGCCTGGTTGCTCGCCGCGCGCCAATGCTCGCCGTGCACGAACACGCGCCCGGGCGCGCCCGGCGCGATCGCCTCGCGCACCTCGCCGACTTCACCGACCATGCCCTCGCGGCCGGTGGTGGCAGGTCGATGACGCTCGCGTAAAACGACCCAACCCAAACCCAGGATGAGCGCGCTCATCGCGATCGCCGCGCCGGCGATCATACCGCGGTTGACCTCGAGATTGGTTTGCGAACTATCGATTAGAAACAGCGAGCCGATCACGAACGCGATCACTCCGCCGATACCGAGCACGCCGTAGCTGGTGACGAAGACTTCGGAGATCAGCATCCCAATCCCCAACATCAGGAGCAGGAACCCGGCCAGATTGATCGGCAGAAGCTCGAAAGAGGCGAGCGCAAGCAACAGGCAAATCGCGCCCGCCACACCCGGCAGATAAAACCCCGGATGGCCGAACTCGACATAAATTCCGACGATCCCGGCCAGCATCAGCAGGTACACGATGTTCGGGTCGGCCAGCACGTTGAGCAGCGCCTGCCCCATCGTCATCCGCAGGCGGTGAATCGCGGCGCCGGCGAGTTCGAGCTTCACCGTCGTGCCCCCGCCGCTGACCTTGACCTCGCGCCCCGACGCCTGCACGAGCAGGTCTTGTCAGATCGGGCGCGACGATGTCGATCACGTGGCGCTTGAGCGCCTCGGCCTCGCTGATCGTGGCGCTTTGGCGCACCGCCTGCTCGATCCATTGTTCATTGCGGCCGCGCTCGCGCGCGATACTGCCGGCGAACGATGCGGTGAAGTTCTCGATCTTCGTGCCGACCACGCCCTTGATCTCGCTGCCGCCCTCGCCCACCGGATGCGCCGCGCCGATCGTGGTCCCGGGCGCCATCGCGGCAATCGCCGCCGCCTCGGTGATAAAGGTTCCGGCCGAAGCGGCGCTCGCGCCCGACGGCGAAACATAAACGATCGTCGGAATTGGCGCGCCGAGCAAATCCTTGACGATGCGTTGCGCGGAGCCGAGCAGGCCGCCGGGCGTGTCGAGTTCGATCACCAGCGCGTCCGCGTGATGCGAGTTGGCGTAGCCGATCGCGTCCTCGATAAATGTCGCGACCGCCGGATTGATCGAGCCTTCGATCCTTATCAGGCAAACCCACGGCGCGGCCGCAGCGCCCGCCGCCGCTGGAACCGCTGCGGGTGTGGCGGCCGCGCTGCTTGCGCCGCCGTCGTGATCGGCGGCTGCACTGATGAGCGCGCTCAGTGCGAGCACGCATACAATCGCGAAGGCGCGCGCCGCAGACGCGCTGATTGCATTGCGCTGTCTCACTGAGTCATCGCGCGCCGCCGCGCGCGGGTATTTCGATCCCGAGCAACTTCATCACTTCCTGTATATCCTGCCATACCCAGCGCTTCTCGCCCGGGCTGCGCAGCAGGTACGCCGGATGGAACGTCGGCATCAGCTTGACCCCGCGGACCTCGTGCCAGTTGCCGCGGAGCCGGCTTATCGGCGTCTTGACCTTCAGGAGTGCCTGCACCGCGAAGGTGCCGAGCGCGACGATCGCGCGCGGTTGCACGAGGTCGATCTGGCGCATCAGGAACGGCTCGCACGCCGCGACCTCGTCGGGCTCGGGGTTGCGATTGTCGGGCGGGCGGCACTTGATGACGTTGCAGATGTAAACGTCGGCGCGGCGGAGCCCCATCCCACGCTCGATGATGTCGGTCAACAGCTGGCCGGCGCGGCCCACGAACGGCTCGCCGCGCGCGTCCTCGTCAGCGCCGGGCGCCTCGCCGACGAACATCAAATCGGAGTGCGGATTGCCGACGCCAAACACCAGATGCGTGCGGAGCGGCGCAAGCTTGCAGCGCTGGCAATCGCCGATGAACGCGCTTAGCTCTTCCAGCGTCGCGGTCTTTTCCAGACCGGGATAGCGCGAGAGCAGTTCGATCGCCGCGGGAGCCGGGCGCGACGGTGAAGCGGCAGCGGCGGCGCGAGACGATACGCCGTCGGGCGCGGGCGCCGAGACCGCGAGAGCCGAGCCGCGGGGGCGGCCGCTTTGGGAGCGGCCGCGCGCGGCGCTGCAGTCGCGGGCAATCCCTCCAGGCCTTCCTCGGCGAGTTGCTCCAGGTAATCGCGAACCGAATCGAGCAGGCGGCGGCGCTGCTCTGGCGCGCTAAGGTCGCGGCTCATAACATCAAGCCAGCGACCCGGCCGTAAGGCGGGCGCGATTAATGATCATCGTCAGTATCATCGCCCTGATAATCGGCTTCATTGCGCTCAGCGCCCCGCCGGCTTTCGCCTGGGGACCGGTCACTCATATTGCCCTCGGAGCCCAGGTGCTTGCGAGCGTTAGCACCCTGGAACAACCGCTTCAAGCCATCTTACTCTCGATGCCCGACGCTTTCCTGTACGGCTCGCTCGCGCCGGACATCGTGCAAGGCCGCCGCTTTCAGAGCCGCCTGCGGCGCCATTCGCACAACTGGTCGACCGGCTTCGGGCTGCTAAGCGCCGCGCGCGGCAGCGAGGAGCAGGCGTTCGCGCTCGGCTACCTGGCCCATCTGGGCGCCGACGTGCTCGCGCACAACTTCTACCTGCCGACGCGATGGATCGGGCGTTTCAACTCCGCAATCGCGAGCCACATCCTGAGCGAGGCGCGTTTCGATTCGATGCAGGACGCGGCGCATCGCGAGACCCTGGTCAAGCTGATGGCGATCGACTTTAGCGCGCTCGATACCAAGCTCAGCCGTCAGATTGACTCTCCGCTGCTGCCCTTCCGTGCGCAAAAGCGCATCTTCGGAGGGGGGCTGCGCCGGATCCGCGAGTGGAATCGCGTAATCCTTGCGATAGGCCGGGTCAGGGCGGCCGATCGACAGGACGTCGAGGTCTTCTGTTCCGCCTCGTGCTCGGCGATCGACGGATTGCTGCGCGACGGCGACGAGGCTCCCGCCTGCCGATTCGATCCGATGGGCCAGCGAGCGCTGCGCAACGCCCAGCGCGCACGCCGCACGCTGCAGCGCCTCGCGCGGATGGGGCCCGAGACCAAGCGCGCCGCCCGCCAGCTTGCCCACTCGACCGTCGCGGAGCTGCGCTCGCATATGAGCCAGGTGCCGTTCGGCGGCCCGCCTAAGCCGTCCTGACCCGCGCCCGCGCATTTCTTACTTCGTCCTGGTACTGGCGCGGGCTTGTGATACGCGCGCTATCGGTGTTATCACGGCGACGCCGGTAGCATCGTCGGCAAGGAAATCCACAATGGCAAGCAGCGACAAGCAGACTCCTCACATGTTGTCCGGCGTGCGCGTGCTGGACTTCACGCAGTATCTTGCGGGCCCGACGGTCACGCGTTTCATGGCCGAGATGGGCGCCGAGATCGTCAAGGTCGAGCAGGCGCCGATGGGCGACCCGGCGCGGCTGCTGCCCGCCGTGCGCAACGGGCGGAGCGCCTACTTCGTCCAGCAAAACCGCGGCAAGCAGAGCCTCTGCCTGGACTTCTCCAAGCCCGAGTCGATCGCGCTGCTGCGCGAGCTGGCGAAAAACGCCGACGTGGTGGTCGAGAACTACGGGCCTGGTGTGATGGAAAAGCGCGGCCTCGATTACGCCTCGCTCTCCAAGCTCAACCCGCGCATCATCATGGCGTCGATCTCGGCCTTCGGACGCAGCGGCCCGCTCTCGCACAAGGTCGGCTACGATTTCATCGCGCAAGCCTTCTCGGGACTGATGCACATGACGGGCGATCCGAACGGGCCGCCGATGTTCGTCGGGATGGGTATCGGCGACCAGTCAAGCGGCGTGCACGCCTTCTCGGCCATCGGCTTCGCGCTCTTCCATCGCGAGCGCACCGGAGTCGGACAGTACATCGACATCGCGATGGTCGACAGCCTCTACCACATGCACGAAGTGAACATTCAGGTTTGGGCCACCACCAAGGGCGAGTACGTGCCGAAGCGGATGGGCTCGCAGCATGAGCTGGTAAGTCCGTGCGGTTCGTTCAAGGGACCGGAGGGTTATATCGTAGTCCTGGTGCTCGACCGGCAATGGCCTTCGATGGCGCGCGCGATGGGCCGTCCGGAGCTGATCGAAGACCCGCGCTTCGCCACGATGCGCGACCGCGCGAAGAACCGCTACGAGCTGGCCGCGATCGTCGAGGCGTGGATGCAGGCGCAGCCCTCGACCGAGGCGGTGCTGAAAATTCTCGAAGAGCATCGCGTCGCCGCGGCGCCGGTGATGTCGGTCGTCGACACGGTGAGTCATCCGCACTTCAAGGCGCGCAACATGATTCGCACGGTGCCCGACCCGATCCTGGGCGAAGTGATGATTCCCGGATTCCCGCTCAAGTTCTCGGCGTTTCCCAAGCCGCTGGAAATCAGGGCGCCGCTTTTGGGCGAGCACGGGGCCGACATCCTGCGCGAACAACTCGGCATGAGCGACGCACAGATCGCCGAACTGCGGCGCTCAGGGCGTGCTGCATTCGGAGAACAAATAGAGCTCGTAGCCGCGCGTACCGCTTCTGGCAACGCGCTCGTTTGACATTTGTCGCGGACTGGCGAAGCTAAGCAAATCGTAACTCAACTTCCGGGAGGACAAGGCACATGAAAGTCGGTTATTTTCCGTGTACCCAGGACCCGCCGCGCGGCGACAATATCGGCGGCGTGTTGCGCGAAGCGATCGTCGAGGCACAGGTTGCGGAGGAGAGCGGTTTCGATAGCTGCCTGTTCAGCGAACACCATCAGCAGGAAGACTGCTACATCCCCAACGTCATCCTCATGGCCGGGATGGTCGGGGTATGCACCAAGAAGATCAAGGTCGGAACCTGCGTCACGCTGATCCCGCTATGGCATGGGGTGCATGCGGCCGAAGACGCCGCGATCGTCGACCAGATAACCGGCGGCCGCATGATCCTGAGCGTAGGCGTCGGCTACCAGGACCGCGACTTCGGGGCCTTCGGTCTTTCGATCAAGGAGCGCGCCGGACGCAGCGAGGAAGGCGTCGAGGTGATCAAGCGATGCTGGGAGCAGGAGCGCTTCTCCTATCACGGCAAGTTCTACGACCTGGACAACGTGATGATCACACCCAAGCCGTTCCAGAAGCCGCGCCCGCCAATCTGGATGGCGGCGTGGAGCGACGTCGGGATCAAACGCGTGGCGCGGATCTCGGACGCATGGATAACTTCGCCGCTCGAGCACGTGAAGGTGATCAAACGCTTCGCCGATCTCTACCGCGCCGAATGCAAAAAACACGGCAAGAAGCCCTACCTGGTGCTGATGCGCGACATGCTGGTGTCGGACTCGATGGAATCGGCGCGGCGCGAGAGCGAACCGCTGATGTACACGCACAAGTTCTACTACCGCAACAACGGCTATGCGCCGGATGAAGTGATCGACAAGGTCAAGTCGGAAGACGACTGGACTTTCGACGTCGCCTCGCCCAACCGGCTGATCGTCGGATCGCCCAAGGATTGCCTCGCGCAACTGCGGATGTGGCAGGAGGAAGTGCAGCCCGACTACCTGGTTCTGCGCATGCGCCATCCGGGCGGCCCCTCGCACGAACGGACCAAAGAGGCGATTCGAGTCTTCGGCAAGGAGATCGGTCCGAAGCTCTGAGACCGGAGTCCGCAACAAGGTCTCACGCGGGACGGCCGCCGCGGCGCAATCGCTGCGGCGGCCTGTCCCGCGTTTTTTCGATCGCTATGTCGAGGTGCGCAGGGCTTAACGATTAGGCGGAGGTGGACCTTGAGGTCCTTGCGGGCCGGGGCCGCCCCACTGCCTGGGCCGGCCGCCCCACGCCTGCGGACCCCAACCCATATTTCCAGGGCCACACGGTCCGCCCCAACCGAAACCCGGGTGCGGCGGTGGAGGATATGGACCGTAGCCGGGCATCCCTTCGGGGCCTGCCCATCCAGGCATACCCATCGTGGCCATGAACCTCGGTTCGCGCCGACGGTGATGGCCATTTACGAGGATCGCCAACGCGACCAAAACCAGCGCGGCAATCAGGCCGCCCCGCCACCATCGATTCTCTCTCAGTACCTCTTGCTCGAGACGGCCCAGACGCGCTTCGAGGCGCTCCTGGGCTGTTTGATTTCCACCGCCAGTTGGTTCTTCCGGCACGGACCTTTACCTCTCTTTGCTTAATTTCGGCGGGGCCATGAACAAAGGGTCGTCATCCTGCCCATCTGAAGCAGAACCGTGTGTCACGCTCTGATCATCTCACACCCGATGCCACGCCTCATGCAAAGACGTTCGGCCGTGGCGAAGGTTTCATCCAGAGAGGCCAGGCACCGCGGCAGGAACTCGCCCTCTCCTTGTCCCTTGGTCAAGGAGAGGTTAAGAAGAGCGCCGCGCGCCTAGTTACGCGCTTTTCTTGTTCAAGGAGAGGTTAATCATGCTCGCTTCTCTCACTTCCCTTTCCATTGCGGGGCGCGCTTCTCGGCAAACGCGAGCGCGCCCTCGCGCGCATCGTCGGTGCCCTGTAGCCACTTGTATAGCTCGCGTTCGAGCTTCAGTCCGTCGGCCAGTGGCAGGTCGAGTCCGCGCAGCGCGGCCTGCTTGATCCGCTGCACCGCGAGCGGCGCGCTCTTGCAGATCTCGGTCGCGATTTCCTCGGCCTTCGCCATCAGCCGGCTCATCGGCACCACGTGATCGACCAATCCCAGGCGGAGCGCCTCTTCAGCGCCGATCCGATTGCCGGTGTAAAGCATCTCGAGCGCGCGGCCGAGCGGAATCAGACGCGGCAGGCGCTGCGTGCCGCCCCCTCCGGGAAGCCATCCGAGACGGACCTCGCCGAGTCCGAACTGCGCATGATCGACGGCCACCCGGATATCGCAGCAGAGCGCCTGTTCCAGCCCGCCGCCGTTGGCGTGGCCGTTGATCGCCGCGATGATCGGTTTGGTCAGTTCGAACATCACCGGATAGGGCGCGTCGAGCAGTTCCTCGTTGGGCCGCTCCACGTAGTTGGACTTGATATCGCTGCCGGCGCAGAACGCGCGCTCGCCGGCGCCGGTGAAGATCGCGACACGCAGAGCCGGGTCCTCACCGAACTCGCGCCAGATTTGCGAAAGCCGCCCGTAGGTTTCGAAGTCGCAGGCGTTGAGCCGCTCGGGGCGATTGATCGTGACGTAGGCGATCGGTCCCTTCTTTTCGAATAGCACTTTCATCGGAGAATCCTCCCTGCTCCCTCCTTTTTAGCACCAGTTGCGATTTTTGCGATCACGTGCGCGAGGCGCCTGCAATCCGAAAAAGAGAAGGCCGCTCGCGAGCGGCCCGTACTCTGATACTCGGACAGGAAACCCCTATGCCGGCAGATAGCCGTCGCGCAGGAGGGACTTCGCGATGATCATGCGCTGCACCTCGCTGGTGCCCTCGCCGATTTCCGCCAGCTTCGCGTCGCGCATAAATCGCTCGACCGGGAACTCCGCCATGTAGCCGTAGCCACCGTGGATCTGCACCGCCTTGATCGTCGTCCACATCGCGGTCTCCGAGGCGAACAGCTTGGCCATCGCGGCCTCGCGTCCGAACGGTTTGCCCTTGTCCTTGAGCTCCGCGGCACGGCACATCAGCACCCACGAGGCGTCGATCCGCGTCGCCATGTCGGCCAGCATCCATTGGATCGCCTGGAAATCCGCGATCCGCTTGCCGAACTGCCTGCGCTCCTTGGCGTAGGCGGTCGCCTCTTCGAACGCGCCGCGCGCGATTCCGGCGGCGAAGCCCGCGATTCCGATCCGCCCGCCCTCCAACACCTTGAGCGTCTGGCTATAACCCTCGCCCATCTCGCCGATCAGATTGCGCGCCGGCACCGTGACGTTGTCGAAAATCACCTCGGCGGTGTCCGAGGCGCGAAGTCCCAGCTTTTCGATTCGCCGTCCGTTGGAAAGGCCGGACGTTCCGCGCTCGACGATGAAGGCCGAGACACCGGAGCGCTTCTTCTCCGCGTCCGTCACCGCCATCACGACGTAAACGTCCGCGACCGTGCCGTTGGTGATGAACATCTTCGCGCCGTTGATAACGAAGTTGTCGCCCTTGCGCACCGCCCGGGTCTGCATCGCGGCCGCATCGGAGCCCGAGCCGGGTTCGGTGAGGCACCATGCGCCCAGTTTCTTCGCCGCGACCATGTCGGGCAGGTAGCGTGCGCGATGCTCCTCTGAGGCGAACAGATTGATATGTCCGCTTGAGAGCGACATGTGCGCCGCGCAAGTGAGCCCGACCGACGCGTCGTAACGCGACAGTCCCTCGACCACCAGCGCCTGGCTGAGCGTGTCGGCGGCGCCGCCGCCGAAGCGCTCGGGAAAGGAGATGCCGAGAAAGCCCAGCTCGCCGAGGTGGCCGATCACCTCGCGCGGAAAGATTTCCTCTTTGTCCCACTTTGCCGAGTGCGGTTTGATCTCACGCTCGGCGAACTGGCGCAGGGTGTCGCGAATCGTGCGCTGCTCGTCGCTAAGCTCGAAGTTCATCGCAAAAATTCCAACGTCGCTCGCTCGGCGCGCGCGGTCATTCGCGCGGCTGCACACTCTCGTTGAGCCACTTGACGATGTCTTCGGTGGAGGCGCCGGGAGTGAAGACCTCTTTGACACCCAGCTCGCGCAATTTTTTGGCGTCGTCCTCGGGAATAATCCCACCGCCGAAGACCGCGATATCGCCGGCGCCGCGTTCCTTCAAAAGCCGCATCACTTCCGGGAACAGCGTCATGTGAGCGCCCGAAAGGATGCTCAGCCCGACCGCGTCGACGTCTTCCTGCACCGCGGCCTCGGCGATCATCTCCGGCGTCTGATGCAGCCCCGTGTAGATCACCTCGAAGCCGCCGTCGCGCAGCGCGCGCGCAATTATCTTGGCGCCACGGTCATGTCCGTCCAGGCCAGGCTTCGCGACCAGAATTCTCAGCCGTTTCTCCGCCACGTTAGATCCAACCTGGGTCAGTGTAGATGCCGAACTCGGAGCGGAACACGTCGCAAATCTCGCCGACCGTGCCGTCGCGCCGCACTGCTTCGCAAATCGGCTCCATCAGGTTCTCGCCCGAGCGGCAGGCCTCGGCGACGCGGGCGAGCGACTCGCGCACGGCGACCGAATTGCGCTCGCGCTTCATCTTGCGCACCCGCTGAACCTGCATCTCCTCCATCGCGGGGTCGATCCTGAGCGTCTCGATCTTTATCTCCTCCGGGATGGTGTACTTGTTGACGCCGACCACGGTCTTGATACCCTGTTCGAGCTGGCGCTGGTAGTTAAACGCCGCCTCCGCGATCTCGCGCTGCGGATAGCCGGTTTCGATCGCCTTGACCATGCCGCCCATCTCGTCGATACGCCGGATGTAATCCATCGCGTCGCGCTCCATGCGATCGGTGAGCGCTTCGACCGCGTAGCTGCCGCCGAACGGATCGATCGTGTTGGTGACGCCGGTTTCCTCCGCGATCAACTGCTGCGTGCGCAGCGCCACCATCACCGCATGTTCGGTGGGCAGCGCCAGCGTCTCATCCATCGAGTTGGTATGCAGCGATTGCACTCCGCCCATCACGCCTGCCAACGCCTGAATCGCGACGCGCACGACGTTGTTGACCGGCTGCTGCGCGGTGAGCGAAACGCCCGCGGTCTGCGCGTGCGTGCGGAGCATCATCGAGCGCGGGTTCTTCGCGCCGAAGCGCTCCTTCATGATGCGCGCCCACATGCGGCGCGCCGCGCGCAGCTTGGCGACCTCCTCGAGGAAATCGTTGTGCAGGTCCCAGAAGAACGACAGCCGCGGCGCGAATTCGTCGACGTCGAGGCCGCGCTTGACGCCCTCGTCGACGTAGCAGATGCCGTCAGCGATAGTGAACGCGAGCTCCTGCACCGCGGTCGAGCCGGCTTCGCGAATGTGGTAGCCGGAGATCGACACCGCGTGCCACCGCGGAACCTTCTTCGCGCAGAACTCGATCATGTCGGTCACGATCCTGATCGAAGGGCGCGGCGGACTGATCCATTCCTTCTGCGCGATGAACTCCTTGAGCATGTCGTTCTGGATCGTGCCGGCGACCTTGTTCCAGGGCACGCCCTGGCGCTCGGCGAACACGAGATACATCGCCAGCAGCACCGAGGCCGAGCAGTTGATCGTCATCGAGGTCGAGACCTTGTCGAGCGGGATGCGATCGAACAGGCGCGCCATGTCGTGGACCGAGGAGACCGAGACGCCCTCGCGGCCGACCTCGCCGCGCGCGCGCTCGTGGTCGGCGTCGTAGCCCATCAGGCCCGGCATGTCGAACGCGGTCGAAAGGCCGTCCTGCCCCTGCGCGAGCAGGAAGTGGAAGCGGCGGTTGGTGTCCTCGGCGAGGCCGAAGCCCGCGAACTGGCGCATCGTCCACAGCCGCCCGCGGTACATCGACTCGTACACGCCGCGCGTGTACGGAAACTCGCCGGGGTTGCCGAGCGCACTCTCGTAGTCGCCCTTCACATCCTCGGGCGTGTAGAGCGGCTCGATCTCCAGGTCGGAGACGGTCGAGAAGCGCACCGGCCGCTCCTGTCCTTTCTTATAAGTGCTGTCCAGCCATTCGCGTTTGGTGCTCACGCCTACCTCACCGGTCCTCTAGTACGTGGCTCGAAATGATCAGCCGTTGGATCTCCGAAGTGCCTTCGTAAATCTCCGTGATCTTGGCGTCACGGAAGTAACGCTCGACCTTGAACTCCTTGGTGTAACCGTAGCCGCCGTGGATCTGGATCGCCTCGGTCGCCGCCTTCATCGCGGTCTCGGCTGCAAAGAGCTTTGCCATCGCCGATTGCGTCGTGCAAGGCTGGCCGGCGTCCTTGAGCGTGGCCGCGCGATGCGTCAGCAGGCGGGCCGCGTCGATCTCGACCGCCATGTCGGCGAGCTTCCATTGAATCGCCTGGTAGCTTGCGATCGGCTTGCCGAAGCTCTTGCGTTCCTGCGAGTAGCGCAGCGACGCCTCGAGCGACGCGCGCGCAATTCCGAGCGCCTGCGAGGCGATTCCAATCCGGCCGCCGTCGAGCGTCTTCATCGCGACCTTGAAGCCGTCGCCCTCTTTGCCGATCAGGTTGGTGGCTGGGACGCGCAGGTCGCTGAACGCGAGTTGCGCGCTGTGCGATCCGCGGATTCCCATCTTCTCTTCGATCCGCACCACCTGGTAGCCGGGATCCGAGGTCTCGGCGATGAAGGCGCTGATGCCGCGATGGCCCTGCGCGGGATCGGTGTTGGCGAAAATGATCGCGACACCGGCCTCGGGGCCGTTGGTGATGAAATTCTTGGTCCCGTTGATTACGTAGCTGTCGCCGTCGCGCACGGCGCGAGTGCGCTGGCCGGCGGCGTCCGAGCCCGCCTGCGGCTCGGTCAGCGCGAAACATCCGATCCATTCGCCCGCCGCCATTTTCGGCAGGTAGCGCTTGCGCTGATCCTCGTTACCCAGGCCGAGAATCGGCCATGAAGCGAGCGAGGAATGCGCCGAAAGAATAACCGCCGTGGAGGAGCATTCGACGCCCAGCTCCTCGATCACCAGCGAGTAGCTGATGTGATCGAGGCCGGCGCCGCCGTACTGCTCGGGGATGAAGATGCCCATCATGCCGAGCCGTCCCAGTTCGGCGACGGCCTCGGCGGGAAAGCTATGGTTGCGGTCGACTTCGACGCCGACCGTGCTCAGGCGCTCGCGGGCGAAGCGGCGCGCCGTGTCACGCGCCGCGCGCTGAGCTTCGTTGAGTTCCAGATCCATCACTGTCCAAGACCATCACTAACCGTCAGGCGACCCTCTCGCTATCTTAGTAGACCGCGGGCGTCGATAGAACCTCGCCGAGCGGCTGGGATCGGGCTGTTTTGACCGCTGCGCGCTATTTGTGCTGCCATTTGGGATCGCGTTTCTGCACGAACGCGCGTGTGCCCTCGACCCGGTCCTCGCTGGCGAAAGTCAGTCCGAAGGCCTCCTGCTCGAAGCGCAACCCGGCGTCCTCCTCCATCGTGAACGACGCGCGCAGCGCGGCCTTGGCCTGGCGCAGCGCGACGGCCGACTTCGAGGCCAGCCGCTCGGCGAGCTTGCGCGCCGCCGGCATCAATTCGTCGGGCGCGACCACCTGGTTCACCAACCCGAGCGCGAGCGCCGTTTTTGCGTCGAACATGTCGCCGGTCATCACGAACTCGCGGGCTCGGGCGTGGCCGATTCGATGCGGCAGCCGCTGCGTGCCGCCGAAGCCCGGGATGAGCGCGAGATTTATCTCCGGCTGGCCGAAGCGCGCCTTCTCGCTGGCGATTATCAAGTCGCACGCCATCGCGAGCTCGAGTCCGCCGCCGAGCGCGAAGCCATTGACCGCGGCAATGACCGGGATCGGCAGGTCTTCGAAACTTTGCATCACGCGATGGCCCATGCGCGAGAACTCCAGTCCCTCGCCAGGGGCCATCTCCGACATCGCGGCGATATCCGCGCCGGCGACGAAAGCGCGGTCGCCCGCACCGGTCACGATCAGGACGCGCACGGCGGCGTCGCGGCGGATGTCGCCCAGCACGTGCGCGATGTCCTCCAGCACGACGCGATTGAGCGCATTGAGCGCGGCGGGCCGGTTGACGGTCAGCGTGGCCACGGCGGCCCTGTCGAAAGTGATCTCTCTGAGCTCCACTAAACTTTCCTCCTCGCCGTCGGCGCCGCGTCCGGACGCGCGCCGTCGGCGTTTTCATCGAAGATTTCTAGCCGGCGCGGCGCTTCCGCGCGATCAAATCGGACTATCGCGCGGACTGTCGCGCTGACGGTTGCGCGGCCTATGGCGGCGCGCCAAGCTTCTCGCGCACCATCCAGAGCCGGTCGCCGCCCCAGAAAATCTCGCCGTCGACGACGAAGGTCGGCACACCGAATACGCCGATTTCCTCGGCCTGGCGGCAAATCCGGTCGTGCGCGATACGGCCGTCGCCGTCGAGGAAATCAAAGAAGCTCGCGAGCGGCGCGCCGGCCTCCGAAAGCGTCGCTCGAATCGCTTCGCGGTCTTCGATGTCCAGCGCGCGTTTCCAGAAGCGCTCGAAGACCAGATCATTGTACCTGCGAAACGCGTCGTGGCTCTTAGCGTAGAGCATCCCGATCGCGGCAATCGACGAATCGAAAATTTTCTGCGGGCCTCGCACGGTCAGGCCGCGGCGATTGGCGAGGCGGCGCGCATCCATGTAGCTGTAACGGATGCGCCGCCACTGATGGGCGTTGCGGCCTTCGACGGTGCCGAGATACAGCGGGATTTCGAGCGTGTAGGGCAGCCAATCGAGCCGCACGTCGAACTCGCGCTCCAACTCCCAGGCCGGATCTTTCGCGAGGTAGGCGTAAGGGCTTTTGTAATCGATATAGACGCTGACGACGCGGACGGCCATGCGCCGAGCTTAGGGCGGAACGCCGGGCCGTGCAACGCGCGCCGCGGCTTTCGCGAGCCCCTCGGGCGTAAACTCCATCACCATCAAAGCCGGGACACCGGTGTCGCCGGAAGGCTCCGAGGACGAAGGCGCGGCGAGCTTGCGCGGGAAGGGAAAATAGATTCCGGTCGAATCGGGCCCATACCGCGCAATCAGCGGCTGCAAAGCCTCAAACGAGCCTTCGACGCCAATCGCCACGCGGCCCGGATGCCATTGGCCGAGCGCCCATTGCACCTGAAACATTTTGTTCGGGTTAAGCGTGGGAAAGCCGGGGCCGCCAAACCATCGCGGCGCCGTGCTAACGAGCTGCGGTTTCTGCGTGTTGAGCGTCTCCGGCTTGCCGCCGCCGGCCAGATACTTATCAGCGGCGCCGAGCAGCACTTCAAATCGCGCGCGCGCATAGCGCTGCTGCATCTCGAGCGCGGTGACGTGCAGATACGGCGCGAGCCGCTCGGGCGGAATCCGATAAAGCGTCACGCCGCCGACTTTGAGCGGCTGCACTCCGAGCGTGGAAAGCAGATCGCGGAGCGCGGCGCGATCCTGCTCGGAGGGAGGAGTACGCATCCAGGTCGCGGCCGTCGGACGGCCGTTCTCGCTTTTGCTCAGCCAATATTTCTGTGGACCCACGATTATCGCGGCGACCTGCTCGTGCGCGAGCAGCGCCTTGAGTTGGTCCCCCGCATCCGGGACGCCGGCGACGTCGTAAAGCGCTGCCATGATCGGCCAGCGCGCGTACTCGGGCGAGGCCAGCGGCGCGAGCCCGATATATCCACCGGCCAGCCGAAAAAACATGTTGGTAGCCAGTTGCCACTGCATACCGTCGCCGTAGATGGGATTTGGAAGAGCCATCACAATCTCATCCGGCGCCAGGTATTGCCTGTATAGGCCAGTCGAGAAGAAGGGCGGGATATCGAACGGGGCCTTCCAGAAACGCGCCGACAGGTTAGGCAACATGAACGGCACCAGCGCCAAGCCCAACACCCATCTATGCGATGGGCGCACGTCGGCCGAGGCGAGCCACATCGCGACGATTATCGCGAGCGCGAGAAACGCATACGCCATCAGTCGGATCGGCACTATCTTGTTGAGCAGCGGAAACTTCAGCAACAGCGTCCACGGCGCGGCGATCGTCGGATGACCCGCGATCACGACGCGCGAACCCAAAGCAAGCACGCAGAGAATGACGAGCAATTCAATCAGAATCCGCCCCACCGGCTCGCGAAACCGCGCGCTTGCGAACAAGACGGCTATCGCGATCAGCGGCAACGCCAGGTAAGAAGTGGTCTCCGCCAGGGTCGCCAGATAGGTGCTCGAAATTGCGCCCAGCAACACCGGCCGTCCGAGTTCATTGATCGCGGTGGGGATCAGAAAACTTACCAGGTCCGCGCCGAGCAACGTCGGGTCCAGGACCGATCCAACCGCATGGCCGAAGGCGAACATGTAGTACGGGTATGGCGAAACAATAATCGCGGCGATCGCGTAGGCCGCCCCGATTAGCGGTACGAATCCCCAGAGCCGGCGCCGTGTATTGGCGTCGGTGAACGCAAGCGCCAGCGCGAATGCGATCGCGCCGGCAAAGGTCGCGCTCGCGGCCACTTCGGCAAAGAATAGGAATTGCGCAGCGATCAATATTGCCAGCCCGGCGACGAAGCGGACGGGCGCGAGGTCATCGTGCAACCGGCGGAGCACCAGCCATACCGCCAATGGGACCGGGAACACCAACGCTACGTCGAGATGCGTGAGCAATGCGGCCGCGATGTACGAGGAAAACCCGAATACCCATCCGCCGGCGATCGATGGCCAATAGCTGTGTGTGATCCAGCGGCACAGAACAAACGCGGACCATCCCGCGAGCGCCGGTGCGAGCAGGCAAAGAACGTTGTAGGCGGCGACAGGTCCCAACGACCAGGTGATGGGCAGAGCCGCCAGCGCGGCCAGCGGCACGATAGTCGCCCAGGCGAGACTGGCGCCCACCGGCGCAAACAGCAATTTTGTCGCGAAGGGGTTGATACGATGCGCGATAGCGTAGGCCCACCACGCCAGAAACCAGATCAGCTGAGGTGAGTCGGGGCCACGGCCGATGTACCAGGTTGAGAAGTGGCCGACCAACCCTCGGCCAAAGAACAGAAAGGAAAGCACCGAGTAGAAAAAAGCGCACCGAGAGCCTCGCGATCGACCGCCCGCGAATTCGAGTTGGCGTCATGCATCCGGGTTGGAGCAGCAGGCGGAGCGTACGGCGTGATGTGCGAAACCGCCGCGCGCGCCGCCATCGAACGCCTTCGCTCAGTACTCCGGCTTGAAGTCGAAGTGATGGTACGCCTCGATGTACCGCACCGTGCGGGTCTTCGAGCGCATCATCACGCTGTTGGTGCGCGCGCCGCCCGAGAAAAACCGGACTCCGAACAGATAGTCGCCGGTCGTCACGCCAGTGGCGGCGAACATCACGTTGTCGCCGGCCAGTTCCTCGAGCGGAAAGCGTCGCTTGAGGTCCAGGATGCCGCAGCTCAGACAGGCCTCGGCCTCCTGCTGATTGCGCGGCGCGAAGCGGGCCTGCATCTCGCCGCCCGCCGAACGAATCGCCGCCGCTGCGAGCACGCCCTGATGCGCGCCGCCGGCGCCGATCAGCAAATCGATCTCGCTCTCCGGGCGCGTGGTGGCAACCGCCGCGGCCAGGTCGCCCGCCGAGAGCAGCTTGATTCCGGCGCCGGCGCGGCGGACCTCGGCAATCAAATTTTCGTGGCGCGGGCGATCGAGGATCGCGACGCGCAGGTCTTCGACGTAAACTTGCTTGGCCTCGGCCAGGGCCTTCAGATTGTCGGTGGGCGAGCGGTCGATATCGATCACGCCGCGGCCGAGCGGACCGCAGGCGATTTTGTCCATGTAGGTATCGGGGCAGGTGAGCACTTTGCCGCGCTCGGCCAGTGCGATGCACGAGAGCGCGTTGGGGCTGCCCGACGCGGCGATGTGCGGTCCCTCGAGCGCGTCGAGCGCGACGTCGACTTCGGGACCCGCGCCCGTGCCGACGATTTCACCGGAGTAGAGCTGGTCGGTCGAGCCCTGCTCGCCTTCGCCGATTACGATTTTGCCGTCGAAGGCGATCGAGTTGAGCGCCTTGCGCATCGCGTCGCAGGCGGCGCGGTCGGCGGCACGTTCGTCGCCCCGGCCGATAAAGCGCGCCACGGCCAGCGCCGCCGCTTCAGTGGCGCGAACAACTTCCAGGGCGAGATTTCGCTCCATCGTCGGGGGGGCCTCCCATCAGCCAGCATCGGCACCGCGGCGCTAGCGCGTCCCGAGCAGCGATTCGATCAGCCGGTAACCGTCCATCACCGCGACGCCCGTACGTGCGGCCTCGGCCTCCGTATAGCGCCGCGGAGCAACGCCTGTACCGCGTGCCGCGCCGAGCATAGCAAAGGGTACCGCTTCGTTCGAGTGCGTTTTCAGTTTGCACGGCGTCGCGTGGTCCGGCATCAGCAGCAGGCGGAAATCGCCGAGCGCCGGCAATTCGCGGAGCAACGGACCGATGATCAGCTCGTCGATACGCTCGATCGCCTCGCGCTTCAGATCCGCGCGCCCCATGTGACCCGCTTCGTCGGGCGCCTCGATATGCAGCAGCAGGAAGTCGCGGCGCTCGAGCGACTTGAGTCCGTATCGGGCCTTGGCCGCGTAATCGGTATCGAGGAAGCCGGTCGCGCCGGGAACCGTTATTCGCTCCAGGCCCGCGAGCCTGCCCAGTCCGTTGACCAGGTCGACGGCCGAGATGACAGAGCCCTCGACGCCGAAGCGTTCTTTCAGCGTCGGCACCGCGGGACGCCTGCCCTGTCCCCAAAACCAAACGGAGGTCGCGGCCGGCTTGCCCGCCGCTATCCGCCCGCGGTTGACCGGATGCTCACGCAGAATCGCCGCCGCGCGATCCATGAGCGTGCGTAGGCGCTCGGCGCCCTCGCCCTCTGGCAGATGCGGTCCGGCCGGTTTGCCGGTGATGTCGTGCGGGGGCGTCAGATGAGTCGCGATTGGCCCGCCGTGCCAGACCATCAGATGGCGATAGCTGACGCCGTTATGGAATTCGATTCCGTCGCCGGCAAGTTGCGATCGCAAATCGGCGACAATCGCGGCTGCTTCCTCGGTCGTAATATGGCCCGACGTGAAATCGTCCATCACGAGCGCGCCGTCGCCGCCCGGCTTCAGCGATACCAGGTTCATCCGGAACACGACGTCGTCGGGCGCAAGCTCGATTCCCTGGCTCGCCGCCTCGATTGGCGCGCGTCCGGTGTGATAGCGCGCCGGGTCATAACCGAGCATCGTCATCGTGCCAACGTCGCTACCCGAGGGCATCCCGGACGGGATGGTCGCCACCAGGCCGAGTTCGCCGCGCGTTGCGAGCAGGTCCATGTTGGGCTTGTTGGCCGCTTCCAGCGGGGTCTTGCCGCCGAGTTCTTCGCACGGCCAATCGGCCATTCCGTCACCGTGGATGATCACGTACTTCATGGTGGTCGCCAGCTACCCCCTCACCCTACCCTCGTGTTTGTGCGCGGGACATGGGTAACGGGTGTGCGAGGACATGGGTAACACCTAACCGGCATGCTGAGCCTCCAGCGGGAGGTGGACAGGATGCCTTGGCGGGAGGTTACCCGGATGTCGTTGCGCGAGGAGTTTGTGCAGTTGGCGCTGCAAGCGGGAGTGAACAGGCGCGAGCTGTGCCGGCGCTTCGGGATCGCGCCGAAGACCGGCTACAAGTGGCTGATGCGTTACGCGCGGGCGGGCGCGAGCGGTCTCGAAGATCGCTCGAAGCGGCCCCTGCGCAGTCCTGCACGCACCGCGGCTGAAGTCGAACAGGCGGTGATCCGGCTGCGCCACGAGTCGCGCAACTCGTGGGGCGGACGCAAGCTTGCGCGGTTGCTCGCAGGCCAGGGGGGCCCAGCGCTGGCGCCGAGCACCGTGACCGGCATCCTGCGCCGCGCGGGGTTGCTCGACGGTGCTGCCGCGCCTGGACAACGCCCTTTGCAGCGCTTCGAACGCGCGGCGCCGAACGAACTCTGGCAGATGGACTTCAAGGGCCACTTCCCCTTGCTCAGCCGCAGCCGCTGCCATCCGCTGACCGTGCTCGACGACCATTCGCGCTTCTCGCTGGTGCTCAAGGCCTGCGCCGACGAGCGCGGCGAGACCGTGCGCAGCGTGCTGACCAGCGCCTTCCGCCGCTATGGATTGCCGGCCGCAATGCTGATGGACAATGGCGCTCCCTGGGGCTCCGACCACGACCATCCCTTCACCGCCTTCAGCCTGTGGCTGATCCGGCTCGGCATCCGCGTCGCTCATGGTCGGGCTTATCACCCGCAGACCCAGGGCAAAGACGAGCGCTTCCATCGCACGCTCAAGTTCGAAGTTCTGCGCCACTTCAACTTCACCACCCTCGAACACTGCCAGCGCGAGTTCGATCACTTTCGCGAGCGCTACAACCTGGTTCGTCCGCACGATGCGCTGGGCCTGGCTACTCCCGCCAGTTGCTATCGCCCCAGTCCGATCCCGTTTCCCGAGCACTTGCCGCCGGTCGAGTACCCTCCCGGTCTCGAGGTGCGCAAGGTGCAAGCCGAGGGTTGGTTTACCTATCGCGGACGCGACTTTCGCGTCAGCAAGGCCTTGCGCGGATTCCCCGTCGCCCTGCGTCAAGTCGATCTCAGCGACTCCCGTCGTGAGGTTCTCTTCTGCCATCAGGTGGTCGCCTTCATCGACCTCGATAACCCTCTTCATTCCTACTCATGATCTCAACTCAAATGTGTTACCTATGTCCTCGCACGCTCCGTTACCTATCTCCCAAGTCCAAACACCTCTCCCCCAAAGGGGGCGAGGGCAATAGAAGAGATCGTGCATCAGCTGCCCTGCAAAATTTTCAGCACTTTGCCGACGTCGGGCTCGACCACGATCGTGTTGCTGAGATTCTTGAGTGCCGTGTCGGGGTCTTTGAGCCCGTGGCCGGTAAGCGTGCACACCACGATCGATCCCGGCCGCAGCCCGCCGGTCGCGGCGTATTTGAGCGCACCCGCCACCGAAGCCGCGGAGGCCGGCTCGGCGAAAATCCCGTGCGCCGCGATCAACCGGTACGCGGCAAGAATCTCCGCGTCGGTTACGAGGTCGATTGTCCCGCCCGACTCGTCGCGCGCGGCCTCGGCGCTCTTCCAGCTCGCCGGATTGCCAATCTTGATCGCGGTCGCCACCGTATGCGGATCGTCAATCGGATGGCCGAGCACGATCGGCGCCGACTCGGCCGCCTGGTAACCCATCATCTTCGGCAACCGCGCCGAAAGCCCGTTGCTCTTGTACTCCTTGTAGCCGGCCCAGTACGCGGTGATGTTGCCCGCGTTGCCGACCGGCAAAAACTGATGGGTCGGCGCGTCGCCAAGCTGATCGCAAACCTCGAACGCCGCGGTCTTCTGCCCCGCGATACGATCGGGGTTGACGCTGTTGACCAGCCGGATTCCGACCGGATCGCTCTCGGCAACGTCGCGCACGACCTTCAAGCAGATGTCGAAGTTGCCGATTATCTCGATCACTCCCGCACCATGCATCACGCTCTGCGAGAGCTTGCCCAACGCCACCGCGCCCTTTGGAATCAGCACGAAGGCGCGCATCCCGGCCCGCCCCGCATACGCGGCGGCAGCGGCCGCTGTGTTGCCGGTCGAGGCGCAGATCGCGATCCGCGCGCCCTCGCCCAGGGCCTTGCTCATCGCCACGGTCATTCCGCGGTCCTTGAACGAGCCGGTCGGGTTGGCGCCCTCGAACTTCAAGTAACACTTGATGTCATGGCCGAGCCGCGACGCGATCTCGACGCTCTCGATAAGCGGCGTGTTGCCTTCGTTGAGCGTAACCACTGGCGTTGAGGCGTCGACCGGCAGGAAGCGGCGGTAGTGCTCGATAAGCCCGGGCCATCGCGTGAGGCGCGCCGGCGCCACGGTGGAGTCGTTTTGCTTCCCACGCGTCATCGGGTTACAGCCGCTCCTCGATTCGGATGAAGGCCGGCGTGCCGCTCACCGTATGGAGGCGCTTGATTTGCGCCAGTGCGCGCTTGAGATTGCGCTCGTACGCCTCGTGCGTCCGCATGATCACCGGCACCGTGCCCTCCACACCGCGCCCTTGCTGAATTACCGACGCGATCGAGATTCCGTTGCGCCCGAGCACCGAGGCGATCGCGCCCAGCACTCCCGGCTTATCGCGCGCCTCGAAGCGCAGGTAGTATTCGCATAGCACGCCGTCCATCGGCTTGACACGCGCACGCGCCATCGAGGCCATCGGATAGCCCAATGCATGCCCGCGTGCGCCGGCGCCGGCGGTCCGCGCCCGCGCGATCTCGAGCACGTCGGCCATCACGGCCGTCGCCGTCGGCATCTGCCCCGCGCCCAGCCCGAAATACATGGTCGAGCCGAGCGCCTCGCCGTGGATGTAGATGGCGTTGAACGCTCCGCCCACGCCGGCCAGCAGATGGCGCGTCGGGATCATGGTCGGATGCACGCGCGCCTCGATCACGCCGCCGTCTTCCTTGGCGATCGCGAGCAGCTTAATCGTAAACCCAAGCTCGCGCGCGTAGGCGATATCGGCCTGCGTGATACGGGCAATGCCTTCGGTATAAACCTGCGGCGGCTTGAGCAGCGCGCCGAAGGCGAGCGTCACCAGCAGGCAGAGTTTGTGCGCGGCGTCATGGCCCTCGATATCGAGGGCGGGGTTCGCCTCCGCAAGCCCCGTGCGCTGCGCTTCAGCGAGCGCCTGGGAGAACTCGGCGCCCTGCTCGGTCATCATGGTGAGGATCGAGTTGCAGGTCCCGTTGACGATTCCATAGACCGCGCGCTGGCGATCGCCGGCCAGCGCCTCGCGCAGCGTGCGGATGATCGGCACGCCGCCGCCGACGCTCGCCTCGAAACCGATCGCCATCCCGGCCTTCGCCGCGGCCGCGAAAATCCGCTCGCCATGCTCGGCTAGCAGAGCCTTGTTGGCGGTGACGACGTCCTTGCCCGCCTCGAGCGCCTTCAAGATAAGCGCGCGTGCGGGTTCGATTCCGCCGAACAACTCGACCACGATATCGACGTCGGGGCGCACGACCAGCGCGGCGGCGTCGCGCGTGATGAGTTTCGCGGTCAGCCCCAACGCGGGCGCGGGTCCAAGGCTGCGGTCGGCGACGCCGGCCAGCTCGAGCGGAGCGCCGAGCTTGCGCTCGTGCAGCGCGGCGTTGCGGCGCATCAGCTTGACCACGCCCTCGCCCACCGTGCCGCATCCGAGCAGGGCTACCCGTACCGGTTTCAACGGTGCACTGGGTCGGGCCAATTGGGGTGCGCTCTAAGAGCCCGCGGCCGCGACGCGCGGACGCATCCCGGCCGGCGTCATGCGCAACGCATGACGGATTCCGCGAACCGCCTGGCGGGTGCGATGCTCGTTCTCGATGAGCGCGAAGCGCACGAAGCCGTCGCCGTCGGCGCCGAAGCCGACGCCGGGCGACACCGCGACCTTGGCCTCGGCGAGCAGGAACTTGGCAAACTCGAGCGAGCCCATCTCGCGAAACGCCGGCGGAATCGGCGCCCACACGAACATCGTGGCGCGCGGCTTCTCCACTGGCCATCCGGCGCGGTTGAGCCCATCGACCAGCACGTCGCGCCGGCTGCGATAGAGATTGGCGATCTCGCCCACGCAGTCCTGTGGCCCGTTGAGCGCGGCGATCGCCGCGACCTGCACCGGCGCGAACATCCCGTAGTCGAAGTACGACTTGAGCCTGCCGAGCGCGGCGATCATCTCGCGATTGCCGACCGCGAAGCCCACGCGCCATCCGGGCATGTTGTAGCTCTTGGAGAGCGTGAAAAATTCCACCCCGACCTCGCGCGCGCCCGCCACCTGCATCATCGAGGGCGCCTGGTAACCGTCGAAGCACAGGTCCGCGTAAGCGAAATCATGGACGACCAGGATTTCATTCTCGCGCGCGAACTCGACCACCCGCTTCATGAAGGCAAGATCGACGGTCGCGGTCGTCGGGTTGTGCGGGAAATTCATCACCAGCAGCTTGGGCCGCGGCCAGCATCGGTTGACCGTCACCATCAGCGCATCGAAAAAATCCTCGCCGCGGCTGATCGGCACGCCCTGCACCTGCGCACCCGCGATGATGCATCCGTACTGATGAATCGGGTACGTCGGAGTCGGCGCGAGCACCACGTCGCCCTGGTCGAGAATCGCGAGTGCGAGATGCGCTATCCCTTCCTTGGAGCCGATCGTGACGATCGCTTCAGAGTCGGGATCAAGCTCGACTCCGTAGCGGCGGCGGTACCAATCCGCAATCGCCACTCGCAGCTTGTACACTCCGCGCGAGACCGAGTAGCGATGGTTCGGCGGCTTGGTCGCGGCCTCGACCAGCTTGGCCACGATATGCGCAGGCGTGGCGGCGTCGGGATTCCCCATGCCGAAGTCGATGATGTCCTCGCCCTCGCGCCGGGCCTTCAGACAGAGTTCGCCAATCGCGTTGAAGACGTAAGGTGGCAGCCGCTTTATTCTGGGAAAATCCATGATGCGCCGTGCAAGCTTGCGGATGCGGCCTGTCCGCACCCGGACTTATTTTGTAACCGACGGCGCGCCCCGCCGCTAGTGGGTCTGCGCCTGCCCTCTGCTCGTCATCCTGAGCGAGTCAGCGAGTCGAGGGCCCCCCGAAGAACCAAGATCCATCGCTTCGGGGTGATCCTTCGCTGACGCTCAGGATGACAAAAGTCGTTAGCGCGCGAGCGCCTCCCAGTTGACGCAGTTGAGCGGGGCCTGTCCCGCCAGGATACGCACGATGTTCGCGACGACTCCGCGCGCGATGCCGCGGTAGGAGACGTCTGTGACGCCGGCGATATGGGAGGTGGCGATGACGTCAGCGCGGCCGAGCAGAGGCGAGGCGGGATCGAGCGGCTCCTGCTCGAACACGTCCAGTCCGGCGCCGATCAGACGGCCCTCGGCGAGCGCGCGCAGCATCGCCTCGGTACTCAGCAGACCGCCGCGCGCGGCGTTGATGATGCACGCCTGCGACGGGAGCATCGCGAGCGCGGTCTCATCGATAATCTGGCGGGTCTGCTCGCTGAGCGGCACGCAAAGAAACAGATAGTCGCTGCGGCGGAGCAATTCGGCGAGCCGCTCCGGCCCACCAACCCATTCCATCCCGAGGCGCTCGGCAAGCGCGGGCTCGGGCCGGCGCTGCAAGCCGACGAGGCGCATCCCGAACGGACGCAGCCGCGATGCCAGCGCCTGCCCGATACCGCCCAAGCCGACGATTCCTGCCGTGCGGCCCATCAGCGCCCGCCCAAGCGGAGTGCCCCAGGTTCCTCCAGTGCGGATAGTTTCCTGCGCGAGCGGGAGCCGCCGGCTGATAGCGATCGCCGCCATCACGCACCACTCCGCGACCGACTCCGCATTCCCGGTGCCCGGCGTGGGCACATTGGCGACCGCAATTTTGCGCTCGGTCGCCGCCGCAATATCGACGCCCTCGAGACCCGCGCCCCATTGCTGGATGAGGCGCAGGCCCTCGATCCGATCCATCAGCGCGCCGTCGATACGCGACATCGCCGGCAGCATCACATCCGCGGCGTGACCTTTGGCGCGCAGCGTCGCCACTTCGACCTGGTCGAGCTGCGCATCGGGCAGCGCCTCGATCAGGAATTGACGTACCGCGGCGAATCCGGTTCCGGCCATGACGACTCTGGTCGAAGGCATAACGATTTCCTGTTTCCGCGGTGCTATTTCGCCACGGCAAAGATTTTCAACGCTCCCAAACAGATGGGGCTATTCGCTTAATTCCTCGAGCAGCGCCTTGGCGTTCTTGAGGTCGGAGGTGTCGAAGCCCTCGGTGAACCAGCCGTAAATGTAGGCGAGCATCGCCCGCGCTTCGTCGCGGCGGCCGCTATCGCGCAGCAACCGCGCGAGGCTGGTCGCAGCGCGCAGCTCCCACCATCGCGATTCCTGCCGCCGTGCGACTTCAATCGCTTTGCGCAAGCACGACTCGCCCTCGCTACTGCTCGCGCCGTCACGCGCGTAGAGCAGTTCGCCCTTCACTCGATAAAGCTCGGCCTCGTCCAATCGTTCACCAGTGCGCTCGATTCGTGCTCGCTGGTCGTCGAGCATCGCGATCGCCTGGTCGATTCGCCCCAGTTTCCTGTAGCCGCTCGCCAGCATCGAGGCTGTAAACGCCTGCCTGGGCACGCCGCCTATGTGAACAAACCCGGCGATCCCAGCTTCCATCTCGGCCACTCCCCGCTCGATTTCGCCGAGCTCGGCTAGTGCCCATCCATGAAGCCATCGTCCCCATTCGAGCCATTCAGGGAACCCATGCTCCTCACCGATTGCCATCGCCGCCTCGGCAATTTCGCGCACGGTCTGCGGCTCACGCCGCACCTGGTATAACCAGCCGACGGTAATCAACACCATGCCGAGAGTGAAAGGCTGCTTGAGTATGCGAGCGCGTTCCAGCGATTCCTGGCCGAGTTGTACGGCCTCTGAAATCCCTCCCAGAAGATGAACAGCCAGGGCGGTATGTCCCGGAACCTCCGCCGGCAGGTTGATGGGAAAAGCCCCTTGAGGCACGACCCCGAAACGCTCCATCCATTCGCGGGACATCCTGCGCACCCCGTTCAGGTCGCCGCTGAAAAGCGAGCTGAGTCCGATGATCCAATGCGCGGGCGCAAGTACTTCCATCACACCCGACTGCTCGGCCAACTCGAGATGCCGGCTGCATGTTTCCCGAGCGCGCACAGGCTCTCCCCGCGCGATATAAAGAAGCGAAAGAAGGATCGACCCGCGAAGCAGCGACGCCGTGTCCCCCAGCCGCTCGCTAATCTCGCAGCTCCGGGCCAGGGCACGCTCGCGTTCCTGCGAACCGATTCCGTGCAAGACCGTGGCCACCGAGCCTTCGGTGGCATGCAACGCGAGCTCGATCCGCAGCCGATCCGGTCCTTCGGGAAGGCGGCCGGCAAGTGCGATGGCGGCCTTCAGGTCGGCCGCCGCCTCGGAGTATGCCGATCGCTCGACGGCCTGCTCCGATGACCGGCGCAGGTAGTCGACCGCCTTGGCCACGTTATCGCTGCGGCCGTAATGATGCGCCAGCTCGCTCAGATGGTCCTCCAACTGCTCGGCGAACATCGCCTCGAGCGCCGCTCCGGCGCGCTCGTGCAGCAGCTTGCGGCGCTCGGCCAGTAGCGAGTTGTAGGCCACCTCCTGAGTCAGCGCGTGCTTGAAGGTGTACTCGATATCGGGAAACGCGGGCTGCTCGTAGATGAACTCGCCGAGCTGAAGGTCCGTCAGCATCCGCTGCAGCTCATCGTCCGGTTTGCCGGCCACCCGCTTTACCAGCGCGAGCCGGAACTCCTTGCCCATCACCGCCAGGGTTTGCAGCAGCTCTTTCTCATTCGCCGGCTGACGGTCGATGCGCGCGGCCAGGATGCCCTGCACCGTGGGCGGAATTTTCAACTCGCCAAGCTGCTTGGTGAGCTTGACCGTTGCGTCCGTTCGGTTGCGCACCAGCGCTCCCTCGTCGAGCAGAACCTGCACCGTTTCCTCCATGAAGAACGGATTGCCCTCGGTGCGCTCGATAATCAGGCGTTTGAGCGGTCCAAGCCCGGTTCCGTCGCCGAGCAGCGTGGCTAGCATCTCCCCAGCGCTTTCCTTGCCCAGCGGATCGAGCCGCAACTGCGTGTAGTAGGTCTTGCTGCCCCATTCGTGACGATACTCGGGCCGATAATTCACCAGCAGCAGGATGCGGGCCGTGGCGAGCGCGTCCGTCAGCAGGTTCAGGAAGGCCTGCGTACCCGCGTCGATCCAGTGCAGGTCCTCGAAGACCACGATCAGAGGCTGGTTGAGACTCTCGCGCAGCAGCAGCCGCTTTGCCGCCTCCAGTGTCCGTCGTTGCCGTACCTGCGGATCCATCTGGCCAAGAGCATCGGCCGCGTCGCTCACTCCCATCAGCGAGAAAAGGTAAGTCAGCGTGTCTTCCAGAGTGCGGTCGAGCGCGAGCACTTTGCCAGTGATCTTCTCGCGCCGTTTGCGCTCGTCATCCTCCGTGGTGATCTCGAAATAATTCTTGAGCAAGTCGATCAACGGCAGGTATGCAGAGGCCTTGCCATGAGAGACCGAAAACGCCTCCAACGCCAGGCATCCCCCGCCCGCGATCACCTTGAACTCGTAGATCAACCGGGACTTCCCCAGTCCCGCTTCGCCCATCGCCGCCACCATCTGCCCGCGCCCGCCGATGGCTCGCTCGAGCGCCCGCTTCATTTCCTCGATCTCGCGGTCCCGGCCGACGAATCGCGACAGCCCCCGCCGCGTCGACATCTGCAGCCGCGTGCGCAGCGGCCCCAACCCGATCAACTCGTAAACGTTGACCGGCTCGCTCACCCCCTTCACCCGGGTCGGCCCCAACGCTTTAAACGCAAAGTAGCCTTCGACCAGCTTCTGCGTATGCTCGCTCACCGCGATCGAGCCGGTCGGCGCAAGCGCCTGCATCCGCGCCGCCAGGCTGGTCGAATGCCCGATGGGAGTGTATTCGGTGCGATGATCGCCGGTCTGGACCGAGCGCACCACCATCTCGCCCGTGTTCACACCGACGCGAATCTCGATCGGTGCGCGCCCCTCCTCGCGCAGCTTGCTTGCATAGCGCTTGATGTCCTCCTGCATCTTGAGCGCCGCGAGCAGGGCTCGCTGCGTATGGTCCTCGTGCGCGATCGGCGCCCCGAACAGCGCAAAGATCCCATCACCCGTAGATTGCACGACGTAACCTTCGTAGCGATGCGCCGCTTCGCTCATCAGCTTGAGCGCGGGATCGACGAGCCGGCGCGCCTCCTCCGGGTCGAGATCCTCAATTAACTCCATCGAGCCTTTGATATCGGCGAACAACGCGGTGACGGTCTTGCGCTCGCCCTCCGGTATGTCGGAGGCATCCGTCTGGGCCGGCGCAACATGGATCTCGGAAGCGGCCGGCTTGGTCGCCGGTGGCTTGGATGCCGCGGCTGGAGCCTTGCCGGTCAGTGCGGCTCCGCATTCACCGCAGAACTTTTCCGCCGGCTCGTTCTCGGCACCGCACGATGCGCATCGAGCATTCAGAGGTGCGCCGCACTCAGCACAGAACTTCCTCCCGTCGCGATTTTCCGTGGCGCACTTCGTACAACGCATTCTACGTCCTCACCTCCTCCAGTAGGGCCCTGGCGTCTTACAGGTCGGCGAGCATCGCGCTGGGTGAGAGCATTTCCACTTTGCGCAGTGCATGGAATGATCCCACCAGCAGGCGGCGTCCCTCGTATATCATCGACCGTATGACAGGGACCAGCAGGATCTACGAAACCGCGGGGGCGGCCGCGAGCGGTGCGCTCACGTGGCGAATCGCCCAGAAGCAAGGCGCCGCCGCGAGCAGGATCAGCGCACCCATCTCCCACGCCGCGGGGATTCCGAAAACGTCGGCGACGCGTCCGGCGGCGAGCAGTCCGAGCGACCCGCCCATGGTCGAAAAGGTGCTGTTGAAGCTCAGCAGTGTCGCGCGATCATCGGCCTCGACATGTTCGTTGAACCAGCTCTGGGTGAGCGGCTGCATCGCGCCGGCGCAGAGGTTCATCACGAACAGGCTTATCAGCGCGACGGTCGGCCGATGAGCCATCGCGCCCCCCACGAACAGCAGCGCGCTCGCGCCTGCGACGATCGCGGCAAGCCGCGCACCACGGTCTCGCGCTTCGACGCCGGTGCGCACCACCGCCTCGGCGCCGATCATTCGCGCGACCGTGAACAGAGCTGTAGAGCCATCCGACGATCCAGATTCCGACCCCATAGCGGTCGTTGAAAAGCTGCGGCCATTCCAGCCAGTACGGCGCCCAGGCCGCGAACGTCAGCGCGCTCGCGCTGCTGAGCATCAGCACCGTGCGGGTGTGGAACCCCTGCCGCAGACCGGTCATGACGCGCGCCGCCACCTGCGCGTACAGGCCATCGAGCCTGATTCGCGGCGCACCCGCGCGATACGCCTGCTCGCGATGATCCTCGCGCATCAGGTAGATCGCGGCCATGCCGGCCATCGCGAAGCCCGCCGCGCCCAGTATCCACGGCAACGCGATATTGAAGTCGGCAACGTAGGCGCCGATTATCGCGGCGCCCATGAAGCCGAAATTGGTCAGTTGCGAGATGCGCGAGAAGAGCCGGTCCTTGATTCCGTCGAAGCCGGCCGCGTCCAGCGCGTCCACGCCCCACGCGTCGATCGCACCGTTGCACAACGTCGTGCCAATCCCGTCGATACACTCGGCGATCACGAAAACCAGGAAATGATGGGCGAAGAAGTAGACCGTGAAGGCGGCGACTCGCGTCGCGCAGCCCAAAACGAACGAGCGCCGGCGGCCCATCGCGTCGGCGAACGCGCCGGTCGGCACGTCGGTCAGGAACATCACCACGAAGTAGCACGCCAGCACGCTGTTGATTTCGAACTGATCGAGGCCGCGCGAACGCAGAAACAGCGGATACACCCCGTACAAAAAACCGCCTGCGAACGCGTACCCCCACCACATCGCGTAGTAGCGCCGCGTGATGTCGCGCAGCACCGCTCCGTTTCCTTCGATTCGATTCACGGCGGTCACTGGCGCGTCCTCGGCATTTCGCTGTCCGGCTGACATACTTTAGACTCTCGAAGGGCTCCCACGTGCGGAGCAATCGGCCATCCGGAAGTTGCCGCGTGAATCGACCAGTTTACGCCGACGGAGCGCGAATACCTACACCCAAACTCGACGCGGGGCGGACCGTGCGCGAGCCTGAGCCCGAGCCCGGCCGCCTGGTGCGTGCCTGGCGTTTTGTCAGCGTGGCCTGGGTCGCGGCGCGGATCTATGCCGGCTACAAATCGATCCAACTGTGGTCGCGGATCGCCGGCGACGCGCGCAAGGAGGAGCGTTATCGGCGCCAGGACGGCCGCGCGGCGCGCGCGCTATACCGCTCGGCGGTGCGGCTGCAGGGGATGCTCATCAAGGCCTGCCAGTTCATCGCGACGCGCGCCGACGTGCTGCCCGACGCCTGGGTCGACACGCTCTCCGGCCTGCACGACCACGTACCGCCGCGCCCATTCGCGGCGATCCGCGAGCGCGTCGAGCGCGAACTCGGCCGCCCGCTCGACGCCGTCTTCGCCGAGTTCGACCCGCAGCCGCTCGCCTCGGCCTCGCTCGCGCAGGTTCACGCGGCGCGCCTGCACGACGGCCGCCGATGCGCGGTGAAGGTCCAGTATCCGGGTATCGAGGGCATCGTACGCGCCGATCTTCGCAACCTCGCCGTCATCCTGCGCGTGCTGGCGTGGCTCGAGCACGACTTCGACTTCCGCGTCCTGATGCGCGAGGCGTTCAAATACATCCCGATGGAGCTCGATTTCGAGCACGAGGCCGACAACTGCGAAACCATCGCGCGCAACCTCGCCGCGCGCGCCGACGTCGTGGTGCCGCGCGTGTATCGCGAATTCAGCACGCGGCGCGTGCTCGTGATGGAACTGATCGAAGGGATCAAGATAACCGACGTAGCCGCGCTGGAGCGAGCCGGGATCGACAAGCAGGCGGTGGCACAGAAGCTGATGGAGGTGTTCTGCGAGCAGGTGCTGCGCGACGGTTTCTTCCACGCCGACCCGCATCCGGGCAACGTGATGGTGCAGCCGGGGCCGCGCCTGGTGCTGCTCGACTTCGGCCTGGCCAAGGATTTTCCGCCGCGCTTTCGCGACGGCATCGTGCGGCTGACGTTTTCGATTCTGACCGTGGATAACGCGGGTATCGCCGCCGCATTCGAGCAGCTCGGCTTTCGCACGCGCGACGGCTCGCCCGAGACCCTGATAACGCTCGCCAACCTGCTGCTCGGCAACACGATTCGGCGCGGCCGCGCCTACGCCGACAAGCAACTGATCGAGGAATTTTCCGAAGAGCTGCCGCGCGCGCTCAGGGTCAATCCGATCGTCGAAGTTCCGGCCGACGTGCTGCTGGTGACGCGCGTGATGGGCCTGCTGAGCGGACTCGGCAAGACGCTCGATTCGCGGGTCGATCTGTTCGCGACCATCATGCCGTACGCGCAGCGGCTGCTGGCACCCGCGGCCGGCGACGCGAGCGCCGCCGACTGACGCGCGCGGCAGCGCTGCGGGCCCGGCTACCCCAAAGCGCGATCCGCTAGGGCAATGCGGCGACGGCTTCGATTTCGATCAGCAGCCCGTCGACCGCCAGCGCCGCCACGCCGATAAGCGTCGACGCGGGCGGGTTTTCTTTCGGAAAGAACTCGCGGCGCATATCGTTAATCGCGCGGTAGTCGTCCTGTTTGTAATTCACCACGTAGGTATTCATCTTGATCACGTCGGCGAGCGACGCGCCGGCGCCCTTGAGCGCCGCGACCAGGTTCTCGGCCGCCTTGTGCGCCTGCACCTTCAGGTCGCCCTTGCCCACGATCTGGCCGTCCTTGTCGATCGCGACCTGGCCCGAGACAAAAAGCATCCGGCCGCCCTGCAACGCGACGACATGAGTGTAGCCGCGCGGCGTATGAATCGTGTCGGGATTGATAAACTTCTTTTCCATCATTTGTCTCCTCGTCGCTCCATGCCGGCGTTAGAAATTCGAGTACCAGTGCGAACGATGCGGGTCCTGGAGCTGAAAGTTGATTTGAAACGCGCGCAGCAGCGTGCCCTGCTCGAAATCCAGCGAGAGCCGGGCATCCTCGAGGTCGACCTCGGCCTGCACCTGGTTGCCCTGCGCCGAGATCAACTGCTCCTGGAACTGCAGCAGGTCGTGCGTGGTCGCCATCCCGACCCTGAAGCGGACCTCTTCGTCGTGCAGCGATTGGGCGGCATAGTAGGTCGCCTCGCGGGTCGCCTGCACGCGCTTCTGGTCGGCCTCCAGGTTGGCCAGCGCGGTTTGCACCGCGACCACCGCGGTCGAGATCGACGCCCGGTACTGCATCCGGAGCGACTCGTACTGGACGCGAGTCTGCGCCAGCACCGCGCGCGCGGCGGCGTTGTCGATCGGATATTCGAAGTTCAGCACTGCGGCGTAGTTGTAGAAGCTGGTGCCGAACAGCCGGTTGAGCGCGTCGCCGTAGATGCCGCCGAATTGGCTGAGCTTGGTGCCCGAGCCGGGGACCCCCAGTATCGCCGCGCAGTTGCCGCTCAAGATTGAGGTGATATTGCGGATGCAATGCGCAGTCCCGGTGGTCTGGTTGAGGCCAAACTGCGCACCCAGGTTGAGCTGCGGCAGAGTCTGATTCTCGGAAAACTTCACCTGCATCAGCGCGCCGCGGATCCCCTCGCGCATCGCCTCCAGCGAGGGGCGATACTGGATCGCGGTCTCCAGCGCGACTTCCTCGTTGGGGCTCATCTCGCGCGCCGGATTGGGCTTGTCGGTGGGCTCAATCTCCTGCGGCACAAAGGTCGACGACGGATTCATCATCACGTCCTGGCGCAGCGCCGCGCGCGCGGCCCGCTGCGTCGCCTGGGCGGTATAGACGTTGGCCGCCGAGGTTGCTTCCGCCGATTGCGCCTCCTGCAGATCGATCGGAGCGAGCGTGCCGACTTGCAAGGAGATCCGGTTCTGGCGGACCAGGTCGCTGTTGAGCCGCAGCGCGTACTCGGCCACTTGCAGGTTTTCCTCCGCTTCCACCACATTCCAGTAATCGGTGCCGATTTGCAGCACAAAGTTCTCGATGGTCTGCTCCATGTTCCACTGCGACGCCTTTTGCGAGGACTCGGCGATGCGCACGTTGATGGTCGCGAAGTTCCAGCCGAAGTTGCGCAGCAGCGGCTGCGATACCGACAGCGCGAGTTGCGGAACATAGGAAGGATTGATCGACGCGAAGGTCGAGTTGGAATACGCGCGTTCATTGTCGAAGGTGATGCCGAAGGTGCCGTTGGTCAGCGCGGAGGCCTTGTTGAGCCCGAAGTTCCAGTCATACAGCTTGTTGGTGAACGCCCGGCTGCCGGTCACCTGGAACGGCGAGCTGACCGGCACCACGCTCTTCTCGATATCGTCCTCGCTGGTCAGCGCCGGATCGAACGCGCCGTTGGCGACCTCGACCGCTTCCTCGCTGGCCAACGGATCGAGCTCGGCGACTTTCACGTTGGGATTGTTCGAGAGCCCTATATAGATCGCCTGCTTGAGCGAGAGCCCGCGCACCGTATCGTCGCGCGAGCCCAGGTAGGACTGGCTGATGATGCTCTCGGGCGCCACCTGCTCGGTGGGCGACATCTGAGTGGCGAAGGTCCCGGGCAGCGACAGTACGGAAGCTCCGTGCTCGAAAGGCGCGGTCTGGCTGGAGGTCGTGTTGAGATCGGGCGCGGGGGGCTCGGGCACCGGGATGATCTGTTGATTGCGCGGAGTCGCGATGGGCGGCAGCTTCGGCACGCCGACGGCCAGGCCCGAGGACGGCGGTGGAGGTGCGGCGGGTGGCATCGGTGGCGTTTGCGCGAGCGGAGCGGGAGCTTCGCCCGCGAGTGCCGGCAGCATCAGGATCACGAGCATGGCAAAAATCTTGCGCAGCATTTGAGTCCGGGACCTCCTTAAACTATAAGCCTGAAAGACTTCTCACAAAGACGAAACCGCGCGTTGGCGCGTTTCGTAAATCACGTGCATCGATGCGAAGAACGTACAGGGCACTTTTGCCCAAACGCGCCGCGCTTGCAACGCGGGTCCGGCTTCCGGATCATAGCGGCTCATCGGATGAGAATTTTTTCGTGATGAGAATTGTTTTGGTATCGAGAGCAGGCGCTCGCCCCGTTTTAGCAATCGCACTCGTGTTCACTGCACTTGCCTCTGTGGTTCGCGCGCAGGTGCCCGCTCCTCCGCCCGCGCCGCCGCCGCTGACGCAGCCCTCGGTGCCGATTTTGCCCGGCGCTCCGTCCCAACTGATAAGCGTACCCGGCGTCGTAGCGACACCGCTCTTGACGCCAGTGGCGATCCCGACCGCGATTCCAACTCCGGCGCCGCGGTTGTTCAACTGCAGTTGCTTCACCACCGCCTCGGGCACGCAATGGTCGGGCACCGTGACAGCATCAAGTTACTTCGCAGCAAGCTCGGCCGCTACCGGCGCCTGTCTCAGCTACATAACCAGCGCGCCGCAGTCACCGTTCCTCCCGCCGGGACAATCTCCCGGGCTGAGTAACGCTCCCAACACCACGACCGGATCGTCCAGCACAACGTCCTCAACTTCCTCCTCAACTTCTAGCTCAACTTCCAGCTCAAGCGGGGGGCTGCCAACCACGAGCTCGTCGAATTCGCCCGTCAATGCGCTCAAGAACTCGCCGGCGCTGACCGGACAGACCGAGTGTAACGTCTGCGCGTGCAACTGACGCCGCGCGCCGCTACTCCGCGTCGTTCTTGGCCCGGCGCTGCGTCGGCTATAGAGTTCCGCCCTGGCCCTGGGGCTGCGCGCCGTTGGGCGGCATGCCGGTTTGCTGCTTGTTCTGATTGCTCTGATTGGTCTGGTCATTTGACGGCTGCGACGTCTGCGAGGCCGGCGACGGCTGAGCCGCCGGCTGGCTATTGGCGGCCTGCGGATAGGTCGTGCTTGGGCCGGCCATCGCCGGAACCACCGTGTACAGGCAGCCGCCGCTCACCGTCGCCGCCAGCATCGCGGCTCCCCCGATCGCTACCGACATCCAATTGTTCTTGCAATTGTTCTTGCCATTCCTGCCGTCATTGCGCTTGCAGTTCTGATGTTTCATCGTGTCTCCCCTCTTCACCGAGCAACGTTCGCACGCCGAAACCATTCCCTCGCGTCCGCTTCTGTTCGCCCCTCATCGCCGCTCGCCCGCGGCGCGCAGCCCCAGGTGCTCCTCGATCGCGCGCAGGCGGCGCATCGCCGCCGGCAGCCGCGGCACGATCGCGACCATCCGCCGCCAGATACGCACGTCGACCGCCGGGGTGCCGCCCACCGTGGTATCGTCGGCGAGATCGTGCGGGATTCCCGACTGCGCGACGACGCGCACGCGGTCACCGATTTGCGCATGGTCGGCCACTCCGACCTGTCCTCCGAACTGACACCAGCGTCCCACCTTGACCGAGCCCGAGAGGCCGACCTGCGCCGAGAAGCGCGAGTATTCGCCGACCTCGCAGTTGTGTCCGATGTGCACGTGGTTGTCGAGCTTGGCGCCGCGCCGGATCACCGTCGCGCCCATCGTGGCGCGATCGATCGTGGCCATCGCGCCGATTTCCACTTCGTCTTCGATCGCCACCGAGCCGACCTGCGGAATCCTGACCAGCGCACCCGCGTGCTCGACGAAGCCGAAGCCCTCGGCGCCGATCACCGCGCCGTTGAGAATCGTCACGCGGTCGCCGATCGTCACGTTCTCGCGAATCGCGACGCCGCTGTGACAGACCAGGCCTTCGCCCGCGCGCACGCCGGGATAGATCGTGACGTGGGGATGGAGCACCGCGTCGCGGCCGATCGTCACGTTCGCGCCAATCACGCAGTAAGCGCCGACCGCGGCGCCCTCGCCCAGCTTCGCGCCGGGCGCGATACGCGCGGTCGGATCGATTCCCGCCGCTGGCCGGTAGGGCGGAAAGAAAATCTCCAGCACGCGGGCGAAATCGGAATAAGGATTGTCGCTTATCAGCACCGCGCAGGGCGCGTCGTCCGCGAACTCGGCGGGCACGATAGCGCAGGCGGCGGTGGTGGTGCGCAGCGCTTCGACGTACTTTTGCGCGGCAACGAAAATGATCGTCCCCGGTGCGGCGGCTTCCAGCGGCGCCGGCGAGACGATCTCGATCTCGCCGCTGCCGCGCAGCTTCAAACCCAGCCGGGATGCGAGTTCTTTGAGTTTCATATCGGCTCCATCGCCGCCCGTGCCGACCATGCCTGAGCGGGCGCTAAGAAGCGTAGCGGGTTTTTCACCGCAACGCTCGTTTCGCACGAGGGCCGGGCTGGCGGAGCAGGATGACGCGAGATGAAGCGATCAGGCGAAAATCCCGTACGCCTCCAGCGCGCCCGCGACCTCCTCGGCCGCGATGTCGCGCAGGCAGTTGTAGTGTCCGAAGCGGCAGGTTCGCTCAAGGCACGGGCTGCATTCCAGGCCGCGGTAGATGACCGTGGAATGCGGTCCCAACGGGCCCGTGCGCAGCGGATTGGTCGAGCCGAAGACCGCCACGGTCGGCACTCCGAGCGCGCCCGCCAGATGCATGCATCCCGAGTCGTTACCGGCAAAGCCGTGGCATAGCGAAAGCAGCGCGATCAGTTCGCCCACCGTGGTCTCGGCGGCGGCGATGAGCGCGCCGCTCTTGCACTGCGCCGCGATTTGCTCGCACTGCGGACGATCGTCGATTCCGCCCACCAGCACGCACTCCGCGCCGTGGCGCTCGGCCAGGATGTCGGCCAGCGAGGCATAACGCTCCACCGGCCATTCCTTTGCTGGCCCATAGGCCGCGACCGGCGCAAGCGCGATCAGCGGCCGCTCTGGCCGCGCGCGGCGGTTGGCGAGCCACGCGCGCATCTTGTCGCGGCTCTGCACGTTCACGTCGAGGTGATAGGCCTCGGCGGCTCCCCTGGCGCCGACCGTTTCGGCAACCATCGTCAGCCACTGATACACCTGGTGGGCGCTTTCCACGTCGGCGCGCGGTACGACCTTGTGGGAGAGCATGAAGCCGCGGCGGTCGGCCTCGTAACCGGCGCGCCGCTGCACCCCGGCCAGCAGCATCCACAGCGCCGACTGGAAGCTGTTGGGAAAGATCACCGCGAGATCGAAGTGGCCCGCACGAATCCGTCTGACGATCGAAAGCTGATCGCGCAGGCCAAGGAGGCCGCCGCGCAGCCGGTAGGGAATCACCTCGTTCACCCACATCGCGCCGTCGAAAAAACTCGCCAGCTCGTGGCGCACCAGCACGGCCAGATGCGCGCCGGGGAACGTGTCGTGGATCGCGTGCAGCGCGGGCCCGCTCATCACCAGGTCGCCGAGCCAGTTGACCGTCTTGACGATGATGCGATGGGGCTTGGGCGAAGGCAGCGGGCGCACATTGGGCACGGGCGGGAGCGGTGCGCCCTCGCGCGACCACTCGGCCTCCAGCGCCGGCGGCAGCATCGAATCAGGATCAGCGGTATCGAATAACCGCGGCTTGGTCGTCGCCATCGTCAGACTTTACTAAATGCGAGCGAGCCTCGGCGCGCAAGCCGCCGCGCCGCAATGGACGCGGTGCGCAAGTCGGCGCTAGCTGGTCAGCGCCTCGATCAGGCGCTCGATGATCACGTCGGCCTTCGAGCGCATTTCGTCGTCGGTCGCGTCCTGGATCGGATGCGGAACGAAGATGCGGCGCACGTCGGGCAATCCGAGCGCGCGCGCCTGCGCCTCGGCCGCATCGACGAACGTCGAGGACGCCACCACCACCGAGGGCTTGCCGTTTACCTCAAACCATACCGAGTCGTGCACACTGCACGTTGTACACGACCCTCAATCGGCGAGCGCTTCGATAACGAAGTCGCTCTCCGCGGCGATCCTGCGGCGCAAGTCATCGGGCGCCGGCTTGGCGAAGGTTGGTTTGCGGTAGCGCTTGAGCGCGAGGCCGGGCACGCGCTCGGCGAGCCGCTGCTCGATCCGGTCGAGCAGGACGTCGCCGCGTGGCTTGACGATGTCGAGCAGCGCCACCACGCCGCTCAGATGCTGCGGGCGCGACGCGAGCGTACGGCTAAGCGGCACGCGCTCGTCGGTCGGGTCAACAATTCGAGTCATGGGACCTCCTCGATTTTCCGGCTTACGCTTATCGAGCCCATCGGCCCGCTGAACCATCCGCCGAACGCGCTCGAAAACTTGCCGGCCTCACCGCCGGCCACGATGATATTGATATTCTCCGGCTTGCGGAACTTGGGGATACGCTGTTCGAGCTGCTCCGCGGACGGGTCGGCCAGGCCGAAGTGCCGAAGCGCCATCCCCTCGCCGGCATTGGCGTCTTGCAACAATTCGCGAATCGGCCGCGCGCTCGCCTCCTGGATCCGATTGCGCACCTGCGCCTTGCTCCAGCCGTCGCGCTTGATCGTATCGGCGTGCTCGGGCGAGATGACGAGCAGGACTTCGCCGTAGCCGTGGAGCTTGGGATGCCAGCAGCTCTCGAGCGCCATTCCGAGGCTGCCGGCGAGCGCATGGGCGGTACGCGAGAGCTGGTCGACGATCAGGCGCGGCCCCGGTTCCAGACCGAAGACCGTCACCACGCTGTCCTCGCGGCGAAAGCCGCGCTCGACGTGGAGCGGCTCCCAGGGGCTCCGCTCCTCCCATTCGGGATAGCAGGCGGTGTATTTGCCCGGGCCGCCGAGTGCCGTGCGTTCGATCTCGCCCGGCCGCGCGCCGCCGACGTTGCGCAGCGCGAGCTTGACCGCGCGTCCGATAGTCGCGTTGGCGCGATTGCCGGAGCCCAGCGCGCCGATCTTCATATTCATGGCGAGCCGATGGCGGATCGGACCGTTGACCACGATCGTCGGCGTGGCGCCGGCCGTCGTCGCCATCACGCCGTGGATATTGAACTCGTCGGTGCAGACCGCTTCGAGCACCGCGAGCACCACCGGGAGGTACTCGGGCCTGCATCCCGCCATCACGGCGTTGGCGGCGACCTTCTCGATCGTGAGCGGCGCAAGGTTCGGCGGCACGGTCGCGATTACTTCCTGCGGATCGCGCCGCGTCCCGGCGAGCATCCGCGTGACGCGCTCGGGCGTGGGCGGGACCACCGGCAGACCGTCGGTCAGTCCGCGCTCGAACATGAATTCGAACGGGTCTTCGTCGGCGCCAAGCTCGATCTGACGCGCGCGCAGCCGCGAGCCGGACGCTTCGGCGGCAAGCCGTTCAGCTACGCCGGGCTCGACCGACTTCGAGCCGCATCCGGGACGCGATTTCGGATAGGCGCTCCAATCGATTTGCGGGTCGATCCGCGGCCCAGGTCCGCCTGCCAGATGCGCCGCCTGGGAAAGCACACTTTGCCAGTCGGACTTGTCGAAGCCCTCGAAGCGGCGCAACTCGGCGCCGCGGGCGTCGGCGAGAATGATCGTCGGAACGATCTCGACGTTGTAGCCGTAGGAGATTTTCAGATCCGAATCGTCGAGCATCGGCGCCGTGAGCCTATGCCGCTCGATGAGGAGCGCGTTGCCCGCCGCGTCCTGCCCGATCGCGACTACGTCGATTTCATCGCGCAACGCCTGCGACGCCGCCTCGATGAGCGGCATGGTCATCCCGCAAGTCGGGCAATCCTCCTTGACGAAACAGAGCAGCGCGGGCCGTCCGCCCGGAAATGAGTGCGCGCGGCGATGCTGATCCGTGAGCGAAAAGCTCGGCAGGGAATCCGGCATTTCAATCCGCCGTGCGCCGGCCCCCTAATGCTTGCCCACCACGAAGGCGCAACTGGTCGTGCCGCTGCCGCCGATATTGAGCATCGCGAACCGCTCGGCGCCCTCGACCTGGTAATCACCCGCGGTCCCGGTCACCTGACGATAGCAATCGAGCATCTGGCGCACGCCGGTGCCGCCGACGGGATGTCCCACGCCGATAAGCCCGCCACTGGGGTTCATCGGCATCCTGCCGCCCATCTCGATCGCGCCTTCCTCGATCGCCTTCCACGACTCGCCAGGCTTAGTGATGCCGAAGTGGTCGATCGCCATGTATTCGGAGGTCGTGAAGCAATCGTGGGTCTCGATACCCGAGACCTGCGTCACGCCTGAGAGGCCGGCGCGGCGAAACGCGTCGACAATTGCTTCGCGCGTATGCGGTAGCACGTAGGTGTCCTCGCGGCTTTCGGCAATCTTTTTGTCGAATTCGATCGGCGCCGTGTGATGGCCCCAGCCGAGGATGCGCGGAAGGTCATCGAGTTTCAGGTTACGCCGCTTCGCGTACTCAGCGGCGAATTTCTCCGAGGCCAGGAACAGCACCGCGGTGCCGTCGGTCACCTGCGAGCAATCGCGCACCTTGATGCGGCCGGCGATCGGCTGGTCGAACTTTTTCGCCTGCTGCGGATCGCTCTCGGCCGGCGGCCAGGCGCGCGTCTGCGCGAGCGGGTTGCGCCGGGCGTTGGAAAAATTGATCGACGAGATGCGCGCCAGATATTCGTCCTTGAGCCCGTAGCGCCGGTCGTATTCGTCGCCGAGGCGCCCGAACAGTGCAGGGAAGGGATAAGCAACTCCCTTGCACTCGCGCTCGTACCATCCCGCGGTGCCGAGGAAGTCGCCGCCGGTCGCGGAATCGACGGTCTTCATCTGCTCCAGGCCGACCACGGCGGCGAGGTCGTAACGGCCGGCTTCGATATCGGCTGAGGCGGCGAGGATGGCGATCGAACCCGAAGCGCAGGCGGCCTCGTGACGCGAAGTCGGGATGCCGAAGAATTGCGGGTCTACCTCGAGAAAGAACGCGTTGAGCTGGCCCTGCTTGCCATAGAGTTCGGCGGCAAAGTTGCCGACGTGCGCGGTCTGGATTTCGCTCGGCTCGATTCGCGCCTGTTGCATCCCAGCGTTAACCGTCTCGCGCATCACGGCGGAAAAATGCTTGCCCTCCTTATTCCAGTTGCGGGCAAAGTCGCTCTGCGCACCACCGAGGATATAGACGTTCTCTGATTTGGCCATCGTGAATCTCCTTGCTGAATCGCGCTACGCATCGGAGCCCGCCGTTTCGCAAACGGGCCGCCCTACGCGAACCGCCCCGGCGAAATACAGTGCGCGCGCAACTCATTCCTTCACCAATCTAGGCTAGCGCACCCTCTGCCTTTAGCGCCACCCGAGCGGAATTTGCGAGCGGGGTTTGGCGGGTTGCGGCGGCTTTGCCGCAAGCGCCGCACGATGCCTATAATGCCCCATACCACGAACGCGAAACCTGGACGCTGCGAAGGAGCGGGCAATGAAACGGATATCGCTTAGGGCAATCGCCGCGATGATGTTGGTCGGAGTTCTGGGCACGGGCGGCTACGTATTGGCCAGCCGCAACCTCGATCCGCCGGCCTGCTGCCAGAGCAAGCAGGCGTGCTGCCCGTCGCAAGCGTGCTGTAAGGGCGGCAGCCACGGCCAGTGTCCGCTGATGCATCGGCACGCTTAGTAACGGGCGTTCGGGGCACATTTTCGGGCGCTGCGCAGGCGCCCACTGCCTGTTGATAACTCTGTCGATGGCCTGTGGATAGAGGCTTGCGGCTCGAGCTGCGCTCAGGACAAAAGCGTCACCCAAAGGCCGGCTGCGCCACTCTCCTAGGTCACTAAGTCCATGAAACCAAAGGAGAATTTAAAGGCCGCTCAACAGCCGATTACCGCCTTAATAGTTTCGGTTCGACTATAGATCTCGATAAGCTTCTTCATCGGCCTCCGAATTCCACTCGGGCAAAAGCTCTTCCAAGCCCAGAAGGAATTCGATGTCCAGCGGTTCGCCTCCGCCATCTTCTTGAAGTGCCATGCTAGTTCGCCCGACTGTCCTACCCCATCATACTCTCGTCGCCTACGGTACAAACCACTCGCGGCCGTCGGCGCGAATCAGATCGTCGGCCGCCTTGGGTCCCCAGCTTCCGGCGGCGTAGGGCGCCAGCGGAATCCCCGGGTCGCCCTGCCACTGATCGAGGATTCCCTGCACAAATTCCCACGAGCGTTGGACGAAACTGGCGTCGAGGAACAGCGTATGGTCGCCCGCCATGACGTCGAGCAGCAGCCGCTCGTAGGCGTCGGGCGAGCCGCCGTCGAACTCCGCCGCGTAGCGGAGATCCATCCGCACCGGCTGAATCGAAAGGTCGAGGCCGGGTCGCTTGGCGAGCACCTCGAGCGAGAAACCCTCGTCGGGCTGGATACGGATCGCCAGCACGTCGGGCGGCAGCGAGCCGCGGCGGTTGAACAGAATCTCCGGGACTCGCTTGAACTGCACGTAGATGGTGCTCGCGCGCCGCGGCAGACGCTTGCCGGTGCGCAGGTAGAACGGCACGCCCGCCCATCGCCAGTTGTCGACCATCGCCTTTAGCGCGACGAAAGTCTCGGTGCGCGAGGTCTCGCGGATGCCCTCCTCCTGCAGATAGCCCGGCACGGGCTTGCCGCCGAGTTCGCCCGCGGCGTATTGGCCGCGCACCACGAACTTGCGCACGTCACCGGGATCGATAGGCCTTAGCGAGCGGATCACGTTGACCTTGGAGTCGCGCACCGCGTCGGCGGCGAGCGACACCGGCGGCTCCATCCCGGTCAGCGACAACACTTGCAGCATATGGTTCTGCACCATGTCGCGCAGCGCGCCGGCGCCGTCGTAATACATCGCGCGCGTGCCCAGGCCTTCCTCCTCGGAGACGGTTATCTGCACGTGATCGACGCGGCGGTTGTTCCAGAAGTCCTCGAAGATGCTGTTGGCGAACCGCAGCACCATCAGATTCTGCACCGTCTCCTTGCCGAGGTAATGGTCGATGCGGAAGATCTGGCTCTCGTCGAAATACTTGCGCATCGCGCTGATGATGTGCAGCGCGCTGTGCAGGTCGTGGCCGATCGGCTTCTCGACCACGATCCGGGTGAAATGCGGGGCCTCGGGCGGCGCGATCAGCCCCGCGCCATGGAGCTTCTCGACCGCGTCGGTAATCGCCTCGGGCGGCACGGAAAGGTAGTAGATGCGGTTGGGCGGCAGGCCACGCGCCTTTTCGATTTCCTCCAGGCGGCTCTTGAGACGCGCGAAGCCGTCGGGGCGGTCCAGGCCCGAGACGTAGTCGAGATTCTGCGCGAAGCGGCGCCAGCATGCCTCGTCGATCTTAAGGCGCGAGTAGCGCTCGGCTGCCTCGCGCGCCTTGGTCCGAAACGCATCGGCCGACATCTCGCGGCGCGCGAAGCCCAGGATTGCGCTCTTGGGCGGGATCGCCTCCTGGCCGCAATGCTCGAGATTGTAGAGCGCGGGCAGGAGCTTGCGCGCCGCCAGATCGCCCGAAGCGCCGAAGATTACGACCGTGCACGGAGGCACCGGATGTGTTTCCGCAATAGTCCAAATCTTGTTCATAAATTAATCCCTTCGGTTGAGTACTGACCATCCGCTACGGACCTTCGAGTTTAACCGATGTCCACCCCATGCTAACCTTGAGCGCTGGTGGAAAGAAAACGATGCGCGATCGGATGAATCAAATCATGACAGGAACCCAGGCATGAGCGGCGCGGTGGCGGTAAATTCTCGTGAATCGATTGAACGATCATGGACCAACTGGATGCCGGTGCTGGCGTGGGCGCTCATTATCTTCGGCTTTTCGACTTCATATTTCTCGGCTGAGAACACTTCGAAAATCATCGACCCGATCTTGCGCTTCCTGATGCCGGGAGCGTCGGCGGCAACGATCGCGCTTGGGCACGGGTTCGTGCGCAAGGCGGCGCACTTCACCAACTACGCGATCCTGTTCTGGCTGCTGGTGAGCGGCCCGATGCGCGCGCGCCCATATCGGGCCTTCGGAATATGCGTGATCTACGCGCTGCTCGACGAAGGCCACCAGATGTTCGTGCCAAATCGCGGCCCGTCGCTTTACGACGTTGCGCTGGACTCCACCGGCGCGCTGTTCAGCCGATTTCTGCACGCGGCCGTGATCGAAATCGCCTAAGTCCCCGTCTCCTCCAGTGACGCCGTGATGCGATCGACGCGGCCGTAGAACTCGCGCACTCGCGGCAGCTCGGGCGGAATCTTGAGCACGCCCGTCAGCGCGAGGAAATGTAACTGCCCGTACAACGCGAAGTCGGCCAGCCCGGGGCCGCCGAGCAAAAACGCGCCGTGCTCGAGCGCCATCTCGAACGGCTCCAGCACCTCGCGCACGCGGACCATGTTGGCCGCGTGCTCGCGCTCCATCCGATCGCAGAATCCCGCGCCGTACTTGCGGTCGCGAATGAAGCGAAACATCGCGAGCCGGTCGGCGCCCTGGCGGGCGAAGTATTTCTCCTCGTCTGGCACTGCGGCAAAAAACAGCGCCTCCTCGACCTCGCTGTCGATATGCCGCGTGAGCGCGAGGTGCAGGCCGCGGCTGCGCGCGGGCAGAATCGCCGGCTCGGGGCGGAGCTCCTCCAGGCGGAGCGCGATACGGTCCGAGTCGACGACCGTCTCGACGTGCTCGCCGTCGCCCTCGCTCCCGGCGTGCTCGAGCCGCAGTGCCGGGACCATGATTTGGCCCGAGGCCGCGATCAATTCCTTGCGCTCGACGTAATCGACCTCGACGACCTGGTAGTCGAAGCCCTTGTAGTCGAGAATCTTGCGCACCTTGGAGCAGAATGGGCTGGTTGCGAACTGATAGAGCGTGGCCTTCATTTTTGTTGCCCCTTGGAATTTGTCGCGCACAGTCTCCGCGCGAGCGCCGTCAGTGTTTGAGCATCTGGACCATCGTGGCCGCGTTCATCACGCCGAAATTGCTGTAGCAGTTATTGAAGATGACGCTCGCGCGGCGCACGCCGGTAAGCGACTTTAAGCGCTCGGCCCACGGCGCCAGTTCGGCTTCCGCATAGAGATACTTGAAACGCTCGGCGGCGCCGCCGTCGCGCTTGTACCAGTTCTCGCGGTTGCGGCCATGGAAGCGCACGTAAGCTTCCGAGCCGGTGACCGCGAAAACCGGCTCGACGGTTGCGGGCGGCGTGTCGATCGAGACGAAGGTAAGCCCGTGACGCTCGAGAAAGCGGAACGTCTCGGCGCGCTGCGCACCCTCGAGCCAGCTATTGTGGCGGAACTCGATCGCGACCGCGGCACCAGGCATCCGCTGCTTGAGCCCGGCGATATAGTCGAGGTTGGAGGGACGCGCGGTGAAGTACGGCGGAAACTGAAACAGCAGATGGCCAAGCTTGCCGGCGGCGCGCAGCGGCTCAAGCGCGCTCCAGAACATCCCGAACGCCATCTCCAGGACTTCGCGCGGCGGGTGACGCAGACGCGTCGCCGCGCGCTCTCCGGCCGGCAGCATCGACTTCACCGCGGCCGGCAACCGGGTCGCGTCCACCGGATGCTGTGTCAGCATCGCAAAGGCCTTGATGTTGAAAACGAAGCCGGGGGGCGTGCGTTCGGCCCATAGCTCGGCGTTGCGTTCCGAAACCAGCGCATAGTAGGTGGCGTCAACCTCCACCGTGTTGAACTGCGCAGCGTAAAAACGCAGACGATCCTCGGCGGTCTTGAGCGCGGGCGGATAGAAGACGTCCGACTTGACCAGCGTCGGATCGGTCCACGAGGCGGTCCCGACCAGGAATTGCGGCCGCGGCGGCATAGCGGGCCGAGATTAGCACAGACTGATGCGGCGGCAGCGCGCGAGCGAGGCAAGACTTCACAAATCCAAGACTTCAAAAATCCTGGACTTTAAAAGTCCGCCGCGCACGCGCGAAAAATCGCGCCGCTTCGCCGTCAGGCGAACATGTTCACCGCTTCGAGGCCTTGTCCCAGCGTGGATTTGAAAACCTCAAACAGCTTGTCGATGTCCCATGGGCCGACGCTGAAGATCGCGCGGTCGGTCTTCATGTGCGTATAGCGCGTGATCCGATAACCCGACGCGCCGAAGCACTGCCCTGTCACGTCGGCCCCCTGGTCGCTGGCGAGATAGACGATTATCGGCGCGACGTTGGCTGGGTCGCGCGGCGTGCCCTCGGCGCTCTCGCTCACCGCGAGACCGCTGACCCCGGGCATCCGGCCCGCCGGAATCGAGTCGGTCATCCGCGTCGCCGCACCGGGCATGATCGCGTTGACGGTGATGCCGTACTTCTGCAGCGAGGTCGCGCAGCTATAGGTGAGTCCTAAAATTCCGGCCTTGGCCGCGGCGTAGTTGGGCTGACCCGGGCTCCCGAGCGCGGAGTTCGAGGAGAAGTTGATGATGCGGCCGCTCTTGCGCTCGCGCATGTGGGCGCTGGCCGGGCGAATCGTGCAGTAGTGGCCCTTGAGATGAACGCGGATGACGTCGTCCCACTCCTGCTCGCTCATGTTGAAGATCATCCGGTCGCGCAGGATTCCCGCGACGTTGACCAGGATGTCGAGCTGGCCGAACTCCTTGATCGCCTGGTTGACCAGCCCCTCGCCGCCAGCCACGGTCGCGATATCCACATGATTGGATACCGCCCGGCCGCCCGCCGCCACGATCTCCTTGACCACGTCGTCGGCCGGCGAGACGGTCTCCTTCTGTCCCGCGAGGCTCACGCCGAGGTCGTTTACCACCACCGCCGCGCCCTGAGCGGCGAGCGTCCGCGCCACCCCGCGGCCGATTCCGCGTCCACCGCCGGTTACGGCGGCAACTTTACCGTCGAGCTTGCCCATCGCTATGCCTCGATTTTATTTTCAGAAAAACTGAATCCGCTTATAGCGCAAATCTTCGTCGTGGGAACAGCCGCGGGAGGCGGTTCCGTGCCGCCCGGCAGCCCGGGGGAGTTCGCTTCTAGTCGGCGAGCTCGACCTCGGTCATCACGCCGACGGGCGTGAAGCGCGCGATCTTTCCCGTCGGCTCGGTGAAATAGAGATTGCCGTCGGCCCCGCTGGTGATGAAGGCCGGGATGGCCGTTTCGGGCAGATAGAAGGCGGTTATCGGAGCGCCGGGCCGAAGGCGGCAGATCGCATGCGACTTGGGCACGGTGATCCAGATAGTTCCCTCTCCGCCGGCGACGATGTCGAGCGCGGGACCACTGACCGGCAATACCAACTCGGAGATTTGCCCCTGCGGCGTGATCCTGCCGATCCGGCTGGCCGCGAGCTCGGTGAAATAGACGGCGCCATCGCCGCCAACCGCGACGCCGTTGGGATGGCTATGCGGGACCGGGAGCGGGTATTCGGTTATCACTGCCGCGTCGGCGTTTTGCGCCAGTGTGATTCGGCCGATCCGATTGCCCGAGTTCTCGGCGAACCACAGGCTGCCGTCGGCGGCCGCGACGATCCCTGCCGGTCCGCCGCCCAGCGGCAGCGGAAACTCCTTGAACCCGTGATGGCCGGGAGAGGGACGATCGGCCCCGGGCGGAACGAAGAGTGCGATCTGGTCGGCGGCATGTTCGGTGAACCAGATGGAGCCGTCGCGCGCGGCCGCGATACCGGCGGGCCCGCTCTTGGGCGTCGGCACGAAGTAGTAGTCCGCCTTGCTGTTGTCGGGAAAGATGCGTCCGATACGGCCGCCCTGGGGATCGGTGAACCACACCGCACCGTCGCGCGCGATAGTTAGACGCTCGGGAAAGCCGTCCTGGTCCAGTTCCACCTGCTTGAACGCGCCGCTGAGCTCCATTAACCCCAGCATCGGAGCGCTGTACTCGGTAAACCAGATGCCGCCGGCGCCGGCTGCGATCGCGTATGGAGCGTGGATGCCCCCGCGGGTGGAGGGGGGATGGGCAAAGGCCGGGGTGGTGGTAGCGCGGCCGGCCTCGACCCGGTTGCCGAGCTGATTCACCGCGGCCTGCGGCGGCGCCGTGCCGCAGCCAGAGGTGCTGAGTGCGACAAATACCCCGAAGGCCAGCGCGCCCGCGGCCACAAGCGATGCACCAGCGGTGTTCGTGTAATGACTAATGATTCAGGTCTCGTCGACGGCGAACCAGTACGCTGACAGGTAACCGACCATCACCGCAACTGTCTTGCTCTCTCCGACCAATATCACGAATACGATCGGAAGCCGCGGATCGAGCAAGAGCAAGCCGCCGAAAGCAAACACGCTCAGAAAGTAGCTCAGCATCGCAGCCCATATCGCGCGCCCACTGACCCGGTTGCGCGTCCCCGCCGAAGCGATCAGCGCGAACGGGATGAACAGCAGGGTGTTGTAGTTGAGCCATGAGACCGGCAGAACCTCGATCGACGTAACTACCCATAGAGCGAACAGGCGCCAATCGCGATCGGGGCCAGCGCCGCGCTTGAGCGTGGCTTTCAAGGTGAACGCCATAAAAGCGAGGGAAGCGCCGTAGCCCAATGCGCGTCCGAGGCGATCGCCTCCGGGTCCGAGATTCCATCCGCTGACATACAGGCACAGGCGCCAGAGCAACGACGCGGGCGCGGTGTTCCAGCCCAATTTGTACAGTTCGCGGTCTCCGCCGGCCGCGGCAAGACCCAGCGGAAAATCGACCAGGGCGTGCCATCCCATCAGGGCCGCACACACTACAAGTCCAATCGCACCACCCATCGCCATGAACGCGAGTGCGCGCCACTTGCGCGTGAGCAACAGGTAAAGACCCATCAGAGCCGGATAGCCGCGCAGAAGGGCCAACGCCGCCAGTATCAGGCCGGCGAGCCCGTCGCGTCTTCTCGCGAGCCATCGGATACTCAGCGCTAACCCCAATATCACGAGCACCTGGCTCTGCGCGGTCAGGAAGAGATCGATGAGCGGCGGATAGATCAGGGCGAGCGCGATCATCACGCAGGCATCGACCGGCCGGATACCAGTTCCAGGGCCCAGCAACAGATAGAAAGACGCCAGCAGCGCGGCAAAATTGATCGCGATCCAGGTCCAGTAGGCGCGCGTCAGCGGCAACGCTCCCAGCGCTTTCAGACAAAGTAGAAAGGCGGGCGTTTCCGGTATGATCTGGTCGTGCTTATAGGTTTTGGTATGCAAGCCGAGCTTTGCGCCGACCGGTACCAGCGACGTGTGGTAAGGATTCTGCCCCTGCCGCATGATCGTTGCGGCGGCGTAGTAGTCGGCGAAATCTTCCTCGTGAATTCGACCGGGTAGTGCCCCATACACTCTGTAGACCTGGGTCAGCGCGGCCACAGAGAGAAACACCACCATCAAGGGATGGCGCAGGATCGCGAGGATTCCATCGATCGACAGAGGCGGCCGACGCGCGGCGCCGGCCTTAGGCGATATGGCACGCGGGTATTCTTGACTCGGGGCGTCCGCGCTGGCCTTCTCCGCGCGCCCCGCGTGTGGCTCTGCAACGCTCATCGACTCTCCCCCCATCCCCCGCCATCGCGTGGGCGCATCCCACGGCCACGCAGTCAATCCCGAGCGATCAGTCAATCCCGAGTGATCAGTCAGGCCCCGCGCATCTCCCGGACGGGCCGCCCCGATGGAACCGCCTTAGACCGGAACCGCCGCGGCGCCGGGCTTGGCGCCTTCCCGGCGCTCGGCGAGGTACCACTGGATAGTCCGCCGCAGCCCTTCCTCGAAATCCGTAATGGCCCTGAAATTGAATTCGCGCTGGGCGCGTGAGACGTCCAGGCATCGGCGCGGCTGGCCGTCGGGCTTGCTCGGATCCCATACGATCTCCCCACGAAAGCCGGTAAGGCGCGCGACCAGGGTAACCAGGTCGCGAATGGTAATCTCACGGCCGGCTCCCAGGTTGACGGGTTCGGCGCCGTTGTAATGCCGCGTCGCGAGCACGATTGCGCGCGCGCAGTCTTCGACGTAAAGAAATTCGCGGCTGGCCGAGCCAGTGCCCCAGACCTCGATTCGCGGCGCGCCGCTTTCGATCGCGTCGACGCACTTTTTGATCAGCGCCGGGATCACGTGCGAGCGGGCAGGATCGAAAGTATCGCGCGGGCCGTAAAGGTTGACCGGCAGCAGGTAAATCGCGTTGAAGCCGTATTGCTGGCGATACGCCTGGGCCTGCACCAGCAGCATCTTCTTGGCCAGCCCATACGGCGCGTTGGTCTCTTCGGGATAGCCAGCCCAGAGGTCGTCTTCGCGAAACGGCACCGGCGTGAACTTAGGATAAGCGCATACGGTACCGACGGCGACGAATTTCTCGACTCCGCCCAGGCGCGCCTGCTCCATCAACTCGACGCCCATGATGAGGTTTTCATAAAAGAAGCGCCCGGCGTTCTCGCGATTGGCGCCGATCCCGCCGACCACGGCCGCGAGATGGATGATCATCTGCGGCCGCACGTCGCGCATCAGGCGCGCAATCGCTTGCGGCTCGCGCAGGTCGTACTCGCTCGAACGCGGCGCGGCGATATTGCGAAATCCGGTGCGCGCCAGCTCCTCGATCACGAAGCTGCCGAGAAACCCCGCGCCGCCGGTGACGAGGATGCGCGTGTCCTTGGATGCTTGCGCCTTGCGATCTGCCATTCCTTACCGCCCTCCCGCTTTCTCACCAACCCGAACCGGCCTTGGCGCCGGCCGGTCAAAGGTCAGGCGCCGGGGTAAATCCACCAGCCGATGTAAATCTATTACAGGAATGCGGCCGGGGTCTGAAGGGTCCCGGCCGCACATAGATCTCATACGAATTTCAGCCGCCTGAGCGCGAAACCGAACATCCGCAGCAGCAACAGCCCGTGCCGCCAGCGCTGGATATTGGTCTGGCCGTAGGTTCGTTCGTGATAGCGCACGGGCATATCGACGATCTTGAGGTCCAGCTTGGCCGCACCGAAGATGAGGTCGAAGTCGCCGAAAGGATCGAAGTCGCCGAAGTAGGCGCGGTTGGCGGCGATTGTGTCGTAGTCGGCCCGGCTCAGGACCTTGGTCCCGCACAGCGTGTCCTTCACGTTCTGGCCGAGCAGCCACGAGAAACCCAGGCTGAAGAACTTGTTGCCGAGGAAATTCAGAAAGCGCATCGCCTGCTTCTCCATCGGATAGACGAAGCGGACGCCGTTGATGAATTCGCCGCGGCCCGAACGCAGCGCGCGATAAAAGCGCGGCAAATCCTCGGGTGCAACGGTCAGGTCCGCGTCGAGGATCATCAGCACTCCGCCCCTGGCCTCGGCAAAACCCAGGCGTACCGCGTCGCCCTTGCCCGCGCCGCTTTGCCGCAGCAGTTGCATGCGGCGCTCCGGATGGCGCCCGATCGCCGCCTCGATCGCTGCGTAAGTGTCGTCGCGCGAATGGCCCTCGACGAAAACGATCTCGGTGCCGGCGCCCATCTCGGGCACGCGTTGCACCACGTTCTCGATATTGCCGGCCTCGTTGCGAGCCGGGACGATCACGCTTACCACGGGCTCGGGGCCGCGCGCCTCTGCCGCGGGCTCCGGCGCGAGACGGGCGACAATCAGGTTGGTGAGCGCCAGATGCCGAAACGGCCAGAGTTTCACTACGTAGCGATTGCACAGCGGCGCGAGCAGCGGCAACGCCATCGGCAAGAGCACCTCCTGCCACTGGCGGACGACCTCGAAGCCGCCGAGCGCCAGCATGTTGTCGAGATCCGCCAGCGTCAGCCAGTTCTGGTTCAGGGCCAGATTGGCCAGGTTCATGCGCCCGACGATCCTGAGCGGCAGCTCCCACATCCGGCTGTAAGTGTTGATGATCACGCGAGTCGCCGGCGTGCATACCGACGCGATCCGCTCGATCGTCGTTTGCACGTCCCAGAGATCGTTGATCAGGTCGGAGAGGATGACGTAGTCAAATTTGGTGTTCAGGCTGAGCTCATCGACCTCGCCCTGCACGAAACGGAGTTGCGGATGGTTCTGCGCGGCCCGCTTGAGCATCTCCGGCGCAAAATCGACGCCGACGCCCAGCGAGGGCTCGAGCGCCGCCAGCAGATCGCCGGTGCCGCAACCGAGTTCCAGTACCCGGCTTCCCGCCGGTACTAGGTAACGGTAAATTTCCGCCAGGCGGCGATAGTAGCCGGCGCTGGCCGGTTTGCGGATGTAACCGTTCCAGAACTTGATCCGCTCCGCGCGATAGCGCGCGGCCGCCAATGCTTCGCCGTTGAGCGCGCGGAGCGCCGCCCCGTCGCTGCCAGTCGCTGAATCTTGCCGTACCGCCTCCATATCTGCCGCGCGTGTCCACCCCGCCTCTCGCCACCGCGCGCTTGCGCGGTTGCTGAGCCTCGCTATGCCGGCGCCGGCGCGAAAGGTTCGGGTGTGCGTCCGGCCTTGGTTTAACCGCAAACGATTCCGGTTAACATGTCATCAATTGGCTGGCAATGCGATCCGGCCGCGGGCGGTCGAACCGGTTACGATCGTTAGACCGCTGTGCGCGCCGATTGTGCGTCGTCGATTGAATCCGCCGAGAGTGAGTCCGCGGGCTGCGAAGCCCTCGATTGCGCCGCTACCTGGTCGACGGCAGGCGGATCGACGGCGAACCAGTAGAGCGACAGATAGGCAAGCAACCCCACCGGCGACGCGCCAACCCGCCACACCAGGGTGTCCGGATGCAACGCGAGTTCGGGCGAATGCATGTCAACCAAGGTGAAGTAAAGCCAGGCGAGCGTGTAACACGCGACCCCGGCCCACAACGCGCGCGCGCTGGTCCGGTTGTTGGCCGCCGCCGCGCTCAGCTTCACGATCGGAATCGTCAGCAGCACCAGGTAGTAGAACCACGACGTCGGCGAAACCAGGATTGCCGTCATGATCCACAGGCTGAACAAGCGGCCGTCGGGATCGTCGCTCGATGATCTCGCGGCCGTGGCCTTAACGGTCAAGCCGAGTAGCGCCAGTTCAGCCGCCCACGACATGACTCTTCTTGCCCAGTCAAATGTCGCTCCGAGATGAATTCCGAAGAAGTACCAGAACATCCGCGACACGGTCGTAGGGAGTGCGATATTACCCGGCAGCGCCTGTGCCCATTGCTGGGTCAGATAGCCGGAGGCAAGGAGAAAGCTGAAGGAGCGGCCTACTCCCACCAGCGCCACGGTCACCAGCCCTCCGGCGACCAGACCGACCATCGTGTAGGCAAGCACGCGCCATCGCTTCATCAGGATCAGGTAACCGACGATCAGCAGCGGAAAAACGCGCAGCAGACTTGCGAAGGCCAGGATCAGGCCGGCCGATGCGTCCTTTCCGCGCTCCATGCATCGCAGCATCAGCACGAGCATCAGCAGGACCAGCATCTTGTTCTGGCCCCAGACCAGGTGATCGGTTACGGGGGGAAAAAGGATAATCAGAGCCGCGACCGCGAGTGCGCCGTCGCGACCAAGGCCCGGCGTCCATCGAAAAAGCAGGACCAGCGAAATCAGGAACGCGAACGCATTGATTGCGGTCCACACATAAAAGCCGGGCCGCGTCGGCAACAGCGTCAGCGGCACGAAGCACATCACGAAGGTCGGCGGATCGGTCGCGTGATTGATCTTATCCAGCTCAAACCCGAGCGAATGGGCGAGCGGCGTCAGGTCATCGGTGTAGGGGTTCATCCCTTCGCGCATCGCCAGCGCCGAGCTGTAGTAGACGCTGTAGTCCCATTTTCGGGCGCGGCCGGGGAGCGCGGCGATCAATATCACGAGGCCGATTACGACCGCCGCCCACAATGGAACCAGCAGCGCCGTGCGAAGCAGCAGGCTCCGCTCCGGCGTCTGCGGCGCGGAAATTCTATGGTCAGTCGATGCGACGGCTCGATTCCCCCTTCGCGACTCCTTCCCGTCGACCGGATGCGCCTAGGCACTCGGTCTCCGGTCGGCTCACCCGGGAAGATCATTACGTTACGCGGGCTAGAGACGCAATCAGGCGCTCCGACACGGCGTGAGATGTTTTGGAGCGGCTTACCTGCCAGCCAGTATGGCCATCGCTCGCAACTGCGCGATCCGAGCCGACGACGCGGGGTCGTGACCGAAATCTTCGATCGCAAGCGGCAACCGCCAGGACCAGTTCGCGGGTCCGACGGTGCCGGGGAGGTTGATCCGCCCGCGCCATCCAAAAAGATCCTGAATCGGGATCAGCACCATCCGCGACGGTGACGCGTACAGGGCCGTCAGCATTGCGTCGCGCATCTGCTCGAACTCGATCTCCGCGTTGCGCTTGGTCGCGGGTGCGGGCGCGAGCAGCGCAACCATGCGCGCACGTTCGTCCGCCGGCGCGGCGTCCCACCACTCGGCCAGCGTATCGGTGTCATGCGTGCTGGTGGTGGCAAGCGAGGTCTCGGGATAATCCGCAGGCGGGACGAATGCCTCCCGGGGTGTGCCGTCGTTGATCTTCTCCCAGCGCATCACCTTGTAACCCGGCACGCCGAGCGCGCTCAGCGAGGCCCGGACGAAGGGCGGTATCACGCCAAGGTCCTCGGCGACCACGATCGACGCGCCTGCCTCCTCCAATATCGCACCAAGCACCGCTTCGCCCTGTGCGCGCTGCTCGGGCTCCACCGCCGGCGAAAAGCCGCCTGCGGCCCCGGGCACGAGGCCGAAGGAAAAGGTACGATAGAGCCCGACCACATGATCGATCCGGATGAAGTTGTAGAGCTCGCGTGCGTGCCGAATCCGTTTTCTCAGCAGCGCGAATCCGTCCGCGCGTATCCGGTCCCATCGCGGCGCCGGCAGGCCCCACTTCTGCCCCTCCGGATTGAAACCGTCGGGCGGCGCGCCGACCGTGCGTGCGAAATCGAACAACTCCTGGTTGGCCCAGACTTCGGCGCTGTCGCGCGCCGGCGAAAAGGCCAGGTCGCCGCCGAGCATCACGCCGCGCGCACGGGCGTGGGCGTGAACTGCCGCCCACTGGCGATGCGTCAGGAATTGCCAGTACACGTACTGGTCGATCGCCGGCGCGAGTTCGGCCTTCGCGCGATCGAGCGCAGCGGTTTCGCGCCGGCGCAGCGCGCCGGGCCAGTCCTCCCATGGCGCGAAATCGAAGCGATCCTTGAGCGCGCGGAACAGCGCATAGTCGTCGAGCCATCCGCGATGGCGCGCGGCAAAGTCCGTCACGGCCGCGCGCTCGGCGCCGCGCGACGTGAAATGGCGAAACGCGGCCTCGAGCAATTCGCGCCGCGCGGCGCGGATCGTCAGGCGATCGCTGAGTGGCACGCGCGCGAGCGCGCGGCGCACGCGCTCGACCTGGCGCGGGGCGACGCCCGCGAGTCCGTCGAGTCCGATATAGATGGGATCGATCGCAAACACGCTGAGCGCGCTATAGGGACTGGCTTCGCCGGGCGAGGTTTCGTCGATTGGCAGGAGCAGGATCGCGCGATCGCCCATCGACGATGCGAGGTCAGTCATCGCCTCGAGCGCCGCGATGTCGCCGATTCCCGCGTCGCTCCGCGTGCGCAGCGAAAACAGCGGGACCATCACGCCGGCGAGGCGCTCGATTGCGGGTCGCGGATTCATGATGCAGGAAAAATATACTTCAGATCACGTAGCCCCCGTTGGGGCTGATCACCTGGCCGACCATGAACGACGAATCCTCGCAGGCAAGGTACAGCGCCGCGGCCGCGATGTCGCGCGGCTCGCCGAAACGGCCCGCCGGCGTCCTCGCCATCACCACCTGGCGCAGCTCGGGCGAGAGCGGCGCGGTCATCGGGGTCTCGATGAAGCCTGGCGCGATACAGTTGACCAGGATGCCGTGGCGGACGACCTCGCGCGCGACGCACTTGGTGAACGAGATTATTCCGCCCTTGGCCGCGCCGTAGTCGGCCGCGAGCTCGATCCCGGTAAGCCCGACGATCGAGCCCAGGTTGATGATGCGGCCGGATTGTTTCGCGATCATCACCTTGAGCGCCTCGCGCGTGCAGTAGAAAGTCGCGTCGAGATGCGTGGCGATCATCTTGTGCCAGTCCTCGTCGGTCTTGTCGACGGTGGGCGTCGCTTCACTGCCCGGGCGCACGCGGCCGATACCGGCGTTGTTGACCAGGACGTCGATAGTGCCGAAAGCCGCGACGAACTCGGCGAAGATCTTTTTTACCGCCGCGCTGTCCGTAACGTCGGCGACCAGCCGCACCGCGCGCCCTCCCGCCCGTTCGATCTCGGTCACCACGTTTTGCGCCGCCTCGGGCCGCAGGTCGTTGACGCCGATTTTCGCGCCCTCGCGCGTGAACACGAGCGCCATCTCGCGCCCCAGCCCCGAGCCCGCGCCGGTTATCAGCACCGCCTTGTCTTTGAGTTTCATCGCCGCCTCCGCCTCGTCTTCACTTCTTCCCCGCCACGCCTTCCTTGAGCTGGCGCTTCCAATCCAGACGCCGCGCTTCGGCGCCCGCCTCCTCGGCTTCCTTTATCATCCCCTTCTTCTGGTAGAACATGCTGAGGTTGGTGAACGCGAGGATGTCCTCGGGCTCCTGCGCGATATATTTTTTGGTCAGCTCGATCGCGGTGTCGAGGTCGCCCTTGGCCTGGTAGCACATCACCATCCCGTGCAGGGCGTCGGTGTAGCGCGGGTCCTCATCGAGCGCGCTCTGATACAGCGCGATCGCCTCGTCGTACTTGCCGTCGGCGTACAGATCGATCGCCTCGTCGTAAAGCTCCTCCTTGTCGGGCATCCTCAACCTCCATGCTTGATTGCGCTGGCTTGATTGCGCTGGCTTGATTGCGCTTGCGCACGGCCATTCCTGCCGTCCGCGCCGCTACTGTATACTACAGATATCAACGCTCCCTCGCCGCCGGAACAGCGCAGGCGCAGGGGGGCGTCAACCGCGGCGCGAACGATGTACAGCGAAGAAGAAGTCTACGAAGTGCTCCGCGAGTGCTACGACCCCGAAATGCCGGTCAATATCGTCGACCTCGGACTGGTCTACCACGTCGATATCAAAGGCGGCGTAATCACGGTCGAGATGACGCTGACGGCGCCGGGATGCTCGATGGGCGCGATGATCGCGAGCGAAATTCAGGACAAGCTGCTCGGCATCCCCGGCTGCGAAGAGGCCAACGTCGAGATGGTGTGGGATCCGCCGTGGACCCCGCACATGATGAGCCCGGCGGCGCGCAAGACGCTCGGCCTCGACGACGACTGAGCGCCCGGTGTCCGCGCGCTTAACGCTCAAGCGCGTCTAACGCTCAGGTCTCCGCGAGTCTAGCGCTCCGGATCAATCAGCACACCCGGATTCAGAATCGCGTGCGGGTCGAGCGCGCGCTTGGCCGCTTTCAGAGCCCGCGCGAAGCCCTCGGGCCGCTGACGGTCGTACCATGGGCGATGGTCGCGGCCGACCGCGTGATGATGCGTGATCGTGCCGCCGAACTTCACGATCACTTCCGATACCGCCTGCTTGATTTCGTCCCACTGCTCCAGCTCGGAGCCCCGCTTGCCCGGCGCGAGGATCGTGTAGTACGGCGCCGGCCCGTCGGGATAGGCGTGGGTGAAACGGCAGGTCATCGTGCCCTTGCCGCAGATGCGCCGGATCGCGTCGGTGCCGGTCTCCATCAGTTGCGCGTGATAGTTGGCAAAGCGGTCCCAGGTGATCGCGGTCTCGAACGTGTCGTTCACGATTCCCATCGAGATCAGCACGTCGCGCATGTACGGGGCCTTGATGAACGCCTCGCGCCATGCGCCGGCCGCGCCCTCGTGCGTGGCTTTCGCATCGGTGCTCGTGCGTCCCGCGCCCTCGGGAATCTTGCCGCCAAGGTCGGCGCAGATTTCAAGCGCACGCTTCATCCACGGCTCCAACTCGTGATCGGCCGACTCGAACGCCAGCACCAGCACAGCCGCCTCGCCCTGGTTGGCGCCGGCGTTGGCCGCCTCGCCCGGGTCGAGCAGGCGGCAATTTGCCGGATAGAGTCCCGCCTGCGCGATCGCGCGGACCGCATTGGCTCCGGCAACAAAGTCGGGAAACGCGACCGAGGCGCCGGCGCGAAACTTCGGCCGGTCCTGCAGGCGCATCCAAGCCTCGGTGATGATACCCAGGATGCCCTCCGAGCCGATGAACATGCGGTCGGGACTCGGCCCCGCGCCCGAACCCGGCAGGCGGCGCGACTCGACCACGCCGGTCGGCGTCAGCACGCGAACCGACTCCACGAAATCGTCGATATGCGTGTACAGCGTCGCAAAATGGCCGCCCGAGCGCGTCGCGATCCATCCGCCGAGCGTGGAGAACTCGAAGGACTGCGGGAAATGGCGCAGCGTGAGATTGTGGGAACGCAGCTGGTCCTCGAGCGAGGGACCGAGCACGCCGCCCTGGATACGCGCCGCACGCGAGGCGCGGTCGACTTCGAGCACGCGATCGAGCCGGGTCATATCGACCGACACTGAGCCGCGCCAGTCGCCATCGGCTGGCGGCTCGACCCCGCCCACCACGCTCGAGCCGGCGCCGAAGGGCGTGACCTCGATACGCTCCTTGTCACACCACTCCATCACGCGGGTAAGCTCGGCCTCGTCGCGCGGAAAAGCCACCGCGTCGAACGGATTGGGATAGTAACGGCGAAACGCGCGCACCACGTCGCGATAGCCGCGTCCGTAACTGTGGCCGGCGCGGTCATAGATGCTGGTCGAGAAGATGGCGGCGAGCGCGTCGGGCGGCTTTATTCGCGGCGCACGCAGATTGAGTTCGTCTTCGCGCGGCGGCGGCGTAATCGTCAACGGACCCAGGCCGAAGCGCTTCGCGACTCGCTCCCCGATATGCTTTTGCTGCTCGGCATTCGGATGCTGATCCTCGTAGCCCCATCCCCAGAACTTGCGCTTGCGCTGCTCTGCCATCGCGTATCGTCCTCCGCTGCTCGTAAGGAAATTGTGGCAACCGCGACCCTCGCGAGGCAAACCCAATCGCGCGATTCGCGGATTCGCCGCTTGCACAGCGCACGGCCCGGTCGTATGTCTCGAAGACATCCGACATCGGAATTCTAAAGGCAAGGAACAATAACCATGAGCGACGCGTCAATCTCGCCCGCCGATTCCAATCCGCGCAAACGCCTCGATGCCGCCGGCGTCGAGATGGCCTACGTCGACACAGGCCAGGCGATCCGATCGTCTTTCTGCACGGCAATCCGACCTCGTCCTACCTCTGGCGCAACATCATTCCGCACCTGGCGCCGCATGCGCGATGCCTCGCGCCGGACCTCGCCGGGATGGGCGATTCGGGCAAGGCACCCGACGGTTCCTATCGGTTTGTCGATCATGTCCGCTACCTGGACGCGTGGTTCGCCGCGCTCGGGCTTGCAACCCAAAAAGTGACGCTGGTGGTTCACGACTGGGGATCGGCGCTCGGTTTCCATTGGGCGCGGCGCAATCCTGCGGCGGTTAAGGGAATCGTCTACATGGAAGCGATCGTGCGGCCGCTTAAGTGGAGCGAGTTCAACGAGCAGGCGCGCCCGCTGTTCCAGGCGATGCGCTCGCCAGCCGGCGAAGACCTCGTCCTGCAGCGCAATACTTTCGTCGAGCGCATCCTGCCCGGGAGCGTGATGCGTAAGCTCACCGATGCCGAGATGGACGCGTATCGCCGCCCGTTCCTTGCGCCGGGCGAGTCGCGCCGCCCGATGCTTACCTGGCCGCGGCAGATTCCGCTCGACGGCGAACCGGCCGATGTAGTCGCGCTGGTCAGCGAATACGCCGCGTGGCTCTCGCAGAGCCCGGTGCCCAAGCTTTTCATCAACGCGGAGCCGGGCGCGATCCTGATTGGCGCGCCGCGCGAGTTTTGCCGCCAGTGGCCCAACCAGCGCGAGGTCACGGTCAAGGGTATCCACTTTATCCAGGAGGATTCGCCGCACGAAATTGGAGCGGCGATCGCCGGATGGTATCGCACGCTCTGATGATGTCGCACGCTCTGGAGACGCGCGCGCGGGTTGCACGAAACCGGCGCGGTTGATCTAATTGCGTCGAGGATTCGCGCGAGATTTACGCGAGATTTACGAAAGACATCCGGAGGAAACCAATGGCCGACTACTCGACGCTGCTCTTCGACGTGCGCAACAACGTCGCCTACATCACGCTCAACCGGCCCGAAGCCGCCAACGCGCTCAATGCCGAGCTCGCGCACGACCTGATGGAAGTATCGCTGCGTTGCGAGGAAGACCCCAGCGTTCGCGCCGTGCTCTTAAACGCTGCGGGCAAACTCTTCTGCGCTGGCGGCGACCTCAAGAGCTTCGCCGCACAGCCCAAAGAAATGCTGCCGACCTACTTCAAGAAGGTCACCTTTTCTCTGCACAAGGCGATTTCACGCTTCAACCGGATGAAGGCGCCGGTGGTGCTGGCGATTCAAGGCGCGGCCGGCGGCGCCGGGATGAGTCTCGCGTGTGCGGGCGATATCGTGATCGCGGCGGAGTCGGCGAAGTTCACGATGGCGTATACGCGGGCGGGACTCACGCCCGATGGATCCTCGACCTACTTCCTGCCGCGCATCGTCGGCCTAAGGCGTGCGATGGACCTGACGCTCACCAACCGCGTGCTCTCGGCGCGCGAGGCTCACGAGATGGGAATCGTGACCCGCGTGGTGCCTGACGCCGAGCTGATGGCGACCGCCGAGGGGCTGGCGAAGGGCTTCGCCCAGGGGCCGACGCGCGCCTACCTTGGCGTCAAGCGCCTGTTCGCCGAGAGCGCGACCCGGACGCTCGAAGATCAGATGGAGCTCGAGACCGAGTGGATCGCCGACATGGGGCGCACCGCCGACGGCTCCGAGGGTATCGCGTCGTTTCTGGAAAAGCGGCCGCCCAAATTCAAGGGCGAGTAACAGCGCCCGCTTGCGCGTCGCGCCCGAGCCGGGTTACTAGACCAAAAATGGAATACATCAAGCTCGGTAAAACGGGGCTCAGCGTTTCGCGCATCTGCCTGGGATGCATGAGTTATGGCGACAAGCGATGGCGCGAATGGGTCATCTCGGCTGAGGACGCGCGCGCGCACTTCGCGGCCGCGCTCGAGACCGGAGTCAACTTTTTCGACACCGCCGACGTCTATTCCACCGGCGTGAGCGAGGAGATAACCGGGCGTTGGCTGGGCGAGATGGCCGCGCGCGACGAAATCGTGCTCGCGACCAAGGTCAACGGCCCGATGGGTCCGGGACCCAACCGCCGCGGGCTCAGCCGCAAGCACCGGCGAGCGCGGATGGCATCGTTTCGTCTCGATGCAGAACCATTACAACCTCGTTTATCGTGAGGAAGAGCGAGAGATGATTCCGTTGTGCATCGACCAGGGCGTCGGCGTCATCCCGTGGAGCCCGCTTGCACGCGGCTTCCTGGCTGGCAACCGCCGCTCGGGAGGCACGGGGGACACGCTGCGCGCCAGGACCGACGACATCGCGCGCGACATGTATTTTCGCGAATCGGATTTCGCGGTCGCCGAGGCCGCGGCCTCAATCGCGCGCGAGCGCGGCGTCACGCCGGCACAGATCGCGTGCGCATGGATTCTGCAAGCGCCGGGCGTCACCGCTCCAATCATCGGCGCGACCAAGCTCGATCACGTCAAGGAACTCCTCGTCTCGGTCGACATCAAGCTGACGAAGGAAGAGGTCGCGGCGCTCGAGCAACCCTACCAGCCGCACCCGGTGCTCGGCTTCGAGCCGCCCAGGCCCGCCAAAATGCTGCATTAGATTTCCGCGTCAGGCGCGCCACTTCCGTAAGAACAGTCGAGTAGGATCCGATCACGCATCACCGTGTCTGAAAACAACAGCGCCCGGCCACAAGACCGGACGCCGTGCGCACCTTTACATGCGTAGACCTACAACGCTTCGCCTCAGCCCTTGAGCGCGGCGGACAGATTCGCGCCCTCGCGCTTGCGAAACGCCACCGCCACGCGCAGCCGCTCGAGATGCTGGTCGATTATCTTGCCGCCGAGCCTCACTCGATGGGCCTTGAAGAACTCGTGCACCTCGCCCTCGCGCTCGAGCAGACCGACCACCGCCTCGCACATCCGGGGCAGCGCGGCGTCGGGGAACTTGCGAATCATCTCCTCCCAGTGCTGCTTCACGAACTCCCATGCCTCGTAGCGGCAGACGGTGTTGAGCAACAGCGCATGCATCAGGTAGGGCGCGTTCTGGGTGCGGACCTCGCCGTTCAGCGTCATCTCCATCGTTTCGCGCAAAAGCTCCAGACGCCGGAAGCTGGCCAGCGAAAACAGGTAGCGTTGCTCCTCCTGCGGAGTTCGCGCAGACTTAAAGTGTTGCTTGAACTCTTCGTAGCGCGCGCGATCGCCCGCACAAGCCAGGATTCCGATCACTGCCGGCACCAGGTCGCGGTCCACCGAGGCCGGATCCTTGAGATAGCGCGCGTAGGTCTCGGCCGCGCGCCGCTGAACGTCGGGGTCGTCGCCGAGCGTGCCCATTGAGCCCCATAGCGTGCCGCGCAACTGACGCATCAGCTCGTCTTCGTTCGGACGCGGGTCCCATCCCAGGCGCGCGGCCGCGCCGCCGACGATCTCGCGCACCGCGGCGGCCAGCGCGGGACGCTCGGCGTCGTTTACGATCATGTCGAGATACCCCAGCGGCGAAAGCATCGCGCGCCACACGTTGAGGTCGCTCTCGCCGCGCATCGCGCGCAGCATGGCGAGGAAATCCTTAAGCGGCATCATCCCGGCAACCGTCGCCGCCCACGAATCGTTCACCAGCGCGTAGCGCTCGACCGGTTTGAGTTCGCCCAGGTTGCGGCCCAGCGCCGCGAGCAAGTCCGCCGCGTAGCGCACGCGGAAAAACCCGTGGCCGCCTTCATTGAGCAGCGCCCAATCCACGCGGGCGCCCAAATCGAGCGTCGCCTCGCGACCGCCGAGCAGCAACCGATGGGTCGTGACGCCTTTTTCGGTCTTGGCCCGCACCATCACCGGCACCTGCCAGAGCTGATCGTGACCGGCCGCGGTGGCGTCTTCGCCGAGATAGAAAAAGCGCCGCTGGCGCATGGTCAGCGAGCGGCCGTCGGCTCCCAGTGCCGCTTCGATGATCGGAAAGCCGGGTTGGAAAATCCACGAGTCCATCAACTTGCGCACCGGCTCGGCGGAGGCCCGCTCGAGCGCGTCCCACAGATCGCCGGTCTCGGCGTTGGCGTACTGATGCTTGCGCAGGTAGGCGGCGATACCGGTGCGGAAGCGCTCCGCGCCCAGGTACTGCTCGAGCATCCTGAGCACCGAAGCGCCCTTCTCGTAGGTCAGCACGTCGAACATCGCGCGCGCGTCCTCGGGGCTCAGTACGGTGAACTCGATCGGGCGCGTGCTGCTCAGCGCGTCGATCGCCATCGCCGCCGTGCGCGAGACCGAGAAACTCTCCCAGCGCTTCCAGTTCGGCTTCCAGGCGTCGACCGCGAGCATCTCCATGAAGGTGGCGAACGCCTCATTGAGCCAGATGCCGTTCCACCATTTCATCGTGACCAGGTCGCCGAACCACATGTGCGCGTTTTCGTGCGCAACGACGTCGGCCACGCGCTCCAGTTCGGCGCGCGAGGCGCTCTTTTCGTCGATCAGCAACGCGGTCTCGCGGAAGGTGATCGCGCCCAGATTCTCCATCGCACCCGAAGCGAAGTCGGGAATCGCGATCAGGTCGAGCTTGTCGCCCGGATAGGGCAACTCGTAATAGTTGGCGAACCACTTGAGCGAAAACGCGCCGATCTCGCGCGCCCACGCGGTCAGCGCGCGCTTGCCCGGCACGTGCGCGATGCGGAGCGCAGTCCCCGCGTCGGTCGGCTCGGTCGCCTCGAACTCGCCCACGATAAAGGCGAGCAGGTAGGTCGACATCTTGATCGTCTCCTTGTAGACGATCTCTTTTTTGCCGCCGCCGAGGCTCTGCTCGCTCTCGACCCCGGCGTTGGAAAACGCGCTCAGGCCTTCGTCGATCACCATGCGCACCTTGAAGCTCGCCTTCAGCGCCGGCTCGTCCCAACAGGGGATCGCGCGGCGCGCGTCGGTCGCCTCGAACTGCGTGCTGGCGACCAGATGCGTATTGCCCTGCGCGTCCTTGTAGGTGCTGCGATAGAAACCGTGCAGCTTGTCGTTGAGGATGCCGCGAAAGGCGATGCGCAGCGTCCACTCGCCGGGTTCCAACGCGCGATCGAACGTCAGGCGCGCGCGCTCGTGCGCGGGCTCCAGCGCCGCTTTGCCGGTGACGGCGAAAGTTCCGCGCTCGGCGCTGACCCGATCGATCTCCAGTTCGAGCGCGTTGAGCACCACCTCGGCGGTCGCGGTGATGACTCGCACCGTCACCTTCTCTTCGCCCGCGAACGTGAACGCGCGGAGGTCGGGCGTGAGGCTGATTTCGTAGCGCTCCGGCACCACGTTCGACGGAAGCCTGTATTCCGAAGCCTTGTCGGCGGCGAGTGGAGCGCCTTCCTGGTCCATCATTGGTATAGCCTTCCTGTGGTATAGCCTTCCTGCGTTACTGACGTTTTGAGCTTTGACGTTACTGACGTTTTGACCCTCGAATCGACCGGGCCGCGACATTGCCGCCCGGCGGCCGCAATCGAGCTAGAGTACCGCGCGGCGCGCCGGCGGCCAATCGCGCGCGAGTTCGGCGAAATTCGTCAGGCGTGCGCCGGCGCCCGCGAGCGCGAGCGGCAACAGCGGGCTCGTCAGGATTTCGACTTCGCGCTGCGCCGCCGCCGATGGTGGCGTGCGGCCGATATTCGCCGCCGGATGGGTATAAATCTCGGTAAGGCCGGGGCGGAGCCGCGCGACAACGTCGAGCATATAGTGCTCGCTCAAGTTGCCGCTCTGATGGAGCCCGAAGAGCCAGTCGGTGGATTTGATTCCGCGCTCGGTCATCTTTCGCCGGGCCCTTCTCGAGAGCGCGCGAAAGATAACCGCCTCGACCAGCTTGCGCGGCGCGTTGTCGTGCGCGAGCGCGAGCGTCGTAAACACCGGCTCGCGGGGCAGCCGGATACAGGGCACGCGGTACTCCGAGGCCAGGTCGAGCAGGATGTCGCTGATCACCGGATGCACGTGGAAATTGAGATGACCGTCGATGTGGCTGAGATAGCCGACCAGTTTGAGGTGCAGCTCGATCTGCGCGCGGCACTCGTCCGCGAGGCTGGTGCGCAGGCGGCGGTTGAAAAAATACCGCATTCCGCCCTGCACCGGGTTATCGACGAAGCGGCCGTCGCTGTCGACCAATTCGCCCAGCAGCGTGGGCGGCAACACGCTTTGTCCCTTGCACACGACGAGATGAAGGCCGACGTCGAGGCCCGAACATTCGCGCGCCGCCGCCGCCGCGGCGTCGCGCGCCGGCGCCGCGACCATCAGACTCGCCCCGCGGAGCACGCCTTGGCGATAGGCCCGCAGGATACCGGCGTTGACCTCGGCGGAAGCGCCAAAATCGTCGGCGGTGAAGATGACGGACTTCGCTTCCGTCATCGGTTCGATCGCGCGCGCACAATCCGCCGCGCTTGTGTCACAATCCTGTTGACGCGCGCCTCCACTGGCGCAATTTTGCTAGCAACCGCGGCGCGGCTCAAGCTGAAACCCTGGTGATCCTGATCTTTTATGCATTCGCGCGCGAGGCCGCCGCTTTCAAGCGCCGTCTTGAGAACCGAGCGGCACTCGGAATCGACGGGCTGCGAGGTTTTCGCGGCCGGCTCGGCGCCGTGGAAATCATCGGCGTCGCCACCGGACTCGGAATACGCCGGGCCGCCGATACGGCGCGTCGCGCGATGCAAGCGTTCGCGTCGTCAAATCCATCGCCAAATTCATCGACTAGCCTCGTGATCGCAACCGGCCTTGCGGGAGCGCTCAGCGACGAACTGCGACCCGGCGACCTGGTGCTCGCCGACCGCCTGTTTCTCGACGGCGAAGATACCGAGTCCGCGCAGAGAACGATCGCGATTCCTCCCGCCGATCTCGCGCGCTTCCACGCCGCGCTGGAGGCGGATCGGCTCGCGTTCAGTACTGGATCGATCCTGACCGCCGCGCGAATTCTCAAAGACGGCGCCGCCAAGCGCGGCGCGCGGGCCAGGACCGGCGCGCTCGCGGTCGACATGGAAAGCGCCGCCATCGCGGCCGAGGCCCATCGATTGGGCCTGCGCTTCGCGTGCGTGCGCGCGGTGCTCGACACCGTCGACGAGGAAATCGTGGGCGCGGAACTGGCGGGGCCCGACGGCGAAGTGCGGCCGCTTGCGGCCGCGAGCTTCGTGCTGCGCAATCCCGCGGCGCTCGTCGGACTCGCCCGCATGATGCGGAGCCTCAATCGCGCGACGGCGGCTCTGGCCGCCGCGCTAGAGGCGCTCAGCTGGCCCGGCGCGTGATCGAGGCATCGCGTCACGCGGCGCCGCGCCGCCCGGCGGATGGCCGCCGCGCGGCCACGTTCCACACCGCAAGCGCTCGCTCGTAGGGAAAGTCCGCCAGATGGCGCTCGACGGCGGCGGCGTCGCCCCAGCACTCGGCGCGCGTCAGGATATGGAGTGCCAACGCCAGCAGCGGAAGGAAGATGAAAATTCCCGCCCAGCCGATTTCACGCGCGTCGATACGAAACAGCATCACGATCGTGAAGCCGACGATTCCGGCATACAGCCCCGGTCCCCAAAACGCGCGCGCTATCGCGGCCGGCACGGCTCCCAGCGGTTTCGCACCGCCGCGATTGAGCCGGCGATCCAGCCGCTGGAAAATCGCCACGGTCACTGCCGCAACGAAATACCATCCGAGATAGTTGCTGATCGGTACGCCGAAATGCGGCCCCGGCGGGTCGTACCAGAAAATCCTGCCGAGGAACCAGCGCTCGCCGAGCACGCTTAGCGGGTCGGCCACCATGTCGATCATCACCATGAACAGCGCCGCCAGCAGCCACACTCGCGGCGAGCTTCTCAGCTCCCAGGTGTCGAGTGTTCGCAGGTCAAACCCGCGCCGGTAAAGCGGCGCGCTCAGCGCCAGCGCGAGCGTGTAGCTCGCAAAGGAAAGAAAGGTGAACGAAAGCGAGTCCATGAAGGGGACGCCGGCGACCCAGATCTCGCGGCCACGAGTCGCCTGGATGTAATGGTAGAGCCCGAAGGGAAAGCCGTTGTGCACCGAGCTCCATTCGCAAGCCCACGCCACCGCGTACGTCAGCACCGTGAACAGAACCGTCGTGCGCAGGCCGAAGTTGACGATCGCGATCGCCAGGTAGCATCCCAGGAACACGAACACGTATGGCCGCAGAGCGATTGTCGAAAGCAACAGATGCATCGCCGGTCCCGCTTCCACCTCAGGCCGGACGCCGAGACTGACGCTCGTGCGGCGCCGCCGGCACGGCGCCGTTCGAATGAAAGAACGCGATCGCGCGCTCAAGCGCGTCATCGATCGGAAGCGGCGCGTATCCCAGCGCCGCGCGCGCCTTGGAGGAATCGAAGAACATGCGCTTGCGCGCCATTCGAACCTCGGTCAGGCTCGCGCGCGGCGCGCGCCGGGTGATCGTACGCGCGACCGCCTCGGCGCCGAGCGCGAACGTCCACGCGACCGCGTACGGCACGCGAATCCGGGGCGCGCTCAGGCCGGACAGCTTCGCCAGGCGGCCGAGCATCTCCTCCAGCGAGAGGTTTTCGCCGCCGAGAATATATTTCTCGCCGACCACGCCGCGCTCGGCGGCCAGCAGATGTCCCGCCGCGGCGTCTTCGACGTCGACCAGGTTGAGCCCGGTGTCCATGAAGGCCGGCATCCGGTGATTCAGAAAATCGACGATTATGCGTCCGGTCGGCGTCGGCTTGTAGTCGTGCGCGCCGACGGGCGTGGACGGATTGACGATCACCACCGGCACGCCCTCGCGCGCGGCCTTGAGCGCCTCCTGCTCGGCCAGGAATTTCGATCGCTTGTAAGGTCCCACCATGTCGCTGAGCGAAACTGGCGAGTCCTCGCGCCCGCATTCGCCGTGAGGGATGCCGATTGCGCCGACGGTGCTGGTGTGGACCACGCGGCGGACCTTGGCACGATTCGCCGCAGCCAGGACGTTGCGAGTACCCTCGACGTTGGAGGCGTACATCGGCGCGGAATCGAGGACCCAGAGCCGATAGTCCGCGCCGACGTGGTAGACTTCGTCGCATCCGCGCGTTGCCTGCTCCACCGCGGTGGCATCGCGCAGGTCGCCCCACGCGAACTCGCATGGCAAACCTTCAAGGGCGCGCAAATCGGCGCCCTTGCGTACCATCGCGCGCACCGCGGTCCCGCGCGCGAGCAACGCCCGCACCACGTAGCATCCTACGAAGCCGTTGGCGCCCGTAACCAGTGCGATCGGCGAAGCCATACGCGCTCAGGCCGGACGCGCCGGTTCGCCCACGCGCGCGGCGATAGCGGCGGCCGCGGCGTGCCCCGACGCAACGGCGCTCTCGATCGTCGCAGGCAGGCCGGTCTGAATCCAGTCGCCGGCAAGAAAAAAGTTCGAGATTGGCGTCGCCAGGCTCGGCCGCAAACGGTCGCATTCGGGCGACGGCGCCATCGTCGCCTGCTTCTCCTTGAGCACCAGCGCCTTCAGCAGGCGCGCGTCGCGGGAGGCCGGGATCATCGTATTAAGATCGCCGGTCACCAGGTCGAGCAACTCCTCGTTGCCGGCGTCGACCAGCTTGCGCGCGCCGCTGATGACGAAACTCAAATAGCCATTGGCGCGCGCGCCGTTGTCGGCGAATATGCGGCGCTTGTTGAATAGCCATTGCGTGGTCGTGCCGACAAAGCCGACGAAAGGCGCGTCCGTGATTTCGCGGTCGAACCAGGCATGGACGCAGACAATCGGCGACGAAGTAATCTCGCCCAGGTGCGCGAAAAAAGGATCCGCGCCCGCCCCTTCGGGCAGAAGGCGCACGAGCTGGGCCGGCGGAACCGCGGCAATAAAGTTGGCAGCCTGCAAACGGCGGCCGTCGCGCAGGCGCACGCCCGTGATTTTGCCTTCCGCGCCGAACTCCAGCACCTCGACAGCCGCGCGAGTCTCGACCAGGCCGCCGCTCGCCTCGATCCTCCGCACGGAGCCGGGACAGTAGAGATCGCTCAGACCGACCTTGGCGTAGACGAAGGCGGAATCGGAACGGCGCGAGAAAAATGCGCGTTTCAGCACTTCGGCCAGCAGAGCCGCCGAGGCAAGTTCGGGATCCTCGTTGAGCGTCGCGATCGCAAGCGGATACCAGAAACACTGCCTCGCCCTTTCCCCCTGCCCCAGCACGTCCATCAGTTTTTTGACGGTCGCCTGGTGCAGGCGCGCACGGTCGTGGCGATGCATCCGCAGCATCCGAAGCCCCGCGATCATCGCGCTCAGCCGCTCGCGCGGCGTGAGCAGGCTGTAGCGCAACAACGCGGCGGTCATGTGCAGCGGGCCCGGCAGATGCGCGGTCTTGAGCACGCCGGCGCGCCCGTTGCGCTCGCGCATCTCGATTGCGAGGTCGGGACGAAATACCAACTGGCCGCTGGCTCCGATACGATCAATGAACTTGAGCGCCTCGGCGTAGCATCCCATCAGCACGTGCTGGCCGTTGTCGACAAAATCTCCTGTGTCGGTATCGGCGAACGAATAGGCGCGGCCGCCCAGGGCCGGCTTGCGTTCGAGCACCGCGACGCGAAAGCCGCGGTCGGCGAGCGCAACCGCGGCGCTCAGCCCGGCGAATCCGCCGCCGATCACGACGACGTCGCGCTGCTCGACCATCGCGGCCTAGCTCCTTGCCCGCAGCCGCGTGCCGGCCCACGTGCGGCCGACCAGGTAGAGCTTGTGCGGGGTGGAGATACGATGGCGCCGCCCGACGACGCCGCAGCCCTTGCTCGCGATACGCTCGAGCAGCGCGCGATAAATGGATCGCATCGCTTCCGCGCACACCATCGCGGCGCGGTCCTCGGCCGCCAGCGCCTGCTCCGCCTGCGCGTAAAACGAACGTGCCCGCTCGACCTCGTGCTCCAGCAGGCGGCGAAGCTCCAGCGTGTCGGCGCCGCGCAGGATCTCATCCTCGGTCACGCCGAAGCGCGCGAGATCCTCCAGCGGCAAATAGATACGGCCGCGGGCGGCGTCTTCGCTCAAGTCGCGAATGATGTTGGTGAGCTGGAACGCGATGCCCAGGTTTTCGGCGTACTGGCGGGTGCTCGGGTTGCGATAGCCGAAAATCTCGATACACACCAGGCCGACCGCCGAGGCCACGCGGTAGCAGTACAGGCGAAGCTCTTCGAAGGTCGCGTACCGCGTGCGCTCCAGATCCATCTCGACGCCGTCGATTATCTCCTCGAAGTAGCGGCGCGGGATCGCGAAGCGGCGCACGTTGTAGGCGAGCGCGCGGGAGATCGGATGAGTTGGCGAGCCGTTGAACACGCGTTCGAGCTCCTCGCGCCAGCGCGTAAGCAGTTCGGCAGGCTTGCCCGCCGAGCCGTCATCGGCGATATCGTCGACGAAGCGGCAAAACGCGTAGACCGAGTACAGCGCCTGGCGGCGTTCCGCCGGCAGCAGCATGAAGGCGTAGTAAAAGTTGGACGAGGAGCGGCGCGTAATCGACGCGCAGCGCGCGTAGTCTTCCCGCAGCGCCGCATCAGCTTGCGGCACTGGCGCAACCGCGATGCTCTCAGGTTTCAAGCCGCCCCCGCAGCGCCCGCCATCCCAGTTGCAGGTAGTCCAGTCTGCCGAGCGAGGGACGGCGGCGGAACACGTCGCAATTCGCGCGCTCGATCGCGCGCAGGATCGCCAAGCCTCCGCCAGCGAACATCATGATGTCGCGCGAGAGTCTTTTGTCCACCATCGAGGACAGCGCCGCACCCGCCATCAGCAATTCGCGCGCGCGTGAGACCTCATACCGCATCAGCTCGACGAAGTTCGAGTTCGCATTGTGGACGCGAAGGTCTTCGAGGCTCACGCCGAACCGCGCCATATCCTGACGCGGCAGATAGACGCGCTCCTTTTTGAGATCGACGGCGACGTCCTGCCAGAAATTGGCGAGTTGAAGTCCGCTGCACACCTGGTCGGAGAGATGCTGGAGCTCGGCGTCGCTATAGCCGAACAGGTAGAGCACGAGGCGGCCCACGGGGTTGGCCGAGTAACGTGAGTAGCCGAGCAGATCGTCCAGCGTCTCGAAGCCGCGAAAGTCGAGGTCGGAGCGAAACGCGCGGAGCAGGTCGGCGAATGGCTGGCGCGGAATATCGAATCGGCGCGCGGTGTCGGCCAAAGCGAGGAACACCGGATGGCGCGGCTGACTGGCGTAAGCTAGGTCGAGTTCGCGTTCCCAGTGGTCGAGCTTGGCGGCATCGCGGTCCTCGTCGGCAAAGTCATCGGCCATGCGCGCGTAGGCGTAGATCGCATGCATGTGCTTGCGCATCGCGCGCGGCATCAGCCACGACGCGACGGTGAAATTTTCGTAGTGCGAGCGCGCCACACGAGCGCACAACTCGTAGGCCTGGGCGAGCGCCGCGGCGTCGGGCTCGGAGTCCGGCGGCGGCGCGGCAGCGGCGCGCGCATTGGGCGCTAACGCCGAACCTGGATTGTTGACGCCGTCAACGTTCACGTCAGAGGCTCGCGGCAGACGCGTGACCGATCAGCTCCTGAGCCTGCGCGCGCGCCCATCCGTCGACTTCGTACAAATCCTCCAGGGTGCGCGCCGAGCAGTTCTTGTGACGCCTCATCACGGTCTCGATATGGCTCGGGATATCGGAGAAGCGCGCGCGCCCGCCCAAAAAAGCCGCGACCAGTTCCTCGTTGGCGGCGTTGAGGCAGGCAGCCATCGTGCCGCCGGCTTCGAGCGCTTGGTACGCAAGGCGCAGGCACGGGAAGCGCGCCGGATCGGGATCTTCGAAAGTCAGGTTGCCGCGCTCGACCAGCGAGAGAGATTTCAGATGGTCGAGCGGCAGGCGGTCGGGAAACGCCAGCGCGTAGGCGACCGGAATTGCCATGTCCGGCTCGGCCATCTCGGCGATCACGGAGCCGTCGATCATTTCGACCATCGAATGGATGACGCTTTGCGGATGAATAACGACCGCGATGCGCTCGGCGGGAAGATCGAACAGCCAGTGCGCCTCGATCACTTCGAGCCCCTTGTTCATCAGGGTCGCGGAGTCGATCGTGATCTTGTTGCCCATCCGCCAGGTGGGATGATTGAGCGCCTCGGCCACGGTTACCGACGCGAAGCGATCGGGCGCGAGGCGGAGAAACGGACCGCCCGACGCGGTCAGAATGATGCGCTTGAGCGAGGCGCGGCCGCGCCCTTCCAGGCACTGGAAGATCGCGTTGTGCTCGCTATCGACCGGGAGCAGGCGCACGCCGCGCTCGCGCACCGCGGCGGTCATCATCTCGCCCGCGATCACCAGCACTTCCTTGTTAGCGAACGCGATATCCTTGCCGGCCGCGATAGCCGCGAGAGTCGGACCGAGTCCGAGCGCGCCGACCAGCGCCGAAACAACGATCTCGGCCGCCGGATGAGTCGCCGCGGCGACCGCGCCCTCGCGTCCGTAATGGATCTCAGTCTTGATTTCAGTCTTGCTCGACGGGCCCAGCCGGCGTGTGAGTTCGCCCGCGAGTTCAGCCGTGGCGACCGAGACCAGTTCGGGGCGATGGCGCTCGATCTGGCGGACGAAAAGATCGAGATTACGTCCGGCCGCCATCGATACCACGCGGAAACGGTCGCGAAAGCGATCCACCACGTCGAGCGTGGTGACACCGACCGAGCCCGTGGAGCCGAGAATTGCGATCGACTTCACGCCTGCCTCGTGCACTTCAGTGCGCGGCGAGTTCCGTCATCCGCTTGCGCAGGCGTCCGAGCGCCATCAGCGGAAAGTAGTGCGCATAAAGATGGTAGCGCAGGTAAAAATGATTCGGGAAACCGGTGCCCGTGAACTCGGTCTCCTCCCAGTCGCCGGTTTCGCGCTGCCGCTCCAGGAGCCATTGCAAGCCGCGCATCAGGTGTGGACCAATAGCGTCCTCGCCGGCCAGCAACCCGATCATCGCCCATGCGGTTTGCGACGGCGTGCTGATGCCGCGCCCGCGCCAGGCCAGGTCCTTGTCGCTCAGACAGCTCTCTCCCCATCCGCCATCCTCGTTCTGTTTCGACTTGAGCCAGGCGACCGAGCGTTGGATCCAGGGCTCGCCCGGACTGACGCCGATCGCGCGCAATCCTGAAAGCGCCGTGCTGGTGCCGTAAATATAGTTGACGCCCCAGCGCCCCCACCACGAGCCGTCGTCCTCCTGCTCGCGCCTAAGCCACTCGATCGCGCGACGCGCGACCGCATAATCGGCGCGGTAGCCGACCGCCGCCATCATCTCGAGCACGCGGCCGGTCAGGTCGGGGCACGTCGGGTCGGTGGCCGACTCGGTGTCGGCGGCGAAAGTCGCGTGGTTGAACCAGGTCGCCTTGTTGTCGACGTCGAAGGCGGCAAAGCCACCGTCCTTCGATTGCATGCCCATCACCCAGTTCGCGCCGCGGCGGATTGCGTGTTCGCGCGCGGCGGCATCGTCGGCGGCGGAATTCGCGAGCACCATCAGGATGACCGCGGCGTCGTCGACATCGGGGTACCAATCGTTGAAAAACTCGAAGGCCCATCCGCCGGGTTCCAGGCCGGGCCGTTTAATCGACCAGTCGCCGGGCTTGAAAATCTGATGAGCGATTAGCCACTTCGAAGCGTCGCGCAGCGCCGGATGATCGGCCTGGAGGCCCGAATCGATCAGCGCCTTGGCGGCGAGCGCGGTGTCCCAGTTGGGCGAAACGCAGGGCTGGAAGAGAATCGAGTCGCCCTGATCCCAGATGAGCTCGTGCGTCGCGTCGAGCGCCTTTTTGATCACCGGATGGTCGTTGCGGTAGCCGAGCGCCTTAAGCGCCATCGTGCTGAGCAAATAGCAGGGCTGGATTCCGCCCCACGACCCGTTGGCGTCCTGATGGTCGAGCAGCCAGCGCTCGGCGCGGGCTACGGCCTCGCCGCGCAAGCGCTTTAGATGATGGCGGTCGTATAAGCGCAGAAGCCGGTCGGCGAGGTTGAAGAACTTGCGCGGCGACCACCAGTGCGACGGGCGCGGCAACTCGAATTTGGTGAAATGCGGCGGCTGGATATAGAGCTCGAGCACGCCTTCGCGCCAATCGATCTCTACGATCGGGCGCCCCGCGCGCAGCAGCATCAGGGCGACCAGGGTGCCGCGCGCCCATGAAGAGAGCTCGTAGATATTAACCGGGAGCCAGTCGGGGGTGAGCATCCATTCCACTGGCAGCGCGGTCGTGCAATCCCACGGCACCTGGTTCATGGCCGCGAGATAAAAGCGCGCGAGCGTGCCCGAGCGGGCAATTCCGCCGCGTGCGAGAATCCATCGGCGCGCCTGCATCATCTGCTCGTCGCCGGCGCGGAGCCCCGTCAGCTTGAGCGCGAAGTAAGCTTCGATCGAGGTCGAAAGATCGCCCTCGCCGCCCGGAAACAGATTCCAGCTTCCGTCGGCCTGCTGCAGATCGAGCAGATGGCGCTTGAGCTTGGCGTCCATCTCGGGATCGCTGACGCCCATGAAGCGGTTGAAGATGATGTACTCGGCGTTCATCTCGGCGTTGGCCTCGAGCGCCGCCTGCCAGTAGCCTTCCGGATGCTGCAGGGCGAGCAGTGCGCGCTGGGAACGGTCGATGCTGGAGCGGAGTTTCGCACCCGACTCGTCGTGCGGGACAGGCGCGGCGAACGTCGCGTCAAGAGCTCTGCCGTTGGCGATTTCGATAGCTTCACTCATAGGATTCGGGATTCCTGCTGGTTATTCGGTCGGAGCGCTGGACTCGGATTTCCCAACACCCTCCCCACCGCACCTCGCGCGGCGATCCGCTCACGGAATGACCGCGCACTTCAACACCGTACCACGTTCGAGCAGCTCAAAGACTTCGGCGATATCCGCGAGCGGGCGATGCGCATTGATGATCCGGCCGGCGCCGAGGCGGCCATCCGCGAGCGACTGGTAAGCGCGGCGCACGTCGCGCGGACGAAAATGAAACGGCGCGATCAGCGTGAGATTGTCGTAGTGCATGCGGCGCGTGTCGACCTCGATCGCGGTGCCCGCGGGACATCCGCCAAAGAACACCACCCGGCCGCCGCGCCGCACGCGCGCGAACGCGTCACGCCAGCCCTCGACCTGCCCGGTGCACTCGATCACCAGGTCGGGCCCGAAGCCGCCGTTGAGCCGTGCGACTTCGGCCGTGGGGTCGCCCGCGGCGATATCGATCACGCGATCGGCGCCGAGCCGTCCCGCCCATTCGAGGCGATCCGCGCCGCGTCCGGCGATCGCGATTTCGTGCACTCCAGCCGCGCGCAGCGCCAGCATGTGGAGCAGGCCAAAAGCGCCTGCGCCGACTATCAGCACGCTCTCGGCGGGCTCGGGCCGCGCGAGCGCCTGCGCATGGACGACGCAGGCAAGCGGTTCGAGCAGCGCGGCCTCTTCGAAAGCCAGCGCGGCGGGCTTGCGAAAGGCGTTGCACGCGACCACATGAGCCGGCAGCAGCAGAAAATCCGCATACGCGCCCATCACCATTTTTTCCATCGTCTGCGCGCAGAGATTTTCCTGTCCGCGCTGGCAATAGAAGCACGCACCACAAGGCGCGGTCGGCGCCGCCATCAGCTCGTCGCCGGCCTTGAACCCGGTCACGCCCTCACCCACCTCGGCCACCACGCCCGCAAACTCGTGACCGAACGGCGTGGGCAGACGCCACACCGGATGGCCGCGGCGATAGGTCTTGAGATCGGTGCCGCAACTGAGCGCGCATTTGACGCGCAGCAGAAGCTCGCCGGGGCCGGGGCGCGGCGGCGTAAAATCGCAAAGGCGCAGGTCGCCCGGCGCGAACAGGACGGCCTGGCGCGCGTGATTCAGCGCCGGCGCGACTGCCGCGGAGAAATTTTCAGCCGCGATTGGCTTCACAGTCTGCGCTCCACGGCGAAACTCGCTAGCGCCCTCAGCGGTTCGGCGCGATGGTCGAACCCGTCGAGCGCATGATGCGCGCGGCGCTCGAGATCGCGCGCGAGCCGCCACGATTTGTCCAGGCCGATAAGGGCGGGATAAGTGTTCTTGCCGTGTGCGATGTCCTTGCCCGTGCGCTTGCCCATCTGCTCGGTCGAGGCCTCGACGTCGAGGATGTCGTCGATCACCTGGAAGGCGAGTCCGAGCGCGTGCGCGTAAGCCTCCAGCGCCTCGAGCTGTGCCTGGGCGGCGCCGCCCAGGCGCGCGCCGCCGCGCACCGCGGCGATAAACAGCGCGCCGGTTTTTCTGCGATGCAGATATTCCAGCTCCTCGATCGTCATCGTGCGGCCTTCGCCGATAAGGTCGATCGCCTGCCCCGCCACCATCCCGGCCGAGCCCGCCGCCTCGGCCAGTTCGGCGAGAGTCGCGAGGAGCGCCGCGGGCGGCACTCCGGCGGACGCAGCGCCGGACTTGGCGAGAATCGAGAACGCGTCGGTCAGGAGCGCGTCGCCGGCCAGGGTCGCGATCGCTTCGCCGTAAATCTTGTGATTGGTCGGCCGGCCGCGGCGCAAATCGTCGTCGTCCATGCACGGCAGGTCGTCGTGGATAAGCGAGTAGGTATGAATCATCTCGATCGCGCACGCGAATCCCATCGCGTCCTCAAGCCTCCCGCCCACCGCTTCGCACGCCGCCAGCGCGAGCACCGGACGCAGCCGCTTGCCACCCGCGAGCAGACTGTAGCGCATCGCCTCGAAAAGCCGCCCGCCCGGAGCGCAGCTTTCGACCACCGCGTCGGCGAGCGCTCGCTCGACTATCGCCGCGCGTTCGCGCAGGTAGCGCTCGATTTCCAGCGGCGCGCCACCGCCGCCCGCGCGCGGGCGTCCGTCGGACAACGCGCCTTGCGAATTTATCTCTGCCGCGACCGCGCTTTTCAGCGCGCGCGGATGATCGCGTTTGGCTTCTGCCATCAAGCTACCGTCGTCGCACCACCCAAGGCTCCAGTGCGGAGCAGCGTCCGCGCACAGGACGCGGAGAGCCAGCGCGGGCGCCCACGCCGGGAAGCAATCCCGGTCAGGACATGTAGTGGCGCACCATCCGCCAGGAATCCTTCAGATTCTCGCCAAACTGCAATGCCACGGTGCCCTCGAAGCCGGAGTGCAGCTTGCAATCACGGCATCGAATATCCTGTTTAGTGCGGTAGTATTCCCAATCGGTCGCCTCGTGCATCTGGCTGAAGGTTTTGTAATGGCCGTTGGTGATCAGGTAGCACGGGCCTTTCCAACCTTGCGGATTGCGGGTCACCGTGGTCCAGGGGCTGCACAGCAGGTCGCGCTCGCCGACCAGGTAGTCGAGATAGATCGGGGTATTGATGATCTTGTAGTCCTCGGCGAGCTTGCGCACGCGCTTGAACTTCTGCGGCATCTCCTCGCGCTTGAGGTAGATCTCGTCGTTGGTCAGCACCTGGTAGTGGTACCCGGGCGTAAGCAGCATCCCGTCGACGCCGAGCGCGCCGAGCATCTTGACCAGTTCCTCGATTTCCTCCGCGCCGGTTTCGCGGAAGATGGTCGAGTTGGTCTGCACGCGATAGCCCTTCTCTTTGAGCAGCTTGATCATCCGCACGCAGGTGTCGAATACGCCATCGCGGTCGACCACGCGGTCGTGGGTCTCACGCATGCCGTCGATATGGACGTTGAAGCTCAGGTAAGGGCTCGGCTCGACCTGGCGGATGAACCGTTCGAGCAGGATCGCGTTGGTGCAGATCTGCACGTGCCGCTGGCGCTCAATCAGTCCCTTGGTAAGCGGTACGATATGCTTGTACATCAGCGGCTCGCCGCCGCAGATTGAGACGATCGGCGCATCGGCTTCGTCGGCCGCGTTGAGCGCCTCCTCCAGCGGCATCTGGTCGCGGATCGTGTCCTTATATTCCACGATCCGGCCGCATCCGATACAGGCGAGGTTGCACGCGTGCAGCGGCTCCAGCATCAGCACGAGCGGGAAGTATTTCTCGCCCGCGCGCCGTTTGCGGCGCATGTAGCGGCCAAGATCCAGCATCAGTTTCAGCGGTATTCGCATCTTGAAGGTTCCCCTAGTCCTGTTCCTGAAAAGCGTGGTTAAGCGACGGCCTTGCCGCCCTCGGAGGAGCGTTTTGCGGAATCGCGGAACAGCCATTCCTCGAGCATCGTGACCGCCCCGCCCAGGTCGTCGGCCGTGCTACCCGCAAACAGAAAGCCTATAAGCGAGCCGTTAAGCGCCGACACCATGAAGCCGGCTATCGCTTCGGCAGCGATGTCGCGCGAGCAAAGATTCTTGTCCTGGGCACGGCGGACGATATCAATCATCAATTCGCGATAGCCGTCGTACAATTTCATCACCTGCGTGGCCAATTCGTCGGGGACTTTTTCGCCATGCAGCAATTGGCCGAGGAAAAAGCGCACGGAGGGGGCATTGTCGCGCACAAAGAGCAGGTAGGACTGCACCAGCTTGCGAAACTGCGCGCGCTCGTCCAGCGCCCCAACCTCCTCGGCAAAATCGATAAAATACGGCTCCAGCAACCGGTTAAGGACCGCGAGGAACAGTTCCTCTTTGGTCTTGAAATGCCAGAAAATCAGCGCCTTGCTGACCTTCGCGTCGCGGGCCACCTCGGACATCGAGGTCTCGTGAAAACCTCGGCGGGCGAATAGGCGGATACCCGCCTTGAGGATTTCATCCCGCGAATCCTGAGGTTTTTCCGGCGAAATCGAACGCGACTCGGACGCCATATACTCCGGCGGATGCGTCCTGGCTGCCGCTCATCGCCCGCACCGAGCCTTCTCGGGCCGGGTGTGCGGAGAGCCTTCGCCGGGCCTGAAGATATGGCCCCGGCCACTCGCTAACCTACCGGTCAATGAGCACTTTATAGTCCGATTGCCTAAAGTCAATAGGTGCTGACGACCTGAAGTAACAGCCAGTTTACACAATTTTAACCTGGCCGCCGCCCTGCCGGTTCGATTCTTGCGCGCCAAGGGTCAGCTCCAGCGCGACTCGTGCCTCAGCAAGGTTTTCCGCGGCTGCAACCGATTCGACTCCTTCCCCGATGTTTTGCCCGATGCTCTGATGAACCCCACGTTCGAAGTTGGCGGCAACTCCCGCGAACCAGGCCGAATGGTAGGAATCGTCGTGCTCGGGCGCCGGGGATACATCTTCGGACCTGCCGGACCGCGCGGTCAGCGTCACGCGATCGCCGTCGATTTCGAGCGCCGCCTCGCTGCCATAGAGCATCGCGCGCGTGCGTCGGAGCGGTGAGCGCCAACTCAGATGAGCCGAAGCAATCCTGTCGCCGGGAAAAATCACCCTCAGGTCGGCGACGTCCTCGACCGGTGCCTCTTGAGCGACGCCCATGAAGGCGGTGATTGCGGCTGGGTCAAGGCCGCCCATCAGCCATCGCATCAGATAGAACACATGCCATCCGTGGTCGACCAGGATTCCGCCGCCGCTCGCCGCGCCAAGCCGCCATCGTCCGCTCGCGCCGAGACCGATACCGGCCGGCGCCGTGCGCAACCGGTCGAGCGCCACGTAGCGCATCTCGCCGAGCCGCCCGGCCATGATGAGGTCATGCGCGAGGCGGTAGGTGGCGGCGTGCTTCCAGTTGTGCACGCACATCAAAACGAGGGCGCGGCTCGTGGCAGCAGTGCGCAGAGATTCGAACTCGCCGCGCTCAAGGCATAGCGGCTTTTCGACCAGCACGTGCGCGCCGGCCGCGAGCGCCGTCAGCGCCGTCGCCGCATGATAGGCAGGCGGGCTTGCGACGTCGACAAAGTCCAGGCGCTCGCCGTCGAGCATCAGTTCAAGGTCGTCGTAAACGCGGACGTTTGGGATGAGGCGCATCGCATGATGGCGCCGCTCGGAGACCGGGTCGTGAATCGCGACGATATTGACCTCGGGCCGCGTACGCCATCCGGCAAGATGCGCCTGCGCCGCAACCTCGCCGAAGCCTGAAATCGCGCCGCGCAGTATCAGATGTAGACCTTGGCGAGCCGCTCGAGTTCCGGCGCGTATTTGTCCGGCCCGAGCGGGCCCGCGACCAGCGCGATGACGAAGCGGCCGACGCCGAGTCCCGCGTAGCGGCCGAGTTCGTCCTGGGCCTTGGCGCGTTCGTCGCCGACCGAACCCATCACGGTCAGGTCGAGCCTGCCGTAGTCGGTGCCGGCCTGGTGGCATTCCTCGCGTAACTGCGCGGTCGCCTGTTTCATCTCGTCGACGGTGATGCGAATCGGACACCATCCGTCGCCCCACTTGGCGACGCGCCGCAGCGCGTTCCTGTCGCGGCTGCCGAGCAGCACCGGCGGTCCGGACGGCTGCGCGGGGCGCGGATAGGATCGGATCGCGGGAAACTTGACGTACTTGCCCTCGAACGACGCTTCGCCCTTGGTCCACAGCGCGCGCATCGCGGCGACGTACTCGGCGGTCTGCGTCCAGCGATGCGGAAAGTCGCCGCCGAGGAGTTCGGTTTCCTCGCGCAGCCAGCCGGCCCCGATTCCGAAGATGAAGCGGCCGCCCGAGAAGTTATCGAGGCTGCCGATCTGCTTGGCCAGGATCATCGGATTGTGCTCGGGCACCAGGCAGATGCCGGTGGCGAGCTTCAGTTTTTTGGTCGCGGCGGCGGCCATACTGAGCGCGACGAACTGATCGCCCATATGCGAGTAGACCGGCGGAATCGGCCCGCCCTGCGGGAACGGGGTCTTGGGATTGGCGGGGAGAATCGGATGCTCGGGCACCCACATCGATTCGAAACCCAACGCCTCGGCGGCGCGGCAAAAGTCCGCCGGGTTGGCGGTGTCCTCGGTAAACGGCATCAGCAGTCCGATTTTCATGCAGATCACCCCTTTCGCGTTGTTCGTCTCGTTATCAACGCCCGACATCGAATCGAGCCGCACGCACTCAATACTCAACCCATCGCGCGGTCGACTGCAATGCTCGGCCGCCGTCCGCTCGGACGGCGTCAGCGTTCGAGTGAAGCTATGGCGGATCGCGGTCCAGGTAAAGCGCCATCCGGCCGACCCTTTTCAGGATCGGCCGGATGGGTTTAGCGCGCGAATCACATTGTCGAGATTGCCCGGCCCAGAACCGGAGCCAGCGTTACCGCGAAGTTCTCCACCACGTTGACGATTGCCGCAAGGGGACTGTCATCCAATTCGTCTCGCGGTCGCAGGTTCGTCCGTTGACGTCGCGACAAAGGGTAGCAGTGCAACAATCAGGGTCAGCGCGAACAAGTACGAGGCTAGTAGATCGCTGGGCCAATGGGCGCCCAGCACAACACGTGCGTCGATCCCCGCTAGCAGAAGGAACAGGGCGATGATGCAGACGACCATGCGCGCTGCGCCTCGGAAACGCACAAGTGCAATTACTCCGGCGTAACCGAACGTGGCTCCGTAAATTAGCCCGAAGATTGAAGGAAAGGCATATCCTTTAGGATGGCCGACTACGTTGATCAATTCGGGCGTCGGGCGTGGCTGGGCAATCATAGGACTTAGCGCGATTCCCAGAAGCCAGAGACCGAAGAAAATCGCCACAGCGACCGCGGCCGCGCCGATGTTTCACGTCGGCTCGTAGTACGACGTGTTCCAGTACGACACGCTCGCGATGTACCTCGGGATGCGTGACGGCGCGCGCAGCGAACAGGCGCGGCGCCAGCAGAAGTTGCTGATGGGTCCGTGGGCGCATCTGCTGCCCTACTCGATCCCGACTTCGCGCGGCATCGGCGATATCGATTTCGGCCCCGAGGCGATAATCGAGTTGCATGCGTTGCAACTGCGATGGTTCGATCACTTCTTTAAGGGGATCGGTAACGGCGTGCTCGAAGAGCCACCGGTGCGGCTGTTCGTGACGGGCGAGAACCGATGGCGCGACGAGAACGAATGGCCGCTCGCGCGCACACGATACAGCGAGATGTTCCTGCATAGCGGCGGACACGCCAACAGCCTCGAGGGCGACGGGCGGCTCGGTCATGCGCGGCCGGGCGACGAGCCGGCCGATCGTTACGTCTATGACCCCGACGATCCGGTGCCGACGCGCGGCGGCACGACGCTCGGGTTGAAGGCCGGCGTCTTCGATCAGCGCGAAATAGAGCAGCGCCAGGACGTGCTGGTCTACACCGGCGAAACGCTCGCGAGCGACTTGGAAGTCACGGGGCCAGTGACGATGATTCTGTACGCGGCGTCGTCGGCGCCGGACACCGACTTCACGGCCAAGTTGTGCGACGTGAGGCCGGACGGCTACGCGCAGAATATTGTCGAGGGGGTGGTGCGCGCGCGCTTTCGCGACTCGCTCGCGGCGCCGTCGCCGATCGTGCCGGAACGGGTCTACGAATACCGGCTCGACCTGTGGGCGACCAGCCATCTGTTCAAGGCTGGACATCGCCTGCGGCTGGAGGTCTCGTCGAGTAATTTTCCGCGTTACGATCGGAATCCGAACACCGGGCACGATCTCTTCGCCGACGCCGAACTCACGCGGGCGCATCAGAGCGTCTTTCACGACAGCCGCTATGGCTCTCGCGTCGTGCTGCCGATAATTCCGCGTTAGGCCTCTGCGCGCTGAACATACCAGGGTCGAATCGGCTCGGCTGGATCGGCTCGGCAAACGCGCGAGAGACGATTTTCCCCGCGCCCGACAACCCTGATAGTATCTGTCCCCTGATACGGGGTACGGGAACAAACGGGCGACGGCGGATTCGCGCCGCGCCGAGAGCATCGAAATTTCAGCGCTGCGAGGCCGGAACTTCGAGAGAGATTTCGAGACAGACTTCGAGAGTCGAGACCGCGAAGCTCGGACTGCGAGGACAAACTCAATTTGACCGCACACAGTTTGCCAGGCAGATTGCTCTCGCCTGTCCATCATAAGTCCCATTCTCTCGCCACCGATCGAATTGCCCACCGCGCATCTCGATTCGCCCGCCTCGTGAAGATAGTGCGAATCGGGGCCGCGATCGCGACCGCGGCCGCGCTCGGCATCGGATGCTCCAAGTCCGGACCCGACGCCGCTGGCGGCTTCATGACCGGCCCGGTCCCGGTGCTGATCGCCCAGGCCGTGCAGAAGACAGTCCCGATTGAGCTCCATGCGATCGGCACGGTCGAGGCCTACTCGACCGTCTCGGTGAGGTCGCAGATCGACGGCAAAATCGCCGAGGTTCATTTCCACGAAGGCGAGGACGTGAAAAAAGACGCCCTGCTGGTCACGATTGATCCGCGGCCGCTCCAGGCGGCGCTGCATCAGGCCGAGGCCAATCTCGCCCGCGACCGCGCGCAGCTTGCACAGGCCGCCAACGACGAGAAGCGCTACGGCTACCTGCTCGAGCACGGCGTGGGCTCGCGCCAGCAAGCCGACCAGGCCCATGCCACGGCGCAGGCGCTACGCGCGACCGTGATGGCCGACCAGGCCGCCGTGCAGACGGCACAGCTCAACCTCGAGTACACTGAGATCCGCTCGCCGATCAACGGCCGCACCGGCAACCTGATGCTGCATCCGGGCAACCTGGTCAAGGCCAACGATTCCGCCAGCGCGATCGTCGTGATCAACCAGGTCAAACCTATCTACGTCGACTTTAACGTGCCCGAGAAGGACCTCGACGAGGTCCGCCGCGACATGACCGGCCATCAGCTCGCCATACTGGTGCGGCCGCGGAGCCGCGAGCTCCAGGCGGCCGCGGAGAGTGGGACGCTCAACTTTATCGACAACGCGGTCAACGTCAACACCGGCACCTTCGAGCTCAAGGGGCTGGTCGCCAACGAAAGCGAGCGGCTATGGCCGGGCCAGTTCGTCGACGTAACTTTGACTCTCAGCGAGCTCCCGGACACAATTCTGGTGCCGTCGCAGGCGGTACAAACGGGACAGGACGGAGCGTTCGTGTTCGTAGTGGAGCGGGATATGTCGGCCAAAGCGCGCCCGGTGGTGGTGGGCGACTCGCTCGACGGTCAAACGGTGATCAAGAGCGGGATCAAGGCCGGTGAGACCGTGGTCACCGACGGCCAATTGCGCCTGTTCCCCGGCGCCAAGGTCAAAATAAAGAGCGGACTCGATCAGCCGGTGCAGCAGGTGCCCTCGTGAACCTGGCCGAGGGTTTCATCCGCCGCCCGGTGATGACGACGCTCATCTCGCTGGCGATCATCTTCTTCGGCCTGATGGCCTACCGGATGCTGCCGGTAAGCGACCTGCCTAACGTCGACTTTCCCACCCTCGTGGTCAACGCCACCTTGCCCGGCGCCAGTCCTGAGACGATCGCCTCGTCGATCGCCACGCCGCTGGAGCGGCAGTTCTCGACCATCGCCGGCCTGGACCAGATGACTTCGACCAGTATTCAGGGCCAGACCAGCATCACGCTCGAGTTCGCGCTCGACCGCAACATCGACGCCGCCGCGCAGGACGTGCAGGCGGCGATCGCGGAGGCCCAGTCGCAGCTGCCGCTGGGGATGCCGAGCCCGCCCTCTTACGAAAAGGTCAACCCGGCCGACAAGGCGGTGCTTTACCTCGGGCTTGAGCTCGCCGACGCTGCCGCTCTCGCAAGTCGACGAGTACGCCGAGACCTACCTCGCCGAGCGCATCTCGATGATCAGCGGCGTCGCGCAGGTCTCGGTTTACGGCTCACAGAAATACGCGGTGCGCGTCCAGGTCGATCCGCAGGCGCTCGCCTATCGCGGCATCGGCATCGACGAGGTTGCGCAGGCGATCCAGAACGCCAACGTCAACCTGCCGACCGGCACACTGTGGGGTTCGCATGAGGCCTTCACCGTGCAGGCCAACGGCCAGCTCACCAACGCCGCCGCCTACCGGCCAATAATCGTGGCCTACAAAAACGGGGCGCCCGTGCGGCTGGAAGAAGTCGGGCGCGTGATCGACGGGGTCGAGAACGACAAGGTGGCGGGATGGGTCGGCGACCAGCGCGCGGTGGTGCTCGCGATCCAGCGCCAGCCGGGCACCAATACGGTCGAGGTGGTGAACGCGATCTACAAGATCCTGCCGGCCTTCCGCGCCCAGCTGCCGGCCTCGGTCACCATCACGAACCTCTACTCGCGCGCGGATTCGATCGAGGCCTCGGTCGCCGACGTGCAGTTCACGCTGCTGCTCACCGTGTTCCTGGTGGTGATGGTGATCTTCCTGTTCCTGCGCAATGTCTCCGCCACGGTTATTCCCAGTGCCGCGCTGCCGATGTCGATCATCGGCACCTTCGCGGTGATGTGGTCGCTCGGCTACACGGTCGACAACCTTTCGCTGCTCGCGATCACGCTTTCGGTCGGCTTCGTGGTCGACGACGCGATCGTGATGCTCGAAAACATCGTGCGCCACATGGAGATGGGCAAGGGCGTGATGGAGGCGGCGCTCGACGGCTCGCGCGAGATCGCGTTCACGATTCTTTCGATGACCTTCTCGCTGGCCGCGGTCTTCATCCCGGTGCTCTTCCTCGGCGGGATCATGGGCCGCCTGCTGCACGAGTTCGCCGTCACCATCGCGGCCGCCATCCTGGTCTCGGGCTTCGTCTCGCTGAGCCTCACCCCGATGCTCTGCAGCCGCTTCCTGCGTCCGCCTTCAGCCGAGCGCCACGGCCGTCTCTACCTGGCGACCGAGCGCGGCTTCGACCTAATGCTCGAGGGTTACCGCCGCAGCCTGGCCGCCGTGATGAACTATCGGCGCGCAACGCTCGCGTTGGCGGTAGGGCTGCTGGTGGCGACTTTCTACCTGCTCGCGGTCATCCCCAAGGGCTTCCTGCCCAGCGAAGATCAGGATCAGATCCTGATGTTCACCAAGGCCGCGCAAGGGATTTCGTACGACGCGATGGTCAAGCATCAGGAAGCGATCGCCGACATCATCCGGCGCGATCCCAACGTCACCACTTACTTCTCCAGCGCCGGCGCGACCGGATTCAGCGGCGGCGGCAACACCGGCATCCTGTTCGCGCGGCTGAAGCCGCGCAGCGAGCGCGCGCTGAACGTCGACCAGATAATGGACGAACTGCGGCCGAAGCTGGCCACCGTGCCCGGCATCATCGCTTTTCTGCAGAACCCGCCGCCGATCCAGATCGGCGCCAAGTTCACCGAGGCCACCTACCAGCTCGCGCTCCAGAGCCCCAATAGCGACGAGCTGTACAAGTCCGCGCAGATCCTGGAGCGCAAGATGCGCGCGATGCGCGAGCTGACCGACGTCACCAGCGACCTGCAGATCGCCAATCCGCAGATCAACGTGGTGATCGACCGCGACAAAGCGCATTCGCTCGGCATCTCGGCCCAATCGATCGAGGACGCACTCGATAGCGCCTACGGCGCGCGCCAGATCTCGACCATCTACGCGCCCAACAACGAGTACCACGTGGTCCTGGAAGTCGAGCCGCAGTACCAGGACAACCCGGCGACGCTCCCGCTGCTGTACGTGCGCGCGCAGGGCGGACAACTGGTTCCGCTCGACACCATCGCGCGCCTGCAGCGGACCCTCGGCCCGCTCCAGATCAACCACTCCGGACAGCTCACCGCGGTCACTATCTCGTTCAACGTCGCGCCCGGCGTCTCGCTCGGCAAGGCGCTCGACGACGTGAAACAGCTTTCCAACGACACCGTGCCGGCCAGCGTCAGCGCCGCCTTCCAGGGCACTGCCGAGGAATTCCAGTCCTCGATGCGCAACCTCGGAATGCTGCTGGTGATGGCGATCCTGGTCATCTACATCGTGTTGGGCGTGCTCTACGAAAGCTTCATCCATCCGGTGACGATCCTCTCGGGGCTGCCGGCGGCCGGCTTCGGCGCGCTGCTTACGCTGATGATCTTTCACATGGAGCTCGACCTGCTGGCCTTCGTCGGCATCATCATGCTGGTCGGCCTGGTCAAGAAAAACGCGATCATGATGATCGACTTCGCGCTCGACGCCCAGCGCTCCGAGGGCAAGAGCCCGGCCGAGGCGATTTTAGAAGGGAGCATCATCCGCTTCCGGCCGATCATGATGACCACGATGTCGGCGCTGATGGGCACGCTGCCGATCGCGCTCGGCATGGGCGCGGGCGCGGATTCGCGCCGCCCGTTGGGCGTGGCGGTCGTGGGCGGGCTGTTTTTCTCGCAGCTTCTCACGCTGTACATCACGCCCGTCATCTATACCTACATGGAGTCCTTCCACGACTGGGTAACTTCGCGACGCAGGCGCCGGGGCGAGCCAGAACCTCATCTGCTCTCCGGCGGCAAACGCACCGAGGCGGAGCCGCCGCGCCGCCGCGCCGCGTCGTAGCGCCCCCCTGAGCACCTCCCCCAGATTGTCTTCGGGAGCGCTTCTGACCTCCTCCCCCATTTGTGGAGGTGTCGATAAAAAAATCGCTCCGCGTTGATCCTTCACTCCGGCTACCTTCGTTCAGGATGACAACAAAAAAGCTCCCTTGCCGTCATCCTGAGCGTCAGCGAAGGATCTCCGCGAAGCGATGGATCTAGAGCAAAACCCGGATGCAGAGAACCAGAACACGGATCGCTGTTAAGTTCACGATTGACAGCGTTTGGTGTTAGGCTCGCCCCAGCCCCAACCGAAGCGACTTCCGTCAAACGGAGGACCCGATGGCACGGCTCAGTTCGATCCCATTTGAAAAAGTTGATCCAGAGCTGCAGGCGGTCATGCGCGAGTATGACGTGGAACTCGGCGGCTCCGGATTTGTCCAGGTACTCGCCCACGCGCCGGAAGTCTTCAAAGACTTCATCAAGTTTTACTTTCCCTTGGTCAGCACGACCCGCGGTTCGGTCAACATGAAGTTGACCGAACTCGCCCGACTGAAGGTGGCGGAGAAAAATGAGTGCGCGTTGTGAATGGGCGCCCGGTTTGCCTTGGCAAGGCAACAAGGACTGACTGAAGAACTGGTCGCCGAACTACCTCATTTTGAAAGCAGCCGAAAACTGACCGGCCAGGAAAAAGCGGCGATTCGCTTCGCCGAGATACTTGCGGGCGATCATCGGCAGGCGTCGCAGCAAACCTTCGACGGCTTGCGCGAGCATTTTACCGAAGGCGAGATCGTCGACCTGGGATTCAGAATAGTCACCTTCGTCGGCTACGGCCGCTTGATTCATGCCCTGGGTCTGGAAATCGGCAAAACCTGTCCGCTGTGAGAAGAGCCGAGGCATCCCATAGGCGCTCTTTTTTGCCGCGCGCAAGTGCGCGATAAATAAGCGCGGCCAAGAATTCGCGGCGGGAGGTCCTTGCCATGGCGGTTGCGACGTACCGGCTCTTTATCGACGGGCAAACGGTCGATACCTCCGACCATTACGAATTGCGCTATCCGTTCAACGGCGAAGTCGTCGGCACGGTCGCGCGCGCGGGTGAGCACGAGACCGACGCGGCGATCGCGGGCGCGGCGCGCGCCTATGACGAGACCCGCCGCCTGGGGCGCGCGCGGCGTGCCGAAATTCTGAACGCGATGAGCCGCGGCGTGGCCGAGCGGCGCGGTGACTTCGAGCGCGCCATCACGCTCGGCACCGGCAAGCCGATCGACTACGCGCGCGCCGAGGTCGGCCGCACCGTCGGCGTCCTCGCGCTCGCCGCCGAGGAGGTCAAGCGCTTTGGGCAGAGCGCCGAACCGATCGACTTCGAGGCCGCCAACACGGGTTCGGTCGGAATCGTTGAACGCTTCCCGATCGGCCCCATTTCCGCGATCGCGCCGTTCAATTTTCCGCTCAACCTGATCACGCACAAGGTCGCCCCCGCTATCGCCACCGGCAACACGATGGTCGTCAAGCCGCCGCCGCAATGTCCCGGGCCGGCCCTGATGCTGGCCGAGCTGGCGGCAGACGCGGGGCTGCCCAAGGGCGCGCTCAACGTCATCTCGGCCGATCCGCCGGTCGCCGAGCGCCTCGCCGTTGACGACCGGATCAAGATGGTGAGCTTCACCGGCAGCGCGAAGGTGGGATGGGCGCTTAAGGCGATGGCCGGGACCAAGCGCGTCGCGCTGGAGCTCGGCGGCAACGGCGGGCTTATCGTCGATGACGGCGCCGACCTCGAATACGCCGCGACCCGCACGGCGCGCGGCGCGTTCGTGCACGCCGGACAGGTCTGCCTCTCGGTCCAGCGCATCTTCGTCCATCGCAACGTCTACTTCGCGTTCTTGAAGCACCTGGTGGACGCAACCGAGCGGCTCGGCGTGGGCGATCCGATGGACGAGCGCACAGTGGTCGGCCCGCTGATTTCGAGCGCGGCGGCTGACCGCGTGATGGAATGGATCGACGAAGCCAAGAAGGCCGGCGCCGGAATCCTCACCGGCGATCGGCGCGAGGGCAACGTGGTGGCGCCGACGCTGGTCGAGCTTTCCGAACCGAAGCTCCATCGGTTGCGCATCTGGTGCGAGGAGATTTTCGGACCGGTCGCGACCGTCGAGCCGATCAATTCGTTCGCCCAAGGAATCGCGGCGACCAACGATTCACCCTACGGCCTGCAGGCCGGCGTCTTCACGCCCAAACTGGAGCACGCCTTCATGGCGTTTCGCGAGATCGAGGCGGGCGCGGTGATCGTCGGCGACACCGGCGTGTTCCGCGTCGACACCTATCCGTTCGGCGGCGTTAAGGGCTCGGGGCTGGGCCGCGAGGGCGTGCGCTGGGCGATGGAGTCGATGACTGAACCACGGATGCTGGTGCTGAGCCTGCGCGGCCGCCCTTGACCAAGTCTTCTTTTTCCGACTCTTCCGTTTTGGCTTTCTTAGGTCATCCTGAGAAGGCTTCCGGAGTCGAAGGATCTCGCGCGAATCCACGACTTTGGGATTTTGGCGATTAGTTACGATCGAATCGATATCGCGCTCGGATTATCCATGAACCTGCAATCATCTCGGCTTTACGCGCGGAGGACCGCGCGAGGTCCTTCGACTCGCGCTCGCAGACTCGCTGCGCTCAGGATGACCGAAAGGGCAAAAGCGACATAGTTGGCAGAGAAATCTTTTTTGCGAAGTTGATATTCATTTGGCTAACTTGGCGACGAGCTCGACACCGTCGACGGACTCGCCGCGGTTGACTTCCGCAATCGCCGCGAGGAGGGCCGCCTCGTCTTCCCGCCCGAGTTCGAACGTCTCTATGTCATCGGCAGCGATTACAGTAATCTGGCGCCCTCTTCGAAAGGTGACCCATCGACTACGACCTTGCCTGCGACGACCTTGCCGGTGGCAATTCGCATGGGACCGATCCTAGCGTACGAGCCCCGCCGGTCGAACAGGTAGGCGGTCGAGGGCATTTTGCGCCGGCGGTTGAATCTGTGCGAAGATTTCTCTGTATCGGATAACGAGGAACCATGGATTTCAAGTTCAGCGCAGAGGACGAGGCTTTTCGTGCGGAGTTGAGGAGCTGGCTCGACGCCAATCTGCCCGGCCGCGAACGTGGGGAACACGCCGAGTGGGCCTTTTCCGACGAGAGCGCGAGCCACTGGGAGCGCCGCGTCGCGTGGCACAAAAAGATGCACGGCGGCGGATGGGTCGGCATCAGCTGGCCCAAAGAGTACGGCGGCCGCGGCGCCACGCTCACCCAGCAGCTCGTCTATGGCGAGGAGATGAGCCGCGCACACGCGCCCGCGCTGGTCAACCAGCTCGGCACGATGCTGGTCGGGCCAACGCTCATCCAGTGGGGCACCGAGGAGCAGAAAAAGCGCTACGTGCCGAAGATTCTCTCGGCCGACGAGATCTGGTGCCAGGGCTACTCCGAGCCCAACTCCGGTTCCGACGTCGCTTCGCTGCAGACCCGCGCGGTCGAGGACGGCGACTACTTCGTCGTCAACGGCCAGAAGGTCTGGACCTCCGACGCGCATCACGCCGACATGTGCATCCTGCTCGTGCGCACCGATCCCGACGCGCCCAAGCACAAGGGCATCAGCTACATCCTGGTCGACATGCACAGCCCCGGCATCACGGTGCGCCCGCTAACCCAGATCACCGGCGAGCGCGGCTTCAACGAGGTCTTCTTCGAGGACGTCCGCGTACCGAAGAAAAATATCGTCGGCGAGAAGAACCACGGATGGCAGGTCGCGATCACCACGCTGATGTTCGAGCGCACCGGCGTCGGCGACACCAACATGAACAGCAACCAAGTGCTGGAGCTTGCGCGGCTCGCGAAGTTGATCCGGCGCAACGGCACAAGCGCATGGGACGACACCAGCGTGCGTCAGCGGATCGCGCAGTTCGCAGCCGAGGCCGCGGCGCTCAAGTACACCGGCTATCGCCAGATCACGCGCCGGCTCAAAGGACGCCCGCCCGGGCCCGAGGGCTCGGTGATGAAGCTCGGCTCCAGCGAGCTTCATCTGCGGATGGCGAAGTTCGCGATGGAGCTGCTCGGCCCGTATAGCCAGTTCGAACACAACGCGCCCTTTGCGCTCGGCCGCGGCGTGTGGAGCTACCGGATGCTCGGGGCGCGCGCGTATACGATCGCCGGCGGCACCAGCGAAATTCAGCACAACATCATCGGCGAGCGTGTGCTCGGTCTGCCCAAGGGCTGAGCGCGAAAACCGCTCGCAAGTAACGGGAGCGCGATGGACTTCAAGCTGAGCGCGGAGGACGAGGCGTTTCGTCAGGAGCTCCGCTCGTGGCTCGACACGAACCTGCCTGAGAGCGAGCGGCGCAACCGCTTCTCGCTGGAGTTCATGCACAGCGAGGCCGGTGAGGAATGGACGCGGCGCGTGGCGTGGCACAAGAAGATGCACGCCGCCGGATGGATCGCGGTGCACTGGCCCAAAGAGTGCGGCGGGCGCGGCGCGACGCTCACGCAGCAAATGATCTACCAGGAGGAACTCGAGCGCGCGCGCGGTCCGGTGCTGGTCAACGCCCAGGGGATCGCGCTGGTCGGGCCGACGCTGATGCTCTGGGGCACCGAAGAGCAGCGCCGGCGCTATATGCCACCGATGCTCGCGGCGGAGGAAATCTGGTGCCAGGGCTACTCGGAACCGGGCTCGGGATCCGACCTCGCCTCGTTGCAGACGCGCGCCGTCGAGGACGGCGACTACTTCGTCATCAACGGGCAGAAGGTCTGGACCTCCGACGCGCATCACGCGGACATGTGTTTTCTGCTGGTGCGCACCGACCCCGACGCGCCCAAGCACAAGGGCATCAGTTACGTCCTGGTCGACATGCACAGCCCCGGCATCACGGTGCGCCCGCTGACCCAGATGACTCGCGACACCGGCTTCAACGAGGTCTTCTTCGAAGACGTGCGCGTGCCGAAGAAAAACGTGGTCGGCGAAAAGAACAACGGATGGCTGGTCGCCCTGACCTCGCTGATGTACGAGCGGCGCTATCGCGGCCTGGACAATAACATCGGCGAGCTGGTCGAGTTGGCGAAAACGGTGCGGCGCGATGGCCGCCTCGCGTGGGAGGACGACGACGTTCGCCAGCAGATCGCGCAATTCGCGTGCGAGGTCAGTGCGCTTCGGCTGCTCAACCTGCGCCAGCTCACACGCCAGCTCAAGGGATTGCCGCCGGGCCCGGAAAGCTCGATCGTCAAGGTCGTGACCACCGAGATAAATCTCGGCATCAATAAGTTCGCAACCGAGCTGCTCGGCGCCTATAGCCAGATCGAGCTCGACGCGCCGTTCGCGATCGCCGAGGGGCGATGGCTCTATCGGATGCTGGCGTCGCGCGGGCTCACGATCGCAGCCGGGTCGAGCGAGATTCAGCGCAACATCATCGGCGAGCGCGTGTTGGGATTGCCCAAAGGCTAGTAGCGGCGCGACAAATCGCAAAATTCGCCGGTTCGCAGACAATCCGCGAAATGCGAGCCGGCCGCCCTGATCAATCGACCGGGCCTCATTTGTCGTGGACGAGAGTGAAGGGCCGAAAGACTCGGGAATACAAGCTATTTTGACGCCCTCGCCCCTCGACAATTAATTTCGCATGTCAGCCCAGACTTGTGGCTTGCCGATGGCACGCGACTCGCTCATATATCGGGTATGAACGAATTACTTACAGATGTTCTGGTGGGCGCCGTCTTCGTTGAAGCGGCCGTGATGGCGGGTTTGCTTTTCGAGCTCATCTACGAGTTGCCGCTCTGAAGCAGCCTCCGGAAGTGACAGCGCTCATGGTGACGTGAGTGCCTCGACTTCTTCGATCGTCTTGGGAATCGCAGCCGTCAGCACTTCGTGACCCTCAGCCGTTACCAGGACGTCGTCCTCGATCCGGATTCCGACCCCACGCATCGACTCGGGTGCGCTTTCGTCGTCGGGCGAAATGTAGATCCCCGGCTCCACCGTCAACACCATCGAGGGCTCGAGTGCGCGCGAACCTCCGCCGACGCGATACAGCCCCACGTCATGCACATCCATCCCGAGCCAATGGCTGGTGCGATGCATATAGTAGCGGCGATAGGCGGCGGACGCGATCGCGTCGTTAAGCGGTCCCTTGACCAAGCCGAGATCGATCATGCCCTCGACCAGCACGCGCAGAGCGGCTTCGTGCACGTCGTCGAAGCGCACGCCGGGTTTTATCGATTCGATTCCGCGCCGCTGCGCTTCGAGCACGACTGAATAGAGCGCGCGCTGCGCGGGGTTGAAGCGCGCGCCGACCGGAAAGGTGCGGGTCACGTCGGAGGCGTAAAAGTCGACCTCGCATCCCGCGTCGATCAGCAGCAGATCGCCGCTTTGCATCTGGCGGTCGTTCTGGATGTAGTGGAGCGTCGCGGCGTTCGGGCCCGAGGCGATGATCGACGGATAGCTGGGTCCGGCGGCGCCGCGCGAGCGAAACGCGTAATCGACCAGCGCCTCGATCTCCCACTCCATCATCCCGCCGCGCGCCCGGCGCATCGCGTCCTTGTGCGCCTCGCAAGAAATCGCAACCGCGCGGCGCATCGCGTCGAGCTCCTCGGGCCGTTTCTTCAGCCGCGCCTCATGGATCAGCTCGCGCGGATCGAGCATCGCGATCGGTCCTGAGCCAGTCCGCGGCCGCATCGCCTGCGCCCCGCGCATCAACTCGAGCACCCGCGCGTTCATCCGCTCATTGTTGCCGAGCGGATAATAAACGCGCTCGACGCCTTCGAGATAGCGCGGCAGCACGCGGTCCAATTCATCGACGACGTAGGCTTTGTCGGCGCCGTAATCGAGCATCGCACCTTCAACCCCGGCGCGCCGCCCGGTCCAGGTTTCGCGCTCGCGGTCGCGCGGGCGGACGAACATCACGAACTCGCCGTCCTTGTGGCCGGGCGCGAACAGCGCCACCGATTCGGGCTCGGCGAAACCGGTCAGGTAGAAAAAATCGTTGTCCTGACGATAGACGAATTCGACGTCATTGGAGCGGACCGCGACCGGTGCGCTCGGCAAAATCGCGGCCGCCGCACCGATCTCGGCCATGAAGCGCGCGCGCCGCTGCTTGAAAATCTCCGCCCGCCCGTTGAGACTCGCCGCACTCACGCCGCCGCTCCTCTTGTGCGCCGCCGCCCGCCCTTTACGGTAAGCCGGCACCGGCAACCTCGACCTCCGTGGTTTCGATCCGCGAATTGCGCTTGGCGCGCAGCAGGTCGGGATCGATTGACTCGGACGTGAGCAAGAAGAGCGTGCGGCGCGCGGGACCGCCGAGCGTGCACGCGATCGGCATCTGCTCGCGCTTGATCCGCTCCGCCACCTGGCCGCCCTGCTTCACCCGCAAAAGCTCCTGCGTAAATGGCGACGCCACCCAAATCGCGCCCTCGGCATCCATCGCGATTCCGTCGGGCACGCCCTCGCCCAACTCCGCCCATACGCGGCGGTTGGTGAGTCCGCCGTCGGCGGCAACGTCGAACGCGGTCAGCCGATGGCCCATCGACTCGCCCACCACCAGCGTCTTGCCGTCGGGCGTGATCACAGTGCCGTTGGGAAACTGGAGGTCGCGCGCGACCACGCGCGCCGCGCCGCTGGGCTCGACCATCACCATCTCGGCCGGCTTCTGCGGCGCACTGGCGATGATGTCGTAGCCGAAGTTGCCGACGTAGGCGCGGCCGCGGCTGTCGACCACCATGTCGTTGCAGTGATACGACGCGAGCGTGCCAAGATCGGCGTGCAGCTTGAGTCCTCCGGCTTCCTGGCGCAGCAGCTTGCGGTCGGTCATCGAGACCACCAGCATCCGCCCGTCGGGAAGCCATCCCAGCCCGGAGGGCCACGTCGGGACTTCCGCGATCACCGTATTGCGGCCTTGCAGATCGACCGCATTCACCGTGTGTGCGTGCATGTCGGAGTAGTAGAGCTTGTCGCCATGCCATCGCGGGCCTTCGCCGAAAACCAAATTATCAAGTAATACTTTAAATTGTCTCATGGCTCCTCCGGAACGATTCGGGCGCGTGCGCGCGAGCGTACTGTCGTGGCTGCTATTCCAGCGCGCCGGCCCCGCGCAGCCGCGCGACCTCGTCCGCGCTATAGCCTAGCATCTGTGTGAGGACCTCGTCGGTATGCTGTCCGATGCATGGCGCCGGCGCGCGCACGTTGCCGTCGGTGCGGCTCATCCGCCACGGGATTCCGCAATGCTGCTGCGCGCCGACTTCGGGATGGTCGAGGTAAACCCAATAGCCGCGCTCTTTCAGATGAGGATCCTCCGAGACGACCTTGTTTGGCGCGCATACCGCGGCTGCCACGCCCGCCGCCTGGAGGATTTGTTCCGCCTCGGCAGCGCTGCGCTCGGAGGTCCACGCGGCGATCGCCGCTTCGAGCTCGTCTTCGTTCTGTTTGCGCGCGGCGGCAGTGGCGAAGCGCGGATCGCGCGCCATCTCGGGCTTCCCGATAGCGCCCGCCAGGCGGCCGAACTCGGCGTCGTCGGCCGCCACGATCGACACCCACATGTCGATCATGATGCCGGTGTTCTCGAATCGATCCTTGGACGGGAAAACGCCGTGAGGCGCGATCAGCGGATCGCGATTTCCGTCGCGCGCCGGCTCACGCCCGTTCATCGTGTACTCCATGATTCCCTCGGGCAGCAGCCCCATCGCGCACTCCCACTGGCTCATGTCGATGTACTGGCCTTCGCCGGTTTTCTTGCGATGGTAGAGCGCGGCCAGAATCGCAAACGCGCCGTGCACGCCGGCGTTGGGATCGGCGTAACTGAAGCCAGCGTGCATTGGCGGCCATCCTTTGTAGCCGGTCAGCGACGAGAGCCCCGAGAGCGGCACCTGCGCCGGCCCGTAGGCGACGTATTCGTGGAACGGCCCCGTGTCGCCATAGCCGGAGAGCGAGATCATGATGAGGTCCGGCTTGATCTTGCGCAACGCCTCGTAGCCGAGCCCCATCTTTTCCATCACACCGGAGGCGAAATTGTTGGTGACGACGTCGCTCGCCTCGACCAGTCGATGAGCGACTTCGAGCGCGCCAGGCTTCGCGTAGTTCAGGGTCAGCGAGCGCTTGCCCTGGTTGTACTGGTTGAAGTAGCCGGAGCGATTGACACCGGGTTTGCCCTCCGGCCACGGCGGCAACAGGCGGGTCACGCACGGCCGCGTGCGGGTCTCGACACGGATTACGTCGGCGCCGAGATGGGCGAGCTGGAGTGTGCAATACGGCCCCGCCCATACCCAGGTGAAGTCGGCGATTCTCACGCCTTCAAGTGGAAGCTTCGCCATCGTCCATTCCTGTTTCTCGCACCCCGCGGCACGATCAAATCAGTTCAAATCACTCCCGCGCGGCGCAACTCCTCGATACGCGCCGGCTTCAATCCGAGGCGCGCGCCGAAAATCTCCTCATTGTGCTGCCCGAGCGTCGGCGCCGGGCGGCGGATCTCCCATGGCGTGCGGCCATACTTGAGCGGCGCGCCGGGATATTTGTGTGTGCCCGCCACGGGATGCGCTATCTCGACAAAGAAGCCGCGCTGTTTGAGATGATCGGAACTGAGCAGGTCGCCCATGGTCGAGACCGGCGCGAACGGGATACGCCGCGCCTGCGCTTTCTTGTAGAGGTCGAGCGCACTCTGGTCTTTCAGCCAGTCCTCCAGAAAAATCTTGAGCGCGTCCCAGTTGACGCCGCGTTTGAGCCGGTCCGAGAAAATATCTTCCGCCGCCCACTCCGGATTGCCCATCAGCTCGACGAAATTGCGCCACTGATGCTCCTCGACGCAGCAGACGAAAATATAACCGTCGCGGCATTCCATCACTTCGAGCGGCTGGATCGGCTTCTGCCCCAACCTCGACGCGACCATGTTCATGTAAGGCCAGAATTCGAAGAACAGCTCCATCTGCGCGGCCAGCGATTCGTAAATCGAGACGTCGACGTGTTGCCCCTCGCCGTCGCGCATCTGCGCGAACACCGCGCCCATCGTCGCCACTGCCGCATGCACTCCGCCCTGGAAGCCGGCCTGCTGCCCGAACGTCTTAAGCGGCGGCATCTCGGGATGCTGCGAGCCGCCGCCGTTGATGTAGCAGATGCCGCTCGCGCTCCAGAGCGTCAGATCCTCGGCGCGCCACTCGCGCTTGGGCCCGCTCTGTCCCCACGGCGAAATCGAGGTCATCACCAAGCGCGGATTGCACCTCCGCAGTCGCTCGAAGGTAAGGCCGATACGATCCATGTCGGACGGCGCGACGTTATGAATCAGAACGTCGGCGTCGGCGGCGAGGCGCTCGAGCAACGCGAAGCCTTCGGGACGCGACACGTCGAGCGTCAGGCCAAGCTTGTTGGTATTGAGGTAGAGATAGAGGCCGCTTTTTTCCGGATGCGCCGTGCCGCCTGGAAAGGGGCCGCGCAAGCGCGCATGGTCGCCGGCGCTTGGCCGTTCGATCTTGATCACCTCGGCGCCCATGTCGGCCATCAGCTTGGCCGCGTAAGGAGCGGAGACCATCTCGCCCAATTCAATAACTTTAAGTCCTGAAAGCGCTCCGGCCATCCAAACCCACCACTCGATTATTCGGGCAACACCTTGCGGAACGGTTTGACCTCGACTCGCTCGAAGACACCGTCGAGCGCGTACGGATCGTTGCGCGCGAACTCGAGCGCCGCCGCCTCGCTCTCCATGTCGACGATGATCAGGCTGCCGCTGCCGTCGGTGAAGGGGCCGCCGACCAGCATCTTACCGCTCTTGGCGACGGGTCCCACGTACGCGAGATGGCGCGGGCGAACCGTGGGTCTGAGCGCCGCGCCTTTGGGTCCGTCGTGGCCGATGATCACGAACAACATCGCGTTCCTCCTGCTCTCGGCGAAGTTAGCACGCGCAGCGCGCACCGCCCAAGCGCCGTCTAACGGTTCGGGTTAGCGTCACTTGGGCGAAATCGCGCCGTAGCCGGTGTAGTAAATCATGAAGTACGCGGCGCCCAACGCAAACAACGCCACGGTCGCCGCGATGTCGCTCGGCTTGACCGGGTAGTCGATGAAACTCGTCGGCTGACGGCTCATCCCGAAGCCCCGCGCCTCCAGCGCCATCGCCATCGAATTGGCCTTGCGCAGCGCTCCCATGAAGACCGGAATCAGCACCGGCACGTAGCGTTTGACCCGCTCCAGCGGGCCGCCGCGATTGAAATCGTAGCCGCGCAGGTTTTGCGCCTGCACCACGGTGAGCGCCGAATCGATGAACAGCGGCACCAGGCGGAACGAAAGCGTGATCGCGAAACCGACGCGGTAGGGCACGCCCAGGCGCGCCAGTCCGGCGGTGAATTCCTCGACCTTGGTGGTCGAAAGGAACAGCACCGAGGTAGCGAGCAACTCGGCGAGCTTCAAACCGCGTCCCATCCCGAACACCAGCGAGGCGCGGCTCAGATGGATGAGCGGCAGATTTATCAGCACCGGGCCGCGGCGATAGAAAACCATCCAGGCAATCGTCGTAGTGAGAATCACCAGGATGAAGAGCCAGCGCAGGCGATAGAAGTTCGGCCACGCGCCGGTGAACTCCGCGAGCGCCAGCATCACCAGCCCAAGCGGCAGCAGGGCCAGCGGATGGTCGACCCAGTAGACCGACCAGAACATCACGAACAGCGCAAAGACCTTGACCGTCGGATGGAGCCGATGGATGAAGGTGGCGCGCTCGATGTAGAGAAAAATCGGCATCTCAGCTTCGCCCTCGCAGCCAGGCGGCGAGTTCGTCGGGCCCCAGCGCGACCGTGCCGAAGCGGCGCGAAAGCTCGGTCGCCTCGGGCGCGCGAAACGACGACGAGGCGAGCAACTCGTCGCGGGCAAAGAATTCGCGCACGCCGCCGTCGAAGAGCTTGCGTCCGCGGCGAATCAGCACCACGCGGCGCGCGTATTCGGCGACCAGCCACGGCGTATGCGTGATCATGACGATCGCGATTCCGTCGCGGTTGAGCTCGGTCACCAGCGCCATCATGCGGCGCTGCTCGCGATAGTCCAGTCCGGTGGTCGGCTCGTCGAGAATCAGCAGGCGCGGGCGCAACGCGAGCACGCTCGCCACCGCCAGGCGCTGGCGCTCGCCCTTGCTGAGCAGGAAGGGGTCGAGCGCGCGCGCGTCTTGAAGCCCCACCGCGCGAAGGACTTCGTCGCATCGGCGTTGAACCTCGCCGGGCGCGAGGTCGAAGTTGCGCGGACCGAAAGCGACCTCGTCCTCGACGGTCGCGGCAAAAATCTGATGGTCGGGGTTCTGGAAGACGTAGCCGACCTCGGCGGCGGTTTCCGCCGGGCGCATCGTGGAGCGGTCGCGCCCGTTGAGCATCACGGCACCCGCGACCGGACGCAGCAGGCCCACCAGATGCTTGGCGAGCGTGGTCTTGCCCGAGCCGTTCTGGCCGATGATCGCGACGAACTCGCCCGGCGCGATCGCCAAGTCGATCGAATCGAGCACCGGCGGTCCGTCGGGGTAGTTGAAGCTGAGCGCGCGCACCTCGACCAGCGGACCTGCGTCCTTGGCACTCGTTGGCTGCGGCGCTGAAGTGCCCGCTGCCGCGCCGGGACGTATGAGACGAAGCGCCGAGATGCGGCATCGCGCGGCGAATCAGCGCCTCGGCTTCATCCACGCTCGCGGCATGCGCCGTAATTCCCAAAGCGGCGAGCGCGCGGTTCAAATCGGGCGGATGAACTCCGCACTCTTCGAGCAGTTCGAGCCGCGTCATCAGGTCGCGCGGCGCACCCTCGGCGATTATCTCGCCCTCGCGAAACAGCATGAGGCGGTCGGCGCCGCGCAGCACCTCGGCCTCGTGCTCGATCACGATCAGGCTGAATCCCTGCTCGCGCAGGCTGCGAATCAGCGCAAAGACTTCGGCCTTGCCCTCGGGGTCGAGGTCGGTAGTCGGCTCGTCGAGCACGATCACCGACGGGCGAAGCGCGAGCACCGAGGCGATCGCGAGCCGCTGCTTTTCGCCGCCCGAGAGCGAGGTCGGATCGCGATGCTCGAAGCCGGCGAGGCCGACCGCCTCGAGCGCGGGGCGGATGCGCCGCGCCATCTCGGCGCGCTCCATCCCGACCTGCTCCATCGCGAACGCGACTTCGTGCGCGACGTTGGTGGAAAACAGTTGCGCCTCGAAATCCTGGAAGACCATCCCGACCCGCGACGCGACCTCGCACACGCGCGCGCCGGCAAGTGAGCGGCCGCCGATTCGCACCACTCCCGTAAACGCGCCGCCCTCGAACTCGGGCACGATCCGATTGAGGCACTTGGCGAGCGTCGATTTGCCCGCGCCCGACGCGCCCATCACGCCGACCATCTGGCCCGCGGCGGCCGCGAAGCTGATACGGTTGAGCGCCGGACGCTCGCCGTCGTGATAGGTGAAGCTCACGTCTTCGAGCGCCACGTCGTGCGCCGCGCCGGCCGCTCCCGCCGCAACATCATCGAGCTGTGCGGCGCCGGCCGCTCCAGGAGCGGAAATGCCGTCCTTCACATCAGCCCCACGCCCAGGACGGCCAGCACGATGAACGGGCTAACCACGATCGCGATCGCCTTGTCGTAGGGCGGCTGGTTCATCGCCGACGACAGAAACGACGGCGCCCAATAGCCGGTGGAAACCAGGTTGCCCATCAGCCACGCGCCCGCCTCGCCCGCCACCAGTATTGCGAGACCAATAGCGCGCACGCTCCATCGGCGCTCCTTGAACTCGGGCATCATGTCGGTATAGAGCATCCGTCCGCGCTGCACGCGCGGGTAGACCGCGATCAGAATAAGCGGCGAGAGCACCAGGGCCGAGGCCATGTTGTTGAACACGATCACGTTGCCCAAGATGCTGAAGGGCCGCAGACCGAGCAGGTTGTCGCCCCATCCGACGATATCGGCGCAGAGCACGCTCGCGGCGAGGCATGCGGCCACGTACTTCACGATCGCGCCGGGCGAGCGCGTGATCGGACTCTGGCCCTGGGCGATCACGTTCCAGGCCTTGTACGGGATGTAGCCGTACAGGAGGTTGGCGAAGAAGCCGAAGATGTCGCCGGGGCCGACGCCGCCGAAGAAATCGCCGATCATGTTGCCGATCGCCGAGCCCCAGCCCGCCGCCGGACCGAACAGAAACGAGCATACGACCGGAATCGCATTGGCCGGACGCAATTCGGTGACGCCCGGGATGAGCGGCACGACCTTGAACGGCACCAGCACGGCGGCGTAAAGCGCGGCCGAGATCGCGCACAGCACGACCATCCGGGTGTTGCGCCACATCGCGCCCAACTCTCTCATCGCGCGGCCTTTCCGATCGGATTCATCTCGACGCCAAGCAGTATCCTGCCGCCGATCCGCGAATCAAGCGGATATAAGTCGTCTTCCTAAGTGCCTCTCCCGTGCCACGCTCTTGCCGCAGCCTCGCGCGATACGGAAAATCGAGGCATACTCCGCCAGAATGGAGTTGGCCTCTATGCCGATCTACGAATATCAGTGCGAGAAGTGCCGCAAGCGCACCAGCGTGCTCACGATGCGCGTGAGCGAGCGGGTCGAGGCGGTGTGCGAGCATTGCGGGAGCGCGCGGATGCGCCGCCTGATGTCGCGCTTCGCGACCCCGCGCAGCGAAGAGTCGCGGATGGACGCGCTGTCGAATCCCGCGGGCTTCTCCGACGTCGACGAGAACGACCCCAAGAGCATCGCGCGCGCGCTCAGAAGGATGGGAAAGGAGATGGGCGACGAGATGGGCGGGCCGGAGTTCGATGAAGCTGTCGATCAACTGGAGAGCGGCGGCGGCCTGGACGATGACGACGGCGGCGACAGCGGTGGCGGCGACGATCTCTAGCCGCCGGCGCCGGTGACCGCACAAACTTCTCGGTTCATCAGGGAACAATCGCGCGAAGAACAATCGCGGAGAACGATCGCGCAGAACGATCCAGAGGACCAACAGCAATGGCAAGATTCTTTGACGCGGCCGAGGCCGATCCCGCGATTCTCAACGGCAAGACGATCGCCGTCATCGGGTACGGCAACCAGGGACGTTCACAGGCGATCAATCTGCGCCGCTCCGGCCACCAGGTGATCGTCGGCAACCAGGAAGACGAAAGCTGGCGGCAGGCGCGCGAGGACGGATTCGAGGTGTTCGCGATGGACGCGGCGGCTGCGCGCGCGGACGTCATCATGCTGCTGTTGCCCGACGAAATCGCCCCGGCAACCTACCGTCAGCTTATCGCGCCGCACCTGGCGCGCGGCAAAACGCTGGTCTTCGCCAGCGGCTACAACATCACCTACAAGTTCATCGCACCGCCGCGGAAACCGACGTGGTGCTGGTCGCGCCGCGCATGATCGGACAGGGCGTGCTCGACCTCCCGGCGCGCGGCGAGGGTTTTCCGGTGCTGGTGGGAGTCAGCCAGGACGCAAGCGGCCACGCGCTCAAGACCGCGCTCGCGATCACGCACGGCATCGGCGCCTTCCTGCCCCACGGCGCAGTGGTCGAATCGAGCTTCGAGGAGGAAACGCTGGTCGATCTGTTCTCCGAGCATACCTGGGCGGGCGCAATGCTTTTTCTGCTCGACCGCGCTTTCAAGCTGCTGGTCGAGGCGGGCGTGAGCAAGGAGGTCGCGCTGCTCGAGCTATACGCTTCGGGCGAATTGGGCGAGATCGGCCGCGCGATGGCCACGCTCGGCGTGTGGCGCCAGCTCAAGCTGCATTCGCATACCAGCCAGTTCGGACAGCTCACGCACGGCGCGCAATTCATCGGGGCCGATTCGGAGGCGCTGATGCGCAAGGCGATCGACGAAATTCGCGACGGCACGTTCGCCAAACGATGGGCCGCCGAGCAGGCTGCCGGGTCGCCGGTTTATCAAAAATTGTTGGGCGAGCGGCTCTCCTCGCCGATCGCGACCGCCGAGCAGGAGCTTTTCACCAGGCTGGGCCGCCGCTAGGCCGGCCCCCAGGTTTTACTACTTCTTTTTCACGGCCTCGACGTTGATCTCAACCGAGACTGCGTCGCCAATCACGGCGCCGCCGGCCTCGATCATTTTATTCCACGTAAGGCCGAAGTCCTTGCGGCTGATCGTGGTGGTCGCGAATGCACCAGCGCGTGTGTTGCCCCACGGATCCTTGATGGGAGCGTCCGCCACCTCGACCGCGAGCGTGACCTCCTTGGTGACGCCGTGCAGCGTAAGGTCGCCGACGACGTTGTACTTGCCCGGGCCCGCCGCTTCGACCTTCTTCGACTTGAAGGTCATCGTCGGATACTTTGCCACGTCGAGGAAGTTTGGGCTCTTGAGATCGGAGTCGCGATCCGCCGAGCGCGTATCGATCGACGCGGTATCGATGGTCGCTTCGATCACGGCGGTGGTTGGATCGTTGCCGTCCGCGGTGATAGTGCCCGCGACTTTGTCGAACTGGCCCCTGACGCTCGAGATCGTCATGTGCCGGACGGTGAAGCCGACGGTGCTGTGAACCGGATCGATTTGCCAGGTGTCCGCCGACGCGGCGAGCGGCGCGGCGATCACAACTACCAGTGCGATCAAGGTTCGCGATATCCAGTTTCTCATGAGCGCTCCCCGAGCTCGTACGCCGTCCAGGCGGCATCGTTTTTCGGACAATCCAAGAGCCAGTAACAGGCTAGCCGGCTTCCAGCAATACCACCGCGGCCGCCGCCATCCCCTCGCCGCGCCCGAGCGCGCCCAACCCTTCCGGACTCGAGGCCTTGACATTGAGCATCGCTGTCTCCGCGCCGAGCGCCGCCGCCATCCGCTCGCGCATCGCGTCGACGTAGGGCGCAAGCCGCGGGCGCTGCGCGAAGATCGTCAGGTCGGCGTTGACCAGGCGCCATCCGCGCCCGCTCGCGAGCTTCCAGACCTCGGCCAACAGCGCGAGGCTGTCGGCGTTCTTGAAGCGCGGGTCGCTGTCGGGAAAATGACGGCCGAGGTCGCCCTCGCCCAGCGCACCGAGGATCGCATTGGCCAGCGCATGCGCGGCGACGTCGGCGTCCGAATGCCCGTCGAGCCCCGCGTCATGGGGAATCGCTACGCCGCCGAGCTTGAGCGCGCGGCCCGGGCGCATCGGATGGAAGTCGAAGCCCTGCCCCACCCTAAGCGGCATCGCGCCCGGCTTTTTCGATTTGCTTCACTTGCATGATTTGCGTCATTTGCAGGACTTGTATGCCGCGCGGCTTACGCATCATTGGGACCTCGCCGAGGGCGGCGCGTTGACAATGCGCATAACGGCGGCCAAGCTTTTACGCAGCCCGTTGCTACGGGCGCCAGGAGGAGACGTGGCCGCACCGGCATTCGTCAAAAATCCGAAGTTCATTGGCGGCACGATCATCTTCCTGTGGGTCGCCTACGTCGTCTACTGGAATTATCGGCTCAATCCGATCGACATCCAGCTCGTTCCGTTCGTCAAGCCGGCGCAGCTCAGCGTCTCCTCGGTGATCATCGGCGCCGCCCTCTTCGGCTTCCTCGCCACGATCGCGGTTCAGTTTTTATGGCGCAGGGGCCGCTCGAAAAACGGCTCCGACGCGGTCACCGCGTCCGCCGCCAGCACCAAGCCCGTAACCTGAGCGCCGGCCTTGAGCACGGTTGCGTCAGACGGGCCGATGAGCAACGCGTCGGCGCGCGAGAGCGAGCTCAGGATTCCCGAACCCTGGTTGCCGGTCGGCGTCGCGTAAAGCTCGCCGCCCTCGCGCCGCAGGCGCACCCGCACGAACTCGGTCAGGTCCTTCGCCGTCCTTATATCCACCGCGCATCGCATCGCGACTCGCGGCAGTCCGAGGTCGCGCCGCCCGCCCATCCGCAGCAACGCGGGACGCACGTACAGGTAGAAACACACCATCGTCGAGACCGGGTTCCCTGGCAGGCCGAAAATCGGACGGCTGCCGACCGTGCCGAACTTGAGCGGACGCCCGGGCCGCTGCGCCACGCCGTGAAAGATCTGGTGCATGCCCAATTCGTCGAGCGCGCCCTTGACGTGATCGAACTGGCCGACCGACACGCCGCCGGTCGAGAGCACGGCGTCGAAGGCGAACGCCTCGGTCAGGCGGGCGCGAATTTCCTCGGGGCGGTCGCGCGCGACTTTCAGGATGACCGGTTCGCCGCCGGCCTCGCGCACCGCGCCCGCGAGCGCGTAGGCGCTGGAGTTGACGACCTGCGCGCCGGCCGGAACCTGGTCGACATCGACCAGTTCGTCGCCGGTCGCGACGATCGCGACGCGAGGGCCGCGACAGACGTCGATCATCGAACGGTTGAGCGAGGCAAGCATCCCGAGGTCCGCCGCGCCCAGCCGCTTGCCGGCTTCCATCACCAGCTCGCCCTCGCGCAAATCCTCGCCGCGCGGGCGGATGAACGTGCGCGGCTCGGCGGTGGACAGAATCTCGACCGTGTCGCCGTCGGCGCGGGTCCGCTCGACCGGCACGATCGCGTCGGCACCCGCCGCCACCGGCGCTCCGGTCATCGTGCGCATCGCGGTGCCCGCCTCGACCCGCACGGCCGGCATCGCGCCCGCCGCCACCGTGCCAAGCACGCGAAGCCGCGCCGGACTCGACGCGCTGGCATGGGCGATGTCGGCCGCCCGCACGGCATAACCGTCCATCGCGGAGTTGTCGAAGCCGGGGATGTCGCGCGGCGAGCGGATTTCTTCGGCGAGCACGCGGCCGAGCGCGTCGAGGATCGGCGTCCGCTCGACGCCGAGCGTCGCGACGTTTTCGAGCACCAGTTGCAGGGCTTCGTCGGCGCTTATCATTAGTCGAACCTTAACCCGCGATTGATGCGAGCGCCAGTTAAACAGCTAAGCAATGGAACTGAAGCGGGCGTGGACGGATGTAAAATGAAGCGAGGCGGCGGCTTTAGAAGATAAGCGCGCCCGCAGGATCGCGCGCGTCGGCGCTTTCCTGGAGCGGGAGCCGCAACTCGTAACTCGGGCCCGGCGGGACGCGATCGTGCAGGATGGCCGGGTTGTAGTCGTGCAGGACGCGTACCGAGACTCCCGTCTGCCGGGCCACTTCAGAAAGCGTCGTGCCGCCATTGACCTTGATCACGCGGAAGCTCTCCGGCCCCGTATAGTTCACCGGCTCGAGGCCGTAGCGCTCGGGCTGATGGGCGATTATCGCGACCGCCATGAAACGGTTGAGCAGCGAGCGCGTATTGTACGGCAAACGCGAGGTCAGGAGGTCGTAATCGACGCCGCGCAACGAGAAGTAGTCGTTCATCGCCGTCTCGCCCCGGTTCCATCCGACCAGCGCCACGCGCCAGTCCCCGACCTCGTCGTGCAAAGTCGCCAGGTACTGAGCCGCGGCATGCGTCGATTTTATCGGGTCGCGCCGCTCATCGATGTAGCGGTTCACCTTGAGATTGAACCGCCGCGCGGTCGCCACGCTTAGCTGCCACGGTCCGGCGCCTTTGCTCGAAAACGTACTTTCGGCGAATGAGAGATAAACCAGCTCCGGGGGGAGGTCGTGGCTCTCCATGACCTTCACCATCATCGGAAAGTAGGGACGGCTGCGGCGGAACGACTCCCTGATGCCCTCGTTATGATCGGCGAAGGCGTCGACATAGCGCTGGACAGTCTGATTGAGGACCAACGGGAACGGGGGCACCTTATGCGGCTCGCTGCGGACGTAAGGAATACCCTCGGCAAGGGCCACCGCGGCGTCCATATCGGCGGGCTGGGATGGATTCGCCTGTAGCGCGGGAGTCGTCCACGGCGCCGCCGAGGTCGCAGGACTCGCGCCTCCGCCCACCGGAGCGGTGCCGATAAGACCGAAGCGGTCTCCCGGGTTGGACGCGACATCGATGGCCGGAGTTGATACACAACCGGTGAGGGCTGCGCCCAACAGACAGACCATCGCTAGCGATGTGACTAAGTTCCCCCTCATGAACGAACCGAGACGAACCGAACTGACCCGGCCCAACCCTACCGACCGGACAGGGTCATGATCAATCCCTGTCGGATTGGTTTGCTCTAAAAAAAACTAATAGCATGAATCTCTCTGTATTAGTGCCTCCGGTACTTTTGTCGCTCATGTTGTCTGATATTAGGCCATTAGACGTTTTGTGATACGGTGCGATTTGGTCGCCATCGTCATGCGCAAATCTTCGACGCTATCCGCGGGTCTCTGGCAGGAAATCGTCGACAGCCTGAGTGACGCTGTTGTGGTTTTCGATCGCGCACTCGCGCCAATCGCCATTAATCCGGCGGCCGAAACCCTCTTCGGCGTCTCGCATCTCAATGAGGCCGCAGTCGGCGCGCTCCTGCGCCACAACGAATGGCTCCTGCGGATGGTCGAGACCTGCCTAAGCAGTGGCCAGAACCTGGCTGACGCCGACGCCAAGCTCAGCCTGGGGTCGCGGCTGGCGACGGTCAGCGCGGAGGTCGCACCGCTGATGGGCGCCGGCGGAGCGAGCCGCGGCGCAGTGGTCCTGTTGCATGACCTCGCGCTCCATCGCGGCGCCGCGCAAGCGCTCAATATGGCTGAACCCGACCTCAAGCTGTCGCCCGCCGGGCTCGCGCACGAGGTCAAAAACCCGCTGACCGGAATCAAAGGCGCGGCCGAATTGCTGGCGGGGCGGCTGCGCGCCGACCCGCGCGCGCAGCAGTATTGCGGACTCATCCTCGAGGGCGTCAACCGCATCACGGCGCTGGTCGAGCAGGTGCTGGCCGCCAGCGCTCCGCAACGGCTCAGCTTCGAGCCAGTCAATATCCATCGCGTGCTCCACCAGGCGCTCAGGATGGCCGGGCTGCATCCGCATCCGCCCGAGGGTGTAACAATCGAACAGCTTTTCGACCCGAGTCTGCCCGAGATCAGCGCCGACGCCGCCGCGCTCGAGCGCACGTTCCTTAACCTGGTGCGCAACGCGGCCGAGGCGATCGGCACGGCCGGGACGATCCGGCTGCGGACGCGGATGGAGACCGAGTTCCGCCTCACCGCCGAGGGACGCCGCCGCCAGTTCCTGCGTGTGGAGGTGAGTGACAGCGGGCGCGGCATGAACGCGGTTGAGATGGCACAGCTCTTCACGCCGTTCTTTACCACCAAGCCCTCGGGCACCGGCCTGGGCCTGGTGCTGAGCCAGCGGATCGTCTCGGCTCACGGCGGCAAGCTATGGGCCGAGGCGGGCGGCGTAAGCCCCTCGCGTCCGCTCTCAGCGATCCACGCAGCCGGGCCGCATCACGTGGCGGCCGGGCCGCATCACGTGCATCCGGCCAACCCCGAGGAGCATCGCGCGCGCGGGATGACATTCAAGGTCACGCTGCCGGTGGGCCCGCGCGATCCCGAGCCGTCCGAAGCGGCATAGATGTAGGCCTCCGGCGAGCGCATCACAGGCAATCGGCCTCTCCTGAAGGAAGGGAGAGGGGTTATGGGTGAGGTTTTCACGAATTCGCAGCCGTTGCCGCGTTTGCCGATACTGTTACCATGGAGTCCGATGACTGAAACCGAACAAACCCTCGGCGGCGCGGCCGAGACGCAAGCGATTCGCGCACTTATTGCGGACGACGACCCGGCCATCCGCCTCGTCCTGCGCCATCGGCTGGAAGCCGAGGGCTGGCGCGTCGAGGAGGCTGCCGACAGCGGCGCCGCGCTCGAGGCGCTTAACCACGGGCGTTTCGACGTCGCCCTGGTCGACATCATCATGCCCGGCGTGGGCGGCCTCGAAGTGCTGAGCACCGCGCGCGTGCAGGGATGCGCGACGCCGATCGTCGTGATCACCGCGGCCAGCACGATGAACAACGCGATCGAGGCGCTCAAGCGCGGCGCTCGCGACTACCTCACCAAGCCATTCGAGAACCTCGACCTGGTGGTGACGACCGCGGCGCGCGCGGCCGAGACGGCGGCACAGGCTTCCGAGCTGGAAAGGGTCAAGAAAGAACTCGACCGCAAACTGCTGGCAAGCGGCGAGATCATCGGGCATAGCGCGGCGCTTCAGGAAGTCTACAAGCTCATCGGACGGGTAGTCAGCAACGACAAGATCGACGTGGTGCTGGTTAGCGGCGGAAGCGGGACCGGTAAAGAGTTAGTGGCCCGGAGGATCCACGACAGATCGTCACGTAGGCATGAGCCGTTCGTCGCGGTCAATTGTTCCGCCATTCCGCACGGGTTGATCGAGAGCGAGTTGTTCGGCCACGAGCGCGGCGCGTTCACCGGCGCGGCCGAACGGCGCGCGGGCAAGTTCGAAATGGCGGGCGCGGGCACGCTGTTCCTGGACGAGATCGGCGATCTGCCGCTGGAGCTGCAGCCCAAGCTGTTGCGGGTGCTCCAGGATCGCGAATTCACCCGAGTCGGCAGCGTGGAGACCCAGCGCCTAAAGGCACGCATCATCGCGGCCACCAACCAGGACCTCGAAGCGGCGGTGGCCGCCCGCCAGTTCCGCGAAGACCTCTACTTCCGTCTATGTGTCATTCTGATTCACCTGCCACTGCTACGCCAGCGCCGCGAAGACATCCCTGAGTTGACCGACCACTTCGTCGCCAAGGCGGTCCGCGATATGGGATCGCTAGTGACAGCCGTCAGCCCCGAGGCGCGCGCGAAGTTGCAAGCATACGACTGGCCCGGCAACGTGCGCGAGTTGGAAAATACGATGCTGCGCGCGGCGCTGCTCGCCTCGGGCAACACTATACGCGCCGACGACATCTCACTCGCGAGCAGCCCCGCAGCGGGCGCCGCGTCCGATATCGAAAGCGACGCCGCCGACTCTTTCGCCGCGCTCATCGGACGGCGCGTTGCGCAGTACCTCGAGAAGGCCAACGGCGAGGAGCCGCGCGGGCTTTACCAGAAGCTGGTGACTGAGATCGAACGCCCGCTTATCGAGCAGGCGATGCGCCGGGCGGAGGGCAACCAGGTACGCGCCGCGCGCATCCTGGGGCTCAACCGCAACACGCTGCGCAAGAAGCTCGTCGACCTCGGGATCGCAACCCGCAAGCTGCCGTTCGATTAACCGCGCGCGCCGCGGCTCGCGACTACGTGAAATTCCCTTCGCATTTTTACGCGATGGTCGATCCGGCGGGCGGCCATGAGCCGGTCGCGCTCGCGCGCATCATGCTCGACGCCGGCGCGAGCGTGATGCAGCTACGGCTCAAAGACGCGCCCGGCCGCGAACTGCTCGGGGCGGCGCGCGCGATCGCCGCGATATGCCGCGAGCGCGGCGCGATGCTGATCGTTGACGACCGCGCGGATATCGCGATGCTGGCCGGGGCGGCCGGGGTCCATCTCGGACAGGAGGATCTGCCGCTGGAGGCCGCGCGCCGATTGGTTGGCCGCGACATGCTCATCGGCATCTCCACGCACAGCGCCGAACAGGCGGTCGCCGCCGAACGCGGCGGCGCCGACTATATCGGGTTCGGCCCGCTATTCCCGGGCGGCCTGCGCAACAACACGGCGGGCAAGGGGCTCGCGATGCTGCGCGAGGTGCGCGCGGCGGTGAGCGTCCCGATCGTCGCGATCGGCGGCATCACCGAGGCGACCGTGCCCGAGGCGCTCGCGTCCGGCGCGGACGCCTGCGCGATTATCACCGACGTAGTGCGCGCGCCCGACATTGCGGCCAAGGTCCGCGCGCTATTGGCCTTGCATCGCTCGCCCTGAATCGCGCACCTTAGCACCTTGAAGCAAATTCGCCGCAATTCCTCGAGGAAACTTCGGGGAGAACTTCGGCAGAACTTCAGGGAAGACCTCGGGAGGTTTTGGCGATGGGCAAGTTACAGGACAAGGTTGCGCTTATCACCGGCTCGAGCTCGGGTATCGGGCGCGGAGTGGCGATCGCGTTTGCGCGCGAAGGCGCCAAGGTCATCGTCAACTATCCCGACGAGTCCGAAACCCAAAACGCCGCCGCAGTCCGCGCCGAGATCGAACGGATCGGCGTGCAGGCGCTCGACGTGCGCGCCGACGTCTCCGTCGAGCACGAAGCGCAGGCGCTGGTCGAAACCGTGCAGCGGAACTTCGGGCGCATCGACATCCTGGTGAACAACGCCGGTATCGGCAATGTCGCGCGGGTCGAGGCGATGGCGCCGAGCCAGTGGGACCGGATGATCGCGGTCAACCTGCGCAGCGTGTTCCTGTGTACGCACTTCGTGCTGCCGATCATGTACCGGCAGGATTACGGCAGAATCATCAGCACCGCCTCGCAACTCGCGTACAAGGGCAGCGCGGGGCTCGCGCACTACTGCGCCGCCAAGGCCGGAATCATCGCGTTCACCCGCTCGCTCTCGCACGAGATCGGCACGAGCAATATCACCGCCAACTGCGTCGCGCCCGGCGCCACGCAGACCCGGATGGTCGAGGGCATCGACAAGGATTTGATGGAGTCGCTACTGGCCTCAATTCCTAAGCGGCGCCTGGCGACGGTGGACGAGATCGTGCCCGCGTATGTGTTCCTTGCCTCCGAGGAGGCGCGCCATTTCGTGGGGCAGTGCCTGAGCCCTAACGGCGGCGACGTGATGCTCTGAGACTCTGATCTCCTGAACGCGGGTTTGACGCAAACCCAACAGTGTGAAAAGGATCGGTCGCCGATCCAATCCCCGTGCCCTTTCCCCGCGCGTCGAGATTCCCGGCCCAGGAGGCGTTCTGATGAAACTGCAAACTTTCGCCGGACTGACGGTCGCGCTCATTTTTGCGTGTATTCCTCTTCGCGCGCACGCACAGGCCGCCGCGGGCGGGATGGGTTCGGCAGCGGAGAGCGCTGCGAAGCAGGGCGGCCAGAACGCCGCCGGTCAGATGATGCAGAACATGGGCTCCTCCATGATGGCGTCGCCAGCCGCACCCGCGTTGCCGCCGGTAGCGCCAGCGGTGGCTGGTGCGCCTTCGATGCCGTCGGTGCCAGGCGCACCTTCGATGCCTGGTGCGGTGCCGGGTATGCCCTCAGTGCCGGGCGCGCCGGCGATGGCGGGTGCGCCCTCGATGCCGTCGATGCCCGGCGCTGCAGCGGCGCCACCGGGCATGCCCTCAGTCCCAGCCGCTCCGTCGATGCCCTCGGTGCCGGGTGCGCCGTCAGTACCGGGTGCGCCGACGATGCCGGTCGCTCCTTCTGGCGGGGGCTACTAACGCGGCAGACTTCGTAAATATCGCGTAAGAATTTTCGCCAATAGCGCGAGAGCGTCGCGTGACGTTAGCGCCTACGCCAGCGGCACGAGGCGCTGTCCGATGACCGCGTGTGCCTCGGCCGCGATCCGCCGCACGATCTCGCCCGCCGGCGCGACGTCTTTGACCAGCGCGCACGACATCCCGGCGTAAAACGCGAACTCGTCGAGTTCGCCCTCCAGAAACTCAGCCGGCGGCATCACCGTGTATTTCACCAGCGGCGGCATCGCCATCCCGGCGTGCTTGAGCGTGCCGATCACCCTGTTCTCGCCCGGGCGCTTGCCGCTCTCCGGCCGCCCCGCCCGCTCCCACTCCTCGTAGACCGCGGTGCGCAGCACGCGATGCGCCGCGTCGGGCCATCCCATGTCATAGAGCTTGGTGTGGACGGTGTCCTCGGCGCGCGCGTTGACGATGCGATCTTTGTAAGACGGGTGGGCGGCCGATTCGCGCGACGCCAGCAGCCGCGTGCCGAAGACCGCGCCGTCGGCCCCCAACGCGAGCATCGCGGCGAGCCCGCGGCCGTCGGCAATACCGCCCGCTGCGAGCATCGGCAAGTCGCCGATCGCGTCGCGCACCTGCGGCACCAGCACCAGCGTCGAGACGAGGCCGCGCACGTGGCCGCCGGCCTCTACACCCTGCGCGATAATCATGTCGGCACCGGCGCCTTTGGCGTCCGCCGCCTCCTCAGCCGAGCCGCACTGCCAGATGACCTTCTTGCCGGCGTTCTTGAAGCGCGCAACGTGCTCGATGGGCGCGCCCCAAAACAGCGTCACCGCGTCGACCGGCGCCGCCGCGGCGGCCTCGGCCACGCCGGGCTGAAGAAACGGAATCAACACGTTGCAGGCGAGCGGCTTTTTGGTCAGCCGGCGCGCGGCGGCGATCTCATTATGGATTCCCTCGGGCGTGAACCCGGCCAGCGCCACCGTGCCCATCCCGCCGGCTTCCGAGACCGCGGCGGCGAGGTCGGCAAGCGCGATCGTGCCCATCCCGGCCAGCATGATCGGCAACTCGACGCCGAACAGTTCGCAGAACCTGGTCTTCCACATGTGCGCTCCTCCCTGACTCACGCGAACTTTTCTGACTCACGAGAACTTGCGCGCGCTTCACTCGGCCTCGTCCTACTCCGACTCGTCTTACTCCGACTCGTCTTCGGACTCGCCTGCTTCGCCTGTCGCGCGGGGGCCGAAGGCGACGCCGCGGCGCGCGCTGCGGATGAACTCGACCATCTCCGCCACCTCGGGCGTCGCCGGGCCCGCGGCCGTCAGCTCTTCGATCGCAAGCTTGAGATTGCGCCGCTCGCCGAACAGCGTCTTGAAGGCTTGGCGCAACGCGGCGATCGAGCGCGCGTCGATCCCGGCGCGCTTCAGCCCCACGGCGTTTATTCCGCGCAGCGTGTGCGTGAGGTCGGCGATACAAAACGGCGGAATATCGCGGCTGGTGCGGCTCATCCCGCGCATCATCGCGAGGCGGCCGATCCTGACGAACTGATGCACCACGCAATTGCCCGAAACCAGCGCGCGGTCCCCGACCTCGACCCATCCCGCGAGCAGCGCGCCGCCGGCGATGATCGCCCCGTTGCCGACCCGGCAATCATGCGCGACGTGCGCGTTTTGCATCAGGAAGTTGTCGTCGCCGATGATCGTGATATCGCCGTGCTCGCTGCCGCGATGCACCGTCACGCCCTCGCGAAAGACGTTGCGCGCGCCGATTCGCACGCTTCGCGGACCGCCGCTATAGGCGAGGTCCTGCGGCTCGTCGCCGATCACCACGTTGGGATGAAGCACGTTGGCCTCGCCCATCTCGACCGCGCCGAGGATAGTTACGTGGCCGATAAGACGCGTGCCCGCGCCGATCCGGATCGCGCCCTCGAGCAGGCAAAACGGACCGACCTCGACGCCCGGCGCCAGCGCAACTGCGGGACCGACCACCGCGCTTGGATGGATCCGGGGCGGCGCCTGCGGGTCGTGCTCGCTGATCAATTGGAGCTTCTTTTTGTTAGCAGCTTCTTCTTGAGATCGTCGGGATGCTCGCGGTCCTCGACCGCGGCGCCGGGCACGCGATAGTCCTCGCGCGCCCACTTCCCGAGGTCAACCATCTGGCAGCGCTCGGAGCAGAACGGCCGGAAGCGGTTGGCAGGCGTCATGTCGGCCGGCTGCTTGCAAATCGGACACCGCATCGCGCTCACCCGAATCGGAAAATTGCCAGATAGCCGCGCAGCGCGCAAATCGTCGGTCGATCCGCAGATAATGGAGCTAATGGCATGGGGTGGCTGGCAACGTATCGCCCGACATCAGGACGATCCCGGCATGGTAGGCGCCAGAGCGACCACGCGTGCGACTCGGTCGTCGCTTTCTTGCTCTTGTGGGAACTTTCGCTACCTTTTCAGTGTTCAATCTGCGAAGCTGCACCCATACACGTTGGAGGAGGAACACTTATGAAGAGTTTGATCAAGTACGGTCTGGCGGCGGCGATGGTGTTTGCGACCGCGATGCCCGCGATGGCTAAGAGCTGGGTGGTCTGCCTCGATGAGAATAAGGACGCCCGATTCTCGACCGAGACATCGACTGTGGGAACGCCTCCGGCCCCTACGCCCAACTTTTTCGTCGGTGCGGCGCCGGTCTATCCGGGTAACGCCGATGTTGCGACCGCGACCGACTGCACGCCAGCGACGGTTGGCAAAACTGCGGTCGGTACTTTCTTCGCGTCCGGTGGCTTGGTCGAGGGTCTGCCGCAATCAATCACCGCTAACCCGGGCGATGTGTTTTACGTCGTGTGGCATTTCCGGATTACCGGCAAAGGAGCCTTCGACACCACCGGCATCGTCCGCTCGTCGAGCACCTACACTCAGGCCATCACCGGCTCTACCAATCCCGGTTTGGTGCCCACCCATGGCACTGCGACCATCACCAACCTGACTACTGGAACAGCCTCCGCTGGGGCAGCCCCACTCGCCGCTTTTAGGATCACGACGCCGTAGGTTGTAACTTCACGATTCGCCGCTCCGCTCGTGGCCTCATGGCCACGGGCGGAGCGCTGCTTGAGCGCAACCCTCGCCGAAGCAACACGACCATCGCGTCGCCGCCACACTTCGGGTAGCTCAATCTGTGAGGTTTTTCATCCCTCAATGGCCATCAGGCCACGAGGGACAAGCTGGACCGGTTCGGGCAGTTCAGTTCTGCGTCGTCATATCCGGCTCGGGCTCGACCATCCTGTGACTGATGAGCCCGGTCAGCGCGCCGTCGTCGAGCGCACGCAACCGAAAGAACGGAGCCTCGCTCTGTGCGCCAGCCTTGGCGCTCATCACCTGATGGCGGCGTCCCCGAAAGATAACGACGCTCCCCGGTAAAACCCTAATAGCGGTAGACTTGTCCATGTCTGGACCTCCTCCGCATCAGACCGACAGTAACCTGCTGCCGGACTCAAGCACATCTACAATGTTCGCTTGATCTTTACCTGATACACGGAACCGCGTCAATCATTGTGCCCATGTTGAGCTTTGCCATCTATCCAGAAGTCATCGCGAGTCACAGTTTGTTCTTACCGATTACCGCCCTATTCTTTACTGATTGCCGGACGACGTGCCCGAGCTTTTGGTGTAGACGATCGCGATGCCATTCATGAAGTGGCCCGGATGACCTTCCTCGCCCACCACGGAGTGATGTTTTTTGCCGCCACCCTCGGGATCGATGCCGATGCGCGCGCCTTCTTCGATCGATGCCTCCGAGCCGGGTCCGATATTGCCGAACCGGCCGGGCGCCGCGCCAATCTGAAGGTCGCCTTCGTGCTGCAAATTCTTCGAGGTCAAGACCACGGCGTCGGCGCCGACCTGGCATCCTTCGCGTTTGAGGTACGTGAGCAGGTCCTCGTCTTTGGCGGCGAGGTCACCCCACGCGTCGACCAACGCTATCTGCTGATGGTCGGTGAGCGGCATCGTGTCCAGCACGGGCATCGCGCAATCCGGCGGCTTGGCCGGACGCGCATCGGTTCCCAGCGGCGTGACGCTCACAATGGGCGGATTCACCTGCGCCGGAGAGACGCATCCCGAACCCCAGGCCGCCATGGCGATCAGCATCGCGGCCAATACTGCGCGGCCTCGGTTAGTCACCATCATCGTCCTCATCCGCTTCCTTTTTAACCCAACTGCCGCTTGATTAAAATGCCAGCGCCCCACACTGAGAGCCAGACGCGCCGCGGCAGGCGCACGTTTCGAGCGACGCGACGGCGCGGCGCCGGCGCCGCCGTTGGCACTTTCGATACTCGCACGTTCGCGCTACTTAGTCTGGGACGCGCCGGCTCGGTTCGGGACGCGGCAACATCAGGAGTTATCGCAGATGGACGGAGGATTGTTCGGCGGAATCCCCCTCAATGGGCCTACATTGATCCGCCTCGCCGTGGTGTTGGTGCTGGCGATCGGAGTGCGTCACCTGATTCTGCGCTTCGGCACCAAGGCGATAGACAGCCGCCGCAACAAGAGCCGCAACGGCAAGCCGCGGCGTTGATCGCGCGCAGTTTCCGCGGGAGTCTCGATGATGCGTCGAATCGGATGCCCCGCCACACCGCAATCCGCGGGCGCGACGCGCCGTCGTCTGCGGCCGGCGCGGATCGCACTTCACGCGAAGTTCGTGGCGATAGTCCCGGCGATGCTGCTCGTGGCTGCCTGCCAGTCTTACGTCCAGCAGCAGGAAGTCCAGCACCAGGCCAACGTCGAGCAGGATCATCTGCGGTTGATAGTCGATACCAGCGATCTCACCGAGCCTTACGAAAAGCTTGGCCAGCTCAGCTACAGCGACCCGCTCAACGGCGAGACCATCGACACTGAACATATCAACGAGAAACTGCGCCAGATGGCGATCGAGCGATGGGGCCAACAGGTCGACGCGATCATTCTCGTCACCACCAAGGTCGGCGGCGCCGATACCTCGACCATCTCGGTTACCGGCGAGGCAGTAAGGATCAAGGGACCATGCGCCGGCTGCCGGCACAATTATTCCGCGCCGCCGGCCTAACGAGCGGCACGAACTGCTTGATGGGCTTGTTTCTGAATATTGTCTTTGACTTGCTATAAGAGCTTATTTCAACTAAATATTAGTTGACAGACGCATCAGAGACGAATATCGAAGGACGCCCAAACCAGCCCACGGAGCATCAAGCCATTGCTGGAATTCTGGCACAATCTGGATCTCTCATCCCCGAGTCAGGGGTGGCACGATTTTCCTCCGATTCAGCGGGCGATGACCGTCTTCGCCCTGGCGCTGCTGTTCGCCAACTTCTTTGTCAGGGACTACAACCGCGGCGGCAAACGATACATCGTGTACGGTCCGATGGCACTGCTGCTTTTTGCCTACGCGATCGTCAGCGCCGGCCTTTTCTGATTCAGCGGCGATTCAGAGCAGAGTGCCGCGGCGGGTACGGCCGAGATGGCTGTAAGCGCGAGCGGTGGCGACGCGGCCGCGCGCGGTGCGTGCGATGAATCCCTCCTGTAGCAGGTAGGGCTCGTAAACCTCACCGATAGTGTCGGCCTCTTCGCCCACCGCGGCTGCCAGGCTCTCGACGCCGACCGGACCGCCGTCGAACTTGTCGATAATCGCGGCCAGGATCGCGCGGTCCATCCGGTCGAAGCCGCAGGCGTCGATCTCCAGCAACTCCAGCGCGCCGACCGCGACCTCGCGCGTCACCGTGGCGGCCTCGTTGACCTGGGCGAAGTCGCGCACGCGGCGCAGCAGGCGGTTGGCGACGCGCGGCGTGCCGCGCGCGCGGCTTGCGATCTCGCGCGCCCCGTCGCCGTCGACCCTGACGCCGAGGAGGCGCGCCGAGCGCGCGACGATCTCGGTCAACTCATCGCGTTCGTAGAAATCCAGGTGGAAATGCTGGCCGAAGCGGTCGCGCAGCGGCGCGCTCAACAGCCCCGAGCGCGTGGTCGCGCCGACCAGCGTGAACGGTTTCACCGCCAGCGGCATCGTGCGCGCGCCCATCCCCTTGCCGACCACGATATTGAGCTCGAAGTCCTCCATCGCCGGGTAAAGCACCTCTTCGACCGGGCGGGCGAGGCGATGTATCTCGTCGATGAACAGTACGTCGCCCTCATCGAGACCGCTGACGATCGCGGCCAGGTCGCCGGCCCGCTCGACCGCCGGTCCCGAGGTCGAACGCATGCTGACGCCGCGCTCGCGGGCGATGATATGGGCGAGCGAGGTCTTGCCGAGTCCCGGCGGCCCGGAGAAGAGCACGTGGTCGAGGAACTCGCCGCGCTGGCGCGCGGCCTCGATCGACATGCGGAGGATTTTCCGCGTACGTTCCTGCCCAACGAACTCGTCGAGCACGCGGGGGCGCAACGAGAGGTCGAGCGCGCGATCCTCTTCACTCTGGCCCGCCGCCGCCAGCCGCGCCGCTTCGGCGACGGCCTCGGCGTCGGCTATTTGCGGCTTATCTTTCACCCGAGAGCACCGCGAGCGATTCACGGATTATCACTTCGAGCTCGCGCTGCGCACCGCCGCCGCGCGCGGCGGCCGCGTCCACGGCCCGGCGCGCCTGGATCGGTTTGTAGCCCAGGTTGACCAGCGCGGAAACGGCGTCATCGAGCTCGGAGGCGCCCGCTTCGGCGCCGTCGGCCGCGCCGTTGAGTTCCTCGACGCGCTCGGAGGCGACCAGTTTCAGCTCGGCGGTCTTGTCGCGCAGCTCGCGCACCACGCGCTCGGCCACCTTGGGGCCCACGCCCGGGACGGCGTCGAGCCGCTCGACGTCCTCGCGCGCGATCGCGCTCACCAGCTCGTCGGGCGACAGCACGGAGAGTATCGCCAGCGCGAGCTTGGGGCCGACGTGCTGCACCAGCATCAGGAGGTCGAAGGCCTGCTTCTCGGCGCGCGTGAAAAAGCCATAGAGCGTGAGCGAGTCCTCGCGCACGACCTGGCGAATCTCCAGCGCGACCGGGGCGCCGAGCGCGGGCAGGCGATAGTAGGTGGCAAGCGGGATGGATACTTCGTAACCGACGCCGCCGGTCTCGATCACGACGCGGCCGGCATCGCGATGCTTCAGCTTGCCGCTCAGGCTCGCAATCATTTCGCGCCTACCCGCATCCGGCTATCCACGTTACGGCTACCGCTCTTCTGTTCGACGCCTGTGGCGGCGGCCGCCGCCGTCACGCGCGCGCAGAACAGATGGCAGAGCGCGATCGCCAGGGCGTCGGAAGCGTCGTCGGCGAGCTCGACTTCCTCGCCCACGCCGAGCGCGCGGCGCACCATGAACTTGACCTGCGCCTTGTCGGCGTGGCCGTGGCCGGCGACCGTCAGCTTGACCTGGTTGGGAGTGTACTCGAACAGCACGAGGCCGCGCGCCGCCGCCGCCAGCATCGCCATCGCGCGCGCCTCGCCCAGGCGAAACGCGCTCTGCACGTTGGCCGCGACGAAGCTGCGCTCCAGGCTCATCGCGGCCGGCGCGTATTGGTCGATAATTTCAAGCAGGCGGTCGTGGATAGCCTTGAGACGCTCACCGCCGCGCAATGTTGCCGCGGGGCGAATCGTGCCTGCCGCAATATGGGCAGGATGGGCAACGCTGCCTTCGATCACGCCGAACCCGGTCACGGCGTTACCCGGGTCCACTCCGATAACCCGCCCTATCAACCCCATCACCACCACCCCCTCGCGAGCCGTATGCTCCAGCGAGGCGAAAATCTTAGGCCGCCGAGAACTGCGCCAGCTCTTCGTCGCTGATGTCGAAGTTGGAGGCGACGCTCTGGACCTCTTCGTGATCCTCGAGCTCCTCCATCAGCTTCAACACCTGCTCGGCGGTACGGCCGGAGACGCGCACCGTATTCTCGGGAATCTTGACCACCTCGGCGCTGGCCATCGGGATTTTGGCCGCTTCCAGCGCGTCGCGCACGGCGCTGAACGCCTCCGGCGCGGTCATCACCTGGAAGGTTTCGCTGTCGGCGACGACGTCGTCGGCGCCGGCCTCCAACGCAAGCTCCATCAGGCGGTCTTCGTCGATCGCGCTGCGCTCGACGGTAATCACGCCGCGCTTCTTGAACATCCAACCCACGCAATTCGATTCGCCCAAGTTGCCGCCGTGGCGCGAGAGGATGAAGCGCAGCTCGGCCACCACGCGGTTGCGGTTGTCGGTCAGCACGTCGGTGATGATCGCGACGCCGCCCGGCCCATAACCCTCGTAGACCACTTCGTCGAGCTGGCCGCCGCCAAGCTCGCCGGTGCCCTTCTTGATCGCGCGATCGATATTGTCGTTGGGCATCGATTGCGCGCGCGCGGTAGTGACCGCCGTGCGCAGGCGCGGGTTCGAGTTGATATCGCCGCCGCCCAGGCGCGCCGCGATAGTGATTTCCTTGATCAGCTTGGTGAAGAGCTTGCCGCGCTTGGAGTCGCGCGCAGCCTTCTTGTGCTTAATCGAACTCCACTTGGAATGACCCGACATTGATGACGCCCCGCGGGCGCGGCCTACCGTGGCCGTCCGCCTCGGCGTGAGCCTACCACATCGGCACATCTCGTGGGAGCCAGTAATTCGCTCGCCGCCAAAGCCGTTGCACAGGACCCGCTTGGTCGGCTGAAATGGGGCGCCCGCTGCAACGGACACAGTTCAACGGCATGAACCGAGCGATCGCAACCGCAACCACAATGGCGGCGCTGATACGGCGATGGGCCGCCATCGCGCTCGCGCTGGCCTCGATGGCGAGCGGATGCTTCTATCCGCCGACCCAGAAGCCCCCCGCTCCGAGCAAGGACGAGGTCACGCTCGCGCAGCCTTACGACCTGGTCTGGGACGCCGTGCACAACGTCATCAGAGAGAACAAACTGCGCGTCAATGCCGACGACCCCAACCAGGGCATCATCGAGACCGAGACCAACCAGTTCACGCTCGCTGACGCCGATTGCGGCAAGCTCAAGGGAGTCAGCGGCAAGTACGCCGCCGTGCCCGACCGCGCCGCGACCGCGGTCTACTATTTCAAGGTCAAGCCCAAGGGCCACGAGGCGAGCATCGTCAGCGTGCAGGCAACCTTCAGCGCGCCGCTCTACATTCCGCTCCATACGCCGCGCGACGAGCAATGCGTCTCGCGCGGCAAGGCCGAGGCGCGCCTGCTCAAGCAAGTCGCGGAGGAAGCCGCCGCAATTCATCGCCCCACCTTCGTCAAACCGGCGAACTAGGGCTCGCCGGCGTCCCGCGGCTCGTTCACCCTTGACATTGCGCGCCGGGCGGGCGAAACCCAACATCGAAATCACGCGGCCCGCCGCAACGTAACCTGCGCGCGGACCAACGCTATCGAGGAGCTATCGAAATGAAAGGAAAAGTCGCCTTCATTCCCGGCGAGCACAAGATCGAATTCCACGAATTCGAGGTTCCGGCAACCGCGCCAGCCGGCGGCCTTATCACCGAGGTCACCCAGAGCAACGTCTGCGGCTCAGAAGTCCATATGTGGCGGGGCGAGTTCGGCGGACGCCACGGAATCGCGCCGGGCCATGAGATGGCCGGGCGTATCCACACGCTCGGCGACGGCGTGAAGGCCGATTGGGCGGGCGTGCCGGTCAAGGCCGGCGACCGGATCGCGCCGGTGTATTATTCGGTGTGCAACCGATGCTCGAATTGCGTCGCCGGCAACCAGGCGGCGTGCACCAACAAGGGCTTCGGCGTGCGCCATCCGAGCGAAGCGCCGCACTTCACCTCGACCTTCGCCACCCACTACATCGTGCGCGCCAACCAGAATTTCTATCGCATCCCCGACAACGTGCCCGATTTGGTCGCGGCGTCGGCCAACTGCGCGATGTCGCAAGTCTACTGGGGCCTCGACAAGGCTCGCGTGCGTTACGGCGAGAGCCTGGTGGTGCAGGGCGCGGGCGGCTTGGGGCTGCATGCGATGGCGATCGCGAAGGCGCGTGGCGCGTATGTAATCGCGATCGACGCGGTCGAGCATCGGCTCGACGAAGCGATGAAGTTCGGCGCCGACGCCACGATCGATCTGCGCAAGTACTCGACGGCCGACGCGCGCCAGAAGCGGATTCGCGAGCTTATCGGCGGCCCGCCCGACGTCGTGATCGAAGTCGCCGGCGTGCCCGAGGCCTTCATCGACGCGCTCGAACTCGCCTCGATCGGCGGCCGGGTGATCGAAATCGGCAACATCTCGCCCGCGCTGACCGCGCCGATCGCGCCGTGGCGGGTGACGTTCAAGTCGCTCGAGATAATCGGCGTGGTGATGTATCCGCCGAACTATCTGAAGAAGTCGCTCGATTTCCTCGCGATGCATATCGACCGCTATCCGTATCGCGAGTTGTGCGACGCGACCTTTCCGCTCTCCAGGGCGGCCGAGGCGCTGGACAAGAGCGAGCGGCGCGAGGTGACGCGCGCGGCGTTGCTGCCGCAGGAGGGCTGACGACTGAAGAGGGAGGCAGGCGGGTGAGCTCAGCGCCGGCGGCGGCCACCGTCCTTGCGGCGGCGGCGCTCGCTCCGCGAGAGCGACGGCGAAGGCTGGGGTTTGATCGGCGCTGGAGCCGGCGCCGAATCCTCGGCCCCATAGATAGTCCATCCGACCACGGCCACGACGGCCAGAAACATAAACGCCGCCACCAGCGTCCAGGGCTTGCCTATCGGCGGCGCCACCGCGCTTCGCCTCACGGCGCTGAGGTCGAATACGGGCGCCGCGTTGGCGGGCAGCGCGTCGAGTTTCACCACGCGCGCCTTGCGGAAGAACGCGCGTCCCGTGTTGAGACTGCCGAAACCGCCGAGCCTGAGCGCGACGTCGATGTCGGCGCCGTGCGCGCCGACTTTGAGATAGAGACTGAGTCTCTGCCAGTCGGTGGCGCCGTGGAGATCCGGTGAATTGACACTGTCCTCGTCGAGGCTCACGCTCGCGCCGGAGGCGTTGAGCGGAACCCCTTCGGTGCGCGCCTCGGCGCCGATGTAATACCATCCCGGGCCGAGGCTAAGTGTCTGGAGCCATCGCGCGTCGTTCGGCTGAAGATTGGTGACGACCAGTTCGGGCTCGCTGCCCGCCGCGTGCAGCCAGTCGTAGCTGGTGAACGCCGGCGACTCGTTCCATCCGCCGGTGCGCCAGTTGTCGGGCGCTTGGCCGGAGCCCTTTGCGAAGTCGCCATTGGAAAGCAGATTGGGCCCAGGGGGAACCTCGATAGCGCTTGCAGCGGGCGACGCGGCGGTAACGCCAGTCGCTTGAGCGCTACTTGAGTGCGGCGCGGTCACGCCGCCGCGGCCCACAGTGCTCGCAAGCGGGACCGCGGCGATTGCGATCGCGAATTCGATCGCTATACTTAGTAATGAAGCCTTCACGCGCATATACTCAAATCCAGTTGCGCAGCCCCGGCCCCTGCAGCCACATCCGGTTGTAGTAACCCGCGCGATCGATCGAAATTCCGGTCCAGATCGGAAAGTAGTAGACGAACAGGATCGCCGCCGCGATCACAAACACGACGGCGGTCAGCCGCGGCGCCCATCGCGGAGCCTCCAAATCGGGAACGGCCTCGGGAGCAATCTCGGCGGCGATCATATATATCGCCAGCAGCGCCAGCGCCGTGCTCGGGAACAGTCCCGCCCAAAACCCGAGTCCCAGCATGCAGGCCGGAATCATCGTTACGAGCAGCGCGGCACATTCCCACATCTCGGCCTCGCCCCGCCACGCGTCCGCGACGATCGCCGCCAGCGCCAGGTAACCCAGGTAGACCGACGGCATGTAGTGATACAGGAACAGCGTGCGCCCAACCGGCATCCACATCGCGAGATAGCTGAGGTAACCGAACACGAGGAACGTACGCGCCGGGTTCGGCCGCTCCAGCGCGCGCACGGCGGTGATCGTGATCGCGGTGAGCGCGCTCCACCATAGCAGTGGATTTCCGCCGCCCCAGATCGTCGCGACCTTGCCCTGCGGCGGAAAGTTCTGCCAGTACGCGATCGGCCGCAGCATCAGCGGCCACGTCCACCATTGCGAGGAGTACGGATGGGTCGCGGCCTTGACGCTGCCCTCGTACCACATCACGTCGCTGTAATAATGAAGCAGATCCGCGATTCCCGCCCACCATCCAAGGAAGAAATGCGGCAGGAACACCGCGATGTAAAACACGGCACTGAGCGATCCCACCATCAGCAGCGCGCCGGCCGCGTGCCGAATCCGCGCCGCCCGCGGCGCGGCTCGCTCGGCGCCCATGATGAACCAGACCATGAAGACCCGCGCACAAAAGAAATGTTATCGCCGGGACATAAAGCTTCGAGCCGAGGCACAGCCCCAGCGTAACGCCCATCGCGGCCAACGTGCGGCGGCGATCGCGATGGTCGCTCGACTCGGCGAAACGGAACAGCAGCAGGTACGACCACGCGGCGAGCGTCAGATAGACGATATCGATCACCGCGACGCGCGAATCCACCAGGAACATGCCGTCGCAGATGACGAACGAGGCCGCGAGCGCGCCCGCCAGGCGCGAGGCGAACATCCGCCGCCCCAGCATGTAGGTCAGCGCGACCAGCAGGATTCCGAGAAGCGCGTTGCCAATCCGCCAGCTCCACGGATGGTCGCCGAAGAGCACGATGCCGGCCGCGATGACCAGCTTGGCGAGCGGCGGATGCGGGTCGAGGAACGGCTCGCCGCGGATGTAGTGGCGTGCCTGCGCGACGAAGTGAACTTCGTCGAAGACGATCTCGGCCGGAAGGCCGAGATGCCAAAGCCGCGTCGCCGCGGCGGCGGCGACCAGCGCCCCCAGCACGATCGTGTCGATGCGCAACCACGGAATGGCGATGAGCGGCTCGGGTGCGCGTTCGATCGAGGCGGCGTCCTTTGAAGCGGCGCGCTGGCGCGAGCGGGCATCCGCGGAGCCGCCGTCGAGCCGCCTGCCGAGCGACGCGAGCCATCGCCAGAGCGGGCCCTCGCCTTCGGCCAGGCCGAGGCCGTAGTCTATCGCCAGCGCGAGCGCCACGACGTTTATCGCCGACGCGAGCATCGCGAGCCCGTCGCGCGAGTCGAGAAATATCGTCGTGTCGAGCACGTGCAGTACGTAGGCGAGGTTGAACAGGCAGGTGGCCGTCAGGATCGCGAACACGGTCGCCATCTCCGCGCCCTCCACCACCAGCGGCGCGGCAAAGACCAACCCCGCGTAGAGGTAGCGCTCGTGCATCCGCGGCGCGAGCATGAAGAATCCGAACACCGCGGCGAAAATCGCGAACATCATCCCGCGCGCTGAGCGCTCATTCCAAAGCCGCCATCCGATAAACGCATACAGCGGCACGAGCAGCCCCATCCCGAGACTGAAATACGACAAGCCCGCAAAGGTGTCGGTGTCCGGCTTGCGCAGCCCGCCGATCAACGCGATGAGGTTGAACGCGTTGACCGAGGTCTCGTGATAATACGCCGCCGTCGAGTGGTACAGCTCCAGGATCCAGTACCAGGGATGGCCTAGCTGAAACGGCAGCACTCCCACCACGAACACCGTCCCGGCGGCGAGCGCCGGACGCCACCATTGCGAGTACGGCAGCTTGATCAGCGTCCACAATCCGAGCACCGGCACGTACATCAGCGCCTGCGGCTTCACCAGCACGCTCAGCGCCGCGAGCGCCCACGCAAGCTCGAATTCGCCGTCGAGCGCCAGCGCCGCGCTCAGCATGATTACGACCGTGAGCGCCGAATCGCTCTGGCCCCATATGATCGTGTCGAAGCCGAGCGCCGGATTTAGCGCCACCAACAGCATCGCGGCGTAGGCTGCCGTGCGCCGAGCGGGCGCGGTACGCCGGACGAAAACGAACACCAGCAGGGCGAGCACGAAGTCCGCCACCATCGCCGGGGCCTCGACGGTCATCCGGAGCATCACGCCCCCCGCGCCGGTCGCATTCGCGACGATTCCCATCAGCCACAGCGCGTAAAGATAGCCGGGCGGATAGTCGAGGAAGTAACCGGCGCGGTAGATGCCGGCGGGGCCCTGGGAAGCCATCTGGAGCGCCCACGACTCGTAGCTCGAGATGTCGTTCTTGTAGCCGTCGAACCACGGCAGCAGCGCAAGCTTGACGATCGCGACTACACATAGAATCGCGAGCGCCCATACGATCGAGGGGTCGCGATCCTTCAGCAGCGGAGCAGTGTAAATGTAAATCGAGTAGCCAAACAGCGCGAGCAGCAGCAGGCCGGAGATCAGCCCGGGCAACTTGCCAGTCTGCGCTGACGCAGGAGCCGCCGCGTCCGCCGCAGCGCATACGCCGGCGAGCGCCCAGAACATCAACGATGCGACAACCCAGATCGAAGCGACGCGGCGCACAGGCGACTCTGGCTCGCGACCTCGCCGCTTTCGCGCGGGACACAATCGCGCCTCACCACTCTATCTTCCACACCCCGCGTCATAGTCCGTGCGCGGCCAGCCGTCGCCGCAGCGCAAGCTAACATACCCGCTGGCGCCCTCACTTGCGAGTGCCTGAGCGAAACGACGGCGCTATGAACGGCGCGCCGCAACTGGCGGGCCGGCGGCAGCCGGGTCTATGATGGCGCAACTCGAATCGAGGAGGCTGTGCCCATGGACCTGATTCACGCCGCTTTCGAGCCGGCCGGCGACGGGCCGCATCCGACCATCGTTGCGATGCACGGATGGGGTTCCAACGCGCTCGACCTGATTGGGCTTGCGCCTTACATCGCGCGCGGACGATGCCTGACGCTGTGTCCGCAGGGCCCGGTCGAAGTCGAGATCGGCGCGGTCAACGGCTACGGATGGTATCAGTTGCGGATCGGCGCGCCGCCGGACATGGAGGCGATGGGACGCGCGGCCGACCGCCTGATGCGCTTCGTGGACGCCGCGCTCGAGCGCTACCCCGTCGACCGCCGCAAGCTAATCGTGATGGGCTTCAGCCAGGGCGGCGTGATGGCCTACAACCTGGCGATTCGTCATCCGGAGCGCTTCGCCGCGCTGGTCGCGCTTTCGACCTGGTTTCCCGAGGAGCTTGCCGAGTACGCCGGCGATCGCGAGGCGCTTGCGCAATTGCCGACGCTGGTCCAGCACGGGCGCGCCGACGACATGATCGAGATAACCAAGGCGCGCCAATCGATCGAACGCCTGCGCGTTTTCAAAATGCCGCTGACTTATCGCGAATACGACGGCGCCCACGAAGTCACGGCCGATGCGATCCAGGATCTGTCGGCGTTCCTGATGGAAAAAGTAATCCAGCCGGTGATCACGGCGTAGACCGCACCGAGTTCCAATCATGGATGATGCAGCGACGCGCGGTGCGGCCGAGGAATTTCTCGCCCTGCTCGAGGTGGTTCGCGAACTGCGGCAGCGATGCCCGTGGGATCGCGAACAGACGCTCACGACCGCTTCGCACCATCTCATCGAGGAAGCCTACGAAGCCGCCGACGCGATCGAGCACGGCGGCGATCGGGAAATCGACGACGAACTGGGCGACCTGCTGGTGCAAGTGCTGTTCGCGGCGAATATCGCCGAAGAGCATCGCAGCCTTAGCGTAGCGGCGATGCTGCGGCGGGCGCGCGAGAAACTCGTGCGACGCCATCCGCACGTCTACGCCGGGGTCGCCGTTGAAGGCTCGGCAGAAGTCGTCCAGAACTGGGACAAGCTCAAGCAACAGGAGCGCGCGGCGGCGGGCGCGACCTCGGCGCTCGACGGCGTCGCGCGCGCGCTGCCGGCGTTGACGCGGGCGCAGAAACTCGGCGAACGGGCGCGAGGCGCCGGGATGGACTGGGCGGAGGCGTCCGCGGTGCTCGACAAAGTAGGCGAAGAGATCGGCGAGGCGCGCGTGGCGCTTGCGCGCGGCGACCGCGATCATGCGGCGGAGGAGATGGGCGACGCGATGCTCGCGCTCGCCAACGCGCCGCGTTTCGTGGGCCATGACGCGGAGACCACGCTTAGGCGCGCCTGCGACAAGTTCATCGAGCGCTTCGGGAAGGTCGAGCGAGTCGCCGCCAGCCGCAAGCTCGAACTCGCGAAGCTCGACCCTAAGCAGATCGAAAACCTATGGCAGGAGGCCAAGCGCGCGCTGGACGACGACGAAAGCGGCTGACCCGATCGCGAGAGAGAAGCGTCTATCAGGAAATGGTTTGGGATCGCGTCGCAAGCTACAACTCGAAATCGGCTTCCTCGAGGATGCGGGCGGCGCGGTACAAAAAGCTGTTGCCGAGCACGCCGTCGATCACGCGATGGTCGTACGATAGTGCCAGGTACATCATCGTGCGGATCGCGATCGCGTCCTCGCCATCGACTTCGACTACCACCGGCCGCTTTTTGATCTCGCCCATCCGTAAAATGCCGACCTGCGGCTGATTGATGATCGCGAAGCCGAACAGATTTCCTTCGCGTCCCGGATTAGTAAGCGTAAAGCTGCCGCCTGCAAGATCGTCGGCGGTGATCTTCTTCTCGGCGATCTTGCGCCGCAGCCGCTCGATTTCGCGCGCGAGTCCCACCACCGACATCCCCTCGGCCGCCTTGATCACCGGTACCAGCAGTCCCTCTTGGGTGTCCATCGCGATGCCGAGGTTGATCTGGTGGCGCACGATCAGCGAATCGCCCACCACGGAGGCATTCATGCGTGGAAATTCCCTGAGCGCGCGCACGGTCGCGGCCGCCGCCAGCGGCAGCAGAGTCAGCGCGAAACCTTCCTGCGCCAAAAACGCGTCCTTGTGCTCATTGCGCAAACGCATCACGCGCGTCAGATCGACCTCGGCAAGGGTGCCCACATGCGGCGAGTGGGTCTTGGAGTAGACCATGTGCTCGGCGATGAGCTTGCGCCGCCGCGTAAACGGCTCGACGACGTCGCCCTCGCGCGGCTCATAGACCGGCGGCCGATAGCCGGCTCCGCCAGGTAGTGCGACGGGCACCGCGCTCGGCCGCGTCGCCACCCCCGCCGATGGCTGCGCGGGCGCCACAGCGGCGTCCTGCGACGCCTCCTGGCAGCGTTTGTCGCACCGTTTGTCACACCGCTCGCCGGCGGCTGAATCTGGCCCGCCTGCAGCGCGTCGAGATAAGCGAGTACGTCGCGCTTGCTGACGCGTCCGCCGATTCCGGTGCCGGGCACGCGAGTCAAGTCGATGCCGTGTTCCTCGGCGATGCGTATGACCACGGGCGAGTAGCGCCGATGCGCGCCGGCGGCGACGCCGCCCGGCGCGCGCGGCGCATGTGCGCCTCGCGGCGCGGCGGCTGCGGCGGCCGGCTCGGCCGTCGCAGCCGCTGCGCCACTTCCACCTGCGGGCGGCGCGCTCGCGCCGCCCGCAGGCGCCTGCGATGCGGAGTGAACCGCGGCCGCTTGCGGCCGCGGTTCACTCCGCACGGCGCGCAGCGTCGGCGGCGGTTGCTGCGGGCGCGCCGCGGACGGCGCACCCGCAGCAGCCGCCTTGCCCGGCGCGGGCGGGAGTGCGGGCGCAGCCTTGGGCTGCGTCCGCACTCCCGCCGGAGCGGGTGCGGCAGCCGGCGCGGCTACCGCCGTGCCGGCTGCCGCACCCGATGCTTCGATTACCGCCAGCGGCGCGCCCACCGGCAACGTCTCACCCTCGGCCGCGATCAGCTTCGCGATCACGCCCGCGCCCGGCGACGGAATTTCGGTGTCGACCTTGTCGGTCGAAATTTCGCACAGCGGCTGATCTTCCTGGACGCGGTCGCCCTCCTTGACCAGCCACTTGGTGACGGTCCCTTCGACCACGCTCTCGCCCATCTGCGGCATCATTACTTCGATCGACATGCCGGCCCTCTGCCCCTAGTACGCCGCGAGCTCGCGGATCGCCTCGACGATCTTGTTGGTGTTGGGAAGGATGTACTCCTCCAGCGGCGGACTGAACGCGACATGCGTATCGAGCGCGGCGACGCGCCGGATCGGCCCGTCGAGATAGTCGAAGGCGTGCTCGGCGATGATCGCCGCGACCTCTCCGCCGATACCGCCGGTCAGCCGGTCCTCGTGCGCGATCAGGACCTTGCCGGTTTTGCGCGCGGTCGCGAGGATCGCCTCGCGATCCAGCGGCAGCAGCGTACGCAGATCGAGCACCTCGACCTTCAGTCCGTCTTCCTTCTCGACGATTCGCGCCGCGTCGAGCGCCTGATGCATCGTGCCGCCATAAGTGATGAGCGAAAGGTCGCGGCCTTCCAACCGCAGTTCGGCCGGCCCGATCGGCACCGTGAAATCGCCCTCGGGCAGGTCCTCCTTGACACTGCGATAGAGGCGCTTGTGCTCGAAGTAGATGACCGGGTTGTCGTCGCGCACCGCGCTTTTCAGCAGGCCCTTGGCGTCGTAAGGCGTCGCCGGTGCGACCACCTTCAGTCCGGGGACGCGGGTGAACCACGCCTCCGGGTTCTGCGAATGGAAGAGCGCGCCATGCACGCCTGCGCCCGAGGGCGCGCGCAGCACCAGCGGACACGAGGCCTTCCCGCCATGGCGGTAGCGCAGCGTCGCCGCCGTGTTGACGATCTGGTCGAAGGCGCAGGAGATAAAGTCGCCGAACTGCATCTCCAGCACCGGGCGCATTCCCAGGATCGCCGCGCCAATTCCGGCGCCGACGATCAGCGCCTCCGAGATCGGCGTGTCGATCACGCGGTCCTCGCCGAAGGCGTCGAGCAGCCCCTCGGTGACCTTGAACGCGCCGCCCAGTTCGCCTACGTCCTCGCCCATCACGAAGACGTTGTCGTCGCGCCGCATCTCTTCGTGCAGCGCCTGGTTAATCGCTTTCAGATAGGTGACTTCCATCGTGCTCCAGTAGTTGAGGTTCGAGTATCGGTATTGCGCGTGACGATGGTTACGACTCGGGTCACGACCCGCGATGGTTGCCGGCGCCGGTGGTGGTGGGGGTGCTGGAAGAGGAGCCGGAGGGCGCGTACAGGTCCTCGAGCGCCTCTTCGGGCTTGGGCATCGGGCTCTGCTCGGCGAAATCGACCGCGGTCTGGACCACCGCGCGGACTCGCTCGTCCACTTCTTCGCGGATACGTTTCAGGTCGTGGCCCTTTTTCTCCAGGAAGAACTCGTAGCGTGGAATCGGGTCGCGGCTCTCCCATTCCACCAGCTCTTCCTTGTCGCGGTAGAGCGCCGGGTCGTGCTCGCTATGGCCGCGGTAGCGGTAGGTCTTGCACTCGATCAGCACGGGGCCGCCACCCTCGCGCGTGCGGTGCATCACGCGCTCGCTCAGTTCGACTACGGCGAGCAGGTCGTTGCCCGAAACCACATGGCCCTTGAAACCGTACGCCGCGGCGCGCGCGGCCACGTCCTCGATCGCCATCTGCTTCTCCAGCGGCGTCGAGTAGGCGTAGCGATTGTTTTCGCACACGAAAACCACCGGCAGCTTGTGCACGCCGGCAAAGTTCATCGCCTCGTGCACGTCGCCGCGTGAGGCCGCACCCTCGCCGAAGAACGCCACCGCTAGATGGTTTTCCTTTTTGATGTGGTACTTGAGGGCCGCGCCGACCGCGACCGGCAGCGACGACCCCAGCATCGAAGTCGAGCCGAAGACGGCGTGCTCGAGGTCGCCGCCGTGCAGAAATGAATCCTTGCCGCGCGAAAGCCCGGTTTCCTTGCCCATCAGTTGCGCCATCAGGCGTCCCGGGTCGACGCCCCGCATCAGGAAGACCCCGAGGTCGCGATGGAGCGGCGCCACCAGGTCGCCCTCCTGCAAGGGCGCGCAGATGCCGGTGACGATCGCCTCCTGGCCGGCGCCCGAGTAGACCCCGCCAAGAATCTTGTTCTGCCGATGAAGCCGCGAGACGCGATCCTCGAAGCCGCGGATAAGCTTCATCCAGTAGTAAAGTTGCAGTTCGTATTCGACGCGGGTAGCGCCGTTTGTAGCTGGCGCGCTCGCGCCTTCGACCTCAGCCATCATGCACCTCGACGATCGGCATCGACAAACACTAGCAGTATCGCAGCCTTGCGCGCTTCGCAAAAGTGCCTTGGTCAGGCCGAGAGGACCTTTTGTCGCGCTTGCGACAAGTGGATTTCCGAGGATTGTTCCCTCGATGGGGCGCCGGTATTATCTCGCGACAGGTGCGGCCCGGCAGACCTGTTGTTAGACCTGTAGCTGCGCAAAACACGACGCCGGGGTTGGGAGGGGGACTGCGATCAACCCATTTTTAGCCAGAGCCGGTCAGCCTCCGGCGGCCAGCCGACGGCTTCTCGTTTCAATCGCCCGCATCGTTCCGATTTTCCGCATCGCTGTCATCTTATTGATGTGCCTGACCGGCGCGCCCACCGTGGCTCGCGCCGATTCCACGCCCGCGACGGTCACCTTCTCGCCTCAAGGCACAATCAAAAACGTGCGTCAGGTGGTCGCCCGTTTCTCACAGCCGATGGTTCCGCTGGGCGATCCGCGCGTCACGCAATCCCCCTTTCAGATTGATTGCCCGCAACACGGAACTGCTCGTTGGCACGGAACGGCGAGATGGATCGATAGTCGGCAGTGGTCGTACGACTTCGACAACGACTTGCCGGCGGGCGTGCGATGCACCTTCACGCTCGTCCCGGGGCTGAAAACGCTCAAAGGCGTCGCCGTCGAGAGCTATCCGCCATTCGTCTTTGACACCGGCGGCCCGGCAGTGATCGAAACCAGGCCGTGGATGGGCAGCACCGGGGTCGACGAGCAACAGGCCTTCATCCTCGTCCTCGACGCCGAACCGGTCGAGCAAACGGTGCTGGACCACGCCGAGTTCGCGGTGCACGGGATGGCCCAGCGAGTCGGCGTGCGCATCATGAGTGGCACCGACCGCGATCTGCTGCTCAAGCGCTTCGACGATTTCATCAGCCATCGTCCGGCGATCATCTTGCAAGCGCGTCAGGCGTTTCCCGCCAACGCCGACGTAAAGCTCATCTGGGGCAAAGGCATCGCGACCATGAGCGGAATCGCAACCTCGCAGGCCCAGGAAATCAATTTCAAGGTGCGCCCCGAGTTCGAGGCGCAGTTCCGATGCGAACGCGAGAACGCGCAGGCCGCGTGCATGCCGGTAACTCCGATGGCGCTGACGTTTTCGGCGCCGATATCGGCGGACAACGTGAAGCGAATCGCGATCGTCGGCCCGGGCGGAACGCGCCGCACGGCGCAACTCCCCGACAGCACGGACCTCTCGGATATACGCAACCTGACCTTTCCCGGCCCGTTCAACGAATCCACGCAATACACGATCGAGATTCCCGCCGGTCTTACCGACGACACCGGCCGTCCGCTCTCCAACGCCGCGCGTTTTCCGCTGGCGGTGAAGACCGACGTGTTTCCGCCGCTGGCAAAGTTCTCGGCGCGCTTCGGAATTATCGAGGAGGCGGATCCGGTGTTGCCGGTCACAGTGCGCAATCTCGAGCCGATGCTCCGCGGCGCGCGGCTCAAGACGAGCGGGATACCCGCGCCGACCGGCGCGGCGCTAAGCGATTTTCTAAGCCGGATCGACGCGCGGGTCTTCGGACTTGCGGTGCCCGTGGCGCCGACCGTGCTCTCGTGGCTTCGGCAAGTAGCGAGCGCTCAGCGCTCGCGTTCGGTCTTCGCGGACGCCGCGACGGACGGCACGCCTAGATCTTTCACGATGCCGAAGCCCAACGGCGCCAAGGCGTTCGAGGTTGTCGGCATCCCGCTGGGCAAGCCCGGCCTCTATATCGTGGAACTGAAAAGCGCGCTCCTGGGTAGCGCGCTGCTGGGCAAAAATGCCCCGATGTACGTTCCGACGGCCGCGCTGGTCACCAACCTCTCGGTCCACTTCAAGCAAGGCGCCGCCAATTCGATGGTCTGGGTGACCACGCTTGAGGACGCCCGTCCGGTCGCCGGGGCGGCGGTCGCGATCAACGATTGTCACGGCAATCGGCTGTGGGCCGGCACCACCGATCGTCAGGGACTCGCGCTGGCGCCGAAGATCGACGCCGTGAACAATCCTCCGAAGTGCGAGGACCTCAAGCCGTCCAAGTATGACTTCTATACGACTCAGACCCAGGCGCTGCAGGAACTCGCGTCGGGGCTGCTGGTGACGGCGCGGCTCGGCGACGATTTCAGCTTCGTCCATTCGAGTTGGCGCTACGGAATCGAATCGTGGCGCTTCCATCTGCCGCAGGAATGGAGCCCGACCAACCTCGCGGCGCATACCGTACTCGACCGGCCGCTCTTGCGAGCGGGCGAGACGGTCCACATGAAACACTTCCTGCGCGACAAGACCATCGCGGGTTTCGCGATGGTCCCGCCGGCCGAGCGTCCCGCCACAGTGACGATTCGCGCCGGCGGCGGCGATCAGCACTATGACTTCCCGCTCAAGTGGAGCGCCGCGGGCACTGCCGAAACCACCTGGTCGATCCCTAAAGGTGCGCGTCTCGGCCAGTACTCGGTCGTCATGCCGCTTAAGGTCGGACCGCAGACCTACCCCAACGAGATCCAGACCGCGGATTTCCGAGTCGAGGAATTCCGCCTGCCGCTGATGAAAGCGGCGGTTCGGATGCCGGCGCAAGTCCAGGTCGGTGTCACCAGCATCCCGGTCGATCTCAGCGCGGAGTATCTGTCGGGCGGAGCGGCGAGCGGATTGGCGGTCACGCTGCGCAGCCAGATTCAGCCCGACGCGCTCCGTTTCCTTTCCCGATTTCGAGGATTTCGTCTTCGCCAATGGCGAGGTGAAGGAAGGCACCGTCGCCAGCGAGCAATGGTACCAGGGTTTCGAGGCCGCGAAGCCCCCGGGAGTCCATCAGCGCAAGGACCTGACGCTCGACGCCGCGGGCGGCGCCCGCACCGAGATAACCGATATCGCGCGCGCGTCCACGCCGACCGACGTGCGCGCGGAGATGGAATACCGCGACCCCAACGGCGAGACGCAGACCGTTTCCAACTCGACTACTATCTGGCCGGCGAAATGGCTGGCCGGAATCCGCGCCGACGATTGGGTTTCCTCGCCCGGGCACGTGCGTTTTCGCGTCGCGGTGGCCGCGGAGGGCGGCAAGCCCGTCGCCGGCGCTCCGGTCGACGTCGATATCTTCACCCGCAAGACGTTTTCGTATCGCAAGCGCCTGGTCGGCGGATTTTACGCCTACGACAACACGATCGAGACGCGCCACGCCGGCAGATTGTGCTCCGGCGTTACCGATAAGCGCGGACTGCTGCTGTGTGACGCGAAGACCTCGCTCACCGGCTCGGTTGAGGTGCAAGCGACCGTGCGCGACGACGCCGGCAACTCGAGCAAGGCGAACACCGAAGTGTTTATCCCCGGTGATGAGCGCTTGTGGTTCGAGGGCAACGACGAGGATCGGATCGATCTGCTGCCCGAGCATCCGCAATACCAGCCGGGCGACGTCGCGCGCTTCCAGGTGCGGATGCCGTTCGCGGAGGCCACCGCGCTGGTCGCCGTGGAGCGCGAAGGAATTATCGCGGCCTCCGTGATTCATCTCTCGGGCCACAACCCGGTCATCACGCTGCCCGTGCGCGACTACGCCCCCAACGTGTTCGTGTCGGTGCTGGCGATTCGCGGCCGGGTCGGATCGCCGAAGCCCACCGGCATGCTCGACCTCGCCAAGCCGGCCTTCAGGCTGGGGATCGCGGAGATTCGCGTCGGATGGCGCGCCAACCGGCTGAACGTAACCGTCACGCCGGAGCATCGCGTCTACCGCGTGCGCGAGAAGGCAAAGATCCACATCGCGGTCAGGACCGCGACCGGCGCACCGCCGCCCAGGGGCAGCGAAGTGGCGGTCGCCGCGGTCGACCAGGGACTGCTCGAGCTTGCAAACAACGATAGCTGGAAGCTGCTCGACGCGATGATGGGCCGGCGGCCCTACCAGGTGGACACCTCGACCGCGCAGATGGAGGTCGTCGGCAAGCGGCACTACGGACTGAAGGCGCTGCCGCCGGGCGGAGGCGGCGGCCGGCGGATCACGCGGGAGCTGTTCGACACGCTGCTGTTGTGGAAAGCGACGGTGCCGCTCGATGCTGCGGGCAACGCGTCGATCGACGTCCCGCTCAATGATTCGCTGACCAGCTTTCGTATCGTCGCGATCGCCAGCGGCGCTATCAACATGTTCGGCACCGGCGACACGCTGATCCAGTCCACCCAGGATCTCATGATCCTGCCGGGAGTCTCGCCGATAATCCGCGCCGGCGATTCGTTCGACGCGGAGTTCACCGTGCGCAACGCCTCCGAGCAGCCCTTCACCGCGACCGTGAACGCCAAGATCGAAGGCGTCGCGGCCCAGCCTGCACCGCAGGTGCTCGAACTCGCGCCAGGCGAAGGAAAATCTATCGATTGGAAAGTGGCGGTGCCGATGGGTCCGAGCGAACTGCGCTACCGCGTCGACGCGGCCTCCATCGCCGGCGGGCCGTCCGACCATCTGAAGATAACGCAGCGCGTGCTGCCGGTGGTCCCGGTGAGGACCTACCAGGCGACGCTGATGCGATGGGAAAAGCCGCTCGCCGAGCCGGTCGCGTTGCCCGCCGACGCGCTCGTGGGCCAGGGTGACGTGGAGGTCGCGCTCAGGCCCTCGCTCACCGCAGGGCTCGACGGCGTGCGCGACTGGATGCGCGCGTATCCGTATACGTGCCTGGAGCAGCGGGTGTCGCGCGCGGTCGCTCTCGCCGATCCGTCGATGTGGAACGGTATCGCCGCGGATCTGCCGCAGTACCTCGACGGCGACGGGCTGCTCAAGTTCTTCCCCGAGATGCGCGAAGGCAGCGACGTCCTGACTTCGTACGTTTTCTCGATCGCGCACGAGGCGGACCTCAAAATTCCGCCGCAGTCCGAAGAAGCGATGGAACGCGGCTTGCGCGGCTTCATCGCGGGCACCGTGGTGCGCTACGGAGCGGTGCCGGGCGCCGATCTTCCGCTTAGGAAAATCGCTGCGGTCGAGGCGCTCTCCAGCGCCGGCCAGGCCAACGCCGCGATGCTCGGCAGTATCATCATCGAGCCCAACTTGTGGCCCGACGCGACGGTTATCGAATGGTGGAACATCCTGCTCCGCATGCACGACGTTCCCGACCGCGCGCACAGACTCGCCGAGGCCGAGCAAATCGTGCGCTCGCGGCTCAATTGGCAAGGCACCGCCGCGCATCTTTCGGGCGGACAGTGCTGGTGCCTGATGACCGACGGCGAGAGCAACATGCTGCGGCTCGACCTGCTGTTGGTTGACAATAGTCTGTGGCACGACGACGTGCCGCGTGTGATGCAGGGCGCGGTACGCCTGCAATCGCGGGGCGCGTGGGCGACCACGTTGGCCAACGCGTGGGGCACGCTCGCGGTGGAGAAATTCGCGCGTGCCTTCGAGTCCGTGCCGGTCACGGGAACGACCACCGCGTCGCTCGCGGCGGCCGCGCAAAAACTCGATTGGGCCCACGATCCCAAGGGCGGCACCGTGAGCCTCGCGTGGCCGCCGGCGCAAGCCGATCTGGATATCGATCACAACGGCAGCGGAAATCCGTGGGTCCAGATTCGCACGCGCGCCGCGATCCCGCTCAAGTCGCCGTTCAGCAGCGGCTACCGGATCACGCGCACGCTGAGCGCTGTGGACACAAACCATAGCGGCGGATGGCGCCGCGGCGACGCCGTTCGCGTGCATCTCAAGATCGAAGCGCAAACCGACATGACGTGGGTGGTGGTGAACGATCCGCTGCCGGCCGGCGCTTCGCATCTCGGCACCGGGCTCCGCCGCGATTCGGCGATCGCGACCGCTGGCGAAAATATCGGCAACAACAATTACTACTGGCCTGACTTCGTCGAACGCCCGTTCGACGCCTTCCGCGCCTACTATGAATACATCCCCAAGGGCACGTTCGAGGTCGAGTACACGATTCGGCTCAATCAGGCCGGCGTATTCCAACTCCCGACGACGCGCGTGGAGGCGCTCTACGAGCCCGAGATGCTCGGTGAACTGCCCAACGCGCCGTTCGAGGTCGGGCCCTGAATGAAATGCCGAGGCGCATGTATCGCAGCGCTCGCCGCGGTCGCGGGATTGCTGGCCGCGATCGCGCTTTTCTGGCCGGCCGTGCCGAGCTTCGACGCGGTGCGCGCGCGATGGCGCCCTTCCGACGCGCAATTGCTCGACCGTCACGGCGAGCCGATCCACGAGCTTCGCGTCGACGCGCACGGGCGGCGTCTCGCGTGGACTCCGCTCGCCGCCATCTCGCCGGCCCTGCAACGAGCCGTCATCGCCTCCGAGGATCATCGCTTCCTCAGCCATCATGGGGTCGATTTCACCGCGATCGCGGCGGCTGCCGCTGGCCGGCTCGCGGGCCGTCGCGGACGCGGCGCAAGCACGCTCACGATGCAACTGGCGGCGATGCTCGATCCGCGACTTGCGCGCGCCGGTGTGCGACAGCGCACTGCGGCGCAGAAGCTGCGCCAGATGCTCGCGGCGCTCGCGCTTGAACGGCGATGGTCGAAGCCGCAAATCCTCGAAGCCTATCTCAACCTGGTGACCTACCGCGGCGAGATCGAAGGCGTGAGCGCGGCCTCACGCGTGATGTTCGGCAAGACGCCGGATGGAATCGACGCGGCGGAAGCAGTGGTGCTGGCCGCGCTCATCAAGGCGCCCAATGCGCACGCGGCCGCGCTTGGCCGCCGGGCCGAGGCGTTGCGTATCGCGATCGGCAGCCGCGCGCCGTCGCCTGATGTGCCGGGCGAGCGCGCAATGTCGAGTGCACAAGTTTCGAGCGTACAAATTTCCAGTACACAGATATCGATACACAGATATCGAGTACGGTTGACCGGGCGCTCGCGGCCCGCGCACGCGACTTCACTCGCGTCACGCTGGCGCCGCGCGTCGCCGAGCAACTCCTGCGCGACGGCCGTCTAACCGCGCAATCCACGCTCGATCGCGACCTCCAGGCTTTCACGCTCGACGCGCTCCGCCGCCATGTAGCCGAGGTTCACGATCGCAACGTCGACGACGGCGCGGTGTTGGTGGTCGAAAATTCCACCGGCGAGGTCTGGGCCTACGTCGGCGGGACCGGCGCGCTTTCGAGCGCGCCCTATGTCGACGGCGTGCGCGCGATGCGCCAGCCGGGCTCGGCGTTGAAGCCGTTTCTCTACGCGCTCGCGCTCGAGCGACGCCTGCTCACGCCGGCCTCGCTGCTCGAAGACACGCCGCTCGAATTGCCCGAGCAGCGAGGGCTATACCGGCCGCTGGACTACGACCGCGAGTTTCGCGGACTGGTCTCGACGCGCGTGGCGTTGGCGTCGTCGCTCAACGTCCCGGCCGTGCGAACGATCGACATGGTGGGCGTCGAAGCCTTCACCGGGCATCTGCGCACGCTCGGCTTTACGGGAATCGTCGAGCAGGGCGACTACTATGGCGCGGCGCTCGCGCTCGGCTCGGCGGACGTGCGGCTGTGGGATCTCGTCAACGCCTACCGCGCGCTCGCCAACGGCGGCCGCTACTCCGCGATGCGCCTTACCAGCGGCGGCGCCCCTGAGCCCGCGCGGCAAATCTACTCGGCGGCGACCGCGTTCCTCGTCTCCGACATCCTGGCCGACCGCGCGAGCCGCGCCCCCACTTTCGGGCTGGAGAACGCGCTTGCCACGCGCTTTTGGAGTGCGGTCAAAACCGGCACCAGCAAGGACATGCGCGACAACTGGTGCGTCGGCTACACCGGCCGCTTCACGGTCGGCGTGTGGGTGGGAAATTTCTCCGGCGCCTCGATGCATGACGTTACCGGCATCACCGGTGCCGCGCCGGTGTGGCTCGACGTGATGAATTATCTCGACCAGCGTTTCGGTGGCGGCGCGATTGCGAAGCCCGCCGGCGTAACGTCGCGGATTGTCGAGTTCCCGCAGGCGGTTGAGCCGCAGCGCCAGGAATGGTTCATCGCGGGAACCGAGCCGAATCGCCAGACCGCCAACCTCGACGACACCCCGCGAATCCTCTCGCCCGCGCCCGACACCGTGATCGCGTTTGACCCCGATATACCCGTTGACCGTCAGCGCGTCGCCTTTGTCGCAAACGCCGGCGCCCGCGGTTCGCGCTGGATGCTCGATCACAAGACGCTTGGCTCCGTGAATGGCGTGATGCTCTGGACGCCCTCGCCCGGCGTTCACACGCTCGCGATTGCCGACTCGATGGGCCGCCCGCTGGACACGGCGACGTTCAGTGTGCGCGGTGGGCGCGGTCTCGGTTTGCGGGGGTTGGGGAAATAACCTATAAAATGCGATTGCATGACGACTGCGCAGCCCTCATCGGTTGTGGGGCGCTCCGGACCCCCGCAAATACGCGAAATCCTTGACCGGGCGCGCGATGGCGTGCGCCTCGGCGAGGCCGACGCAATCGCGCTAATCGAGTGTCCGGCGGACGAACTGCCGGCGCTGCTGGCGGCGGCGGGCACGCTGCGCGATCGCGCCAAGGGACGGGTCGTCACCTACTCGCGCAAGGTTTTTCTGCCGGTCACCAACCTCTGCCGCGACCGCTGCACCTATTGCACGTTTCGCAAGGACCCGGGCGAGCCCGGAGCGTGGACGATGACCCCGGCCGAGATCGCGCAATGGTCGCGGCGCGGCCGCACGCTCGGATGCCGTGAGGCGCTGATGTGTCTCGGCGACAAGCCCGAGCTGGCTTTCAAGGAATACCGCGAGACGCTGGCGCGCCTGGGCGCGCAGAGCACGATCGACTATGTCGCGCGGGCCTGCGAGGTCGCGCTGGACGAGGGTCTGCTGCCGCACACCAACGCCGGCATCATGAGCCGCGACGAGATGGTGATGCTCCGCCCGCTCAACGTCAGCATGGGGCTGATGCTCGAAAACGTCTCGACCCGGCTGCGCGGCCGCGGCGAGGTGCATCAGTGGGCCCCGGACAAGGACCCTGCGGTCAGACTGCGGATGATCGCGGAAGCCGGCGAGGCGCGAATCCCGTTCACCACCGGAATTCTGCTCGGGATCGGCGAGACGCCGGCCGAGCGCGCGCAGAGCCTGGTCGCGATCCGCGATTTGCACGAACGCCACGGCCATATCCAGGAAGTGATCATCCAGAATTTCCGCGCCAAGCCGGAGATCGCGATGGCCGACGCGCCGGAGCCCGACGCGCTGGAGATGGCGCGCGCGATCGCGACCGCGCGGATCGTGCTGGGGCCGAAGATGAACGTGCAGGCGCCGCCGAATCTCTCGCCCAACGAGATCGAGCTGTTCCTCGCGGCCGGTATCAACGATTGGGGCGGCATTTCGCCGCTCAGCAAAGATTACGTCAATCCCGAAGCGCCCTGGCCGCATATCGAGCGGCTGTCCGAGCGCTGCGCGCGGGCCGGTTTCGATTTGCGCGAGCGGCTCGCAATTTATCCCGAATACGTCGATGATTATTGGGTTGACCCGAAGCTTCGCCCGGCGCTTAGCCGGCACGGGGCGGAGCTCGGCGGAGGTGCATCGTGAACCTGGAACTGCTGCGCAACTATGTCGATGAGATCGAAGCGGCGCCGCTCGGCGCGCTGATGGATAAGGCCAGCCCCGCCGTGCGCGCGGCGCTCAAACGGAGCCGCGAGCGCCAGGAACTGACGGCCGAGGAAGGACTGCGGCTCTACACCGCCGAGGGCGACGATCTGCGGGCCGCGATCAAGTGCGCCGACCTGGCGCGTGCAGAGGACGTCGGCGACGAAGTCACCTACGTCGTCAACCGCAACATCAATTTTACCAACATCTGTTTCGTCGGATGCCAGTTCTGCGGCTTCAAGCGCCAGCGCTGGGAATCCGACGCCTACGATCATTCCGACGAAACCATCCTCAACAAGGTCGGCGACGCGGTGGCGCGCGGCGCAACCGAGATTTGCATGCAGGGCGGGATCAATCCCGAGATGCCCGACTTCAAGTACCGCGACCTGCTGCGCACGATCAAAGGCGGCTATCCCGAGATTCACATCCACGCGTTCTCGCCGATGGAGATCATGTTCGGCGCGCGCCGCGTGCGGATGGAATACCCGGAGTATATCGCGATGCTGCGCGAGGCCGGGCTGGGATCGATTCCCGGCACCGCGGCCGAAATCCTCGATGACAGCGTGCGCGAAATCTTGAGCCACAAGAAGGTCGACGTCGCCACCTGGGTCGATATCATCACCACCGCGCACGCGCTCGGCGTGCGGACCACCTCGACCGTGATGTACGGCCACGTCGAAAGCCCGCGCCACGTCGTCAACCATCTGAACCTCCTGCGCGACATCCAGAAACAAACCCACGGCTTCACCGAGTTCGTGCCGCTGCGCTTCATCCACGAGAACACCGTGCTCTTCCGCAAGGGCTTGGTTTCCGAGCCACCGCCCAAGGGCACGCTCGACTTTCAGATGTACGCAACCTCGCGCCTGTTCCTGCGCGGGCAGATCGACAACCTGCAAACCTCGTGGGTCAAGCTCGGCGTCGAACTCGCCGCGCTCACGCTGAAGGCCGGATGCAACGATTTCTCGGGCACGCTGATGGAGGAAAGCATCACGGCCCAGGCCGGCGGCGATTCGGGCGAGTTCGTTCCGGTCGACGCTAATCGAAGAAAAGGCGCGTGCGATGGGCCGGGTTGCGGTCGAACGCAGCACGCTTTACAAGAAGCTCTACGGGAAGAAGGCTCCGAATGGCGCGCGGCCGATCACCACGTCTCCCTCACCAGTCCACCAGGCCGATCACCACGCTTGCGGGGGGAGTGGGGGCGGCTAAGTTCCTGCGCGGCCTGGTGCGCGTGACCGGCCAGCCGCGCCTGCGCGTAATCGTCAACACCGGCGACGACGAGGAGTTCTACGGACTTCACGTCTCGCCCGACCTCGACACGATCGTCTACACGCTCGCCGGCGCCTCCAATCCGACGACCGGATGGGGCCTCGAGGGCGAAAGCTTCAACACGCTGGGCGCGCTCGCCCGCTTCTACGGCCGGGCCTGGTTCAACCTTGGCGATCGCGATCTCGCAACGCACCTGTTCCGCACCGAACGGATGCGCGCCGGCGAGCCGCTCAGCCGCATCACGGCCGAGCTCGCGCGGCGCTACGGCGTGCGCGCGCAGGTGATGCCGATGAGCGACGACCGCGTGCGCACTTTCGTAAAAGTGCGCGGGCGCGGCGCGATGCCGTTTCAAGAGTACTTCGTCCGCCGGCGCTTTCGCGGCACGGTCGAGCGAATCGAGCTGCGCGGCGCGGCGCGCGCGCGGCCACTCGGCGCGGCGCTCGGCGCGATTCGCGGCTCGCAGGCGGTGATCGTCGCGCCGTCCAATCCGTTCGTCTCGATCGGGCCGATTCTCGCCCTTGATGGGATGCGCGAGGCGATACGCCGCGTGCGCCCGCGCGTCGCCGCGATAAGCCCGATCGTCGGCGGCAAGGCGATAAAGGGCCCGGCGGCAAAGATGTTGCGCGCGCTGGGGCATCAGCCCTCCGCGCTCGGCGTGGCGCGGCTTTACCGCGACTTGTGCGCGGTCTTCGTGCTCGACACCGCCGACCGGCGCGCCGCCGCGGCGGTCGAAAAACTCGGGATGCGCGCGGTCGTCACCGACACCATCATGGCCGACGAAACGCGTTCGGCGCGGCTCGCGAACGTGGTTCTGCGCGCGCTTGAGGTGTAGTAGGCTGAACCTTCGATTCGAGAAAGCGCAATGCGTTCAGTGACCTTCACTGCAATCGAGGGCATCCCGCTGATCAACCAGGGCGACAACCTGGGTGGGTTGATTTGCTCGGCGATGGCCACCAACGGCCTGGTGCCGGCGCGCGGCGATATCCTGGTCGTGTGCCAGAAGGTAATCTCGAAGGCCGAGGGACGCACCTGCGAGCTCGGCGACATCGAACCCTCCGCGTTGGCCACGGCCTATGCGGCGCGCTGGCAGAAGGACCCGCGCGCGGTCGAGCTGGTGCTGAGACAGACCAGCCGTATCGTGCGCATGGATAACGGCGTGCTGATCGTCGAAACCGGGCCCGGATGGGTCTGCGCCAACGCCGGGATCGACGAGTCCAACAGCATGGCCGACGGACGCGCGATCCTGCTGCCGGAGGACGCCGACCGCTCCGCCGCGCGCATCCGCGAGGAGATTCGCAAAATCACCGGGATCGAGATTGCGGTGCTGGTGACCGACACGTTCGGGCGTCCATGGCGCGACGGCCTGACCGAGGTTTGCCTGGGAATCGCCGGGATGAACCCGATGCTCGATCTGCGCGGCGCAAGCGACTTGAGCGGCCGCGAACTGCATCACACGGTGATCGCGATCGCCGACGAAATCGCGGCGGGCGCGGGCCTGCTGATGCCCAAGGCGGGCGCAATCCCGGCCGTGCTGGTGCGCGGCTACGCCTACGAGCCCAGCGAGGGCAGCGCGAAAGTGCTGATTCGCCCCGCCGAGATCGATCTGTTCCGATGACCCGGGGGATGTGAGGATCGTGGACCGAAACAAGATGAGCGCCGCCGCCGCCTCGATCATGCCGGCCGCCGCGACGGCGAATCCCACGCGCGTGGTCGAGGCCGATTTATACAACGCCGAAGCCAAGCTCGGCGCGCTGCTCGATTCCAACGAGGCACTGATCTCGGAAATCTGCCACTACCTGGTCGACGGCGCGGGCAAGCGGCTGCGTCCGGCGTTCGTCCTGCTGGTGCATCGCGCTTGCGGCGGCACCAACGCCACCGCGCTCGACGCGATCGACGCCGCGATCGCGATCGAACTGATCCATTCCGCCACGCTGTTGCACGACGACATCATCGACGGGGGGATGCTGCGGCGGGGCAAGCCGTCGGCGCTCGCGCGCTACGGCTCGGCGGCGACCTTGGTTGCCGGCGACTACCTGTTCTGCCGCGCCTTCGAGCTCTGCGGCCGCTTTGAAGAAAACCTCGTGCGCACGGCGGCGCAGGCCTGTATCCAGTTGACCGAGGGCGAGGTGATGGAGGGGCGGCTGCGGCACAACGCCGCCACCAGCCTCAAGGATTACCTCGCCGTGATCGCGCGCAAGACCGCCTCGCTGTTCGCCGCCGGCGGCAAGGTCGCGGCCGACCTCGCGGGCGCGCCCGAGCGGACTATCGACACGATGCAGCATCTCGGCAACGCGGTCGGGATGGCCTTTCAGATGATCGACGACCTGCTCGATATTCTCGGCCCCGAGGAAAAGATCGGCAAACCCGTCGGATCGGATTTGCGCGCGGGTATTCCCTCGCTGCCGGTCGTCCTGGGGGTGGCGGCGAATCCGGAACTGAAGGCGATTATCGGCAACGGCACGCGGTTGGAAGGCGCCGCGCTGGAGCGCGCGCTCAAGATGCTGCGCGACCCTAAACTCGTCGCCGAGGCGCGCGCGATGGCGGCCGAGCAGGGACGAATCGCGATGGCCGCGCTGGGCGAACTCGCGCCGTCGGTTTATCGCGAGAGCCTCGCCGCGCTGATCGACGAACAACTCCGCCGCGAAGTCTAAACGTCACTGGCGCGCCGCGGCGGCGGTGCGAATAGCAACAAGGCGGCTGGCACGATCGTCCGTTCACGTACCGCAACCACGAGTTCCATTCCATCACCGCCGCGGCATCCGGTTACGCGCCGTTATTGGCGAACAAAGCGCCGCCCCTTTTCTTTTCCGTATTCCTGAGGTGCGCCAGGACACTGTCCCAGAGCTTGATGCGGCTGGAAATGGCGCGCTCCGCGGCACTGGCCGCCTCTTTCCAATTGCTCTCGCTCTGCCCGGCCAGCGCCGTGAGCATCTCCCGCGCCCACGGACCATGGCTATCGCCGTCCAACTCGATATGCCGTTCAAGGTAGTAAGCGAAGTGCGGGACTGCGGCCTTCGCGTTGCCCCACGATTTGAGCAGCCTTTCGAACATTTCCGGGATTACATCTTCACGACCAAAGAAGAAAAAGGACGCTACCTCCACCAGCGAACCTTGAATTGCGCAGCGTAGCGTCTCGTTCACGAACTCCGCCACGCCCGGGGGAACATTCATTTCCTCGAGCACGTCTGCGTAGTGCGCCCCGAGGTCTATTTGTGACATGAAGCCCTTGACCAGGGTAGTGTCGGCGCCGATCTCCTCCATCGCGCGCAAGTACAACTCGAAGTGACTAATCGGCATACCATCCAGACCCAGATCGCTTTCTTCGCCCAGCACAACTTCGTTCGCAAATCGGGCGATTCGCGAACTCACGGGTGGCATCCACGGCAAACTGCTGGACGTGAGTTCACGCTGAAGCCGTTTCACCAATGACATGAAATCCCACACCGCGAACACGTGGATTTGCATGAACTCGCGTAGTCTGCTCAGCGAGTCCACTTCGGCGTAGATGGGATGGTTCAGTAGTGTGTCATGAAGCGGAGCGATCCTGTTGCGTAGCTCCTCAAAGCGCCGAAGGGTGTGGTCTGGACCGTGGCTGTTTCGATGCGTTTGAGTGCGGTGGTCTGATATGTGAGACAAGATACTTACTGTATTCAACTTGCATTCTCCTCTTGCGGTATCAACGCTATCTACCGGCTACGCCGCCACGCGTGCCTCCGATGTTCAGAATGTCGCCCATGATGCAGCTATCCGGGTCGCCCACGACACCGTCAGAGTAAAGGTGCGAAGGCCTGCAATTCGGTTGGCTCCGCGGTGAGGCGAGAGCGGTTCGAGCCTGCTCAACCGGGCTGCGGACGCCGAGCGACGACGGCGCTCCGCCTTTTGTCGGCATGTTCTCAGCTATCATCACCTGGTCTTTGCCCGTGGCGGATCCTGCCGGCATCGATGCGGCACCTATTAGCAAACCCGACATCAGGGCAATTGCTGTGGTTTTGAAAATCTTCATCGTTACTCCTTTTCGCAATTCCTTATCTCTGCGAGTGGTGTTGTAGTTGTGCGGACATATTAATGACGCACGTCGGCGTAAACGGTTTCCGCTTTCTCCCGGCTTTGCACGTAATGAGTGCCGCTCTCAGTAGTGCAGACTGAGATTTGGCGCAAAATATTCCCGGCTGCTTTAGCCAGAAGAGTTCCGACGCGTTTTCAGTCCAGAATCAGGTCACGGGTGGTGAGGTGCGCGTGGATGCGCCGCCGCGCCACTAAGGCGCCGCGGCGGCAGTGCGAATAGCTACAGGGGCGCGTGCTATCGCGGCACGCGCCCCTGCTTTAACCCGGTGAGATATTAGTTAGCTGTCAGTGTGCCGAACAGACCGTGCATCTCCGCCTCGAGGCCGGTGGTGAAGTACAGCGTCTGCGGGCTGGAAGTCAGACCGTTACCGAAGACCAACGACCACAGTGTGCCGAGCTTTATTACCTTGCCCTGATCGTCTCGCATCCAGTCGATGAAGTCGCGGGTCTGGAGATTCCAGGCGGTGATCTTTCCATCGCCGAAGTTTCCGATCAGTATGGCGTTGCCGAACTCGCCGAAGTGCGCCGGGGCCAGCACCACGCCCCAAGGCGCATTGAGCACGCCGCGCGTCGCGAAATGCCGGAGCAAGTTGCCGTCCGTATCGAAGACGTCAACGAAACCGCGGCCCGCGCCAGGCACTGGATCATGTTTGGCGGCGTCCTGTTTGGCATATGTGACCCAGAGCTGACCGTTGATGTTCTGAATTCCGAACGGCGCGAATGAACTGGGGATGGTGTGATCGATAAACTTCGCGTCGAGTATGGTGTCGGCACCAAACGTGCTGTTCCACGCCGCGATCGTGCCACTCCGGAAATCGGTGGCGTACAGGAAAAGCCCCCTGCTGTTATTGCCTATTGCGAGCCCCTTATACACTGGGCCCGTGGTGAGGTTGGTGTTGGGTACAACGGTGACAGCTGACGAGGTACCCGAAGCCCCGAAGCCTGGCTGCCAGGCGGCAATCGTTCCGTCCTCGGTCGCCCACATAAACAGCGCTGCCGCCGGCGTGATGGTGGTGGTTCCGACCGCAAACGCCATCGGGTTGCCATTCCAAACCATGCCAGAGGGCCCGGGTGCTCCGGCACTAGTGTCATTGGAGGGAGCAGGTATGGTCACCGTGAGTGGAACTATGTCTCCTATCCCATCGTAGAGCGTCGAAACGCCATCGGGACTGGCCGCGTTATCCGAAATCCAGAACGGGCCGCCCGGGAAGAACGCGACTCCCCAGGGGTTCACCAGATGTGGATCCGTCGTTTTCGCCGCAACCGAACCATCTGAAACGAGATTGGTTTGCAGGAAGCCGTTCGCGTCGGCGCGCGAGAGCGGCGCCAATGCGATGATGGCCGCGGCCGCCATCATGGTTAAAAAAGGCTTGGTTAAAAAACGCTTCGAGAAAAAACACTGATAATTCATTTGTTCGGATCCTCCTCCTTGGTATCCGTTGATACGAACACTCGCCCGCTATGGGAGAGTTGCCCTCCGATACATAACGGAGGTGAGGAGCGCCGGGTTCCACATTTCGCGCGGAAATTGTACCCGCGCCAGTTAACGTCTGGTTAACGCGTAAACGCGTGCTCGAAAAGTTCAGAAAAGAAAAAATAGAACACGAAATGAAAGCGGGTGCGCCGACCGTCAACGCGCGCACCGCCTATAGAGGCTCTTTATACAGAGTAGAACGCGGCTAGCTCGACCATCGATCGAAATCGAATCCTGGCGGCAACTCGATGAACGCGAGCATCGCGGGACCCTCGATCACGCGGGTGAGATGGCCCTTGCCGCTCAGATCGTCGGGAATGAATGCCGAGCCGGCGCCCCATCGCCGCTTCTCATTGTCGCTGGTGCCCACCTCGACCACTCCATACAGCACGAACACGATCTGCCGCGCGGGAGCGTGATGCCAACTCTGGTCCAAGGTGGGCGGAAGCTCGACGAACCTCACGCTGGGCGAGTTAAACGCGCTTGACTGGTGCATGACATTGCCGAACGGGTCAACCCGTTCCTGGGTCACTGGAAGTTCGATTTCCTCGAAGCGCGACCCGCCGTCATCGGTGGCATGGAATCTGGTGATCTTCATGGATGCATCGATAGCATAAAAAATGCATTCGCGGAGAATGACGATGCGCTCGCAATGAAAGCGGCCGCCGCAGATGGCGCGCCGCTGCTCCCGGAAGTGCGAAAATTATTTAGCGAGTGTGGCGGCGGTTTCGACGCTCGCGGCGCCGAGCCGCGCCATCGCGCCCTTGAGTTCCGCGCGAGTGGTGCCGAGCGTGCGCAGCGTCGGCAGCAACCCGCGCTCCAGGAATGCGCGCGCGCTGATCCCGGCGCCCGTGGTGCGCAAGCGCTCCTGGTAGTCGGGAATCAGGCCGTCGCCCGGCATTTTGAAATTTGCGATCACGAAGGCAAGGTCGGCCAGCGTACCATTACGGTCTTCGTCCAGTTCAAGCTCGACCGCGGCGCGGTAGAAGCCCGCGTGCGCGGCTTCGTCGCGGCTGAGGAAAAAGAAAATCGCCTCCAGCACCTTGTCGCCCTCGCTCACCGCCCTGTCCTTCTGCGCCTTGTAGGCGAGAAAGGTCGCGGCTTCCTGGAGCGCGCCGTAGCAAGCCATCTGGCGGCGGGTCTGGAAAGGCAGACGCCAGACCTTCGAGAGCACGCGTTCCTCGAAGACCGCCATCTCGGCCTCCGAGCGCAGGCCCGAGCGCGTCAGGTACTCGCGGAATACCAGTCCATGCTTGGATTCCTCGTAGCTCCAGCAGGCCTGGAACCACGCCGCGCCGAACATCGAGCGGGTCAACTCGACGCCGCCCGCGCTGTAGTCCGGCAAGTAGAGCTCCTCGGCGCAGAAAACCTCGATACGGGCCGCTTTCTGCTCGCCGCTGATGGAACTGTCTAGCGCCTCCCACGGCACGTCGTTGAACATATTCCAACGCCGCTTGGTCTCGGCGATCTCGAAAAATTCGAGGTACGCACGGTACATTTTTTCACGCAGCGCAGGCGATCCAGTCATCGACAATTCCCTTTGCCTGTCATGCGCCAGACGCTCGCGTCCGTACTGCACGCAGGTTGCTCAATACACCCTTAACGGCCGGCTTCAGGAGATCGCGACGACTCCATCGTCAGCCGGCGGGCGAAATGGAGGATCTGTTCCGTAGGAGACAGCTCTAACCGTATGCTTTCACAACAAAGAAGTATACGGCGGCCGCATTTGACACGTTTCGTTTGATAACAGTCAACTTTTGGTAGCATTTGAACCTTTGTCTTCTGAACGTGCTTACGTGATGTACGAAGTGCCTCGCCATCGTTCGAATAATTGGGGACCCGAGGAGAAGATGAAGAATCAAGGACTAAACATTATGAAATAATTCGCGAATGATTTCCCGTTTGACAAATACGAATAAAAAGCGAAAATCAGATCATGGCCGCCTCTCCTACCGCCTTGATCGAAATCGTCGCGCAGTCTCCCGCAAGCGCGCCTCTTCGCACTCTTACCGATCGGCAAATAGCTGAATTTTCAGGAGTTTTTCGCGGCCGCGAGCTTACCCGCAAGGATCGCCGCCTGCGCTCCGGCATTGTCGCGCTCGACACCATCCTGGATGGCGGCATTGTACGCGGCCGGGTGAGCGAAATCGTCGGACGGCCCGGGTTTGGGCGAACTTCGCTCGCCGCCTCTTTCGCTGCTATCGCCACTCGGCGCGGCGAGGTCGCGGCGTGGATCGATTCGGCGGGTGCGTTCGACCCGCACAGTATCGCCGCAGCGGGCGCTGACCTCTCGCGGATTCTCTGGGTCGGCACCGACGCGGCCGTGCGCGCGCGCGATTCGGCCGAATCGCCGGCCGCTGAATTTGCGCCAACGCGATCCAACGCGTCGCCGAAGGCGGGGATTAAACCGGCGCTGTTGGCGGCCGAGATGGTTTTAGGCGCGGGAGGTTTCGGCCTGGTCGTAATCGATATGGGCGGCCACGCGCGAACGCTCACCCTGAGCACAGCGCTTAGGCTGGCGCGCGCGGCCGAGCGCAGCGGCGCCGCCGTTATCGTCTTGGCCGAGCGCCGGACGTGCGGAACCTTCGCCGTGCTCAGCCTCGTGCTCGGCCGCATCCGCCCCTTTTTCAGCCGCACGGCGCCGGACGCTCCGGCGTTGTTCGACGGGATGCGGGTCGAGGCGTACGTGGCGCGCAACAAGCTCGGCGGCTCGGGCCAGGCGGCGACGTGGCGCGCGCTCGTCGATTTGACTTCTCCCGCGTCGACTTCTCCCGCGCCAAGGTCTTTCGCGATGCCGATTGGCGCATCCGCGTCGGCCCAAGCAACTCGGATCGCCGAGCCCGCGGCGGCGGCCGAATCGTATCGTGATCGCCCACGGGCGCAATCGATAAGGCGACCACACCGAGGCGGGGCTTACGAATACGCCAGGTGATGTCCGTCCTAAGCCGGCATGGAATGCCGGTGATTGCTTAACCGGCATGGAATGCCGGCCTGTGATTTTTTTTGCAGCGATCGAATGATCGAACGACGCCTATCGCCGAAACCCACTGTTATCGCCGCCACCCAGGCGGCGCGCGATACGCTTTTGCCACCGCCGCACAGCACCTTCGCCAATACCATCGCATCCGCGGCTAGCCCCCAGATCTCATGCAATCGAATCGCATGCATTTTGGTCGCGGATTTTCCGCTCGCCGCGGCGATACGCCAAAGCCCCGAGCTGCGTGATCGGCCGTTGGTGCTGATTGAATCGGGCGGACGGCGCGATGCGGCCGGCATCGCCAACATGGAATGCCGCTTCGTGTCGGCGCACGCGCGATCGATGGGTGTGCGGGCCGGGATGACGGTCGCAAGGGCGCGCGCGGCCGCCGCGGGGTTGGCCGTGATGAGCCGCTCGCAGGTGGCAGAAGCGTCCGCCGCCGAGGCGCTCGTCGATGTCGCCCTGTCGTTCTCGCCGCTGGTCGAGGCCGGCGCCGATGGCGAAGTTTATCTCGATCTCGGCGGCCTCGAGCGGCTCCATCAGCGTCTCCGTGCCAATTCGCATCGCGCAGGCGCGAGCGCAAAAACGAACGCATCATCATCACCGTCGGAGATGACGGAATCGCCGGTCGAGACGATGGATGCCGAGACGATCGAGACCGGACTTGCGCAGGAAGCGCTGGGTCGGGTGGCGCGGCTCGGGATGGACGCGGCAGTCGGAATCGCGTCGAGCAAGGAAGTCGCACTGCTGGCGGCGCGATGCGGTGGGGCGCGGGCGATCGCGGCTGGCCGCGAAGAGGAATTCCTCAACTGGCTGCCGCTCGACCTGCTCAAGCTCGACGGCGCCGCGGGCGGCGGCGGCCGCGACGGCGCGGAGCTGGAGCAGACGCTCGCGCGATGGGGAATCCGGCGGCTGGGCGAGTTGGCGCGGCTGGATATTCGCGCGGTCGGCAGCCGGCTCGGCGCTCGCGCGGTCGAGCTGATACGGATCGCGCGCGGCGAGTGCCGCACGCCGCTGATCGCGCGCCGGGCGGCTGAAAATTTCGCCGAGGCGGTCGAACTCGAATGGGGCGTGGACAGCCTCGAGGCGATGGGCTTCGTGATGCGCGCGATGATCGAGCGGGTGGTCGAGCGGCTCCAGTTGCGCGGGATGGCGGCCGGCGAAATTGCGCTCGCGCTCGAACTCGACGGCCGCCGCCGCGACGTCCGCCGCGTCGCGCTGCCCGCGCCGACCAATGAAGCGCGCACGCTGCTCGCGCTCATCCTGCTCAACCTCGAGTCCGCGCCGCCGGCCGCGGCGGTGGAAGCGATCCGTATCACGGTCGAGCCGCGCGCGCCGCGCGCCGCGCAGGCCGACATGTTTGCTCCGCCCTGCCCTGCACCCGAGCGGCTGCACGTCACGCTCGCGCGGCTGGCCGCGCTATGCGGTCCGGGGAAAGTGGGCACGCTGATGCCCCGCAATTCTCATCTGCCGGATGCGATCGAGCTGGGCCCGTTCGCACCGCGTCCGGCGGTCACGCCGGCGCCGGCGCTCGCGCAAAACGGCACGACGGCGATGGCGGATCGCGACGCCGCGAAAAGCCCGGCCGCCGGCACCACCGTGGCGCAACTGGCGATACGGGCGGTTCGGCCGCCGCATCAGGTCGAGGTGCTATGCACTCGCGGCGACGCCCCGGAGTTCGTGCGCGGCGCGGACTTCGGCGGGCGTGTGGTCTCGTGCGCCGGGCCATGGCGGATCGCGGCGGCGCCGTCGCATAGCGACAACGGCGGCGGCGACCATCATCAGGGAGTGCCCGGCGCGGCGCGCGATTACTACGACGTCGCGCTGGAGGACGGCGGCGTGTATCGGCTGCTCTGCGATCTGCGCTCGGGCGAATGGTACGTCGATGGGATTTACGACTAATCGTCGCTGAACTGGAACGCGGCGAACCTCATATCAATGGTGAAATATATAGAGCTGCGGACGCGCAGCGCGTTCAGTTTTCTCGAAGGCTCGGCGCTGCCCGAAGACCTGGTCGAGCGCGCCGCGGAACTCGGCTACCCGGCGCTGGCGATGGGCGATCGCGACGGGTTGTACGGCGCGCCGCGTTTTTACCATGGCGCCGAGCGCGCCGGGATACGCGCGATCGTCGGCGCGGAACTGACGCTCGATCTGTCTTCGCCTGGCGCGCCGGCTGCCCGCGATGCAAGCGATCAGCGGCTCTACGTGCTGGTGCCGGATCGCGAGCGCTATCGCAATCTGTGCCGGATGATCACCGCTTCGAAGATGCGGCCGCTTAATCCGGTCGAAATCGAGCAAGGGCGTGCGCCAAAATATCCCGCCAAGGGGGAGAGCCGCATCAGGCTTGATGATCTCGAGCGCTACGGTGCGGGATTGATCTGTCTGGCCGGCGGCGCGCGCAGTCCGCTTGCGCTCGCGCTCACTCGCGGCGGCGATCCGCGCGCGCTGTGCGACCGGCTCGGCGCGATCTTCGGCCGCGGCAATTTTTATATCGATCTTGGACGCCATCTCGATCCCGCCGAGGAGCGGCTCAATCGGCGGCTCGCCGCGCTCGCCGCGGCATCCGGCGTCCCGCTCGTCGCGGCCAACGACGTATGCCATACCGGCACCGACCGCGCGCTGCTCGACGCGCTCACCTGCATCCGGCTCGGTCTCACGCTGGAGGAGGCGGGGCGGGCGTTATGGGCCAACGCCGAGCGGCGGCTCAAATCGCCGTCGGAGATGGCCGCGCTGTTTCGCGATCTGCCCGGCGCGGTCGCCGCCACGGGTGCGATCGCCGAACGCTGCGGGTTCAAGCTCTGCGACCTCGGCTACCGCTTTCCGAGCTATCCGCTGCCGCCCGGCGAGACGCCCGATAGCTACCTGCGGCTGCTGGTCGAAGCCGGGGCGCGCGAGCGATGGGGCGCGGCGCCCGGCGCGCGAGTGCTCGGCCAGCTCGCGCACGAACTCGAAATAATCGCGCGGCTTAAGCTTGCCGGCTATTTCCTCATCGTCTGGGACATCGTGCAGTTCTGCCGCGAGAACGCGATCCTGGCGCAGGGGCGCGGCTCGGCGGCCAACAGCGCGGTCTGCTATGCGCTCGGGATCACGGCGGTCGACGCGGTCAAGATGGAACTCCTGTTCGAGCGCTTCCTTTCCGAGGAGCGCGGCGAATGGCCCGACATCGATATCGATCTGCCGAGCGGCGACCAGCGCGAGAAGGTCATCCAGTACGTCTATCGCCGCTACGGAGAGCGCGGCGCCGCGATGACCGCCAACGTGATCACCTACCGCACGCGCAGCGCCGTGCGCGAGATCGGCAAGGTGCTGGGCTTCACGCCCGAACATATCGACCGCCTCGCGCGGCTTAACTACGTCTACGAATTCCGCGACAGCAACGACGAACTGGCGGCGCTGCTCAAGCGCGGCGGCGTCGACGTCGAGACTCCGCGCCTTGCCCGGCTGGTCACGCTGGTGCGCCAGATCCAGGACCTGCCTCGCCATCTCGGGCAACATAGCGGCGGGATGGTGATCGGCGCGGGGCCGCTCGACGAAGTCGTGCCGCTGGAGCCGGCCTCGATGCCGGGGCGGGTCGTGATCCAGTGGGACAAGGAGGATTGCGCCGACCTCGGAATCATCAAGATCGATCTGCTCGGGCTCGGGATGATGGCCGTGCTGGAGGAGGCGATTCCGCTGGTGCGCCAGAGCGAAGGCGTCGAAGTCGACCTCGCCCATCTGCCGTCCGACGATCCCGACGTATACGCGATGCTCTCGCGCGCCGACACGGTCGGCATTTTCCAGGTCGAGAGCCGCGCGCAGATGGCGACGCTGCCGCGAATGAAGCCGCGTACGTTCTACGACCTGGTGGTCGAGGTCGCGATCATCCGGCCCGGGCCGATCGTGGGAAAGATGGTCCATCCTTATCTCGACCGGCGCGCCGGCCGCGCATCCATCGTTTACGACCATCCCGCGCTCGAGCCGATTCTGCGCCGCACGCTCGGCGTGCCGCTGTTCCAGGAGCAGTTGTTGCGGATGGCGATGGCGGTGGCGGGCTTCAGTGGCGGCGAGGCCGAGGAGTTGCGGCGCGCGATGGGATTTAAGCGCTCGGCGGCGCGGATGGAAAAGATCGAGCGGCGGATGCGCGAAGGGATGGCGCGCAACGGGATCACCGGCGCGACCGCCGACCGGATTGTGCAATCGATCACCTCGTTCGCGCTCTATGGCTTTCCAGAATCGCACGCCGCCAGCTTCGCGCTCATCGCCTACGCCTCGGCCTGGCTCAAGTGCCATCATCCGGCGGCGTTTTTCGCCGCGATGCTCAACTGCTATCCGCTCGGCTTCTACCATCCTTCGACCCTGGTCAAGGATGCCGAGCGCCACGGCGTGGTGATGGCGCCGATCGACGTGACCCGCTCGGACTGGCGCTGCACGCTGGAGCGAAAAAACTTCTCTCCAACTCTCTCCTTGGACACAAGAGCTTTGCATAACTCGCGTGCCGGACATTTTGAACCTCTCCTTGGACAAGGAGAGGGAATTGGAAGCTTGGACAAGGAGAGAGCGACGAAGGGCAGGAAGAAAGAGACGGACACTTGCCCCTCTCCCTTTTCAATGCCCTCGCCCCCTTCGGGGGGAGAGGGTCAGGGTGAGGGGGCGTTCGCTTTGCGCCTCGGCCTCAAGTACGTCACGGGACTGCGCGCGGAAACCGGAGCGGGAATCGAGCGCGAGCGCGCGATCCGTCCGTTCGCTTCGATCGCCGACTTCACCGCGCGCGCCGCGCCCAACCGCCGCGAACTCGACGCGCTCGCGTACGCGGGAGCCTTTGCGGCTTTCGGGATGGGCCGGCGGGCGGCGCTATGGCAGGCGGCGGCGGTCGAGCGCGATCCGCGCGGGCTTTTTGCCGGCGTCGAGCCGGCGGCGGGTGCCGTGCCGCTGGCCGGGATGGACGCGGTGTCGGAGACCCGCGCCGATTACGCGGCCACCGGATTGACTATCGGGCCTCATCTGATGGCGCATATGCGCGAGAAGTTGCGCTCAAGCGGCGTGCTCGCAGCCGCCGATTTAGCGGAGGCGGCACACGACGCGTGGGTGAAAACCGCCGGAGTCGTGATCGTGCGTCAGCGTCCCGGCACAGCCAAGGGATTTTTCTTTCTCACGCTGGAGGACGAAACCGGAATATCCAATGCGATAGTCATTCCCGATCTGTTCCAGGCCAACCGCACGCTGCTGCACAATGCGGCGATCCTGATGGTCGAGGGCGTGTTGCAGAAGCAGGACGGAGTGGTCGCGATCCGCGCGCGCCGTTTCAAGGAGTTGCGCCTGGGCGCCGCCCTTCCCCCTTCGCACGATTTCCGCTGATGCTTTTCTCTATGCGCCGGCGCCCCACTTCAGATCTGATCAGCACTTCCGCCGGCAGACCAAGATCCCGGCAAGCCCGTCGAATCATTGGCAATGACATCCGCCGCTTGCCGGCCAATACTTCCGAAACGCGGGATCGCGTCCCAAACGTCCGCACCAGATCGCGGGGCCTGAGACCCATCTGCTCCATTCGAAACTTGATTGCCTCCACCGGATCCGGAGGTATCGTAGGCGACTTGGCCTGCTCCCACGCTGCGATCAGCAGCGCCTGTGCGCGCAGACGCGATACTTCCGGATCAGTCTCAGCGCCCATCAAAGACTCCATCAGAGTCTTTGCCGCGCGATAGTCCTGATCATTGGCAATCGCGATCACTTGGACCTTCATAGTTTCTCCCGCAGCGGCGCCCCTCAAACGCTCGCCACGTCGACCTTGTCATACTCGCTGTGAGTGCCGAAGAAACGAATATCGACAACCTGCGCCCGATAGTTCACGCGCGCGACCAGCCGATAATTGTTGCCTGAAATGTTGAAGACCACACGGTTGCCTCTTACCAGGCTGGCTGCAGCATACATCCGCTTCAACTCCATCGGATTTTGCCATTTTGCCCGGCTCACCTCGGCCCACCACGCGTCGCATTGCCGTGCCGCGGTTTCCAAACCTCGCTGACCCCGGCGCCCCTTCATGTACTCGTCGATGACGGGCTTCCCGGTAATCAGCACTGCTGTCAATATATCAGTTTCCCATTTTGGTAACAATCATCGATCAGCATGCGGCACGCGGCTCAAGCTTTTCATTCAGCCAACTCTGAGCTAAGGAGCAAGCCTGGACTGAAGAGGTCACCCGCCATGGATCTAAACACGCAACGACAAAAGGCCGACGCTTTACGCCGCATGCACGACCGCTCGCGCATCCTGGTGCTGGTCAACGTGTGGGACGCGATGAGCGCACGCGCCGTTGAAGACGCCGGCGCCCGCGCGATCGCCACCAGCAGCGCGACGCTGGCGCATTCGATCGGCTACGCCGACGGCGAGTCCGCGCCGCGCGGCGAGTTCGTCGCCGCAATCGCGAGAATCGCGCGCGCGGTCGACGCTCCCGTCACCGCGGATATCGAGTCCGGTTTCGGGCGCACACCGGCCGAAGTCGCCGAGACCGTCCGGATGGTGGTCGAAGCGGGCGCGGTCGGAATCAACCTCGAGGACGGAGTGCAGGAGCATCGCGGCGAGCTCTACGAAGTCGCGCAGGCGCTCGAGCGGATGGCCGCCGCGCGCGAGGCCGCCGCGAAGGCCGGCGTGCCGATCGTGATCAACGCGCGCACCGACGTCTTCCTGCTCGGCGTCGGCCCCGCTGAGGACCGCCTCGCGCATGCAGTGCGGCGCGCCAACCTCTACCGCGAGGCGGGCGCCGATTGCCTGTTTGTCCCGGGCGTGCGCGACGCTCAGACGATCGGCGCGCTGGCCGCGCAAATCAACGGGCCGATCAATATTCTCGCGCATCCTACTTCACCGCCGGTCGGCGAGCTGGAACGCCTCGGCGTGGCGCGCGTCAGCGTCGGTTCATGGCCGGGACTCGCGGCACTGGCGCTCGCGCGCGATGTTGCCGAGGAGCTGCTCGGCGCGGGTACGTATACGTTTACGGCGGGCGCGATCACGTACCCAGAGGCCAACGCGATGATGAAACGGCGCGGACCCGCGCCACGTTCGTAGAAGGCGGCGGATGCGAATCGACGTGGCTCGAAAATCAGTCCGGATGACGAGCGTGGCGGCGCGCCGCGAAGCGTCGTTCGAGCTCGAGTTGCCGGGCCCGCTCGACCCGGCGGCCTCGCTCGAGATGTTTCGCCGCTCGGGCGACGACCTGCTCGATCGATGGGACGGCAGGACTTTCGTGCGCACGATCGCGATCGACGGACGCACGGTCGCCTTCGCTATCGCGTTCGCCGGAACCCGAGCCCGCCCCGCAATTCGCGTCACGGTCGACGATGGCGACTACGCCGAGGGAGTGATGGCCGCCGTGCGCGCGACCTTCGTGCCGCCGCCGCGGCATTTTGCCGAGTTGCGCCGCGCCGACCCGCTCCTCGCGCGCCTGGAGACGCGCTACCGCGGCTTCAGGCCGGTGTTGCAGCTCAATCTGCTGGGAGCGCTCCTGCGATGTATCAGCGCGCAGCAGGTGAATTTGCGATGGGCCTCCGAGACGCGGCGGCGGCTTGCGGAGCGCTTCGGCGACAAACACGTCGTTGACGGCACGATCGTCTACAGCCTGAGCGCCGAGCGCCTGGCCAGCGCTGCGCCCGCCGAGATTCGCGCGCTCCAGTTCACCAATCGTAAGGCCGAGTATATCGTCGCCGTGGCGCAGGCGGTCACGGGCGGCCGGGTAAGCGTGGAGCGTCTCGCGGCGCTCTCCGATGCCGCGGTTATCGAAGAACTGGTGGCGCTTCGCGGAATTGGCGTGTGGACGGCGGAGTGGATCTTAGCGCGCACGCTGGGACGGCCGCGGGTCGTCGCCGGCGACCTCGGCGTGCGCAAAGCGATCGGTATCGCGTACCGTAAGGGCGTGATGCCCTCCGAGGACGAGGTTCGCGGCCTCACCGCGCATTGGCACGTCTCGGCCGCGCATGCGCAGGCGCTGTTGCTGCACGGGCTGGGAGAGAAGGAACTCGAATTGATGGCCGCGGCGCGTTGAGCGCCCCCTTACCTTCCCTCCTTCGGCCTGCCTTGTCCTGGCCGCTCTCAGCCACGGCGCGGACTCGATAACCGCGGCCATCGCGCTTGTCTAACGCCGACGCGGCGGAATGCGCTATTGTGCGGAACGGGTTTGCGCCAAGGAACTGCACGGGATCTCTGTATGAAGCTTGCCAACAAGGTTGCGCTGATAACGGGCGCCGGCTCCGGGATGGGCCGTGCGGGCGCACTGCTTTTCGCCGTGGAGGGCGCAAAAGTGGCGGTCGTCGATATCGACCAGCGTTCCGCCGCCCAAACCGCGCGCGAGATCGAAACGGCCGGCGGCAAAGCGATCGCGCTCGGCGCAGACGTCTCGAAAAGGGAAGACGCACAGACGATGGTCGCCGCGACGGTCGAGAAGCTGGGCGTGCCGGACATCGTATACAACAACGCCGGAATCGAGGGCGAGAGCGCATTCATGGCGCAGCTCAGCGAGGACGCCTTCGACCGGGTGATCGCCGTCAATCTGCGCGGCGTATGGCTCGGGATGAAGTACGCCTTGCCGCACATGGTGAAGAAGGGCGGCGGCTCGATAATCAACACCGCCTCGATAGCGGGGATGGTCGCGATCCGCGGCGCGACCGCCTACTGCGCGGCAAAGGCCGGCGTGATCGCGCTCACCCGCGTCGCTGCGCTCGAATACGGCCGCTACAATATCCGCGTCAACTGCATCTGCCCCGGCACGATTGACACGCCGATGGTGCGGCGCATCCATGGCGCAGAGGGCGAGCTGCCGCAACGCGCGCTCGGCCCGTCCGCGTCGGTGCTGGGCCGCGCGGCCGAACCCGAGGAGATCGCCAGGATGGCGCTGTTCCTGGCGAGCGACGACGCGTCGTTCGCAATCGGCGCGCCGTTCGTTGTCGACGGCGGATGGACGGTCGTCTGATCAAGCGCGGCAGCCGCGCCCAAGGAATCGCCGCAAAGGCATAAGAGGAGATCACTCACGATGGCATCAGCGGGCGAGATCGACAGGGAAAAGGCCAAACAGGTCGCGCAACAAATCATGGGCGACGTCGCGAGCGCGATGCATAGCGCGATGATTTTCATCGGCGATCGCCTTGGCCTGTTCAAGGCGATGAAGGACGCCGGACCGCTTAAGGTCGAGCAACTCGCCGCCAGAACCGGGCTCAACCAGCGCTACCTGCAGGAGTGGCTGAACTCGATGGTGGCGGCGCAGTACCTCGAATACGACTCGAGCGCAGAGACCTACCTGCTCACGCCGGAGTACGCGGTGGCGTTGGCCGAAGAGGGCTCGCCCTACTTCGTGGGTTCGTACTTCCAGGTCGTGCAGGCCACGATGTCGGTCGCGCCCAAGGTGGCCGAGGCGTTTCGCACCGGCGGCGGACTCACTCAGGCCGACTATCCGCCGTGGATGTTCGAGGCGACCGAGCGCAATTCGCTGCCGCGCTACCAGTTCAAGCTCGCGCGCAAGTGGATCCCCGCGATGCCGCAGGTGGTCGAGCGCCTGCAGCGCGGCGGCGTCGCGGCGGACGTCGGATGCGGCGGCGGGCGCGCGGCGATCCTGATGGCCAAGGCGTTCCCGAACTCGCGCGTGTTCGGCTTCGATCTCCACGCCGAGTCGATCGAGCGCGCGCGGCGCAACGCGGAGGAGGCCGGCGTCGCCGATCGCGTGACGTTCGAGGTCGCCAATGGCGCGCGGCTCCCGGCCGGCAAGTTCGACCTCGTCACGACCTTCGACGTCGTCCATGACTCGGTCGACCCGGTCGGGCTGATGCGCTCGATCGGCCGCTCGCTCACGCCGGGCGGCACCTACCTCGTGCAGGAGATCAACGTCTCCTCCAAGGTCGAGGAAAACGTGAAGCCGATGGGCAAGCTGATCTACTCGGTCAGCACGCTGTACTGCATGACCACTTCACTGGCGCACGGCGGTGCCGGAATCGGCGCCGCGATGGGCGAGCCGAAGGCGCGCGAACTGGCGGCGGCCTCCGGCTTCACGCATTTCCGCAAACTCCCGATCGAGGACGAGTTCGCGGTCCTCTATGAGTTGATGGTCTAGCGGGGCGCGTCCAAGGGCTTGAGCCGCGCGCCGATCGCGCGCGCAGCGCTTCAGATGGAGGTGCTTTCGATGGCGTCGCAAAAGCCGAAGTTTGGACTCACGCTGCCGAATCGCGGCGTGGTGATCGGCGCGACCACGGTGCCGGAGATGATCGAGATGGCCGAGTGGGCCGACGGCAGCGCTGCGTGGGATTCGGTGTGGGTCGGTGATTCGATTTTCGCCAAGCCGCGCCTCGACTCGATCGCGCTTCTGGGCGCGCTCGCCGCACGCACCCGGCACGTGAAGCTTGGCGTCGCGTGCTTTGCAAGCACGCCGCTGCGCAACGCGCTGATACTCGCTTACCAATGGGCGAGCCTCGACCTCATGTCGGGCGGGCGGACGATCTTCGTTGCCTGCCAGGGGAAGCCCGAGCCGGGCGGCGGCGCCTTCGACGAGGAGTTCGAAGCCCTCGGCATCGCGCCCGCCAGCCGGATGCGCCGGATGGAAGAGGCGATCGAGATCATGCGGTTGACCTCGGCGCGCGAGAACGCCGATTACGAAGGGCAGTATTACAAGTTTCGCAACCTGACCGTGCTGCCGCGTCCCGTCCAGCAGCCACTGCCGATCTGGGTGGTCTCGAATCCGCAGATGAACAAGCCGCGCAACGTCGAAAGCGGCTACCGGCGCGTGGCGCGCCTCGGCGACGGTTGGATGACCACCTTCAAGCCGCCGGCCGACGTCCGCCGGTCACTCGAGATGATCCGCGGCTACGCCGGGGACTACGGCCGCACGCTCGGCGACGAATTCGAGGTCTGCGTCTACCACAACATCAATGTGAACGAGAATCGCGAGGCCGCGCTCGAGGAGTCCAAGCGCTTCCTCGACGCTTATTACGGCGTCGACTACCATCGCGACGCGCTAAAGTTGTGGGTCGCGATGGGCTCTCCGGCCGAGTGTATCGAGAACATTCGCGGCTACGTCGAGGCCGGCGTCACCACGATCACGCTCCGCCTTACGGGCTACGATCAGCGCGCGCAGTTCAGGCGCGTGACCGAGGAGGTCCTGCCGGCCTTCGCGTAGCGCAGGCGCGCTGCGACAGAGCGCGGTCGTGCTCGGCGGCAAGTATTCCGCCGTCACGATCCGCGCTCTTGATCGAGGCGCGATCGTCAGGCCGGCGCGATCTCGCCCATCCGGCCTTCGCGATAGTCCTCGAACGCCTTGATGATCTCTTCCTTCGTATTCATCACGAAGGGACCGTAGCGCGCGACTGGCTCGCGCAGGGGCATGCCGGCAATCAACAGCACTTCGAGCGGCTCGCCGGCGCTCTCGGGCACAGCAATCGAAACCGCGTCGCCATCGCCCGCGAACATCACCATCTGATGCTCCGCCGCGGCCTTCTCGTCACGGCCCAGGCGGCCCTCGCCGCTGAAAACGTAAGCAAAGGCGTTATACTCGGCGGGCACCGGCTGCACGACGTGCGCGCCGGGCTTCAGCGTGAAGTGCAGATAGATGATCGGCGTGCGCGTATTGATCACCGCCTTCCTGCCCATCGACTCGCCCGCGATCACCCGCACCGTCGCCTTGCCGTCGGCGCTGGTGGCGACCGGAATTCCGGCCGCCGGAATCTCCTGGTAGTGCGGACGGATCATCTTGTCGCGCTGCGGCAGGTTCACCCACAACTGAAAGCCGTGCATCCGGCCGCCCTGACGCTGAAAGTCCTCGGCCGGCATCTCGGAATGCACCACGCCGGCGCCGGCCGTCATCCATTGCACGTCGCCTGGCCCCAACCGTCCGGCATTGCCGTGGGAGTCGCGATGCTCCATCTTGCCCGAGATCATGTAGGTGACGGTCTCGAAGCCGCGATGCGGATGGTCGGGGGCGCCCTTGGCCTCTCCCGCACCGAGTTCCATCGGCCCCATCTCATCGAGCAGCAGGAACGGATCGAACAGCGCCATCTCCTGGTTCGGGAACGGCCGGTTCACCACGAAGCCCGCGCCCTCGAGCTGGCGCGTCGCGTTGACGATATTCGTCACTGAGCGAATCTTTTCGTTTTTTTCACTGGCGGTTGTCATCGCATCGATCTCCTTGCCTTTCAACATAACCATCGTGTCAAGGGCGACGCCGCAACGCCAACTCCTTGAGGAATCGGAAAAGTCGAGAGGCGAAAGCTCGGCGCGCGCGATTTACGCTATGCTGTGGCCGGGCGCCGGGCGAAATCCGGCATGATCCGGCTCGCGAAGAGATCGAAGGAGCGGCGCGTTTGTGCAGCGGTCAGGTTGCCCCATGCGAATGCCAACACCAGGTAGTCGCATCCCGACTCCTCGCAGAACCGCGCGACCTGGTCACGCACCGAGGCGACCGAGCCGCTGAAGCTCGCGCCCACGCGATGGAACAGGTCGTAGTCGTTCGGAAATGCGACCGCGAGGGTATTGTAGTCGCGCCAGAGCTTCTGGAGGTTGTCGAAGAAGGCGCGATAGGCCTCGCGCGCGACCTGTTCGGCCTCGCGATCGGTCTCGGCGACATAGATGTGGCGAATCGCGCCGGTGACGGGCCGCGCCAGATGCGGATTGACGTTCAGCGGACTGCCCGCACTTTCATGATGATGCTCGCGGTAGGCGGTGGTGACCCGCTTGACCGATTCCAGCGCGCCGATCGAGACGATATTCATGCCGCGGCGCGCCGCGTAGATGGCGTTGTCGGGGGAAAGCGTTCCATACCAGAAGCCCGGATGCGGCTCCTGGAGCGGGCGCAGCTCCATCGGAACATTGTCGTAGCGGAAATGCGGGCCGTGATGAGTCAGGCGCTCACTGGTCAGACCCTTGATCAGCACCGCCATCGATTCCTCGTAGATCTCGCGCGCATCGTAGAACGGAATGCGATGTTGCGCGTGCTCGAAGGGCGATACGCCGCGTCCGACGCCGATTTCGAGCCGCCCGCCGGTCATGTGGTCGAGCATGCAGATCTCTTCGATCAGGCGCAGCGGACTGTAAAACGGCAGCAGGTAGACCAGCGTGCCCAGCCGCAGATTGCGCGTGCGCTGGGCCGCGGCGGCCAGGAACAGATTGGGCGACGGCGCCATCCCGAGCGGGGTCGCATGATGCTGGGCGACGTGGTAGCCCCAGATGCCCGCCTGCTCGTAGGCCTCGACCAGCCGCAGCCGCTCCTCGAATAGCTGTCGCAGCGGGCCTTCGCTGGTGGTGCGCTCGATGTGGTCGAAGATGCCGAAATTGATTCGTTCCATTGGCCGGCTCTCCCGATAGCCTCGATAGCACCATCGCGAGCCGTTGCAAACCGGACCGATGCGACTATTCGAGCGCGGACGACGGGATATAGCCTTCCAACCCGCTCTTCATCCTGATCTTCAGATAGCTGAGCGCGATACCGACGACGTGAACGGCGTGTCCCTGATGGACCTCGGCGACCTTTTTACCCCAGTGATTGGGCGCGTCGAGCACTGGCGCGTTGTGGGTCAGCATGAAAAGCTTGTCGGCCGGCGTGGTGACCTGGACCGCTGCGGCCTGCACGTAGCCTTCCTGCCCGTTCTTGAGCTTGACGCGCAGAAAGTAGTGGGTCGTGCCGGTCACCATCACAAACTTGCCCTTCTCGCCCTGCTCGACGTGCGCACTCCGGTTGCTCGGCTGCGCGTAGATCCAGGTGTCCTCTTTCAGCAGCAACTTGGCCTGCGCCGGCTCGGCGGGAACGGACTTGATGGGAGGGGCCGACGCGGTGGTTTTCGAGGCGAGCGTACGATGAGTCACCGGCGGGCGATGATGCGTGGTGGTCGCGGGCGCCGGCGGCGTCTCCGCCGGCGCTTCACCCTCGGCCGGCGCGATCGTGGTCGAGGGCATTCCCAACTCGCCGCCGCCCGTCGAACCGGTCTGCGCCGGCGCCGCAGCCGGCAAAATCAACCATAGCCACGCCGCGGCAAACGTCATCGTCCACGGCCACGCGCAGGCTCGAAGCGCTCCCAACCTCATCTTCACCCCTCCCCCCAGCCGGCTTACTGAAACGTCCTCACCTCAACCTGATTTCAACATGCGCCGCACACGGTGCATCGGGTAACGTCGCACGGTCTGGTCTGATGCTCCAGGTGCGCCTTCTTGCGCTCGGACGCCAGGAACCATTTCTCGATGTGATGGTCGATGAAGTCCCAGGGCAGAATTTCATTGCGCGCGTAGTCGCGCGTGACGAAGAAGTCAGGATCGACGAACGTACTGGCGCCGTCGGCCGCGGCAGCGGCTTCGCGCTTGATAGTTTTCAGCCCCTGCCAGATTTCGCCGGGCAACTCGCGATTCTCCGCGCTGAGCCGCGCCAGGATCGCACCGACGCGGCGGTCGCCGCGCGAGACCAGGGTCTGAAAATAAGCTTCGCGCGGCGACTCGGCGTCGAGTTCGACACCGACATCGAGGCGCATCAGGTGCGAGCGCACCAGCGCGACCTTGCGTTTGAGCTCTTGCGTATCGCGCATCGCATCCCACTGAAACGGCGTCCACGGCTTGGGCACGAAGGGATTGAGCGAGACGCTGACGTGGCCGACGTGGCGGCGCTGCTCGCGAGCGCAGGCGACAATTCGGCCGACCAGCTCGGCGATCGCGACCACGTCCTCGTCGCGTTCCTCGGGCAGGCCGACCATAAAGTAACACTTTAAGTTCTCGACTCCCTCGCCCATCATCATCTCGGCGGCGTGCAGGATTTCGGGCTCGGTCAGGTTTTTGTTGATCACCTTGCGCATCCGCTCGCTGCCCGCTTCGGGCGCGACGGTGACGCTGCGATTGCCGTTGCGCGCGAGCGCCGCGGCCAGCGCCGGCGAGATGCAATCGGCTTTGAGCGACGACGGCGAAAGCCGTCCGCCGCCGTCGGCCACCGCCTCCGCGATTTCAGCCACGCCGGGCACGCTCGCCATCTCGGCGCCGACCAAGCCAATCACGCTGCGCTCGGAGAGTCCGCGCTGGGCCTCGGCGATCAGCTTGTCCGCACTGCGATAGCGAATCGGACGATACATGAAGCCGGCCGCACAGAAACGGCATCCCCACTGGCATCCGCGGCTCGCCTCGACCAGGTACATGTCGCCGAAGACCGATTCCTCGGTCACAATCAGCGACGCGGTGGTGAAGCGGTCGAGGTCATGGATCAGCCGCCGGCTGACACGCGGCAGGCCCGGCCCGCTATAATCAACGCGCACCAGATGGCCGGTACTGTCGTAGACCGGGTTAAAGTAGTCGGGAAGATATGCGCCGTCGACCAACGCGAGCGCGCGCAGGCGCTCAGAGCCATCGAGAGCGTCCGTCTCGCGAAAGCGCGCGATGAACTCGGGCACCATCTCCTCGCCCTCGCCGATCAAAAAGAGATCGACGAAATCGGCGATCGGCTCGGGATTGAGGAACACCGCCGAGCCGCCGGCGATGATCAGCGGATAGTTGCGCCCGGCGCGCTCCGCACGCGTGAGCGGGATCCCGGCCATCCGCAGCATCGTCAGCACGTTGAGATAGTCGGTTTCGAACGAGACCGAAAAGGCGATCACGTCGAAGCCGCCGAGCGGCTCGCCGCGCTCGAAGGAGACCAGACGCTCGCCGCGCGCACGGATGGAGGCACGCTCGTCGGGGTCGGGCAGGAAGGCGCGATCGGCGGCGACGCGCGGGTCGGACTCGAAGATGTGGTAGACGGCCTGGAAGCCGAGATTCGCCATCCCGAGCCGGTAGACGTTGGGATAGACGACGCAGAGCCGGATGTCGCCGCCGCGATGGCGCTCGAAGAGCACTTTTTCGCTGGCGATACGTTCGAGCGCGCGCTTTCTAAGGAACATCGATAAGGCCCTGCGGCCTCATAGAGTTAACGCCTATGAGCCGCCGGCTCAAGTGGGTATTGCGGCAGCGCAACGTCAAACCAGCATCGCGAACATGAATCTTTCATCCAGCGGATGAGATTACGCAACGATGCGGTCCGGATGGCAATACAAATTGAAGGTGCCGTTGCGCAGGAATCCGACCAGCGTGATGCCGACTTCCTCGGCCAGCTCGACCGCGAGCGACGACGGCGCCGAGACCGCAACCAGGATCGGCACGCCGGCGGCCGCCGCCTTCTGCACGATCTCGAAGCTGAGCCGCCCGCTCACCGCCATCAAGGCCGTGCCCAGCGGCAGCATCCCGTTCATCAACGCGTAGCCGACCACCTTGTCGACCGCGTTGTGGCGGCCGACGTCCTCGCGCAGCGCCTTCAGCTCCACGCTTGTCAGGGCAGTCGCAGGGTGGCCGTTTTTGCGGGCGCCGTTTTTGCGCGGCCCGTTAGATCGCATCGAACCGCTAGAAGGAACGAACAGTGCGGCGGCATGCAATCCACCGGTTGCGGCGAAGACTTCCTGCGCATGACGCATCATCGGCGCAAGTTCAAGAATCGCGCTGGCCGCGACGGTCATCCGCGAGACGATCGGCGCGATACGGCGCTGGGTTGCCTCGATACTGGTTTTGCCGCACACGCCGCAGCTCGACGAGATCGTGAAGTTGCGCTTGAGGCGCTCGCGCAGGTTGGCCGCCGGAACGTTGAGGACGACGTCGACCGCGTTAGGATCGGGCGCTCCCTTGGGACCGCGCAGCCGGCGAATCTCGCCCAGGTCGGTGCGCGATTCGATGAAGCCTTCGGCGAGCAGAAACCCGGCAACGAGTTCCTCGTCGTTGCCCGGCGTGCGCATCGTGAGCGTGAAGCGCCGCCCGCCAAGCCGGATTTCGAGCGGCTCCTCGACCGCGAGCCGATCCTCTTCGATAGCGAAGCGCCCGTCGCGGAATTTGCGCGCCGGATGATGCCGGATGCTCTCGGACGCCGCGGCGCGCTCGGCACTCTCCGCGATCCGATTTGCATCGTCAGGCATCGTGATCGCCGCCGCGCCCGGTTTATCCGGCCGCCTTGGCCGAGGCCTCGCTTTCGAGCGTCCGGACCGCGTCGCGCGCGATCTCGTTGAGACCCTCGCCGCCTTTGCCGGCCAGGTGCGCGACAATTTCGCGGCGCATCCGCGGATCCCAGAAGCTGCGCAGATGTTGCGCGGCCGCTGCCACCGCCTCCGCGCGATCGGGGTTCGAGGTCTTGAAGAAATCCGCGATCTGGTTGGCCATCGTGACCAGGTGATGGATATCCATCGCGACGCGTCCTCAATTGGCGCCAGTCGGCGCTAGCGGCCCGCCGCTGGATGTATATCCGCGCCCCGCTCCGCCGCGCGCCGTGCGCCTGGCTCAGCCGCAGGCATCACCTGCACCGCGGTCACCTTGTACTCGGGGCAATTGGTTGCCCAGTCGGAGTTCTCGGTGGTCACGATATTGGTGCCGGAGGACTGGTAGTGGAAGGTCGTGTACACGACGCCGGGCGGGACGCGCTCGGTGACCTGTGCGCGGATCGTGGTCTCGCCGGCGCGGCTGCTGATCTTGACCCACGCGCCATCGCGCACGCCGCGCTCCTCGGCGTCGTGCGGATGGATTTCGAGCACGTCCGCGTGATGCCATACGACGTTGGCGGTGCGGCGGGTCTGCGTGCCGACGTTGTACTGCGAGAGGATGCGCCCGGTGGTAAGGATGAGCGGGAAGCGCGGGCCAACCTTCTCGTCGGTCGGGATGTACTCGGTGACGACGAAGCGCCCCTTGCCACGCACGAATTGCCCGACGTGCATCACCGGCGTGCCTTCGGGCGCTTTGTCATTGCACGGCCACTGCACGGAGCCGAGGCGGTCGAGCTTTTCGTAGTTGACCCCCGCGAACGTCGGCGTCAGCCGCGCGATCTCATTCATGATCTCGGACGGATGCGCGTAATGCATCGGATAGCCGAACGCGGTCGAAAGCTCGCAGGTGACCTCCCAGTCGGCCTTGCCGGCCAGCGGCGGCATCACCTTGCGCACGCGCGAGATGCGCCGCTCGGAGTTGGTGAAAGTCCCGTCTTTTTCCAAAAACGACGATCCCGGCAAAAAAACGTGCGCGTACTTTGCGGTCTCGTTGAAAAAGATGTCGTGCACGATGACGCAATCCATCGCGCCGAGCGCCGCGGTCACGTGATGCGTGTTGGGGTCGGATTGCGCGATGTCCTCGCCCTCGACGTAGAGCCCCCTGAAGCTGCCGTCGAGCGCGGCGTCGAACATATTGGGGATGCGCAGGCCCGGCTCCGGATCGAGCTTGACGCCCCACGCGGCTTCGAAGCTGGTGCGCATCGCGGCGTCCGAGATATGACGGTAGCCGGTCAGTTCGTGCGGGAACGATCCCATGTCGCACGATCCCTGCACGTTGTTCTGTCCGCGCAGCGGGTTGACGCCGACGCCCTCGCGCCCAAGATTGCCGGTCGCCATCGCCAGGTTCGCCATCCCGAGCACCATCGTGCTGCCCTGGCTATGCTCGGTCACGCCGAGGCCGTAGTAGATGACCGCGTTGCCGCCGGTCGCGTACAGACGCGCGGCGCCGCGGATTTTTTCCGCCGGCACGCCGGTTACTTTCGCGGCCGCCTCGGGCGAGTTGCGTTCTTCGAGAATAAACTTCTTCCACAATTCGTAGGCGGGCCACTCGCAGCGCTCGCGCACGAAATCTTCTCTGGCGAGCCCTTCGCTCAGCGCCACGTGCGCGAACGCATTGATCAGCGCGACGTTGGTGCCGGGCAGGAGCGGCAGATGGTACACGGCCTCGATATGCGGCGTGCGCACGAGATCGATGGTGCGCGGGTCGGCGACGATCAGTTTGGCGCCCTGGCGAAGCCGCCGCTTCATCAGCGAGGCGAACACCGGATGGCCGTCGGTGGGGTTGCATCCGATCACCAGGATCACGTCGGCCTTGAGCACCGAGTCGAAGTCCTGGGTGCCGGCCGAGGTTCCAAGCGTGGTCTTGAGACCGTAACCGGTGGGCGAATGGCATACGCGCGCGCAGGTGTCGACGTTGTTGTTGCCGAAGGCCGCACGCACCATCTTCTGCACCAGGTAAGTTTCCTCGTTGGTGCAGCGCGACGAAGTTATGCCGCCGATTGAGCCGGGGCCGTACTTCGACTGGATTTCCCTAAGCCGCTTCGCCGCGTAAGCGATCGCTTCGTCCCACGACACCGTGCGCCACGCGTCGCTTACCTTCTCGCGCACCATCGGCGCGAGCACGCGGTCCGGATGCGTCGCGTAGCCCCACGCAAAGCGCCCCTTGACGCAGGAATGGCCGTGATTCGGCATCCCGTCCTTGTTCGGCACCATGCGCACGACTTCGTCGCCCTTCACTTCCGCCTTGAACGAGCATCCGACGCCGCAGTAACCGCAGGTGGTAGTGACGGAGCGCTCGGCGCTGCCCTTTTCGAGCATCGACTTCTCGACCAGCGCGTCGGTCGGGCAGGCTTGCACGCAAGCGCCGCACGAAACGCACTCGGATTCGAAAAACGGCTGATGCTGGCTCGGCGAGACGACGGAATTGAAGCCGCGTCCATCGATTGTCAGCGCGAAGGTGCCCTGCACCTCCTCGCACGCGCGCACGCATCGCGAGCACACGATGCATCGCGCGGGATCGAACGCGAAGTACGGATTGGAGGCGTCACGCGCAGCGTCGAGATGATTTTTACCCTCGAAGCCGTAACGTATCTCGCCGAGCCCGACCGCGTCGGCCATCGCGTGCAACTCGCAGTTGCCGTTGCCGGCGCATGCCGCGCGGTCCGCGGGATGATCCGACATGTAGAGTTCCATCACGCCGCGCCGCAGCCGCTCGAGCATCTCGGACTTCGTGCGCACCTTCATCCCGGACTCAACCGGCGTGGTGCAGGAGGCGGGATAGCCGTTGCGCCCTTCGACCTGGATGAGGCAGAGGCGGCACGACCCGAACGGCTCGAGCGAGTCGGTCGCGCAGAGCTTGGGAATCGCGACATCGGCGAGCGCCGCGGCGCGCAGCACCGAAGTTCCCTCGGGCACCGTGACCTCGCGGCCGTCGACTTCCAGCGTAACGAGTTTGGCGGAAGACTTTGGCGGCGTCCCGTAGTCGCGATCGGTTTTCGATAACACGGCTCAAGATCCTCGCGATGCGGATGCGGCCCGGCCAAGCGGGTCGGGCGAAGCCGGCCGGCGCGATTTCAGCGCGCCGGACAACTTCAACCAGTTGATTAAGTTTAGCGCGTTCAGCCTGTCCATGCCACGTCGCTCCGCGAAAGGCCAAAGTCCTCGGGAAAATGGCGCAGCGCGCTCAGCACCGGCAATGGCGTCAGGCCGCCCAGCGCGCACAACGAACCATAGGTCATTGTATCGCAGAGGTCGCGCAACAACCCCATCGTGGTCTCGCGGTCGCTTGTGCGCGCGACTCGCGAGATCCGATCGAGCACCTCAGCGCCGCGCGTCGATCCGATTCGGCACGGCGTGCATTTGCCGCACGACTCGATCGCGCAGAACTCGAAGGCCCAGCGCGCCTGGCGCGCGAGATCGACCGTGTCGTCGAAGACCACGATTCCGCCGTGGCCGACGATCCCCTTTTTGGCGGCGAACGCCTCGTAGTCCATCGGCAGGTCGAGCATGCTCGCGGGAAAATAAGCGCCGAGCGGGCCGCCGACCTGCACCGCGCGCAGCGGACGCCCGCTCCAGGTGCCGCCGCCATAGTCCTCCACCAAATCGCGGAGCGTGACGCCGAAGGCTTTCTCGACCAGCCCCGGATGCTTGACGTTGCCCGCGAGTTGAATCGGCAGCGTGCCGCGCGAGCGGCCCATCCCGTAGTCCTTGTAGAAGGCGCCGCCGCGCTCGAGGATCACCGGCACGGTGGCGAGCGAGACAACGTTGTTCACGATCGTCGGCTGCCCGAAAAGCCCTGAGATCGCGGGCACCGGCGGCTTGTAACGCACCATCCCGCGCTTGCCCTCCAGGCTCTCGAGCATCGCGGTCTCCTCGCCGCAGATGTACGCGCCGGCGCCGAGCCGCACTTCCAGATTGAACGTATGCGCACTGCCGGCGATTTTCTCGCCCAGGTATCCGCGCTTGTAGGCCGCGCCAAGCGCCTCGTTCAGCGTGCGCAGCGCGTGCGGATATTCCGAGCGCAGGTAGATGTATCCTTGGGTTGCGCCCGCGCACACCGCGGCGATCGTCATGCCCTCGATCAGGACGAACGGGTCGCCCTCCATGATCATGCGGTCGGAGAAGGTGCCCGAGTCACCCTCGTCGGCGTTGCAGACGACGTATTTCTGGCGCGCGGAGGCCTGCTGCGTGGTGCGCCATTTGATTCCCGCGGGAAAGCCCGCGCCGCCGCGCCCGCGCAGTCCCGATTCGGTGATTTCTTCGACGATCTTTTCCGCCGGGATCGAAAGGGCTCGCTCCAATCCGCGATAGCCGCCGTGCGCGACGTAATCGTCAATCGAAACGGGATCGACAATTCCCACGCGCGCGAACGTCAGCCGCTCCTGGCGTTTGAGATAAGTGATCTCCTCGGTCAAGCCGAGGCCCAGGCGATGATCTCCGCCGGTGAGGAAATCGGAATCGAAAAGCGCCGCGACGTCGGCCGGCGTGACCGGCCCATACGCGACGCGGCCGCGCGCGGTTACGACCTCGACCATCGGCTCCAGCCAGAACATCCCGCGCGATCCATTACGCACCACGCGTAGATCGATATTGCGCTGGGCCGCCTCTGCGGCGATTGTACTCGCGACTTTGCCCGCGCCGAGCGAGAGCGCCGAGGAATCGCGCGGTACGTAGACGGTCGCGCTCATCGGAAGCCCTCTTTACGGTGGAGATCCGCTTTGCGCTCGGCCAACAGCTCATCGAAACGCGCGGGGCTCACGCGCCCGTAGAGCTCATCGTTGAGCACCATCGCCGGTGAGCATCCGCAATTCCCCAGGCAATACACCGCCTCCAGCGTGAAGTCGCCGTCGCTCGTGGTCTCGCCAAATCCGACGCCCAAGCGCCCGCGCACGTGCTCGGCCAGCGCGACCGCGCCCATCGCCTGGCACGACTCGGCGCGGCACAGGCGAATCACATTGCGGCCGGGCGGCTCGTGGCGAAAATCGTGATAGAAAGTGACGACCCCGTGAACCTCGGCGCGCGAGAGATTGAGCGCGTGGGCGATTATCGGCACGCTCTCGCGCGGCACGTAGCTGAAACGGTCCTGGACCTCGTGCAGGATGAGCATCAGCGCGCCGGGCCGCTCTCTGAGCCGCGCCGCGATCGCTTCGATCGCCGCCGGGTCGAAGCCGTTTTGATTCTGGTTCATAGGCAATTGCGAGCCGTCCGCGATAAGGTTCCGCCAGCGGCGGCGCTTTCGTCAAGAGTACGGTCGCGGCGCGATCATGATGCTGGACAACGCTCCCGCGCGGAAGTCTCCCGCGCGCGAAGAAGGCTCCCGCATCAAACACGCGACTGCTATGATCATTGTGAAGGCGAACTTTGGAGCAACAGCCATGATTCGCGAGTTCAAGTTCGAGGACGAGATGCATACGACGCTCGCGTGCGTGCCGATGGCGGTGCGGCGCAAGCTCGACCGGGTCGGAGTCAAAGTCGGGCTCGAGCAATGGAAGGCGCTCGGGCGCGGCGAGCGGATGGCGATTTGTCATCTGCCGGTCGAGCGCCATGACGAACGCGAAGCGCTAAAGCTGTTCATCAACGAGGCCGTGCGGCGCGTCTGCGGCGAGGAGCCGCGCACGCTTGCCGAGGCGCATCGCGCCGTCGCCGATCCGCCGGTGAAGCTGCCCGCGCAACTGGCCGAGCGCGCTCGCGCGGCGGGCGTGGCGCTCGACCAGGCGGCGTGGCAACGGCTCGACGCCGATGAACGCTACGCGCTGATCAAGCTCGGCGGCGGCGCCGAGGTGAGCCACAATCTCGCCGCCGCACTCGCCGAATTCGTGGAGCGCTAGACTTTTCGTTCAGTCGAATCTGCACACTTTGACTCCCTCCCCAGTGTCTTGGGGGAGGGTTGGGGTGGGGGTCGAGCGAGGAAGCGCCGGATGCCTGTTTTTTTACGGCGCTCCTCGTTCTGGTTTTTAGCAATGTTCGCGCGACGATTGCTTGCGTTAAAAAGGCGGTTCTCACAGAAATTCAGAACCGCCTCTAGACCCCCACCCCCGCCCTCCCCCAAAACTGAGAGGGAGGGAGTTAGAGCAGAATCAACCACGAGCAATCTCTTCAGCGCGTCGACCACTGTCGTAGGCTATGCGAAGAGAGACGGGTAGATGTTAGTTCTTCGCTGAGTTGGCTCGCGCCCTTCACTTGCGTGCGAAATGATCGAGCACGGCGCGCCCGTCGCCAAGCTTGAAACTTGCGCCGAGCGCCGCCGTCACGTAGCGCTTGGCGCGGCGCACCGCGCCGACGAGGTCGATCCCTTGCGCGAGGTACGCGGCAATCGCCGCCGAGAGCGCGCATCCAAGACCATGCGCGCCGCCACCGGAAATGCGGGCCGCACGCAGCTCGATGAATTCGCGACCGTCGTAAAAAAGGTCGATCGATTGCGCGCGCGCCTCAGAGGACGAGCCGATATGGCCGCCCTTGATCAGCACCGCGCGCGCGCCCGCCCGGCCGAGCGCGCGGGCCATCGCGCGAATCGCCGCCTGGCTCGCGTCGTCGACGCCGCTTAGCGCCTGCGCCTCGGCCAGGTTGGGCGTGACGATTCGCGCGAGCGGAAGCAGGCGCCTCAGCAGCGCACGTTCGCCCGCGGGGTCGAGCAGCCGCACGCCGGCGCTCGAAATCAGTACCGGGTCGACCACCGGCGCGGGCAAGTCGAGCCGGGAGATCGCGTCCGCCACCGCCTCGACGATTTTCGCGGTGCCGAGCGCGCCGGTCTTGATCGCGTCGGGGCGCCGCTCGGCGACGAGCGTTTCGATCTGCGCCGCGACCATCGCGGCCTCGACCGGCGCCACGCGATTCACGGTCGAGCTGTTCTGCGCGATGACCGCGGTTATCGCCGAGTAACCGTAGACCCCGAGCGCAGCGAAGGTCTTGAGGTCGGCCTGGATTCCGGCGCCACCGCCCGGATCGCTGCCGGCAATCGTGAGCGCAACAATTTTTTTGTCAATTCGCTTCACGCCGATTCGCTTTCGACACTTCCTCTTCCGAGCCCCCTCACCCTACCCTCTCGCCCAAAGGGCGCGAGGGCACAAAGGGGAAGTTACGAAAGTTACGAGGATTGGTGCGGGCGGCGCACAGATGAAGCGAGGAGCTGCACCGCGAAATCATCCGCCCAACTCGTCGAGCAACGCCCTGGCACTCTTCAAGTCGGCGCTGTCAAACCCCTCGGTGAACCAGCCGTAGATCTCGCCGAGCATTATGCGCGCCTCGTCACGCTTGCCCTGAGCCTCCAGCAGCCGCGCGAGACTCATCGTCGCGCGCAACTCCCATGATTTCGCGTCTTGTCGGCGTGCGATCGCGACGGCCTGACGAAAGGCGCTCTCGGCCGTCGAGATGGCTCCAGGTGCCTGCAGTAAGATCAGCTCTCCTTTGACTCGATAGAGTTCAGCTTCGAGAAATCGGAGCCCGGTTCTCTTCATCGGCGCCATTTCCTCGACGATCGCGGCGATTCCCTCCTCCGGACGTCCGAGCTTCGCGTAAGCTTCCGCCAGCGACAGTTTCCAGGCGCCGGCTACGGTGCCGGTCGTCTCAACTAAGGCCGCGCCGCGGCGCAGTTCGACGATTCCCTCTTCGACTTGTCCCTCGGCCACCAACGTCTGCCCCCGCAGGAACACCGCTTGAGCCGACCACAATAGAAACCCGCGCTCGCTGGCGAGCGAGGCCAGCGCCTCGGTCGACTCCCGCGCTCTCGGTTCGTCGCCAAGGTAGCGATGGACCTCGGCGGCCAGGTTCAGCGCGAAGGCTATCGAATGCGGTCCCAATTGGCGGGCTCCGGAAAGCGCCTCGCGGCTTCGCGCCAGCGCCTCGGCAGGATAGCCGAGGATGAAGAGATCGCGAGACGAGTGCGCCAGAAGCATCGTCCTGGGCTCTCCGATTTCCACAAACGGAAAAGTCTCCGGAATATAGTCGAGAGCGAGTCCCTTCGCGCAAAGATCATGCGCGGCGCCGAAGTCGCCCAAGTCAGACAAGACTTCAGCCATCGCGGCGTAGGCCGCCATGCGCATCGCTGGATTCTGGGAGCGCTCCGCAAGCTCGATCTGCCGCTCGCCAAGCTCACGCGCTTCGCGCAATTCCAATCTCAGCATGTGAAAGAACTGGAGTGCGTACGTCACCCAGAAGAGTCGCACCTGCTCGCCAAGCTTCTCGCACAGGCTTCGCGCGCGGGTGAAAACCATCGCCACGTCTCCGGCGGCGGGGCCTTTCGTGGCAATCAGATACGGGCCCAGGTCAACCTGCAACGTCAGTTCCTGCCGGTCGCGCTCCTCGTTGTCGGGCAGGGCGCCGAGCAGCTCGAGCGCCGCCGTGAAGTGGCCAATCGCTTCGTTGTAAGCCATGCGCGCGGCGGCCTGGCGCCCGGCCAGGTGACGGTACTTCACGGCCTTGCGCGCGTTTCCGCTCTGGCCGTAGTGATGCGCCAGGTCGCTCAAGTGATCCTCGAGGCGCTCCGGGTAAAGCGCTTCGATCGCCGCCGCCGCGGATTCGTGAAGCAGCTTGCGCCGTTCGAGCAACAGCGTCTTGTAAGCCACCTCCAGCGTGAGCGCATGCTTGAAGATGTACTCGGTTTCGGGAAGCGCCGGTTGCTCGTAGATGAACTCGGCAAGCTGGAGCGCGGAGAGCATCCGATCCAATTCGCTGTCGGATTTCCGGACCATCCGCGCGACAAGGCCGCGCGGAAACTCGCGGCCGATGACCGCCAGCGTCTGCAGCAATTCCTTCTCGTCGGCGGGCAGCCGGTCGATGCGCGAGGCGACGATTCCCTGCACGGTCGCGGGCACCTTGATTTCCGCGAGCGCCCGGACGAGCCGCACCGCGCCGTTGCGCGCGAGCGTGCCGTCGTCGAACAGCGCCTGCACCATCTCCTCGATGAAGAACGGATTGCCCTCGGTTCGCTCCGCGATCATGCGCCTGAGAGCCGCGAGGCTCGCGGAGTCACCGAGCAGCGCAAAGAGCAGTTGCTCGACGCTCTCGGCCGCCAGCGGATCGAGGCGCAACTGCGTATAGTAAGTGCGATTGCCCCATTGATGGCGATACTCGGGGCGGTAATTGATCAACAGCAGGACCCGCGCATTGGCGAGCGAATCGGTGAGCAGGTTAAGCCAGGTCTGGGTTTCACCGTCGATCCAGTGCAGGTCTTCGAACACGACGATCAGCGGCTGCTTGAGGCTCTCGCGCAGCACGATCCGTTTGAGCGCTTCCTGCGTGCGTCGCCGCCGTGTCTGCACGTCCACCTGGGCCAAGGGATCCTCGCCTTCCTGGATGCCAAGCAACCCGAAGAGGTATGGCAGCGTGTCTTCGAGGCTCTGATCGAGCGCCAGCAGTTTGCCGATCACTTTTTCGCGGCGCTTGCGGCCGTCGTCGGCGGAGTCGATTCCGAAGTAGCCGTGGAGCATCTCGATAATCGGCAGATAGGCCGAGGCCTTGCCGTGAGAGACCGAATACGCTTCCAGAAGCAGGCAATCGCCCGCCGCCACCGCCTTGAATTCATAGGCCAGGCGCGATTTGCCGACGCCCGCGTCGCCAATCGCGGCGACCACCTGGCCGTGACCCGCCCGCACCAGTTCCAGCGCGCGGCGCATCTGCGCGAGTTCATGCTCGCGGCCCACGAAGCGCGTGAGTCCGCGCCGCGCCGCGGCCTCCAGGCGCGTACGCAAGGGGCCGAGTCCCGTGACCTCGTAAACGTCGATCGGTTCGCTCGCGCCTTTGACCCGCGCCGGCCCCAGGAGCCGAAAAGCGAAATAGCCGGCGCATAGCCGCTCGGTCGCTTCGGTCACCGCGATCGAGCCGATCGGCGCCAACACCTGCATCCGCGCGGCCATTCCCGTGCTGTGGCCGATCGGCGCGTACTCGGCGTGCTCGCCGGTCTGGATCGAGCGCACCACGACTTCGCCGGTGTTCACTCCGACGCGCACCTGCAGCGGCGAGCGGCCCTCCAGGCGCAGGCGATCGGCGTAGCGCCGCATCTCCTGCTGCATTCGGAGCGCGGCGTAGAGCGCGCGCTGCGGATGGTCCTCGTGGGCGATCGGCGCGCCGAACAGCGCGAACACTCCGTCGCCGGTCGATTGCACGACGTGGCCGCCATAGCGATGCGCCGCATCCATCATCAGCGCGAGCGCCGGATCGACGATCGCGCGCGCTTCCTCGGGATCGAGCTCCTCCATCATGTCCATCGAGCCCTTGATGTCGGCGAAGAGCGCGGTGACGGTCTTGCGCTCGCCCTCGGGCTGCGTCTCGTCATCGGCCGGCAATCGGGCTGCGCGCGATTCAGTGGCGGAACCGCTGGAGGAGGCGGGGCCGAGCGGCGCGGCGCACTGTCCACAGAATTTGAATTGGGGGGGATTCTCGGCGCGGCACTTCGCGCAGATACTAACTAGCGGCGCGGCGCAGTTGCCGCAGAATTTCATGCTGGCGGGATTGTCCACGCCGCATCGCGAGCAGATCATCGTCGGTCATCGTCGCGGTCGGTCATCGTCGCGGGATTTCGATAGCTGCCGCCTGAACAAATCAAGTATATCACGCCGGGGCAATAACAAGATAATCACGCGCGGCGCGAGGGTTACTGGCTCCGACACGATGCGCATGGTACTGAATTAAAGCAATGCAACCGAGCCGCGGAGCGCAGCGCGCGTTTTTGTAATGCCCTCGACACGACAGGAGGAGTTTCTCAGCCTTCCGTTCAAGGCCAAGCTCGAGTTTCTCTACGGGCTGCCCGCGCGCCAGAAGCGCGACCTCATCCTGTCGGCGCCCGAAGCCGAGCGGCTGGTGCAATCGTTCTCGCCCGAGACGCTCTTCTACACGGTCAAGGAAATCGGCTCGGCTGACTCGGGCGACTTGCTCAGCCTCGCGGTGCCCGAACAGATCCAGGGACTGTTCGACCTCGATTGCTGGACCCGCGACCGTCCCAACCTCGATCGGATGCGCGAATGGATCGAGGCGCTGACCGAGGCCGGGCGCAAGCGCATGACCGAGGGGCTGATGGGGCTCGACATGGAGATGATGGCGCTGCTGCTGCGCCAGTATTTCCGGGTCCATCGGCTCGACGATCCGCTGACCGCGGCCGACGTGCCCTCCGACCGCTTCGTGCAATTCGACGAGCATTACATCATCGAGTTCCAGCATCACGACGCGATCCTGCAGCCGCTGGTCGACTTTCTCGAAGAGGTCTTCGAACGCGACTACACCTACTTCACCGCGCTGATGGAGGAAATCTACTGGAGCGTCGAAGCGGAGCTGGAGGAAGAAGCCTACCAGTTCCGCCGCGCGCGCCTGAACGATCGCGGCTTCCCCGATTTCTTCGAGGCCCAGGACGTTTTTGCCTACGTCAACCCGCGCGACTTCCTGAAAATTCGCGCCGGCTACACCGCGCCGACGCGCGCCGACCTGCTGCGCGACGACGAACTGGTGCCGCACGGGATGGCGCCGGTGCCGGCCGACACCGACCTCTCGCTATTCAACACCGCCCTGATGGCCGGGTTCGCCGCGCAAGGCCAGCGCCAGTTGCGGAGCGAAATGGCGTTGGTGAGCAACCAGGTGCTGGTCGCGAGTGCGGTCGATTTCGGCGACCTCGACGCGGTCCGCGTGGCGGTCGAGATGACGCATCACTACCTCAACCTGGGACTGGAGTATCTGGCGGCCGGCGAGCTCAACAATGCGATCGAACATCTGCGCGACACCCACCTCAAGCTGCTCTTCCGGCTCGGCGTGAGCCTGACGATCGATCTGCGCAAGCGCGCCGAGCAGGTGACCGCCGCGCTCGGCCTCGATCCCGCGCGCGCGCGCGAAATTGCCTACCTCGATTCGCCCTATCGCGAGGCGCTGGGCGGCTTTCCTCGAACGCCGGCCGCGTTTCTTCGGCGGCCTCGACGGGCAGGGCTCGGTCGTGCTGCGCGATTTCGCCGCGATGCGCGATCTGCACCTGAGCCACGCGGCGCTCGATCAGATCGAAGCGATGCGCGATCTGTTTGAGGCGCTGCTCGGAATCAACATCGGATCGCCGGCCTTCCGCGCCGAGACGGCTGGGCGCGAAATCAGGCTCGGGCAAATCCTGATCACGGCCTTCGCGCGCGCCGCGCTCGATCGCAAACCCGATCAAAGGCTCACGCCCGCGCCGATCGAGGCGAGCCGCCTGGGCGAACTGTATATGGCGATCATGACCGGCGGCGGACGGCCCGCGCGCCTGACCGAAGGCTTTCGCATGATGGTCGACGCGGCGCTGGCGGCGCGCATGGGCGAGACCGCGCGCGCGCGTTCGGCCGGGTTCGTCGCCTCGTGCCTCAGCGTGCTTGAAGAGGATCTCGCCGAACTGGATCCGCGCGCGATCGATCCGCGCTTCCTGCGCAGCCTGCTGCTTCGCCGGGGTTAGCCGGCCGGGGCGCGGTCCGAGCGGCCACTGCGCCGATTGTTTTCGCGCTCAATCGTGATCGTGCGCGCCTGTTGTCCGCGCATCACACTGAAGCTCACGTACGGGTCCCGGAAACCGACCAGCGCCATCACGAAGTCCGAGGTGTTGTGCACCGGATGCTGGTCCACCGCGGTGACTATATCGCCGCACATCAGTCCGGCGCGCGCGGCAAGGCCCGAGACGTCCGCCACCAGCACGCCGCTCAGCGGCGGCATCGCGAAGTGCCGGGCCAGCGAGGGACTCAGGTCCTGCACCACGATGTCCTGGGCGGTGATGGTAGCGGGCAGATTTTTTTTCGCAGGCGCCTCGTGCTGAAATGCGGTGGCGGACTGAAACAGGCCGTTGTTCACGAAGATCGGCGCCCCCATGCCCATCGCCAGCGCGATCGCGTCGCTCGGCCGGCTGTCCAGGCGCAGGCCAGCATGATCGAGATAGATGTCCGCGTAGTAGATTTGGTTGTGGACGCTGGTGATGACCACGCGGTCGACGCGATTGCCGGTCTGCTCGATCAGGTCGCGTAGCAGATCGTGGGTCAGCGGACGATCGGGCTTGATCCCGTGCATCTCGAGCATAATCGTGCGCGCCTCTTCGTCGCCGATCATAATCTGCAGCTCGCGCCGGCCCCCGAGATCCTCAAGCTGCACGTAGTGCGCGCCGCTGTCGTTGTCGAGGCCGACATTGGCGACTTCGACCCGCACCTGATCGGGCGAAGGGCTATCGCTGTCGCCATGCCGCGCGCATGCGGAGCATAGCGCCAGCATCGCGGCCAGCGCGGCCGCCGCAAGCGCCGCCGCTCTGTGGCGAGGCCACATGCGCACCTAGGTTAGCGCTCCGCACGGTGCTATCCAATCGGACCGCTTGCGCGGGTCGGACCGGTTGCGCGGGCGGCCGCCGCCGCACGGAACCCCCGCGCCACCAGGTACAGCTCCGAGGAGCCGGGGCGGCTCGCGCGCGTGCGCGTGCGTTCGACCTGGGCGAAATCGCGCGCGAAGGCCTCGACCGCCTCGCCAAAGTCTCCGCCCATGAAAAGCTTGACCACCATCGCGCCGCCCGGGCGCAAGAGCGCGCGCGCACATTGCAGCGCCGCGAGCGCAAGCTCGAGCATCCGCGCCTGGTCGCGCTCGGCGACGCCGCTGAGCTTGGGCGCGAGATCGCTGGTCACCAGGTCGGCGGGCGCGCCGAGCGCCGCCGCAAGCGCCGCGACGCTCGCCGGATCGAGGATGTCGCCGACCATCGTAACCACGTTGGCGGCGCTGGCGGGACACGCAGCCAGGTCAATTCCGGCCACCCTGCCCTGCGGCCCCACCGCGGCGGCGAGCTGGCTTAGCCATCCGCCGGGCGCGCATCCGAGGTCCACCACCCGCGCTCCGGGACGCACGAGCCGAAAGCGCGCGAGAAGTTCTTCAATCTTGAACGCCGCGCGCGAAGGCAACCCGCGCTCGCGCGCCTTGCGATAAAACCTGTCGTGCGGTTCGTACTTGGCCATCGATTGCAAGCTTAGCAGAGATCGCGGCAGGTCATTTTGAGCGTGGGTTGAGCGCGAGCGTCAGAGCGTGGGCGGCGCGGCAGAAAATTTCGTTCCGCACGCGTTCGAGACCCGCGGATACGCTCCGGATCAGGCGACGCGAGCGTGAATGTTGTAAAGTAATCCACAGCTTCAGACGCCTGATCATGCGCGCGGGGTTTGAAGCGCCGCGCGAAGCGGCTATTTTCATGCGGGCACGCGCGCTCCGCTGACAATTTCGACCTTCGTTGACTATTTCGAATTGATGCTGAACCTCGACGATCTCAATCCCGCCCAACGCGACGCCGTGCTCGCGCCCGAAGGGCCAATTCTGATCCTGGCCGGCGCGGGCTCGGGCAAAACCCGCGTGCTGACCTACCGTATCGCCCACCTGCTGGCCGAACGCAAGGCGGCGCCCGAGCGGATGCTGGCCGTGACGTTCACCAACAAGGCGGCGGGCGAGATGCGCGAGCGGATCGCGACGCTGGTGGGCGAAAATTCGCGCTGGCCGTGGGTCAGCACGTTTCATTCGGCCTGCGCGCGGATCCTGCGCCAGGAGGCCGAGGCGCTTGGCTTCAGGCCCAACTTTTCGATCCTCGATGAGGGCGACGCGATGGCGGTGATGCGTCGTGTGATCGAAGAAGCGGCGCTGGCGGGCGCACCGACGCCCGAGATGGCGCGCGCGCGAATCGAGCAGCTCAAGAACGACGCCGTCGGTCCCGCGGCGTTCGCCGAAAGCGTCGGCGGCGACGGACGCGAGGCGGCGCTGGCCACAATCTATCGGCTGTACCGCGAACGGCTGCGCGCGATGAACGCGATGGACTTCAGCGACCTGCTGCTCAACGTGCACGAAATCTTCGAGCGCGATCCGGGCGTGCTGCTCCGATGGCAGTCGCGCGCGGAGCATCTGCTGGTCGACGAATATCAGGACACCAACCGCGTGCAGTACCTGCTGGTGCGCGCGCTCTCGGCGCGCAGTTCGAATCTATGCGTGGTCGGCGACGAGGATCAGTCGATCTACCGCTGGCGCGGCGCCGACATCCGCAACATCCTCGACTTCGAGCGCGACTTTCCCCAGGCGCGCATCTTCAAGCTCGAGCAGAACTACCGCTCCACCAAGACCATCCTGGCCGCCGCCGACACCGTGATCCGCAACAACCGCGAGCGCAAGGAAAAGCGCCTGTGGACCGAAAACGCCTCGGGCGAGCTGGTCACCTATTTCACCGGCGTCACCGAGCGCGACGAGGCCGACTTCATCGCTCGCGAGATCGGACGGCTCACCGCCGAGGGCGGCACCGACCCGGCCGATATCGTGGTCTTCTACCGGGTCAACGCGCAAGCGCGCGTGATCGAAGAGGCGCTGGTGCGCCGGCGCGTTCCGTACTACGTGGTCGGCGGCCTGCGCTTCTATGAGCACCGCGAGGTCAAGGACCTGCTCGCATACCTGCGCGTGCTGGCCAATCCGGCCGACACGGTCAGCGTCGAGCGGATGGTGGGAGCGCCGACGCGGGGCGTGGGCGCCAAGACGCTGGAGGCGGCGGCGCAAATCGCCGCCGAGGAAAGTGTCACGGCCTTCGAGGCGCTGGGCCGCCTGGAGACCAACTCGCGCGTGGCGCTGCGCGCGGCCAAGCAGGCGGGCGAGTTGTACGGCTGGATGCATGACCTGGCCGGGCGCGCGCCGTCGATGAAGGTGCGCGCGATCCTCGACGAAGTGATCGCGCGCGCGGGCTTCCTCGGCTATCTCGACGCGATGCCCGACGGCGCGGCGCGGCGTCAGAACGTGGCCGAGATGCTCTCGGCGGCCGACGCCTTCGATGCCGAGGGGCAAAACGGCGGGCTGCCCGATTTCCTCGAGCGCGTGGCCCTGGTCAGCGACGCCGACCAGGTCGCGGGCCGTGGCGGACGCGCCGCGCTGATGACGTTGCATACCTCCAAGGGCCTCGAGTACCCGGTGGTGTTCATCGCGGGGATGGAGGAGGGATTGTTTCCGCATTTTCGCTCGCACGACGACGGACGCGAGGTCGAGGAGGAGCGCCGGCTGTGCTACGTCGGGATGACGCGCGCGCGGCGGCTCCTGTACCTGACCAACACGCTGACGCGCGAGCTTTACGGCCAGCGCAACGAATCGCGGCCCTCACGCTTCCTGGGCGAGATCGATCCCGCTCTGATCACGCGGATCGCGCCCGAGAAGCCGGGCTCGGTACTCCGCCCGCCCGGGCGCGGCACCTACGTCGACTACAGCACCAGCCAGGTCTCCGAAAACGGCGACGCGGGCGACGGCGACGACCTCGCGGTTGGCGCCCACGTCGTCCATCAGACCTTCGGTCGCGGCGTGGTGCGCCGGCGCGAGGGGCGCGGCGACGGCGCCAAGGCCTGGGTCCACTTCGAGCGCAGCGGGGTGAAGTTGCTGGTGTTGAAATTCGCCAACTTGAGGCCGGTTGCCGACTGATTGGCGTTGCCATATCATTTTTCGAGTTGTTCGATCAGGCGATGGCGCGCCAAAAGGGGTGGGCGTAGCAATGCATCACAAGAGGTCGCGGTTGTGTTCGCGGATTGGCGGCGGGTGCGCGGTGGCGGTGCTGCTGGCGGCGATCGCTATTTTCGCAGTTCCGCGGCTTGCCCATAGCTGGAGTGAAAACGATTTTGAGAACCGGCCGCTGGTCGGCTACCCGATTCCGACCGGGCGCGACGACCTGATCGGTTCGCTGCAGACCTACACCATTCGCAAGGGCGACACGCTGCTCGACGTCGCGCGATGGTACGGGCTTAGTCCGACCGAGGTTTCCAACGCCAACAATCACATGGATTGGTGGTCGCCGCCGGTCGGCAAGCTCATCATCATCCCTACTGAGCACATCCTGCCGAGCGCGCCGCATGCCGGGATCGTGATGAACATCCCCGAGATGCGCCTGTACTACTACTATCCCACGCCGGTCGGCGGACGGCGGCGAACCGGCAAGGCCAAGTTCACGCATACCGCTTACGCCGAGCCGCGCCATGCGAAAGGGCACGCCGCGAAAAAGGCGCACGCGATCGTTGGTGCGCATCCTACCGTCATCTACACCTTTCCGGTCGGACTCGGCCGCTATGACTGGCGAACGCCGACGGGAGTCTGGACCATCCGCGACAAGACCCACAATCCGACCTGGGTGGTGCCCGATGACATCTACCAGGAGCATCTCGAGCGCGACGGCGAGGCCGAGCACGTGGTCGAGGGCGGCGATCCCGACAATCCGCTCGGTCACTATCGGCTCGCGCTAACGTTGCCGATGTATGCGCTGCACGGGACCAACGTGCCGTGGGGCGTCGGGATGGAAGTCAGCCACGGATGCGTGCGCCTGTATCCAGAGGACATCGAACGTCTCTATTACCACACGAGCGTGGGCACACCGGGGCGCTTCGTTTACCAGCCGATCAAGTACGGATGGCGCGGCGGCTCGCTCTACGTCGAGGTCCACGAGGACCTTTACGGCGTGTATCCGGGCCTGTGGCGCCACGCGATAAGCCTCGCGAAGAGCCAGGGCGTGATCGCGAATGTCGACATGCTGAAGCTCGAGAAGGCGGTCGAGGAGAAAACCGGCGTGCCGACATACGTGATGCCGGGGCCAGAGCCGCCGAGCGCGCTCCCGCCGACTACGGAGACCGCGAGCTCGGTTCCATTGCCGCCTCCGGGTAGCGCAGCCACCGCGCCTGACGCCGACAGCAGCGACAGCAGCGCAGGCGGCGCGAGCACGAGCAGCACGGATACCGATACCGACAGCGATAGTGACACCGACACCGGAACCGATAAGACTGCCGCGCCGACTGTGCTGCACGCTGCGGCGGTTCCGCCGCGCGCTGCGGCAATTCCGCCGGCCTCAGCGATACCGCCACCGCCTCAGATCAACGCCATTAGGACCGCACCGTCCGCTGCCAGCGCACCGACCGAAGACAACGAGGGCGATGTGGACACCTCCGCTACCGGCGACGAGGGCATGGCTCCCGGCGCCGCAAGCGAGCCCGCACCACCGCCAGCTGCCGACACCGACGACACGGACGATAGCGGCGGCAATACGACGGGCGGCGCCGGCGCGCCCGCCTCCGGCGACGCCTCGCAGTGGCAGCGTCTGCCGGCCGGCGCGATGCCGGTCGAGTAGTGAGTCGCCTTCGGGCAATGGGCAAGTTTGAGGCTTGCCCACTGCCCGCCTTCGACCTGCTCGCCATCCTGATGCCCTCGCCCGTATCATTTGCGGGAGAGGGTCAGGGTGAGGGTCCCTTAAAGAATTCCGAATCGCGCGCGCTGCAGCGGCGCGCGCTGATTTCGGTCCCTCATCCGGCGGCCGCAACGGCCGCCGGCTTCTCCCATCGGGCGAAGCGTGTCGCGCGCTCGCCGAATAACGCTTCGACTCCTGATCACCTTGCCCGGCTTTGAAACGATCCTCTATACTTCGCACGAAACGCGATGCGACAAATCCCTTTTCATCGCCCCTCGATCGGTCCCGCCGAGGAGCGCGAGGTGCTCGACAGCCTGCGCTCGGGATGGATCACCACCGGTCCCAAGGCCAAGCGCTTCGAGAAGGAGTTCGCCGCCTACGTCGGCGCGCGCCACGCGCTGGCGGTCGCGCATTGCACGGGCGCGTTGCATCTGGCGCTGTTCGCGCTCGGTGTCGGGCCGGGCGACGAAGTTATCACCACGCCGTTCACGTTCACGGCGACGGCCGAGGTTATCGGCTACCTCGGAGCGCGGCCGGTGTTCGTCGATATCGATCCCGCCACCTTGAACCTCGACCCCGCGCGGGTCGAGGCGGCGCTCGCAAGCGGCGCGCATCGCCGCGTGCGCGCGATTTTGCCGGTGCACTTCGCGGGGCACGCCTGCGACATGGACCGCCTGCTCGCGATCGCGCGCAGCCACAATCTGAAAATCGTCGAGGACGCGGCGCACGCGGTGGGCTCGGCACGCCATCTCGAAGACCGCGGGATGACGCGGATCGGAACGATCGGCGACCTTTCCTGCTTCAGCTTCTACGCGACCAAGAACATCACCAGCGCCGAGGGCGGGATGGTGACGACCGAGGACGACGCGCTGGCCGAGCGGATCGCGGTCGCGAGCCTGCACGGGATGAATCGCGACGCGTGGAAGCGCTACGACCGCAGCGGCTCCTGGTTTTACGAAATTCACGACACCGGCTTCAAGTACAACCTCTCCGACGTGCACGCCGCGATTGGCGTCGCGCAACTCGCCCGCGCCGACGAGTTCATGCGCCGGCGCGCCGCGATCGCGCGCGCCTACAGCGAGGCGCTGCGCGCCGAACCCGCGCTCCAGGTGCCGTACGAGGAAGCGGGAATCGAGCACGCGTGGCATCTCTACGTCCTCCGGCTACATCCTGAGCAGCTCCGGATAGGCCGCGCGGAGTTCGTCGAGCTTCTGCGCGAGCGCGGCGTCGGCACCTCGGTGCATTGCATCCCGCTCAACACGATGCATTTCTACCAGGAGCGCTTCGGCTATCGCACCGGCGATTTTCCGGTCGCCGAGGACGTCTACAGCCGATGCCTGTCGCTGCCGATCTATCCCGCGATGAGTGACGAAGACGTCGCCTACGTGATCGAGAACGTGCTGGCGCTGGTGCGCGAAAACCGCCGCTGACAGAGCGCCGCGAGGCCGCGGGCCAGCTTCCGCGCGCGCAAGCGATCCTTTAGAATCCTGCGCAGGGTTGGCGCATCGGAGGGCGAGACGTGCGAGCACTGGTCACGGGCGGCGCGGGATTTCTGGGATCGCATCTGTGCGAGCGGCTGCTGCGCGACGGCCACGACGTCATCTGCCTGGACAACTTCTTCAGCGGCAAGCGCGCCAATATCCAGCATCTCCAGGGCCATCCGGGCTTCGAGTTCATCCGCCACGACATCGTCGAGCCGATCCTGCTCGAGGTCGACCGCATCTTTCATCTCGCCTGCCCCGCCTCGCCCGTGCACTACCAGTACAATCCCGTCAAAACCATCAAGACCAGCGTGATGGGCACGATCAACATGCTCGGGCTGGCCAAGCGCGTGCGCGCGCGGATGCTGTTGACCTCGACCAGCGAGGTCTATGGCGACCCCGAGCAGCATCCGCAAACCGAGAGCTACTGGGGCCACGTCAATCCGATCGGCGTGCGCTCGTGCTACGACGAAGGCAAGCGGGTGGCCGAGTGCCTGATGATGGACTACCATCGCCAGAACAACGTCGACATCCGCATCGTGCGCATCTTCAACACCTACGGCCCGCGGATGGCGATCAACGACGGCCGCGTGGTGTCGAACTTCTGCGTCGCGGCGCTGCGCGGCGAGGAACTGCCGATCTACAGCGACGGCAAGCAGACCCGATCGTTCGCCTACGTCGACGACATCATCGAGGCGCTGGTGCGGATGATGAACGCTGAGGGGCTCACCGGGCCGGTCAATATCGGCAATCCCGACGAGTTCACGATTCTCGAACTCGCCTCGCTCGCGGTCGAGCTCTCGCGCAGCGGCTCGAAACTCGCGTACCATCCCGCGCGGCCCGACGATCCGGTGCGCCGCCGTCCGGATATCAGTCTCGCCAAGGCGCGCCTGGGATGGGAGCCGAAAATTCCGCTGCGTCAGGGCCTCGCGATAACGATCGAACACTTCCGCAAGGAACTCGGCCTCACGTCCGCATAGCACGCGCCGGTTTCATTTTTTCGGGAAGACGGAGGAACGAACTTGTCAACCGCGCTAATCACTGGAGCCTCGAGCGGGCTCGGCGAGCAGTTCGCCTACGCGCTTGGGCGGGAGCACTACGATCTGGTACTGGCGGCGCGGCGCGAGGATCGCCTGGCCGAGGTCGCCGGGCGCGCGCGCACCGCGGGCGCCGGCACGGTGCGCACCATCCGCGCCGATCTTGCGCGGCGCGAAACGCCGGCCGCGCTGTTTCAGCAGCTCACCAGCGACGGCGTCCAGATCGACTACCTGGTCAACAACGCCGGTTTCGGCACCAGCGGAAGGTTCCATCAGCTGCCGCTGGAGCGCGAGCTCGAGGAGATCGAACTCAACGTGACCTCGCTGGTGGCGCTGACGCGGCTGTTTTTGCCCGCGATGGTCGAGCGGCGGCGCGGCACGGTAATCAACGTCGCCTCGACCGCGGCTTTCCAGGCGACGCCCTACATGGCGACTTACGGCGCGACCAAGGCCTTCGTGCTGAGCTTCAGCGAGGCGGTGGCGGCGGAACTCCGCGGAACGGGCGTGACCGTGATGGCGCTCTGTCCGGGACCGGTGCGCACCGAGTTCCAAAAGGTCGCGAACAACGAGCGGATGCGGTTTCCGTCCTTCATCTGGACTGAGGCGGATCGGGTCGTCAACGAAGCGATCGCGGCGGCCGCGAGCGGCCATTCGCTGCACGTGGCGGGGGCGATCAACAGCGCGATGGCGATCGCGACCAGGTTCACGCCGCGCGCGCTCTCGGCGTATATCAGCAGCACGCTGCTGCGCCCGTCTTCCGTGGAAGACAAATAACAAGAAGAGACGCCCCAACCGCGCAAGTGCGCCCGCCTATTGCTTGAGCAGGCTCCGCGCGATCACCATCCGCTGGATCTGCGACGTGCCCTCGTAAATTTGCAGCAACTTGGCGTCGCGCATCAGCTTCTGCACCGGGTAGTCGTTCATGTAGCCGTAACCGCCAAAGATCTGCACCGCGTCAGTGGTAACCTTCATGCAGGCGTCGGCGCTGTAGAGCTTGGCGTAACTCGAAATCGCGTTGGGGCTCTCCCCGCGATCGACCAGCCATGCCGCCTTGTAGGTCAAAAGGCGCATCGCCTCGACCGCCACCGCCATGTCGGCCATCATGAACTGGATCGCCTGGAAGCTCGCGATCGGCTGGCCGAAGGCCTGGCGCTGCTGCGAGTATTTGACGCACTCGTCGAGCGCGCGCTGAGCGACGCCGGTTGCGATCGCGCCGATTTCGGGCCGGCTCCGATCGAACGTCGCCATCGCGTACTTGAAACCCTCGCCTTCGCGGCCGACCAGGGAGCTCGCGGGAATGCGCACCTCGTCGTAAACGATCTCGCCGGTATCGGCGGCGCGCTGCCCGAGCTTGCCGTGCATCCGCCGGCGGGTGATCCCGGGCAGATTGGCGGGGAAGACGAAGCACGAGATGCCCTTGTGCTTGAGCTTGCGGTCGGAGGTTGCGAAAGTCACGTACCAATCGGCCATCGAGCCGTTCGAGATGAAATGCTTGGTGCCGTTGAGCACAAAGGAGTCGCCCTCGCGCCGATACGTGGTGCTCATCGCGGCGACGTCGGAGCCGGCGCCCGGCTCGGTGATCGCAAACGCGCAGAGCGTCAGTTCCTTGACCAGCCGTCCGAGGTAGGTCGATTTCTGCTCCTCGTTGCCGGCGACCACCAGCGGCAGCGTCGCCAGTTCGTTGGCGCCGACCGCGTTGGCCATCCCGGAGCATCCGTAATTCAACTCCTCGATGATGATGCTCGAATCGAGGACGTTGAGTCCGGGGCCGCCCTGCTCGCGCGGCACGCCGAGGTTCATCAGGCCGGCCTTGAAGGCCGCCTCGCACACGTCGCGCGGAAAGATTTCCTTCTCGTCGTATTCGCGCGCGCGCGGAATCATCTCGCGCTCGGCAAATTCGCGCGCGAGGCGGCGCAGGTCGTTCTGCTCTTCGGTAAGCTCGAAGCCGATCATTTCTCTATACGCTCCGCTGGTATCAATACGCTCCGCTGGTCTTTATGCGCTCCACCATAGACCGGTTTTCAACGGCTTGTAAAAGCCGCCGCGGCCAACTATGACGGGCTTGCAAGCTCAACCGGCGTCGCGGCCGAATCGTGCCGCGCGCGGCGCGGCGCGATTCGTCCCAGCAAGAAAAAAGCCAAGGAGAAAGCGATGGCACTTACATTGATTGCGAGGATCAAAGCCAAACCGGGATCCGAGAAAGAGCTCGAGAATGCGTTTCGCGACATGATCAAGAAGGTGCGCGCGGCCGAGCCCGGCTGCCTCACCTACGTCCTGCACAAGTCCAACGAAGATCCCACCACCTTCGTGTGGTACGAGACCTACACGGACGACGCCGCCTTCGCGACCCATCGCAAGACCGACCATATGAAGGAGATGGGCGCGCGGATCGCCAATCTGCTGGCCGAGAAGCCGCAGATCGAACTGCTGACGGAGCTGGACCGCAAGTAGGCGCGGCTCGGCCGCGCCGGCTTGCGGTCCGAGCGCGGCGCGGCGATCGCCCGCCGGGCCGGCGATGATGCGCGCGCTATCGCGCGCGCATCACCGCCGGCGAAAATCGGGAATGCCGGACCGCAGCGCGCCGCGCGCTCGCGCGTTGCGTCTGCAGTCCGGTGGAGCAGCGTCGCCGTCCGCCACGGATTGCGGCTCCGCCGTAATCCGTGACGGACGCTGTTCGCGTTGGGGTGCGCGAGGCGATGGCGCGGCGGCGTCGTAGATGCCGCCGCGCCATCGCCTCGCGCCTCAGCCAACGCCACGACGGAGCTTGGTCACGATGCCGCGAACCATCCTGATGGGCGATCCCACCTACTTCTCGGTGCTCGGCGGGGCCAATCCGCACACTCGCAACGTGCTGGGCATCAGGAAGTCGGTCAACGCCGAGCGTGCGCGCGCGCAATGGCACGGCCTTGCCCGCGCGCTCATCGCGCACGGCACCGAGGTCTGCGTAATCGAACCTCATGAGCGAATGAGCGGCCTGGTCTATCCGGCCAACGCCGGCTTTCTGTATCCGCTCGCCGGCGAACCCGGCGACGCGAAAGTCTTTTATCTCGCCCACCTGCTCCCGACTCGCGTCGGCGAGCGCGAAGTCTACCGCCCGTTCCTCGAATCGATGGGATATCGATGCGCCGATATTGCGGCGCGCTTCGAGGGCGAGGCCGACTTCTTTCCCGCCGCGCGTTTCATGCTTTTCACTCACGGGCGGGTCGAGCGCCAGCGGTTCGTGCCGCGATTGGGAATTCCGCCGTGGCGACGCGTCTATGGCTTCCGTTCCGACTCGGGCGCGCTCGAGGAACTCGGACGGATCGTGAAAGACCGTCCGATAATCCCGCTTGAGCTATGCCTGGAGGCGCACTACCACGGTGACACCGTGCTCTGCTCGTTCGGCCCCCGGCGCGAGTATCTGCTCGCCTACATGGAGGGCCTGATGCCATTGTCGCGCGAGCGCTTGCGCTTCGAGTTTCGCGGCAACCTGATAGAGTTGGCGGAGTCCGACGCCGCGCTTTACGCCGCGAACTCGTTTCAGGTGGATTACGAGGGCCGGCTGTTCCTGTTCATGCCGCAAGGCGTGAGCGATGCGTTACTCGACCGGGTGCGCGAGCGCGGGGTTGAGCCGGTGCTGGTCGACGTGAGCGAATTCCTGCTCAAGGGCGGTGGCTCGGTGAAGTGCATGATCCTCGACTTGGGTCCGAGCGACGAGCAGCCCGACGAGCCGCGCGCGGTCGAATTCCGCGCCGAGCGAGCGTACGAGGTTCTGTTTCCGGATCCACCGCCGCAATGACTTCTCTAACCCCTCGCCTTGGACAAAAAAGCCTTGCATACTCACGCGCTGGGCAGCTCTAACCTCTCCTTGTCCAAGGAGAGGTCGCCGCAAGCACCGCGAGCGGCGGGAGAGGTCAGTCTAAATTTCATTGTGCCGCAGCCATTTCGAGCGGGTCGCGAAAATCGATCGTTGAACCGCTCCCTAACCCTCTCCTTGGACAAGGAGAGGGGACCGGAAAAAGATCAGCGATCGATTACGCCGTCGCGCGAGATGTCGAGCCGCAAAGGATCCATCCGCGCAAGCTCGCCCGGATGCGCGCGCAGATAATCGGCGGTGAAGGTGCCCGCGAGATCATCGATCATCTCCGTGCCCGCGATCCGTTCGAATCCGAAGCGCAGCAGATAGTCTTCGCCACGGCGGCCGAGCGCGTAGAGGCGCCGCGCGCCCCGCGTATGCGCCGCCTTGCGCGCGGCATTGACCAGCGCCGCGCCGATCCCGCGCCGGCGCATCGCCTCGGCGACGGCGAACGAGCGAATCACGGCGGCGTCGACTATCGTTTCAACTCCGACAACGCCGGAGATCGCGTTGCCGATCGACGCGGCAATCCAGCATGCGCCCGGCGCGTCGAGGCCGCCCGTGATGATTCCGGCGGCTTCGCCGACCGCTGCGAGCATCGCTCCGGCGGCGGCGAGGTCGGCGGTCTGCGCGACGTAGAGTTCGCCGGGTGCGCGGCGGCGGCGCGCGGCTACTTTTTGGGTGGCGGGAATAGCTGGGTCCCGGTTTCTTCGTCGACTACGATTATCGCTTTGGCGGGGCACGCGCGCGCCGCCGCGATGATCGCCGCGTCGGGCGCTCCGGTGGGATTGTAGACCTCCGACTTACCGTCGTCATCGAGTCGGAAAACGGCCGGCGCCGATTCGACGCAGTCCTCGCTGGAGATGCATTTCACTTTGTTGACGGTGGTCTTGAGCTTCGCCATCGGAGTTCTCCTGCCAGCAAGTCCTGCAAGAACAATAGAATCGCGCCGCGCTTAATCGCAAGCCGTGCGCTGACTTGCCGATCCTTCCTTCGCCCGGCCGCCACGTCTAAGATTGCGGCGGGATGGGAATTCTCGGCACCGGAATCGACATGATCGAGGTCGAGCGCGTCGAGCGCGCGCTCACCCGCCCGCGCACCGGCGAGCGCTTTCGCGATCGTGTGTACACCGAACGCGAGGTTGCCTACTGCGAATCGCGCGGGCGGCCGCGATACCAGAGCTACGCCGCGCGCTTCGCCGCCAAGGAAGCGGCGATGAAGGCGATGGGCACCGGATGGAACCGCAACGTGGGCTGGCGCGAGATCGAAGTGGTGCGCGAGCGCGGCCATGCGCCGACGATCGTGCTCTCGGGCAAGGCGGCCGAGTACGCTCGCCGCAAGCGCATCACGGCCTTCCATCTAAGCATCACGCACACCGCGGCAAGCGCGATGGCGCACGTGATCGCCGAAGGTTGAGCGCGCGCCGCCACACGCGCGATACGCGTTATTGACTCGCAGGACAAAAGGCGAGAGGCCAAACTCTTCGATCCTGTCTCTGCGTGAGAGAAAAAGCCAGGCGCTATTCGCCTTTAGCTTTGGCCAGTAGCGCGTCCAGTTCGCGATTGACCCCGTCCATCGTTTCAATCAAACGATCCAGGGCGCTATCAAGCGTAGCCTTGTCCAAGCCCTTTCCGTTCGACGCGGCGGCCCGATTCAGGGCCTCCATCGTTTCGTGACTTTTCTGCACGCGTTTCATCAATTCTGCGGCTTTCGCTCTCGACTCTCGATCGAGCGCAAGCTTTTTTAATTCACGTGCCTTTGCCGTTGCCTCAATTACAAGATGTATGAATTTTTCGGACCTGTCCATGGTTGCGAAGCCGCGTCAAATCGTTGGGCAAGCGTCTGCGGCAAATCATTCGGCACGGCGAATTAGCATCGCCGTCAAGCTACCACGGTGAGCCCCTATTTTAGCGCACGGGAAGGCTTCGTCAGCAGCAATATAGTCCGCTATTTCTTCGGAGGCGCAGGCGTCGCGAGCGGCTGGGTTACCTGGAACTGATCGGCGCTCATGTCGAACTGGCTGAAGTCGGACTCGCGCAGGCTGTAGACCGCGGTGCCGGCGCTCGAGGTCGCGTAGTTCTCCATCCGCATCACGGTCCGCTCGGCCTTGGGCTTTGACTCCTCCGTCTCGTCATCGGGCGTAGGCGTCGGCGGCACCTGGATCTTGTTCTGGATCTGCACCAGCTTGACCGTGCCGATCTTCTTATCGTCCTTGCCGAAGACCACCATCTGCTCGGTCGGCTTGTCCAGCCCTAAGCGCTGCGGATCGGTAATCGGGTCCTGGACGATCTTGTCGCCCTTGAGAATCGCCAGTTCGTCGAGGAAGGTCTGCACCGCCTGTCCGTTGGCGGGCGAAGTCTTGCTCCCGTCCGTGACCTGCCATTTGCCGGCCGCGTCGCGCGAGAGCGTATATTGCTTGCCGTGATTTTCGATCTCGACGCGCCCGATCTTCAGCGGGTCGAAGCCCATCACGGTCTTGTCGCGCAAATCGAAAAGCCCCAGGTTGACCTTGCCGAGCAGCGCGTCTTCCACGGTGTAGACCGAGGGCTCGCCGCCGCGTTTGACGTAGACCGCCTTCTTCGAGGCTTGCGGCTGCTCCAGCCCGATGAGCAGGGCGTTCTCGGTCTTGTCCTTGCCGCTGAAGACGGTAACCGCGATCTGCGGGCTCTTGAGTCCATACTGCCCGAGGTCCGTGGGCGCGTCGGTCACGAAGTCTTTGATCCGCGCGTCGACCAGCGCGGTCAGGATTTGCGCGATCGTGTCGGAGTCGGCGGGATAGTGCCCCGGCGCGACGATCCGCCATTGCCCGCCCTGCCGGTCGATTTCGATCGGTTTGTTGACGCCGCTGCGCAGCACGATCTGCTGGGCGTCGTCCATGTTGAAGGTCATCAGCTCGTGCGAGCGCAGGTCGTTGACCTTCTTGCTGAGCGCGGTCGCGAAATCGCTGGTGGTCATCAGCACCGCCGGCTGATTGGCGAGTTTCACGTACACCCCGCTGCTGACCGGACTGACGTTGCCGACCAGCAGCGCGGGCAGCGCGCCCTTGTTGTCGGCGGTCACGTTCAACGTCACCGCCGGCTTGTCGAGGCCGAAGGGCTTCAGGCTGTCGGGCTTCTCCTCGATAGTTCTGGTGAGCTGGGCGTTGGCGATCGTTTCGGTGAGGCCGTCGACGGCCGTCTGATCGCCGTCGGTCTTGACCGGCTTGAGGATGCTCCAGGTGTGGTTGGGATTGCGTACCAACTGGAGTTCGCTATCCGGATAGCGCAGGTCGATGCCGCTTATCTCCTTGGTTTCGAGGTTGAGCAGCGTTTGCGGCGGCACCGGACGCGAGCCGAGCAGCATGATGAGCGAATAGCCGCCCAACACCAGGAGCAGGATCAGAACAATGATCGTATTACGCAGGCGCATCGGAGAACGTGGATCGAGACGTCCATCGCGGCGTCAGTTACGCCGCTCCCACCACACCGCAATTCCCAGGATCAACAGCAACTCGGGCAACATCAGCACCGACGCGACGAAAACGCTGTTGAACTGATTGACGGTCAGGCTGACGCGCGACGCGCGCAGCGTGCGCGGGCGAATCGCGATCGTGGCGCTCTCGCCGGCCAGCCAGTCGACCGTGTTGAGGAAGAAGTCCTGGTTGAAAACCTGCGAGAGGTTCTGGTTGTTGGCGAAGTCGGTGTCGCCATAGACCACCAGCCGCCCGTCGCCGGTTCCCCACTTGAGTTTCTTGTTGTCGGAGTCGACCGCGTCGGCGACCGTAATCGGCCCCTTGCGATCCTTGGGCCCGGCTTTGAATTTCTGTTCCTTGAAGATCGCTTCGATTTCGGTCGCGGCGATCGAAGTGTCGCCGGTCTGCGCGAGCGGCCAGGCCTGCAAGCCCGGCTTGACGTCCTTGACCGGCTCCACCGAACGGACCATCGGCCACAGCGTGCGCTTGTTGAACTGGGCGCTGATCGGATGCGGCGGGTAAAGCTCGACGATCGGGCTGAGGCCCAGCGTCGGCCCTGAGAACAGATGCAACTCCTGGTCGAGCACGACATCGTCGCCGACGGTAAGGCCCCACTGGCTGACCATGTTGATGAGCGAGGTCTCGGTGTTGGGCTGGTCGGGCAGCTGCGGCCGCAGCATCACCAGCGCCCGCCCGCCGTTCTTCAGAAAGCTGTCGATCGCGTCGACCTCGGCCGGGAACAGCGGTTTCACCGGCCCGGCCACGATCACCACCACGCAATTCGACGGCACCTTGGGCGCGGTCATCAGCGTCAGCGGCTTGACGTCGTAGTTCTCGCCCGCCAGCGCCTGGGCGGCGCGGCCGAAGCCGCCGGCGTTGTCCATATCGTCGATCGAGGGTTCGCCATGGCCCTGCAAAAAGCAGGCGCCCTTGGTGCTGGTGCTGGTGACCTTGATGATGGCGTTGGTGATCGCCTGCTCGGTGGTATCGCCGACGTTGGTGCCCTGGTCGCCATACTGGATATGCGTGGTGGGCATCCGCGTGACGTTGTACCGCGTCGCGATCTCGGGATTGCGCTCGGGATCGATCAGCTGAAAAGTGATTTTCGGTGAGCTGTACGAGTACGACTCGAAGAGCGCCTCGCCCTGCGAGTCGCGGCCGCCCTGAAAAAAGCCGTAAAGCTTCAACGGCTGCTTGAGCGTCCTCACCACCTTGACCGACTGTGGCGAGAGGCTGAAAACGCGCTCGGAGGTGAGGTCGAAGCGGCGATGGTGCAGCGCCAGGATATAATTGATCGCGACCAGCAGGCCGACGAAACCGAGCGAGTAGACCACCGCGTTGGCGCCGTAGCGGGCCGCGCGATGGCCCATTAGGGTGCCAAGCGTTTCGCGGCTGGAGGTCGCCCATAGCACGATCGCGAGCACGCCCAGCACCAGGTTGAGCAGGAAGTACATGCGCGCGCCGGTCAGATAGGACACCAGCGCGAAGAACAGGAAGACCAGGCCAATCAGGCCGGCCGATGCCATGCTGCGTTGCATTGCCGCGCTCCGCCCTACCCTATCGCCAACGCGCCGACTCGACCGAGCGCTGGGTCAAAAACAAAGCCACGAAGATCATGGTGGCGAAATAGACAATGTCGCTGGTGTCGATCACGCCGCCCACCATCTGGCCGAAGTGCTGCGGCAGCGACAGATAGCGAACCAGGTCACCGAGGATTCCACCGCCGGACGGCAGCGGCCATGAGATCACGTAGAGCAGTAGCAGGACGCCGAGGCAGCTTATCGCCGCGATGATCTGGTTCTGCGTCAGCGACGAAGTGAAAAGCCCGATCGCCACGAAGCATACGCCGAGCAGCGCCAGCGCCACGTAGCCCGCGCCCATCACCCCGACCTCCGGATCGCCGAACACCATCAGGATGATCGGGAAGATCCAGATGAGCGCGACCATGATCAGGATGAAGACCGCGGCGGCGATGAACTTGCCGGCCACGATTTCGCCGGTGCGGATCGGCGCGGTCAGCAGGAACTCGTAAGTGCCGGTGCGCTTTTCCTCGGCAAACGCCCGCATCGTGAGCGCCGGCACCAGGATCACCATCACCACCGACATGTTGTGCAGCAGCGGCTCGATCACGCGGGCGTTGAGGTTGAGATGCTCCAGCGCCTGCGCGTTCGACATCGCCGAGTACACCTGTACCATCTCGCTGAACTGCTTGAGCAGCGCGAAGAAGAACCATCCGGCCAACAGCACGAAAACCGTCAACACCACATAGGCGACGGGCTGCACGAAGTAACTCGTCAGCTCCTTGCCCGCGATCGTCAGCGCATTTCTCATCGTTATTCAGCCGGGGCGCAAAATTGCGTCGGAAGATGGCCTAGCCATGCCCCGCTCCAACCTCCTCCAGCGTCTCCTCGGCCTCCGCGACTTCGTGCCCCTCCTCTTTCGAGATAGCCTCCAGGAATACGTCTTCGAGCGACTTGCCGGCGGGCAGGCTGCCGAGGCTCTCCTCCAGCACCACGCGTCCGGCATTGATGATCACGACGCGGTCGCAGATCTGCGAAACCTCGGGCAGGATATGGGTCGAGAGCACGATCGTATGCTGGCCGCGCAGTTCGTGGATCAACCCGCGAATCTCGTGGATCTGGCGCGGGTCGAGGCCGATCGTCGGTTCGTCGAGCACCAGCACCGGCGGATTGTGTATAATCGCCTGTGCCAGGCCGACGCGCTGGCGATAGCCCTTGGAAAGCTGGCCGCAGATGCGATGGGCCATGTCGGCAAGGCCGCAAATCTTGAGCACGCGCTCGACGGCGTCGTCGACTTCGGAGCGGCGCAATCCGCGCAGCTTGGCGACGAAGCGCAGGTAGGATTCCACGCGCATGTCGGAGTAAAGCGGCGGCGTCTCGGGCAGGTAGCCGATACGCCGGCGCGCTTCCAACGATTGGGTGAAGATGTCCAATCCGTCAACCAGCACGGTGCCGTCCGTTGCTGGCATGAAACCGGTGATGACCCGCATCGTAGTGGTTTTGCCGGCGCCATTAGGACCGAGGAAGCCCAGGATCGAGCCCTGGTCGGCCTTGAAGGAGACGTCGCGCACGGCGACGAAGTCACCGTAGCGCTTGGTCAGGTTTTTTACCTCGATCATGCGGATCGCCTCGGCGGCAGCCGTAACACGGCCCCCAATCCTAACGGGTTTTGACGACGGAACGCTCCCGAAGCTTCAATTCTCGCTCCGGCAAACAATCGATTAGTTAATCTGCGCGGCCGCAAGCTGTCAATATTAGACATTACGGAATGCAATTAGATACCCGCCGCGGAAAGCGGTTTCGCTTTGACGGTGGGTTGGGATAATTTCACACGCCGATGGCTGAAGAACGGCCGACACTCTATCTGATCGACGGCTCGGGGTATATCTTCCGCGCGTTCTTCGCCCTGCCGCAGCTCAACAATTCGCGCGGGCTACCCACCAACGCCGTCTACGGCTTTATCCGGATGCTGCTGAAGCTGCTCAAGGAGGAGCGGCCCCGGCATATCGCCGTGATTTTCGACTCACCGCGCAAGACTTTCCGCGACGACCTCTTCGAATCGTACAAGGCCAACCGGGTCGAGACGCCGAGCGATCTGAACGTGCAGGTCCCGTACATCCTGCGCGCGGTCGAAGCATTTCGCATCAAGAGCCTGGTGCTCGAAGGCTTCGAGGCCGACGACGTTATCGGCACGCTGGCCGCGCGCGCCGCGGCCAAGCGCTTCGCGACCGTGATCGTCACCGAAGACAAGGATTTCATGCAGTTGGTCGGGCCGCACGTGACGCTGTGGAACACGATGCGCGATCGGCGCGTCGACGCGCGCGAGGTGCGGGCGCGCCTCGGCGTCGATCCGTCCGCGGTGGTCGACGTGATGGCGCTGATGGGCGATTCGATCGACAACGTCAAGGGCGTTCCCGGTATCGGCGAGAAAACCGCGACCGCGCTGATCAAGCACTTCGGCTCGCTCGACAAGCTCTACGCCAAGCTTGCGGAGGTCGAAACGATCCCGGGGCTGCGCGGCGCGAAAAGAATCGCCGCGCTCCTGGGGGAGCATCGCGCCGACGCCGAGCTCGCGCGCAAGCTCGTCAGTATCGACACTGCCGCGCCGGTCGAGGCCGACGTGAACGCGCTCGATTGGCCCGGGATCGACGAGCCCGCGGTAAGCGAGCTGCTGCGCGAGCTGGAGTTCCACTCGCTGCTCAACGAGCTCACGCCGACGCAGGCCACGCTGCCGACGGGCGGCGCGCAAAGCCGCGAGCACGAGGTCACGGCCACGGAGATGCCGGCGCTGATCGCGCGCCTGGGGCATGCGCCGCGCCTCGCGCTTTACCTGGAAGACAGCGCGGCTCGCCCCGATACTCCCGCGGATGAATCGGAGCTCGACGGATCGCCGGAAGTCAACGGATCCCGCGAACCCAACGCTTCGTTGAACTTCAACCCCAACGCCGAGCCGAGCGGCACTCGGAAGGCGACCGCGGCGGCAAATTCCTCCGATAGCGCACGGCTCAAGATCGGCGCGGAGGGCGAAAACGAAACCTACGTGCTGGCGGGCGCGAGTATCGTGGCTGCGGCGCCGCTGCTCGGCGCTGCCACTCCGCCCAGGAGCGTTCACGATCTCAAGGAACATCTGTGGCGCTTGAAGAGCGGCTACGGGGTCGAGCTTGCGGGCGTCGACTTCGACACGATGTTGGCCGGGTTCCTGGTCAATCCCGGGCGCCCCGAGCCGTCGCTCATCAATCTCTATCACGACTACCTGGCGCCGCTCGGCGGTAATCGCGATCCCGGCTCCGAGCCCGAATTGATCGCCGCGCTGCGCAAGGCGCTGATGCCGAAGCTGGCGGAGAATGGCCTCGACTCGCTGTTCAGCGATATCGAATTGCCGGTCGCGCGCATCCTGGCCGAGATGGAGGAGACAGGAATCGCGGTCGACGGCGCGGCGCTCAAAGCGATCTCAGCCGAGCTGGGCGCGAAGCTCGAGCGCATGGAGCAGAATTGCTATCTGCTCGCGGGTCGCAAGTTCAACCTCAACTCGCCGATTCAACTGCGCCAGGTGCTCTTCGACGACCTCAAGCTCTCGGCCAAGGGGCTCAAGAAAACCAAGGGCGGGTTCTCGACCGACGCCGACACGCTGGAGAAGCTCGCTGCGGTGCATCCCCTGCCCCGCGAACTCCTCCAGTACCGCGCGATCGCGAAGCTTAAATCGACCTATAGCGACGCGCTGCCGCAACTTATCGACCCGGCGACGGGGCGGCTCCATACCTCGTTCCATCAGGCGCTGACGGCGACCGGCCGGCTGAGCTCCACCGAGCCCAACCTGCAGAATATCCCCACCCGCACCGAGGAAGGCCGGCGCATCCGGCGCGCCTTCGTCGCCGCCCCTGGATGCCTGATGCTCTCGGCCGATTACTCGCAAATCGAATTGCGCGTGCTGGCTCATCTCTCGGGCGACCCGACCCTGATTGACGCCTTTCGCCGCGGCGAGGACATCCATGCCCGCACCGCCGCCGAGGTGCTGGGCCGCAAGCCCGACGAGGTCGACGCCGAGGCGCGCCGGCTGGCCAAGGTGATCAATTTCGGAATCATCTACGGCATGGGTCCGCAACGCCTTGCGGGCGAGCTTGGAATCAGCCTCAAGGAGGCTTCCGAATACATCAAGCGTTACTTCGAGCGGCTCCCCGGGGTCCATGCGTACCTGGAGAAATCGCTGGCCGAAGCGCGCGAGCGGGGATGGGTCGCCACGATGTACGGGCGGCGGCGCTACCTGCCCGAGCTGAACTCGCCGCAGGGCGGAGCCCGTGCGCAGGCGGAGCGAATCGCGGTCAACACGCCGCTTCAGGGGACGGCCGCCGATCTAATCAAGTTAGCTATGATCCGCCTCGATGCGGCGATAAAAAGGCAAAAATGGACGGCACGGATGCTCCTCCAGGTGCATGACGAGCTGCTTTTGGAACTGCCGCATGCCGAGCGCGAGCCGGTGTCGGAGGCGGCGCGGCGCGAGATGGAAGGGGTGGCGGAGCTGCGCATTCCGCTCAAGGTCGAGCTCAAGTGGGGTCCCAACTGGGCCGAGTTGGAGGGCCGTCGAGGCTAATGGGCCTGAATTTTGCCCGATCGACCCGCGTCTAACCCATTGAACAAGCCAATCCGCCAGGACGGGGACGAGGCCGAGCTCATCGAGCGGGCCAAAGCGGGCGACACCAAGGCGTTTGGCATCCTGGTCGAGCGTTACCAGCGACGAGTCGTAGGCGTCGCGATGGCGGTGGTTCATGACCAGGAAGATGCGCTGGAGCTGGCGCAGGAGAGCTTCGTACGTGCTTTTGAGAATATCGGCAAATTCGAATCGCGCTCGAGCTTCTCGACCTGGCTCTACCGCATTGCCGCCAACATCGCGATCGATTTTCGCCGCCGCGAGAAGCGCCATCCGACGATGCGCGGTGAAGAGGCCGAAACCGAAATCCAGCGGTTGCCGAGCAAGCTCGGCGATTCGTTCAAGGAAACGCAGCGCAGCGAAATGGCTCAGCGCATCAAGGATGCGCTCGGACAGTTGACGCCGGAACATCGGGCCGCGATACTTCTACGGGAAGTTGAAGGCCTGTCGTACGATGAAATAAGCGATGTGTTGCAGTGCCCACGAGGAACCGTGATGAGCCGGTTGCACTATGCCCGCAACCACCTGCGCGAAATCCTTAAGGATTTGGCCGAGGACTAAGGCGCTAATGGCTCCCAGCATCATGGCTCAATGTAACGATATCGCTCCACTCCTTGGGTCCTTCGAAGACGGCGAACTCCCCCCGCATGAGATGCAGGAGGTCGCCCGCCACCTCGCAAGCTGCGCAAGTTGTGAACAGACGCTGGCCGGCTATTCCAATGTAGGCCGCCTGCTGCGCGAAACCGCATCGGCCCCGGCGCTCGACGGCTTCGCGCTCGCCGTGCAGGCCCGTATCGAGCAATTGCGGCCGCCGCTGCGAGTGCGCGTGGGGCGTTGGTTCGAGACTCAGCGCGAGCGTTTCGGAGGCGGCCTGGCGGTGGCGTTCGCGATGGCGGTCGCGGCGATACTGACCGTAGTCATCACCACTCCATTCGCGCGCAACCTGGTCGGCGTGGGAGCAAACCACGTCACGCAGCTGGCGACGCGCGACGCACGCGCGCTCGCACGCGACACCGCGAAGTCATCCGCAGCCATCGCCTCCGCTACCAGCGGCGAGCCGAGCACGATCATCTCGAAGCTCGAGAGTTCCAACCCCGACGTCGCCGTATGGAGCGAGCCAAGCCAGGACACCACCGTCATCTGGCTGCCCGATCAACAACACTGACTATGCATCGTTTGACGATTCCTTCACTGACGGCGCTTTTGGTGGTGGCGTTTGCGATAGGCGCGCAGGCGCAGCCCACTGGGGCATCGCAGCCGCAACGCCCAAGGCACCGCCGTCCCGAGTCACCGAACGACAAGGCCGCCGCCGCAGCGCATGCCGAGCAAGCCAAGGCGCTGAAGCGTCATCGGGTCATCCTGCTGCACGTGGACGAAGTGATCGCGGCGGATACGGGCGAGGGAATCGACGAGCGGCTGCTGCCGATGGGCGGGCGGCTGGAGTCACTGTTCCGCTACACGACTTACCGCCTTATCAGCCATCAGGTCGACCGCACCGAGTGCGGACGGACGGCCGCCTTCACGCTGCCGGGCGGATGGATCGTGCACATCGAGCCGAGTGCGGTACGCGACGACATGATCGCGATGGAGTTGATGCTGTTCCAGGGCGCGCGGCCGATGATGACCACCGATGTGCGGATGCGCAATCACGGGATGCTAATCATCGGTGGCCCGCACTATCAGCAGGGGATGCTGATTATCCCGATCGGCGCCGACGCGCCCGAATTGGCGATGCCACCCGGTCCGATACCGGTTAGCCCTGAAGGCACAATGCCCGAGATGACCGCACCGGGGGCGGGCACGCCCGACGCTACCGACGCGGGTTCGCCCGATGCGAGCCCCGCCGACGCCGGCGCTCCCAACGACGCTCCACCGCCCGACGCCCCTAATCCGTAGCGAGCTTTTTTCTGAACTAGCGCGGCGCCATCCGGAGTGCGCCGTCGAGCCGGATCGTCTCGCCGTTGAGCATCGGGTTCTCGACGATATGGCGCGCGAGCGCCGCGTACTCGCTCGGCCGCCCCAGGCGCGACGGAAACGGGATCGAGGCTTCGAGCGCCTTGCGCGCCGGCTCCGGCAACAGACCGAGCATCGGGGTCTCGAAAATTCCCGGCGCGATCGTGCATACCCGGATACCGAGCGAGGCCAGGTCGCGCGCGACCGGCAGCGTCAGGCTGACCACGCCGCCCTTGGAGGCCGCGTACGCCGCCTGTCCAATCTGGCCGTCGTAGGCCGCGATCGAGGCCGTGTTAATGATGACGCCGCGCTCACCCTCATTGTTGGGCTGATTCTTCGCCATCCGCGCCGCCGCAATCCGGATCATGTTGAAGGTCCCGACCAGGTTTATCTGGATTACCTTGTTGAACAGGTCGAGCGAATGGGGTCCGTCCTTCGAGAGCGTGCGCGACGCGCGTCCGATGCCGGCGCAGTTGACCGCGATATGCACGGTGGCAAAATGCTCCGCCGCTTTCGCGACCGCCGCCTCGACCTCAGCGCCCGAAGTGACGTCGGCGGCGACGAACAGCCCCTTGGCGCCGAAGCTCTCGGCGACCTTCGCGCCGGGCGATGACGGCAGATCGAGAATCGCGACCTTGGCGCCGCGCTCGGCGAATTCCTGCGCGGTCGCCGCGCCCAGTCCCGAACCGCCGCCGGTAATTACTGCACACTGCGTCTTTGAGATTCATCTCGGCCTCGCTGTGCGCTCACTCTGAGAGGGGCATCGCGGATATACTCCGTGCGTCGCTGCAATTTCAATCGCGGCGCCCAGAACAGAAATACACGCAAAGGAGAAATGAAGCCCCCCTCAGGCGTGCAGCAGTTCGCGCAGCACGTAGGGCAAAATCCCGCCGTGGCGCATGTACTCGACCTCTTCCGGCGTGTCGATTCGCGCGAGCACCTCGAACTCGCGCGAGCGGCCGCCGTCGCTGACGCGCACCTTGAGCTTCTGACGCCGCGCAACGCCCGCCGCCAGTCCTTCGATCGAGTAGGTCTCGCGCCCCGATAGCTCCAAACTCTTGCGCGTCTCGCCGCCGGTGAACTCCAGCGGCAACACCCCCATCCCGACCAGGTTGCTGCGATGGATCCGCTCGAAGCTCTCCGCAATCACCGCCCGCACGCCGAGCAACTGCGTGCCCTTGGCAGCCCAGTCGCGCGAACTTCCCGAGCCGTATTCCTTGCCGGCGATCACGATCAGCGCGACGCCCTCGGTGCGATAGCGCTCGGAGGCCTCGAAAATCGTCGTGCGCTCGCCGTCGGGCAGATGGATCGTGAAGCCGCCCTCGACGCCCGGCACCAGCTCGTTGCGCAGCCGGATGTTGGCGAAGGTCCCGCGCACCATCACCTCATGATTGCCGCGGCGCGCGCCGTAAGAATTGAAATCGCGCGGCTGCACGCCATGAGCGATCAGATATTTGCCCGCGGGAGTGTCGGCGCCGATCGATCCGGCGGGCGAGATGTGATCCGTGGTCACGCTGTCGGCGAGCATCGCCAGCACCCGCGCGTCCTTGATATCGCCCACGGGCGGCGGCGTCGCGCCGACGCCGTCGAAGAACGGCGGCGCCTTGACGTACAGCGAATCCTTCTCCCAGCGGAACAGATCGCCCTCGGGCACCTTGAGGCCGCGCCAGTGCTCGTCGCCCTCGAACACCTGGCCGTACTCCTTGCGGAACATCGCGGAATCGATCGAACCTGCGATCGCTTCGGCAATTTCGCGCGTCGACGGCCAGATGTCGCGCAGGTAAACCGGGTTGCCCTGCTGGTCGTTGCCCAGCGAATCGCGGTTGGGATCGAAGTCCATCGTGCCCGCGATCGCGTACGCGACGACCAGCGGCGGCGAGGCGAGATAGTTGAAGCGCACGACCGGATTGATGCGCCCCTCGAAGTTGCGATTGCCGCTCAGCACCGCGCAGGCGACGAGGTCGCCCTGCTTGACCGCGGCCGCGATCGCTTCGGGCATCGGGCCGCTGTTGCCGATACAGGTCGTGCAGCCGTAGCCGACCAGATTGAACCGCAGCCGCTCCAGGTACTCGGTGAGGCCCGCGCGCTTGAGATAGTCGGTGACCACTTTCGATCCCGGCGCGAGGCTGGTCTTGACCCACGGCTTGACGCCGAGCCCGCGCTCGACCGCCTTCTTCGCCAGCAGCCCCGCGCCCAGCATCACCGACGGATTCGAGGTGTTGGTGCAGCTCGTGATCGCGGCGATCACCACCGCGCCCTGCGCGAGATCGAAATGCTCGCCGCCCTCGCCCGTCACTTTGACGCTATGGCCCAGCTTACCGAGTTCACTTGCAGGGATCGGCTGATGCGGCGCCGCGGCGGGCGGCCCGCCCTCGCTTACCCACTTGCTGATCCGGTCCGGATCGATACCGTCGTGGTTGCTGACTTCCTTGGCCAGCTCGCGGCGGAACTCGCTCTTGGACTCGCGCAGCCGCACGCGGTCCTGCGGACGGCGCGGCCCGGCCATGCTCGGTTCGACCGTGCTGAGATCGAGGTCCAGCGTGTCGGTGAAAACAGGCTCAGGCGAGTCGGCCGTGCGGAAAAGCCCCTGCGCCTTGCAGTAGGCCTCGATTAGCCGCACCTGCGGCTCGGCGCGGCCCGTTAAGCGCAAGTATTCCAGCGTCTGGTCGTCGACCGGAAAAAATCCGATCGTCGCGCCGTACTCGGGCGACATGTTGCCCAGGGTGGCGCGGTCGGCGACGCTCAGGCTGCCCAGTCCGCTGCCGAAGTATTCGACGAACTTGTTGACCACGCCGCGCTTGCGCAGCATCTGCGTGACCGTCAACACCAGATCGGTCGCGGTCGCTCCCGCGCGCATCGCGCCGGTGAACCTGAAACCGATAACCTCGGGAATCAGCATCGGGATCGAGCGCCCGAGCATCGCGGCCTCGGCCTCGATTCCGCCCACGCCCCATCCCACCACGCCGAGTCCGTTGATCATCGTGGTATGCGAGTCGGTGCCGAGCAGCGTATCGGGATAGGCCTGGCCGTCGGGCGAAGTGAAGACGACCGGGGCGAGATACTCGAGGTTGACCTGATGCACGATTCCGGTGTCGGGCGGGACCACGCGGAAGTTGTTGAAGGCGCCTTGGCCCCAGCGCAGAAACAGGTAGCGCTCGCGGTTGCGCTCGAACTCCATCCGGGCGTTGATCCCGAACGACTTGGCGGTGCCGAAGCTGTCGACCTGCACGGAGTGGTCGATCACGAGATCGGCGGGCTGGATTGGATTGATCCGCGAGGGATCGCCGCCCAGGCGCTTGATCGCGTCGCGCATCGCGGCCAGGTCGGCCACCACCGGCACGCCGGTGAAATCCTGGAGCAGCACGCGCGCCGGCATGAAAGAGAACTCGCGCTCGCCCGGCTGCGGCTGCCAGTGCCCGACCGCCTCGACCTGGTCGGCGGTGACGACCAGGCCGTCCTCGCGGCGCAGCACGTTCTCGAGCATCACCTTGATCGAAAACGGCAGGCGCGCGAGCGCGAAGCCCCGCCGCTCGAGCGCCGGGAGGCTGAAGATCGTGTACTTGCGGCCGCCGACGTTGAGCGCGGTACGCGCACCGAAACTGTCTTTAGTCATGGTTCGGGCCGGGTCCTTTCCGGAAAATCGCGCGCACCGGGACAGCTGAGCGGCGCGGGGCGCGGCTGTATGTTTCAAGATAGCGTGGCGCTTCGATCTTCGCCAAGGCGCCACGCATCGCTTCGGGACAATTCGCGGGACAATCGCTAGGGCAACTCGCGCAGCACTCTGCCGTCCTGGGCGTAAAAATTGAGTCCCGCTTCGCCCTGGCCGTCGACACCGAGCACGGCGCGCGGGCGGTCGCTGGTATCGAGCAGGCGCACGGTGGGCACTCCGTCGGTGCTGATTTCGAGCGAGAGCCTGAGCTTATCGGTGGTATCATAGAGCCGCACGCTCGGCGCACCATAGTTATCGACGACGATCTGGGCGCGGGGATGGTTGTCGCGATCGTACATCGCGAAGCCCGCCTGCCCGTCGTCGTTGACGTCGATTTTAGCCCGCGGCTTGCCCGCCGCGTCGAGCAACAGGAATTCCGAGGCCGTCACGACTCGCCGCGGCGCCGAAATATCGCTTTTCGCGGAGCTATCGGTTCTGACGACCGGCGTTGCGGCGGTCACGGTCCGCGAGCGGCAAACTGCGCTGGTCAGGGCACCGCCGATCAATCCGCCTGCGAAAACCAGCACGGCGTAGAGCCATAGCGTCTTGTTCATAGGCACGATCTGAGCCGCACGGATGGCGGGAATGCAAGCATCCCGCGCATGAGCGAGCCGGTCACGGCGCGCGATCCGGCGGACGCATCGCATAAACCCGCGTCAGCTTGACCTCGAGCTCGATCACCTGGCGAGCGTTGCCGCTTTGCGCCGCGCGCGCAGGGCGCAAGCTGCCAGCCACTTCGCGCGCCACGCCGTAAGCGATCGCGGCCGCGCCGTCGGCGCGCCAGGTCGTGAACGCGACGCGCGGAGTGGCCGCGATATCGCGCCGGCGCAGCGTGTTGTCGTAGATCACTAGATACAGCCGCGTACCGTCGAGGCGTGCATGCACCGGCGCGATATGCGGGCCGCCGTTTTCACCCACCGTCGCCATCGCAACCAGCCGCACGCTCTGCCAGAACTCAACGAACTCGGCCGCGCTCATCTGGCGCGCCGGATAGGCGAGCGAATCCGCCGCCGCGGGGCCGGCAGACGCGGCGCTGCGATCGATAAGCTTTTGCAGAGCCTGCAAATCCGCCGAATGTTTGTCGTGCGAGTCCTTGTCGTCAGGTGTCATCGACGCCGCTTCTCCTCGCTCGACTCCGAGCCCGCCGCTTCAATGCTCTTTTTCTTCAGTCATCCTGAGCGAAGGTTGCCGGAGTCGAAGGACCTCGCGCGGTCCTCCGCGCGTTAATCCACGATTTGAGGATTTCGCGATTAGTCAGATCGATACCATGTCGCGCTTGGGTCACCCGTTAAATCGCCAATCATCCGATTTGTCGCGCGGAGGACCGCGCGAGGTCCTTCGACTGCGCTCGCAGACTCGCTCCGCTCAGGATGACCCCAAGAAACAGCCTCGGCTCACTTTTCCGGCGCCTTCCAAATAAATTCACAAACTCTCACGATGACAACTTCTCGTAACATCCCACTGAGATGTTGCGCTAGCGACGGGCCGACGCGCGCGACGGCGCCGGGCCGGGCAATCCGTCGTAGACCAGCGCGCGGCCGTCGGAATGGAAACCCATCGCGGCCAGCGCATCGACGCGTATCGAGGCCAGCGCGGGCGCGCCGTCGATCGTCTCCACCAACACCTTACGCCTGAGCTCGACGAGCGCTCCCACGGCGGCCGAGAAGGCCTCGTCATCGAGCGCGTCGAGGCTCAGCAGCGCGTGTCCCGCAAGTCCGAGCATCACGCGCCCACCCCGCAGCACGACGAAGTTGCCGGCCTCGCGCGCGACGCCGCATCCGGGCAGCATCGCGCCGTAAGGATTGGCCGGATCGGCGGCGCTAAGCGCCACCGGATGCTCGCGCGCGGGGTTAAGATTGCGCGACGCCGCGAGCATCTCGAGCGCGGCGGGCAGCGCGTATTGCTCGCCCGAGAGCGCACGAACGAAATAGCCGCGCCGGATCGATCCCGCATACTCCATCCTGCGAAGCGCAAACGAGACTTCGTGCCACGCCATCGGCGGGCTCTCCAGTCCGAGCATCTCGCGCGTCACGATTCCGTTGCGATTGAGCAGCGACTCGGCGCGCTCGCGCGCCAAGTCGCGGGCGAAGTCGCGCGCCAGATCGCGAGAAACGTCGCGTTCCGAGGCGCGCGCAGGAGCGCGCGCCTCGGAACGCGCCTCGGCGGCGCGGGTCGGCGCCAGCGCCGCGGGCGCGGCCGCGCTGGCACCGCGCGCGGCGCCGACGGTATCGCCGCCGCCGCTCTTCGCGCTGGGCACGGGCGCTGCCGCCAAAGCGGCAGCGCCCGTGCCCAGCGCCGACCAGCGCCCGGTCACGCTGGAGCGCAGACGCGCGCGCAGCGCCGCGTCGTGGCGGGCGCGGCGATGGGCTCCCGGAGCCATCGCGCGCACCGCTTCGGGCGCGGCCCACAACAGTCGCAGCGGCGCGAAGCTATCGTTGGAGACACGGCCGGCGGCCGCAAGGCGCCACAGCGCCGCGAGCGCCGTCCGTTCGGCCAACCCGGCGCGCTCGGCGAGTTGGTCGAGATACTGCGCGCCGCCCGCGGCGAGCGCGAGAAACACGCGCTGCTCGTCGCGGTCGACGAATTCGGCAGCGGCGATATTCGCCGCCGTCTCGTCGAAGCGCGCGGCGCCGGCGCGCCGGCGGCGCAGGAACGTGATTCGCGCCGGCACTTCATCGGCGGCGTCCTCACCCGGCACCGCCGCCCAGACCACTTCGCCGCCAAGACAGAGCAAATCCAGCCATTCGGGGCGATAACCGGGAATTCGCGCCGGCAGGATCGCGCGCTCCCACAACTCCGGGCTGAGCGCGACGCCGGAGAGCTGTTCCAGCACGGTGGCGACGCCGGTTTGGTCGGCCGCGATTCCCGCGCCGCCCACGTGATTCCATCGCATACGAAAGGCGGCGTACTCGTGGTCGGCGCACGGCTCGGTTTCGGCACGCAGCCGGCCAAGCGTCAGGCGATGGATTTTCTCCAGGTTGTAGCGGTCGCACCATTGCTGAGCGCCAGCCGCGGCGGCGCGGCCACGCGATGCGCCGATCTGCGCGCGACGCGGCGTGAAATGGCCGCGGAAGATCAGCCCCTTGGCTTCGAGCGCGAGCAGATGCTTCTCCAGCGTCGCCGGAGCCATCCGCAAACGCTCGGCGAGTTCCGCGACCTCGACCGGTCCCGACGTTGCCATCGCGCGACGCACGATTTCGCGCTCCGCGTCGTCCGCTTCTGGAGCCGGCACGCCGGATAGCTTGGCGGGCGGCGGCGCTTCGGCGTGGCGTTCGAAAATTGCGCCGGGATAGGCCGCGGCGAAGAGCGCGGCGTCTTCACCTGCAATCAGCATCTCGGGCGCGCCAGAGGTGAAGCGCGCGCGCACTACGCGGCCCTCGCGTTCCAGCGCCGAGAGCATCGGATTCGCCTCGCCCGCGACGCGTTCTTCCAGGCCGCCGGCCGCGAGCGCGCCGTGCGCGCGAATCAATTGGTAAAGTTCGTCGCGATCGCGCGCGCGGCGCGCCATCGCACGGCCGCTTACCTCGGCCTCGACGCTCTCGACCGCATCGGCGGCGAGCATCGCGGAGAGGTCTTCGGTGCGCAGCACGTCTTCGGCCATCGCGCGGTTGAGCGAAACGGTGCGGCTCCGCCGGTTGGCGCGCTCGCCGTCGTCGAGGAACGAGTAGTCCCAAGCGAGCAGGATACGATGGGCGAAGACCGAGGGCGCGATCGCGTCGACGGTGACGACCCGCGTCGCGCCCTGCTCGATCGCGCGGAGCAGCGCTTCGATCCGGCCGATATCGGCCGATTCGGTGAGGCACTCGTGCATCGTCTCGGTCGCGATGAAGTGGTCGGGCAATTCGACGTCGGGCGGGCGATTTTCCAGGCACGCCTCGCGCCCGGGGAAAATTGCGGCGGCGAGTTCCTGCGCGCGCAGGCGCTGGATCCACGCCGGAACCTTGCGCCCGCGCGACGAACGCATCACCGCGAGCGCGCGCGTCGCGACGTGGCGCATGCGCACCTCGAACATCGGCGCCGCCAGCAGCGCCTGTCCGAGCACGTGGCGCACCGTGCGCGAGGAAATCATCGCCATCAGCGACTCGAGCGGAAAGCTATGACGCGCGTTGAGCGCGAGCAGCACCGCGTCGTCGATCGCGGAGGCCTGGATTTCGAAGTCGAAGGATTGGCAGAGGCGTTTGCGGATCGCGAGGCCGAGCCCGCGGTTGACGCGCATGCCGAACGGCGAGTGAATCACCACCTGGGTGCCGCCGAGGCCGTCGAAAAAGCGCTCGACCACGATCGTGCGCTCATTCGGTATCGCGCCGAGCGCGCTCTGGCCGCGGCGCACGTAATCGATCGCCTGGCGTGCCGCCCGCTCGTCCATCGCACATTCGCCGGACAGGAACGCGGCGGCGGCGTTCGTCGCCGCGGGTGATACGCTCGAAGATTTCGCCGCGCAACTCCGAAACCTCGGCGGACAGTGCGGGCGAGCGCCCCGCCGCCTCGGTCTGCCAAAACGGCAGCGACGGCGCCATCCCGGGCGCCGGCTCGACCAGGAAACGGTTGCGCGAAATGCCGAGCACCCGCCACGGCATCGAGCCGAGCGCGAAGATGTCGCCGCGCGAGGACTCCTGGGCGAAGTCCTCTTCGACGTCGCCGATCTTGCGCCCCTGCGATTCGATCACGACGTCGAGGTTGCCGCTTTCCGGAATCGTGCCGCCGGAGGTTATCGCGGCCATCCGCGCGCCGCGTCGTGCGCGCACGCGGGCACCGGTTCGGTCGTAGAAGATTTTCGGCGCCGCGCCCTGGATCCGCGCAGGCAATTCGGCCGCCATCTGATCGAGCAGATGAGCGAGCGAGGCGCGGTCAAGATCGGCGAAGTTGTACGCGCCGCGCAGCAGGCGCAACAGGTCGGCCTCGCCGATTTCGTCCTCTTCGGCGGCGATCGCGACGATTTGCTGCGCCGCGACGTCGAGGCATCCGGTGGGAATCTCGACCTCGTCGAGCCGCCCTTGGCGAATCGCGCGCACTGCGGCGCCACATTCGAGCAGATCATCGAGCGTGAGCGCGAACAGGCGCCCTTTCGGGGTCGCGTCAAGTTGATGCCCCGAGCGGCCGATCCGCTGGATCGCGGCCGAGATGCTCTTGGGCGTGTCGATCTGGCAGACCAGCTCAACCGCGCCGACGTCGATACCGAGCTCCAGCGACGCGGTCGCGACCAGCGCGCGCAACTCACCGCGCTTGAGCCGCTGTTCGGCCTCCAGCCGCTCGGCGCGCGCGAGACTCCCATGATGGGCCAGCACGGCGTCGGTGCCGAGGCGCTTTTGCAGGTTGAGCGCGATCCGCTCGGCCCATCGGCGGCTCAACGTGAAGACCAGGGTCGTACGATGCTCCCGGACCAGTGCGGCGACCGCGTCGTACATCGCCTCCCAGTGCTGATGGGTCGCGAGCGCGCCCAGGTCAGGGCCCGGCGCGATCACCTGGAGGTCCATCCGGCGCGCGCGATCCTCAGACCCTTGGGCGTGCACCACTTTGACCGCGCGCGGACGGCTCGCGCCGCCGGCCTCGGTGTCCAAGCCAGCGAGAAACCCGGCCAGCCGCTCAATCGGGTTGAGCGTCGCCGAGAGCCCGATTCGTGCCGGACGCGGCGCGCCGGTCGCACGCACCATCCGCTCCAGCCGCTCCAGCGTAAGCATCAGGTGAGCGCCGCGCTTGTTGGGCGCGAGCGCATGCAACTCATCCACGATCACGTAGCGCACGGCGCTTAGGCTTTGACGAAAGCGCGGCGAGGTCAGCAGGATGAACAGCGACTCGGGCGTGGTGACGAGGATATGAGGCGGCCGGCGGAGCATCGCGGAGCGCTCGTTGGCGGGAGTATCGCCGGTGCGGAGCCCCGCACGCACTTCAAGTATTGGTTTAACTTCATCGGAGTGCCGTTCGCCCGCGGTCATACGATGCGCCGTCTGGCGAATTCCTGCCAGCGGCTCTTCGAGGTTGACGCGGATGTCGTTGGCGAGCGCCTTGAGCGGCGAGACGTAGAGCACCGAGACGCGGTCGCCGAGTTCGCCGCGCTCGGCGTCGCGGAACAGCCTGTCGATAGCCCACATGAAGGCGGCGAGCGTTTTGCCGCTGCCGGTGGGTGCGCACAGGAGCACGTCATGGCCGGGCGGCGCGTCGCATCCGGCGATCACCGGCCATCCCAGGGTTTGCGCCGGCGAGGGATCGCCGAAGCGCTCGGCGAACCAGGCGCGGACGGCAGGATGAAAGGCGTCGAGCACTGAATTCATCTTTCGATAATTATAGCATCTGCCTTGCTTGATCCGGCAGGCTGGCGAAAAGCAAAGGAGGCGCGCCGCGCAGATGATCTTCCCCTACTCTCTTCCCGAGCTTGACCTCTCCGCTCCATTTGATCGCTACCGCGCCGTCGTACTTCCCGAATGGATCGATCTATACGGCCACATGAACATGGCCGTGTACGTAACCGTCTTCGATCAGGCGGCCGACGTCATGTGCACGCTGCTCGGAGTGGGCCCGCTCTACACGCAGCACGAACTCGGCATGCTGTTCGTGCTCGAAACCCATCTCACCTACGCGCGCGAGGTCCGCCTCGGCGCGCCCTTGCGGGTCACATCACAAATCCTCGACCACGACGTCAAGCGCCTGCATCTCTTTCATCACATGTATCACGGCGAGGAAGGATGGCCGGTCGCGACCAACGAAGTGCTCATGATCAACGTCGACTACAAGACGCGGCGGATCGTGCCGTGGCCGGATGAGACGATGCGCCGGCTCGGCCTGATGGCGGCGGCGCATCGCTCGCTGCCCAGACCTGAAAATGCCGGGCGCGTCATCGGTATCAAGGGGACCGGACGTCAATGCTGGCGACGGTCAAAAGTAGAGGCGCTAGTAGATACCGGGGATCAGCCGCGAGGTCCGCGCGCGGTACGCCTCGTACTCGGCGCCAAACTGCGAGCGCAGCAGCCGCTCTTCCGCGTCGATGCGCGCGAGCAGCGGCAGCATCGTGAGCGCGGTCAGCAGCACGCCGACCCCGGAACGAAACGCCAGGCCCCATCCGAGCGAGTTGACGAACAACCCCAGGTAGCTGGGATGGCGGATCACGCTGTAGACGCCGTTGGTGACCAGCGTGTGCCCGGGCTGGATCGCGACCAACCCGCTGAAGCGGTTGCCGAGCACATAGACCGGCCACAGCCGCAGCGCACCACCGGCCGCGAAGAGAACCACACCGAGCCATCGGATCGTATCGCCGTCGATGGTCCAGAAATCGATGCGGTCCGTGTAGGCCGGCAGATAGCCGTCCAACAGCCCGAGCACGCCAAAAGCTACGAGCACCCAGCGGTTGCCACGATCCTCGCGCACGCCTGGGCTCACATTTCCGCCGGCGAAAAGCGCCGCGCCCGACACAGCGAAGAATACGATCGCGAGCGTGATCAGCGGGGGATCGGAGAAAAATGGCGCAAGCCCGCCCCGGCCGATGACGGCCAGGGCAAAATAGGCAACAGTGCCCACGATGACGAACGTCCATCTAACGGTCGATGTCATCATCGCCGGTTCGCCTGCTACGCTCCTTATAGCAACCGCTCCGCCGTCAGGAGGAGAAACATGCCTCACACGATAGCCGAAATGCGAGCGCTCGCGGAGCAGTGGATGGCCGCGGAGCAGAACTAACCTTCCGTGCTCGCAGGACAACTCGCACTTATTGCCGCCGCTGTGTTTACCGGGGCAGCAGTCTACGTAAGCGTCGCCGAGCAACCCTCGCGCCTGGAACTGGGCGACGGAGCGCTGCTGACAGAATGGAAATCCGCCTATCAGCGTGGCCTGGTGATGCAGGCACCGATGGCGCTGGCCGGGTCTCTCTTAGGTTTATTGGCGTGGTGGCAAACGAACGACTGGCGCTGGTTTTTCGGCGCGATGGTCCTGGTTGCCAACTGGCCCTACACGCTGTTCGCCGTCATGCCGACCAACAGGCAGCTCAAGGCTATCGACCCGGCAAGCGCGGGATCGACAAGCCGCACGCTAATTGAACAATGGGGCAGATTGCACGCCGTACGTTCCGCGCTCGGCTTCGCCGCGACGCTCATCTTCCTGTGGGCGTCAACGAACTGAACCGCTGCAGCAGGGCGCGCGCGGCGATTACGACTTCAGCAGTTCGGGCAGACGCTGAGTGAATTCGCTGCGCGAGAGCGTCAGCTCGAATCCGGCCTCCCGCGCCGCGCCCAGCGCCTTGAGATCGACGTGCGAGGCGAAGCCGATAAGCCGCGCGGCGGGCGCCGCAACACGCATCGCGCCGGCGGTCTCGACCGCGGGAAACAGCGGGTCGGCGAGGTCGACGAAGATCATCGCCGGCACCTCCTCGGCGCATCGCGCGTTGGCCTCCTCCAGAGAACTCGCGTACACGACGGCGATACCCATGGCGTGGGAGACGGCGTCCACCTTGGAGCGGAAGAACAGGTCGTGCATGAGGCCGAGGATTCGAGTCATAGGTTATTGCTCCCTGAAACGCGCGGCGGAAAACGCGCCCAATTCTACCGCGGGGCGGCGCCCCTGGACCAAATCGGCGATGATCTCGCCGGTAATTGCGGAGAGCAGGATGCCGCTTCGAAAGTGGCCTGCCGCCCATAGCACGTTCGACACGCTGGGCGAGAAGCCGAGCACGGGCATGAGGTCGCGAGTGGCGGGACGCAATCCGGCCCAGGCCTCGCGAAAGGCGGCGGCGCCGAGCGTGGGCACGATCGCGGCCGCGCCGTGCGCGATCTTGTCGAGTCCCGCCAGCGTGACGCTCTTGTTGTAGCCGGCCTCCTCCATGGTCGAGCCCGCGAGCAGGCGTCCGTCGCGCCGCGGCACCACGTAGCCGCGCAGTGAGAATAGCGCCGGGCCGATAGTTCCCGGTGCGACCTCGAAGCACAGGATCTGGCCGCGCACGGGATGGAGCTTCATGCGGTCGGCCTCCAGTCCGCGAATCTCGCCCGCCCATGCGCCGGCCGCGTTGACCACGACGTCGGCCTCGCGAATCGAGCCGCCGTCCATCAGCACTCCGATCGCGCGATCCCCGCGAAGCGCCAACCCCTCGACGCGCGCGCCTTCGACGAATTCGGCGCCCGCCTTGCGCGCGGCGGCGGCGTAGGCCTGGGTGAGTTTGCGATTGTCGGTGCGCCGATTCGTCGGCATGTGAATCGCGTAGACGGTCTCCGGCGAGAGCATCGGCTCGACCCGGCGCGCCTCGGCGCCGCTTAGCTCCTCGAGCGTAGCGCCGACGCTCCGCTGCCACCGGGCGCGCCGCTCCAGTTGAGCGCGCTCGTCCGCGTCCAGGGCGACGTAGAGAATTCCGGCGCGGTCGTACTCGGGATCGATACCGCCGTCGCGCACCAGGCGATCGACGATCGCGTCGAAGGCGTCGCGCGCCTTCATGCAAAAATCGAAGAATGGGCCGGGACCCTCGGCTTCGGCCTGCGGCGCGATCATCCCGGCCGCGGCCCACGACGCTTCCTGGCCTACCCGCCCGCGCTCGAGCACCGTGGTGGCGACGCCCTCGGCGGCCAGGCGCCATGCCACCGAGCATCCGATGATTCCGCCACCGATAACGATCGCCTTCAATTCGCTATGCTCCCTACCACGGCCGCATGCATACGCGCGCATCTACTTAGCATTTAGCTTATCTGCACCGCACCGCGCGCGAAAGGCGAAATCCGGCGGATGTGAAAACTCCCCATTGGGATGCTAAAAATTAGACCCCGCGGAGGAAAACGGCATGGCGAAGGTGACCCCAAAGGTTGTCCGGGCGATCGAAACCAAGCTCATCCATGCCGGCGAGCCCGACCCGCTTATCGGCGGCGCGGTCGCGATGCCGATCTTCCAGTCGGCGACCTTCGCCTATCGCGGCGAACAGAACTATCACGATCTCCGCTACATCCGGCTGAGCAACACGCCCAATCACGAGGTGCTGCATCGCAAGCTGGCGGCGCTCGAGAATGCCGAGGCGGCGCTGGTGGCGGGGAGTGGGATGGCGGCGATTTCGACCACGATGCTGGCGCTGCTCGGTGCGGGCGACCGCCTGCTCGCCCAGGATTGCCTATACGGCGGCACTCACGATCTGCTCACGGCCGATCTGCCGGCGCTGCAGATCGGCACGGATTTCATCGACCCCAACGACCCGGCGTCGTGGCGCGAACAACTCACCGAGCGCACCCGCGCGATCTACGTCGAGACGGTTTCAAATCCGCTGATGAGCGTGCCCGATCTGAACGCGGTGGTCGAATTCGCCGCCGCGCATGGGCTGGTGTCGATCATCGACAACACCTTCGCGAGCCCGGTGAACTTCCGCCCGGCCGAGGCTGGCTTCGATCTTTCGCTGCACAGTTGCACCAAGTATTTGAACGGTCACACCGATATCGTGGCCGGCGCCGTGATCGGGCGCGCGAGCCTGGTGCAGAAGGTGGCGCACAAGCTCAACCACCTGGGCGGCGTGCTCGATCCGCATGCCTGCTTCCTGCTGCATCGCGGGATGAAGACTTTGGCGGTGCGCGTGCGCTATCAGAACGAGAGCGCGCTCAAGATCGCGCGCTTTCTGGAAGCCCATCCCAAGGTTCGCCAGGTCAATTACCCGGGACTCGAAAGCAGTCCCGACCATCTGCGCGCCTGCGACTTGCTCGACGGCTTCGGCGGGATGCTGAGCTTCGAGTTGGAGGGCGGCGTGGCCGCCGCCGACAATTTTATCGACCACGTCACGTTGCCTATTTCGGCGCCCAGCCTGGGAGGAGTCGAGAGCCTGATCACGCGGCCGGCGACGACGTCGCATTCCGGGATGACGCCGGAGGAACGCGCGCGTGCGGGAATCGCGGAGGGTTTGATCCGGTTCTCGGTGGGGCTCGAAGCGACCGAAGATCTCATCGAGGACTTTACGCGCGCGCTTGCCGCCTGCTGATAGGGCCTCCGCTGCAAAACGCGCGTCTGCTTGCGGCGCGCTTTATGCTCCCAACTTAATGAGAAGGGTCAAACAACATCGCTGTCTCTATACTCGAGACAGCGCTGGGCTAGCGATGTCTCGCTTCTGATCGAAAACGATTGACTGTGCCGGCAATGAGCCAACGCCGCTATTTTTGACGGCCAGAGCGTCCTGTCACGGGTTAGACTGGATAAGGAAACCATCGCGCTTGTTACGACGAATTGTTACGCATGATGCGGCTTTTGCGTCCGGGCGCGCCGTTGACCATGAGGAAAGAGTAAGTTCTCGATGGCGGTCAGGAAATCCGAACCGGCGGACTCCATCGTGGACGCGCGGATATCCGTTGATGCACCGATGCCCGTCCCGCCGGCTTCGGCTACAGAACAAGCGGCGCGCGAGCGCGGGCGGGCGACCGAAGTTTTCGATTCCGACGCGAGAATTTGGGACTTCAATCTGCGCCTGATGCGCGCGGGCGCAGCCCTGCTGGTCGCCTTCGAGGCCATCTACTTCATCATCGACTCTGACTTTCCTCCAGCGCTGACGCCGGCAGCGGTCGCGCTGCACGCCGGCGCGGTAGGGATCACCGCGCTCGTGCTGGCGCTCACGATGTCGAATTGGTTCGAGCGCAACTGGCGGGCAGTATGCCTTGCGAACCTGCTCGCCATCTATGGCCTGACCTTGGCGTTAGACCTGCTCACCGGCGCCACCGAGCCGCTCTTCATCACCGTGGTGCTAACGCTTATCGGCGCAGGGGCGCTATTGCGGTGGTCGGCTGGCTGGCAGGCGTGGTTAAGCGCGATCGCGTGGGTGATTACGGTGATACCGTTGTTGGTGCGCACACCGGCTGGTCTGGAGACTGTCTACCGATGGGCCGGGGTGCTGATAGCAGCAGCGCTGGGGTACTTTATCCTGCTGATGCGCGAGCGGCATCGGGCCGAACTGGCTGAATGGATGGACAGGGTGCGCACCAGCCATCAGGAGTTGGCGGACGCGCTCGCGCAGCGCGCGACGATCATGGCCGAGCGCGAGTTGGCCGAGCGCCGCCTGCGCGAGGGCGAGGAGATGCTGCGCAAGGTGTTCGACGCCGCCCCGGACAACATCGCCATCACCCGCATGTCCGACGGCGCGATGCTCGAGGTCAACCAGGAGTTTCTCAAGACTGGCTACACCCGCGAAGAAGTCCTCGGGGTCTCGACCGCCAGGATCGGCCGCTGGCCGCGCGGGCAGCTGCGCGCGCTGGTGGACGAACTCCGCGCGCGCGGCACTGTGCGCAATTTCGAGACCGAGCTGCGCAACAAGGATGGCCGGCTGGTGCCGAGCCTAATTGCAGCGACCCTGGTGGACTTGGGCGGCGAGCAGTGCGTCGTCTCGATGGCACGCGACATCAGCGAGCTCAAGCAGACCCAGCACGAGATGACCGCCGCGCGCGAGGCGCTCGCGGTCGAGCTGCGCGAGCTCGAAGCAAGCCAAGCCTCGCTGCGCAGCGAAATCGCCGAGCGCGAATTGGCGCAGCGCCGCCTGCAGGAAAGCGAACAGACGCTGCGCAAGATGTTCGAGACCAGCCTCGACTCGATCGCGATTAATCGCCTGAGCGACGGACGCTTCATCGCCGTCAACGACGAATACCTGCGCGTCACGGGCTACAGCCGCGAGGAGGTGCTGGCGTCAACCGGGGCGGAACTTAAGGCCTTCGTCAAGCGCGAGCGGATGCGCGAGATGCTCGCGCGGTTGCGTGCGGACGGCTTTGTGCGCAACTTCGAAATCGACCTTCGCACCCGCAATGGCCGCTTCATTCCGCACCTCTTCTCGGCCACTGTGGCCAACGTAGCCGGCGAGCTTTGTGTGATAGCGATCATCCACGACATCAGCACGCTCAAGCAAACCGAGCGCGAGCTCATCGCCGCGCGCGAGGCGGCGCTGGCGGCCTCGGAAGCCAAGTCGCATTTCCTCTCCGTCATGTCGCACGAAATTCGCACCCCGATGAACGCGATCCTCGGCATGGCCGACCTGCTGTCGGAGACTCCGCTCAGCGCCGAGCAGCGCCGTTACCTCGATACCATGCGCAACAACAGCGCTTCGCTGCTCAACCTGATCAACGGCATCCTCGACCTCTCCAAGGTCGAGAGCGGACGGCTCAGCCTGGAGCGCGCCGACTTCGACCTGGTCGAGTTGGCCGAGGACGTGATGGAGACGCTCGGCGTGCGCGCGCACGAAAAAGGCCTCGAACTCGCGTTGCGCGTCGCGCCCACGTTCCCCACTGCGCTGACCGGCGACCCACTGCGCCTGCGCCAGATCCTGCTCAACCTGCTCGGCAACGCGATCAAATTCACTGAGCATGGCGAAGTGACGCTGACTATCGACGCGGTCGATTCCGCGGAGATCGGCGAATCCCCGCGTCCCCAGGCGAAGGCCGAAGCGGCCGCTGCCTCCGGCAAGGCCGGCCCGTCGGGCAGACGCCAGCGGCTCCGCTTCGTGGTCCGCGACACCGGTATCGGTATCCCCCCCGACCGGCAGGAGGCGGTTTTCTCGAACTTCAGCCAGGCCGATTCGACTATCAGCCGCAAATACGGCGGCAGCGGCCTGGGACTGGCGATCGTCAAACGCCTGGTTGAACTGATGGACGGCAAGATCGCGGTCGAGAGCCGTCCGGGCGAGGGCAGCGCTTTCAGCTTCACCGTCGCGCTCGAACTTCAATCCGGCGCCGCGGCCGCGGGACCGACGCTCGCCGGCATGGCGCGACTGACGGGAAAGCGAGTGCTGGTGGTCGACGACTCGCAGGCCAGCCGCGCCATCCTGACCGAACTGATCGGGCTGACCGGCGCCGAGGTCTTCGTAACCTCGGACGGCGCCGCCGCGCTGAACGAGATCGTACGGGCGCGCGCGGCCGGACGGCCCTACGACGCGGTGGTGGCCGACAACCGGATGCCGCCGCCTGATGGAGCCGCGATCGCGCAACAGATAATGAGCACATCGCACACGGCGCGCGAGGCGACGGTGTTGATGCTGACGGCGGACGACCTCAATCCGCAGCTTGGCCGGTTGCGCGAGCGCGGCCTGGAAGAAAGCCCGCGCTGCCGCCACCTGCTCAAGCCCGTGCGGCGCGCGGACCTCTGGGCGGCACTCGCAGCGGCGTGCTCCGACGTCGTCGAGGAGCACCTCTATCGCAATGGCACGGACGCGGCGGCCGCTGCCGCTCATCCCGCGCGGCCCGACTCCTTGTTGCAACGCGGCGCGTCGCGCACCGCCGCCGTGGTGGTCAACAAGGCGCTCCGAATTCTGCTGGCGGAAGATTCCCCCGACAACCGGCTCCTGGTCCAAGCCTATCTGAAGAATACTCCGTACCGGCTCGACTACGCCGAGAACGGCGAGGTCGCGGTGCACAAGTTCGCGACCGGCCACTACGACGTGATTTTGATGGACATCGAGATGCCCGTGATGGACGGCTACGAGGCGATCGCCGAGATTCGCCGCCTCGAGCAGAGCGACCATCGCCGCACCACGCCGATCATCGCCTTGACCGCTTCCGCCCAGGATGAGGCCGTCCGCAGGAGCTTGCAAATGGGCTGCGATGCGCATGTGATCAAGCCCGTGAAACGCTCGACCCTGCTCGAAGCGATTAGCGACGCGGTCAAGCCGGCACCGCAGCAGGCGTACTCCGCGACGGATGCGAGCGGCGACGGCGCCGACGGCGTCGCCGCGACGGTTTCCGCGCAACCGATCGTCGTTCAGATCGATCAGGATCTCAGCGATCTCGTTCCGGGATTTCTCGCGCGCAAACGCGAGGACGCCCGCGCAGTCCTGGCCGCGGTGGAACACGGCGACGCCGAAGCGATCGCGCGGCTCGGCCACAAGATGAAGGGCGAAGGCGGCAGCTATGGGCTCGACGCGGTAACCGACCTCGGCCGTGAGCTCGAGCAGGCGGGCAAAGATAGCGATTTCGACGCGGCGCGGCGCCTGGGACGCGACCTGACGAACTTCCTAGAACGGCTCGAAATCGTTTACCGCCCGATCGAAGATTGATTTTCACTTTTTCACTTTTCGCTTATCTGCGGACCCTCTTACCCCCTCTCCTTGTCCAAGAAAGCTTCGCGTAACTGACGTCGATCTGGTCCCCTCTCCTTGTCCAAGGAGAGGGTTGGGGAGAGGTTCGATGGTCGATTTTCGCGAGCGGCTCGAAGTGCCTGTGCCCCAGCGGAATTCAGACTGACCTCTCCCGCCGCTCGCGACGCTCGCGGCGGCCTCTCCTTGGACAAGGAGAGGCTATAAGGAAGGGCAAATAAAAAGCCGGCGGCGCCAGAGCGCCTTGTGGATTTACGCTCGCGCCGCGCACGCCACGCGCTGGATAACGCCCCCGGCCTCGAATAACGTCCAAGCGCGATGCGCTCCAAAGCCGCTCCGACACCCGCCAAGCTCGAGCAGGTGGCGCTAAGCGCCGCGCGCGCGGCCGGCCGGGTCCATCTGCAGCGGCTTAGCCGTATCAAGGTCACCCGCAAGACCAACGCGATCGATCTGGTGACCGAAGCCGACCACGAATCCGAGCGCGCCGTCATCCGCACGCTCAACCGCGCGTTTCCCGGCCACGCGATCCTCGCCGAAGAAAGCGGTGCGAACGCCCGCACGAGCGAGCATCGATGGATTATCGATCCGCTCGACGGCACCACCAACTTCGCGCATGGCTTTCCCCAGTTCTGCGTGTCGATCGCCTACGAGCGCCGCGGGCGGCTCGAGCTTGGCGTGGTGTTCGACGCGCTCAAGCGCGAACTGTTCGTCGCGGCGCGCGGCCGTGGCGCACGGCTCAATGCGCGGCCGATCCACGTGAGCGCGACGCCCTCGCTCGACCGCACGCTGCTGGCGACCGGCTTTCCCTACGACCGGCGCGAGCGGCGCAACTTCTATTTCACCTTCTGGGAGGCCTTCATGATGCGCACGCAGGGAGTGCGGCGCACGGGCTCCGCCGCGCTCGATCTCTGCTACGTCGCCTGCGGGCGGGTCGACGCGTTCTGGGAATTCGGGCTGCGGCCGTGGGACGTGGCGGCCGGGGCGCTGATCGTCACCGAGGCCGGCGGACGGGTGACCAATCTCGACGGCTCGGCGTTGGATCTCGACGCGCGCAAGATCCTCGCGAGCAACGGCAAGGTGCATCGCGCGATGCGCGAGACGATCGCGAAAGCATGGCCCGAGGCGAGCCGGCGCGAGCTCGAGGGCCGCGCCGCTCCGTAACAACGCACCCTGCCCTTATCAACGCGGGCCGGCCGCCCATGAAGTGACGGAGTCGATCACGGATCCACTGCCTCCGAGCGGCTGGGTGACGGCTCTCGGCAACGAAATCGGCGATCTGGGCCTAACAACTACGACACGCTCACATGGGACTCGAGCGCGGCGAATGAGATGTGGAACGGCGACTTCTACCTGCTGCAGCAGATGTTCGACAACCACGTCGGCGGCTGCGTCCAAGTCGGCCCCTAAACGCAGGCCCCTAACGCACCCTTCCCTTTCGCGGTGGACTCGCTAGCATACGCGGGCCGCCGCCAACCGGCCGGCGCAGCAACCTATGGACGGGAACCGCGCGGATGCGAATACCAGGGCGCTCGTGGGACTGCGGATCGCGGTCGGCGTTCTGTTCCTGATTTTCGCTCAGTACAAAGTCTTTGGCACGCAGTTCACGCTGGGCGGTGGCTTTCAATACTGGATCAACGGCTTCCTCAAGGAGGGCGCCTACCCGTTCATGGTGCCGGTGCTCAAGGGTTTCGTCCTCCCGCATGCGACCGCTATCGCCTTTCTCGCGGCATACGGCGAGTTGGCGATCGGGCTCGCGCTGGTGTTCGGAGTGCTGGTGCGCGCGGCAAGCGTCGGCGGGTTTATCTACATGCTGACACTGCTGTTCGCGTCGAACTATCCGGGCGCCCATGCTCCGCTGTGGCAGTACTTCGGCGCGTCACTGGAGCATCTGGTGCCGGCGATGTGCTTCGCGACGTTCGCGCTGGCCGATAGCGAGGCGATGTTGTCGCTCGGTCGACGGCTGCGCGGCCGCGGATCGTCATAGCGCCGCGAAACCGGCCCAGCCTCAAAGTTCACGCGCGCCCGTGTTCAAGCCTCGCGGCGCGAGCAACAAGCACAGCGCGCCGATCGCGACCGGCGCGAGCGCGACCGCTGCGATACCCGTGCGGTCCCACGCCGCGCCGGCCAGCAACGGCACCAGGAAGGCCATCCCGTAACCGATCGTAAACATGCCCGCCGAAATTCGATGAACGTCGCCGGAGGTGTCGGCGAGCAACGGCGGGAATGCCAGGCTCAGCACGAAGCCGAAGGCCGCTGAGAATCCGAGTATTCCGGCGCCCACCATGCGCGCCCAATCATGCGGGATGAAAAAGACCCCGAGTCCCGCGGCCGCGAGCAGCGCCATCGCCTGGACCGGCCGGCTCCGCCCGACGAACCATCCGGGCCGCAACGCTATAGCGATCGAGGCGGGAAGTTGCGCCGCGTTAAGCCAGAGCAGCGCCGGCGCGATCAGACGCGCGGCGCCCGCGTGATGCAGATAGTCGGGAAGGAAGGCGTTGGCGCCGAAATAGATCGTGCCCCCGCCGGCCTGGATCAGTCCGAGCCGCCAGGTCAGCCCGTGATGAAAGTCGGGGAGCCATTGCGGTCGCGAAAAAGCCTCGACGGCTCCCAGAGCCGGCGTCATCCACCACAGGATTGGCGCCGTGATCAGCGCCACCAGGCCCCATAACGCGAGCGCGCCCTGCCAGCTCCCGGTAATCGGCACCGCCACCTGCGTGGTCAGCCCGGCGCCGATAAGCTCTCCGATCAGGAGCCCGTTGCTGTAGACCGCCGTCGCCACGCCCACGTGATTAGGCGTCCAATGGTAGACCAGCGCCGGCAGCGCCGGCTGCACGATCGCCACGCTCGCGCCCATCACCAACGTCATCGCAAGCAGCATCGTGAGCGACGGGCCGACCCCGCGCAGCGCCGAACTCGCGCCGAGCAGAGCGACGCCGAGGATGGCGGTGCGGCGGGCGTCGAAGCGCGAAATGATCATCGAGCCGAGCGTAGCCGCCGCCGCCAGCAGCAGCACCGGCAATCCCAGCAACACCGCCACCGCCGTTTCGTCCAGTGGCAGGTCGCGATGAATAAGCGGGACGAGCGGCGGGATTGCGAGCAGCGTGATTCGCAAATCGATGCCCACCATCCATAGCAGAGCCAGTCGAGGCCAGGAGATTCGATTCATATCCAAAGCGCCGGCGGCGGCCATCGTCACCAAGGCCGCGCGGCCGTCAACTCCGAAGGCCGCAACGATATACGAGCGGCGCCGGCGCCGAAAGCGCCCACGATCACTTCCCGCTTGAAACTCCCACAGGCCTCGCGCTCAGGTCGGCTCAAATCGCGACGCGCTTGTTAGCGCCGCGCGGCTGAGGTACTTTCTGCATCTGCCGTCCGCAGCCACGCCCCGGTAGTGAAAAGGACATCACGGAGGTCTCCGGAACCTCAAGTCCGGGTTCGATTCCCGGCCGGGGCACCACGCAAGTCCCACGGGCACAAGGAGAATATCGCATAGCATTCTCCGTTCTTTTCGTTTCCACGTCCTTACCGTGCACCGACCGTGCCCTTACGAGGCGCGAGTTGTTCGGGTCTGCGTACGAATAGGGCGTACGAGGTCGCATCGTCGAGGCGTCTCACGGCCTTGGTTGCTTCACTTCGTGAGTGCAACCCCCACCGGTCCCCGGTCCACACCTCAATCGCCGCCCACAGCTCGACCGGAATTGGCTCGAATGAGACGCGCCATTCGTATGGATTTGCACCTACCTCACGACCGGCGATTCTCAAGTTCGACGCGCCCGCCTTTGATATCCCGCTCCCTCGCACGAAGCTATCGAAGCCCACCAGCCTCACTTTGGTCGGGTCCACACCAAAGCGAACTATGCCTAAGACCTCGTGCACCTCGCGCATGCTGCAGAGGGGGCGAATACTCCCGTCCGGCAGTGTCACTTCCTTGGTCGCGGTACGTTCCCAAAATTGGTTCATCGAGAACCAGAGGGCATCGCGTTCACCCGGTTCGAGGTGATCGCCCTTCGGCATCAACTTGTCCGACTGGAGAATCATCTCCAGCTTTTCGACGCAGACGGTGTAGTGCCATGCCAGCAATTTTGCTGCTTTCACGATCGCACCAGCGCCACCACGTTGCTGCTCGGCTGCGCCTTCTGCTCATCGTGATATGCGCTCAGCTTGGCCGCTCCGCGCTTGAGGGTCTTCTCGTCGATGATGTTGTAACGTTTCAGCATCCCGATATCCTCCCATCCGACCAGAGCCATCGTGGTGAGCGGATCGACGCCGGCATTGATCAGGTTGCGCGCTGCGGTGCGTCGGAAGTCGTGCGGTATGCGGCCTGCGAGCGCCGGGCCGGCTGCGGCTGTCGCCTTGCGCCACGCGGGTAGGTAATCGACGATTCGGTAACCGTCGTTGTGGAAAAGCCAAGGGATCACCCGGCCGGTCTCGACTTCGAGTTTCCGCGTTGCCTCAAGTTGTCGCTCGATGGTCTCGTTCAGCTCGGGGATTATGTCGAGTGGAAACTTTCGCGGCTGCTCGTTCTTGCCTTCGTAAGCTTCGAGCACCAGCATGCCGCCAGTGACGTGAGTCCTTTTCCTTGTGAGCAGCTCTGACGGCACCCTCCAGCCAGTGAAGTAGGCAACCGTCATCACCGGCTTTAAATAGTCGGGCAGATGCTTGCGCAGGGCAACGAACTGGTCCCATTCAAAAAAACCGAGGCGCCGGTTCCGCTCCTTCGACAGCTTGATATACGGCACGGCCGCGACCAGCGGGGGCGTGTTGCGCGCTGCCAGCACAAACGCATGTCGCAAGGCTGCGAGCTCGCGGTTGAGCGTCGCCACCGAGCAGCCGATGCGTGGAGCTTTCTCGTATTGGCGATCGTTTCTTCGCTTGGCAGCGCGACCATCGGGCTGTTGTCGGCGCCATTCCTTGTACTCTGGGAGGCGGGCCACGAGGTCATCCGCGAGACAGTCACCGCCAAAGAACTCCCGTAGATGATTGAAGGCGTCTTCCTGCCGCGCCAGCGTGTCGAACTCGTTGTCCGCGTAGTCCGCGAAGACCAGCCCCGCCAGGTCATCGAGCGCGGTCCGACGGATCGCCGCGGTGACCGGCTTGCCCATCCCGGCTTGACCGATGCGCAGCTTCAACAGGTCGGAAGCGTCCTTGCGAACCTCGCTCTTCGAGCTCTCCCGATGTTTGACGCCGTGATGGCTGTAGCGTATCCACCACACCGCCGATTCTTGGAGCTCACCGGTACTCTCGTTCCGATACTTCGGGCGATAGACCGAACCGATGCCACGAGTCTTCTTCATTGGCCTTCTCCTTCGCGCTTTCTAAGTGGCGTTCTGAGAGGTGTTTTGAGGAAGGCTTCGAGTGCCGTTTCGACCAGCTCTTGCAGCGATGTCCTTTCCTTCACCACCCGGATTTTCATCCGCTCAGTGAGGCTTCGCGGCAGTCTGACCGAGACCTTTACCAACGGGTCTTTCTCTTTCATACGCGCTATTGTGCCGCAATGCTGGCTTTGCGGCAAGATAGGCATTGAGACCGGCTTCCGAGACCAGGAGCGACTTTCGGGAAATGCGGCGCACGAACGGCAGGCGGGCGGCGTTCCGGTACAACCATTGGCGCCCCTTGCGCAGGCGTGCGCTCGCCTCGTCGATCGTGAGCATTCGGTTATCGCTCTTGTCGACCGGAGCCTGTTGGTCACCCTGCCCCGTCGAGGCCCACGCCAACCCGATCGCCGAGAGCACCGCGGTAGCCTGCATATGCAATGCGGCCAGCGCCGCCGGCGGCAGGCCCACGGCGGCCGAGGGATCGCGCGCGAGCTGATCGAGCGAAGGCACGGCACGCATTCGAGCTACCTGGGTGCCACCTTCTGGATGTTCAGAAGCCTGGTCGTTGAAATCATGGCCATCCGAGAAGTCCTCGCTGACCTCACCCGATGCACAACCGGCTCGCGCCGTTTCGCTCCAACTGCTGCACGCGATTTGGTGAGTTGCGCGGCCCGCTTCGTCTGAATTTCATAGAAGCGTTCGGCGAGCGCGCTCTTGAGCTCAGCGATCCGCTCACGCTCCGGGATGTCAGTCTTCAACCGCTTACGCAACTTGGATGTCCACTCGCGGATTGGCACCGACCGGCCTTTGCTAACGCGAGTCGCTGCCTTGATTATGGGTTGCCCGATCTCGGAGAAGATCACTCCAAGCCGCCCCGCCCATTCCTTGGTTGCTAGCTCAGCCGTGGTAATGCCGGCGACCTCGCAGAAGGTTGAACGAATCTCATCCGCGTACATTCCAGCAAAAGCCTCTCTGTAAGGATTCGCCCGCTATCAGTTGCCGCGCTCCGCGTTGACGCGCCTCAGAGCGAGTTTTGCTCGGCAACGCACGGTCTCGCGAGCATTCGAGAAAGGGAATCGCCTGCGCAGCGGAGCGATTAGTAGTGAGCGTCATTTCGTCAAGCGGCAACTATCGCGCCCCCGCTGCGGGCGCTGGTACTGAAGCCGGAACTTTCGGCATTGGCTCGCGAAACTCCTGGGCCGCGAGCGCGGTCAGAGTTCGAATGCCGTCCGCAATCACTCTCGGGTTCTCGGCCGTGAGCGCCCGGATATAGAGCGATTGCATCGCGCGATTGTCGGGCAATCTCTCGTCACCGCGCCCCCAACATGCTCAAGTAGGCCAGCAGCGGCGACTGCGCCGATCCGAATTGCAGCGGCCCCATCTTACTGGTCGCCATGCCGAACGGAGACGCTGGCGGCATCTGTTGCCGCGGCATCACGTTCTTGTCGATGAACGCCGAACCGAGTCGGTTTAGGCTCTGCATCGCGATATTCATGTGGCTGCTTTGCTGCGCGAGACTTTGGGCAATGATTTGCGTCGGGTCGAGCCCCGCCGTTAGCGACGACGGCGCATCGGCCCCCACGCCCGCGACGGTTGCGGCTGAAGTCATATCTGGTGTCATCGCCATGCTTGCGGGGACGTTCGGGTACGAATTGGCTGCCCGCATCATCCCCTTGCTGCATGCCAGGAGTTGCCGCGCCCGACGCCATTCATCACTCCGCTAAACGATTGCAACATCTGCGCGCTCATCCGCCCACCCTCGTCCCCAGACTGGCTTCGGCCTCCACCGTCACACGTTGGGATGTCAGCCAGTGAATTAAATCCGTTTTCAAGTAACGGACGCTGCCCGATGGGCGGCAGTACGGGGGACCCTTTCGCTCGACGCGCCACGCTTGCAAAGTTCTAATGGAAAATCCGAGATATTCCGCCGCACCTGCGGTCGTCATTACCTGGTCTGCCCCTTCGAGCAGACTTCGAGGCTGCCCTATCGCTTGACACTGCATCAGTTCGATTCTCCTAATCGCCGCACGGAAAGCGTTAACTATTCGCAGCGCGAGGGCGCCCATTAGTAAGAATAGCACTCCCGATCATCGCTGTATGTACCGCCGGTCCAGATGAATCCACCACATGTTGAAACAAGTGACTATTCGTCTGCATAGGAGCTTGAGGCGCGAAGGGCGTCTATAGGTGGCGGCTCATGTACTCAAGCAGGAATGTCCGTTTTTTCACTTGCGCGCTTCTAAAGGTATGAAACGCACCCACCAGCCACCAAATATACTGCCACGACGGCAAGCTGTGCGTTGCGATAACTTGAGAGTGCCGGATGGCGCAGATCGCTAGAGGCCAGATCGGGGTATTCTCAGGGGTACCCTGCCGCGATTGTGTTCCGCGATCCGCCGCCTTGAGTTTCAGAGGGCTGGCTAGTAGCCCTTGACGCGGCGATTGGTTACTCAGTCTGGCGCGCGAATCTTATGCACATAAGATTTGTCGTCATCAGCGATGCTTTGACAACAACGCAAGGAGCACGGTACCTCTCGGTCTCAGACGGAGGCGAGCACGATGGACAAGGCAACACTCGGGAGCGTTCAACTGGAGTACGAGACGCACGGCTCCGGCGAGCCGGTCATTCTGATTCACGGCAGCGTCGTTGCTGACTCGTACGCACCGATGATGAGCCAGCCCTCGCTCGGCCGTTACCAGCTGGTGCGCTACCGGCGCCGTGGTTTCAGGGCCAGCACCCATCCCGCTTCCTCTGTCAGCATTGGCGAGCAGGCCGCGGACTGTTTCGCCCTGATGAATTACCTGAAGATTTCGCGCGCGCATGTCGCCGGACATTCTTACGGAGGGGTTATTGCGCTGCAGCTAGCCGTTGACCATGCGGATGCTGTCCACTCGCTGGCGCTCCTTGAGACCGCGCTGGTCGGACTGATCCCCAACGCGGCGGCATTCTCGCAGACGATGACGCCGGTGATGAAACAGTACAGCGAGGGCGACAAACCCGGGGCGCTCGGGGCTTTTCTCGGCGCGGTCGCAGGTCCCGACTTCAGAAAGATTCTCGAGCGGGTGCCCGGTGCCTACGAGATGGCGCTCGCGGATGCTGACAACTTCTTCCGCGTCGAGATGCCGGCGCTCGGCGAATGGCGCTTCTCACGCGAGGACGCACAACGCGTCCGCCAGCCAGTGCTTGCGCTTCTGGGCGCCGACAGCGCCCCGATATTCCACGAAATTCAGATGCTCGTGCTGTCATGGTTTGCGCACGCGCGCCCGGTCACTGTCGCTGGCGTCAGTCACATGCTGCAAATGATCGATCCGCGATCGGTCGCCGAAGCGCTCGGGAGCTTTTTCGCGAGTTCCCCGATGCGCTGAGCCAGAGTCGTTTGGATCTCCAGGACTATTGGGCGTCCTCTTCGGTGCCTTGCCGAGCCCGCTCGGATCGAATTCCGTCTTGTAGGATCACGGCCCGACGATTCCGGATAGGATATGTTCTGCGCCTGTGCCAGTTGCCGCGGAGTCACGTTGCTGAGGCCGATGTGGCGGATCAGTCCTTTGCGCTGGAGGTCGGCCAGCACCATAACCTGCTCGGCGATGGACCCCTCCTCGGGACCGTGGCCCGACCCCATCGCGCGGTAGTTAACGATGTCGAGAATCTCCAATTAAATCTGAAATGGCAGTATTCGTTTTCTTCGGAGACGGAAATTTTGTATACGAAAGTGATTTCCGGTTTTGGTCTGCGAAACCAACCCCAGGCCAGTTCAAGCCACTCTTTCGGGTTCGCTAAGCTGAGCAAGTCCATAGATCAAAACACTTTCTCGTTCATAGGTGCGATTGGAGAATGTGAATACCAAAACAATTTCTCGGTAGGATCTAAACGTTTGTCGAAAAGAGCTACGGCTACGCCGCGAGCTGCACCCTGTATGTTTCAAGAATGTCGAGCAGGTCCGCGGGAGCTTTAGAAACTGCCCAATTCCACCGTCCGAAGGCACCATGTGAGTTTATTGCTCTCACCCATTCGTCGAGAAAACGACGCTTGACCTCCTGATGCGCTACGCACGTAGAGGCCAGAGTTCACTGGCACCACATATGGCACCAAGCCTATAAGTCCGCAATATAGCTGAAGAATTTAGGCAGTCAGTCGATGAGATATCGCACCGACTTCCTGTGAGTCAATCAGGCATTTAGACCCCTGGATTCCCTAGTCATCTGCCCTGTTGATGAGCTAGGGTTTCCGACCACCAATCACGAACCCAAAGAGCCCAAAGTGCAACTGCCCTGCAGCCTCGGCCTGCTCAACATGCGCCCACCAGTTCGCCAACTCTTCAACTGAAAAAACTCCCTCGGCCTGCGCTTTGGCCATCCGCCCCTCGAAGAGCCGCCGCGTAAACGCATAATCAAAGCGTAGGACGTGGGGTTCACTCACAATCTCTGTCAACCCGGCTGCCTGAAACAAGCGCGGCAGCCTCCGGCCAATCCAGCCATGTTTGAGACCATCGCTGTACTCGCGCACGAACTTACGAGTCGTCTCTTTATACGGACTGTCGATGAATAAGGTGTCCCAGTCGAAGTCGAAGACCACGACTTTTCCCCCCGGGCGTACCACACGCACCATCTCCGCCAGCGCTTGCTCGGGATCGTCCAGATGCATGAGCATCCGCTCGGTCCGACAGCGATCGAAGGAGGCGTCAGGAAAGGTCAGATGCTGGGCGTCTCCCTCGACAAATTCTATCGGCAACTTGGCTGTGGGGTATCGCTTCTTGGCTTCGACGATCATTGCTCCGCTGAAGTCCACCCCAACCACTCGCCCACTGTCCCCGATAAGGTTTGCCAAGTCTCGTACGTCATCTCCAACGCCGCAGCCCACATCAAGCACCTGCAGCCCACTCCTGAGTTCGAGCTGTGAGATCATCAACTGCTTGATACTTTGAATATCCGCAAGGGCATTCACTGCATCCAGGAATGTGATAAAAATCCTGGGATCAACCTGCTCATCTACCCGCGCGAAGCGGGTCATATCTTCAGCCATATGCCCTCTCTTTTGTGACACTGAATCGTAGGTTCCTCAGAAGCCTAACGCTACCGCTCACTTGCCGCCGCCTAAACGCGCCCTTTCGGATTTCCCCCAAGCCGCACGCTGGCGGCGGTCAAGTGGAACGGTTTGATACTCATCCAGGCCTCCTCCGCTGCACTGGGCAGAGGTGGCGATACCTATTTAAACCATTGCCGGCGGAAGCTGAAGACCGGGCAAGGGCGGGCTACCCTGACAACACAGGGCGAGAGGCAATGCGCCCTTTAAGGCTTAGTCTTTTCCGTCGGAGAAGTAGCGTCGCCGCGAAAGGCGCTCGCGATCTCGGTAATGCGCACGAGCAGGAAATACCAGAGCCACGGTAACGAGCCAACCACGGCCATTCCCCAGGCACACGGCTCCAGCGCAGCGACTGTGCTGTAGTACCGTGGATGGCCGACTTGCGACTTTTCCCAGCTCTCTAATTCGAGTGGGCTGTTATCAAGATTCGTCTCGTCAACGTCTTGGGGATCGACCGGTTCAAACTTCCATTTGCTCAAGTCGGGTTTCGCTGGGGCCTTAACGGCCGGGCCGCCATCGATCGTCGCGCCTGATGGGATTGGAACCGACCCCGCAACCGCGGTTCTGGGGTGCGATACCACGCTGGCACCCTCGGGCAATTTTTTGCCGGTGAAATCAACCAGGCCCGCGGCGGGCGGGTGCGTAACGCGTTGAACGTACTGCTCATACCTCCTCGGCACCCACCACTCGTCGAAAATGATCACGGGTGAAGCGAGTCCCCAGACGATTGCAAGAACAATCAGTGAGCGTCGATAGCGAAGGCGAAAATACTCTTTTGTTGCCATTCGTAAACTCGTCCTACTCCCTGCTATGGCCTTCGCACTAGATGCGCTCGCCCTGGTTGGCCGCGGCCTGACGAATGTCGCCCCAACGCCTGGCAGATTCGCGGAATGGGGTGAGCTGAGAAGCTCATTTCGCTTTCGCTACTCGACGGCGCTTGAGGTGTCGAGCCTTTCTCGCCCATTGGCGTTTTGAGTGCAGTTGCTGGAGTTCGGTCGTGCAGAAAAACCGGTCCCGCCGCGGCGGGTAAAAAACCTTGTTGCAGTGAGGGCAAATGCGCCATCCCGGCCCAAGGGTGTCGCGCGCAAAGAATTGCCACATCGCGCCCCACAGCGACATGGTGCGAAGGGCCAACGCAAAGGCGGGCTTGTCGCCCTTCTGAACTCTATGCCACCACGGGCGCGAGTCGGCGGTGTTTGCGTTTATTTCTTCTTGAATGGTGCTGAGCGCAATCTCGCGCGACGGCCCCATATTGCCCGGGCGCCTTAGCCAGTTCTTGAACTTCTCTTTGTCGTGCGTTCCAGGAAAATCTGTCCAATTTTCGATTCGCATGTCTCTGTGCGGGTCGAGAAGCGGCGAGCCACAAAGGTTGATCTGGTCCAAGGCATCCACCAGTTCTGCCCACGCCGTCGGCAAATGCTTCGGGCCGTTACCGATCACGGCTTCCCACAACTTCGCGATTGCCACAAAGCGGCGGTGACGCGCCCAGAAGTGATCGAGATTTAGCCATTGCGCACGCGAGTCCCAAAGGATCGGGGCGTCTGCCTTTCGACTCAGGCTCGGTTCTGGCACTTCCAGCAAGCCAAAACGTTCAAGAAACTCGATTGCGGCGAAGTTGTCACCCGACTCAAGGGCGCGGAAGGCCGTATGCGGGGACAGCGACGCATCGAATTTTTCCCGCGCCTCTTCGTAAGCTGAATCAAGGTCGTACATAAGATCGGCCAGATTGTCGCCTTGCTCGAGCGCGACGCACGGGATGTTCTGTCCCATTTCCGCCTCAATCCACGCAAAAGCCCCGGATTCAACCGGCCGCATTTCAACGCTTCCGGCTCTTTCGCTCGCCTCCGGGTCAACGAAATCGGGACGCCCCTCTTCGCTCGGTTGTGGTAGCTGGCGCCGATGGTGGTTCCACCACTTCTGCGCCATCGGTCCGATAGGCAGGCGGAACCACGGTGTAGAAAGTTGCATGGTAGTTGCCGTCACAGCGAAGACCGTATTCTACTTGTGCGGCAATATCAATGCGCATACATAGAAAGTCACTGAAATGACTTTCAGGAGAAATTTAGTGGAGACAAAGACCGAACTTTTGACTGTAAAGGAAGCCGCGCGCGAGCTTAGCCTAGCTGAGGTCACGCTTCGGCAAAGAATTGCCCGACGCCAGATAGGCATAGTGCGCCTCCATCGAAGCGTCAGGATTCCGCGCTCAGAGATAGCTCGGCTGATTGAGCGCGGTTTCGTTCCCGCGGCGCCGGAGCGCAAGTGATGATGACCATCGCCGACGTGCTTGCGCGGCTCGAGGGCGTACACCCGTGCGGCGGCGGTTACGTCGCGCGATGCCCTGACCACGCGGATCTCAACGCAAGTCTGCATGCGGTCGCCCGTCAAGTCGAGGTATTGCGAGGGGCGTTGCTCGTGCTGGCGCGAGAGATGCGCGAGTCGGCGGAGCGGGATGGGACGGGCCGGTGAGCGCGCTTATCCGCGAGATTCGTGACGGCTTCGAAGGTCCGGTTACGCATAAGTTCGTGCTGCATACGATCGCTACGTATGCCGACCGGCCGGGCTGGCTTGGCCCAGCCAGGGGCTATTAGCAGACAATGTTGGCATTACGGAGCGCCAGGTTCGGAAAATCTTGAACAAGTTGAAAGAGTCGGGATGGTTAAAAGTCGAACTACGCGGAGACGGACGCGGCCACTCTACTCACTATCGAGTGGCCAAGCCTACAAAGGCGGAAGTGGAGTTCCCCCTTCTCGATACCGCAAAGGCGGAACTGGATAACCGTCTTTCCAATAGCGCGGATGTCATAAAGGCGGAACTCCAGCGCACGGAAAGGCGGAACTCCAGGGCCGTAAAGGTGGAACTAGCTAGTTCCGCCGAACATATAGAAGAGTCAATAGAACAGTCAGGGGGCGCTTATGCGCCTGCCGCGAAATTCGTTCCAACTCGAAAATCTCGATCGCGGAAACGGGGCAGGCGCGCAGCGCAAACGACGTGGCCTGAGGGCTTCGTCCTAACCGCCCAGATGCGCGAGCACGCAGCCGCCAAGGGCTGCAGCAACCCGGACCGTGCGTTCGAGGCCTTCCGCGATAAGTCCCTGGCCAAGGGCTACGCATATGCGTCGTGGCCAGCGGCCTGGCGGTCCTGGGGCTGGCGTGCCGACGACGACCACCGCAGCAACGGCGCCTCACGGCCGGCGCCCCCGTTAATCAACGCTGACGACTACATCGCGCAGATGAAGGCAGCCCAATGAGCATCGATACCAGGCCGCCACCGCAAGCAATAGAGGCCGAACAGGCTCTGCTGGGTGCGGTCATCGTGCACAACGAGCGCTTCGACGAGGCGGCCGAGATTGTGGGCCGCCACGATTTCTATCGCGAGAGCCATGCATGTATCTGGGACGTGATCGCGGCGCTGATGAAAGACCATCAGCCGGTCGATGCCATCACCCTTACGAGTGCGCTCCGAAGCTGCGGTAAGCTGGAGGCGATCGGCGGTCCGTCCTACCTGGCCGACCTGATGGCACTAGGTTTCACGCCTTCGCTGGCGGCCACCTACGCACAGACGGTGCATGATAAGGCGGTTCAGCGTGAGCTGCTGGCACTGGTCGAGGACATAGCCGAACGGATACACGAGCCCGGCGTGCCGGACCGAGGATTTACCGAGCTTGTGCTGGCCGACGCCGAAGCGGGATTCGCCAAGCTGTCGAGCGCGGCAGCGCGTAACATCGAACCGGCCAAGAGCGCGGTGATCGATGGCGTGTTGCGCAACCTAGCCGAAGGCGTCGAACTCGGAATACCCACCGGCTTTCCCAAATTCGACCAGAGCTTCGGCGGATTCAATCGCGGCCATCTCACTATCCCCGCGGCACGCACCAGCCGCGGCAAGACCGCATTCGTGACCAACGTAAGCTTGAACGCCGCCAAGGCCGGGCACCGCGTGGCGTTCTTCAGCTTGGAAATGCCGAAGGATGAAGTGTGGCAACGCTTCTTCGGCGTCGCGGCGCTGGTCGATACCTTCCGCACGCTCAAATTCGGCTACGCGCATAACTCCGACGCTCGAGCACGGGTCGAAGCTGCGGCTAAAGAACTCAGGACGTTGCCGCTTGAGATTCGTTATCGACCAGCGATGACGCCACGAGAGTTTCGAATCGAGTGCCGTCGGCTGAAGCGTGAGATGGGCAGCCTCGACCTAGCGGTCATTGACTATCTCGGACTTATGCGCGGCAATCGTCGAGATAAAGACGAATGGCGCGAGAAAGCCGAAGTCGTCCGCGAACTGAAACTTATTGCCGGCGAGCTGAACATCGCAATCGTGCTGGTTAGTCAGTTAAATCGAGAAGTGAAAGACCACGAACGGCCAACGTCTGCACAGCTACGAGACACAGGCGCCGCAGAAGAGCACGCGAGTAACATTTTGTTTCTGTGGGAGCCCTCGCGCGGCGAGAATGCGCCGGACCTGGCATATGGCGAGCCCGCGATGGTGAAATTGGCTATCGAGAAACAACGTAACGGCCCGGCTGGGCTAGTCCGCGAGTTCGAGTTCATCAAGTGCTATGGCAAGTTCAATGAGGTCTGACTCGCAGACCACTCTGCGTGCTCGAGGGCTTTAACTCCCCACCTCGGTGAAAAGCATTCCAACGGAGAGGGTGCCGGCTAGGGAACCCTCGGGTTTGAGTCTATAGTGGACGAGGAGAAAATTTAGAAGCGAAGATCAGGTGCGCGCCAGCCGGCACGCCCCGCACCCGCAGCGCTGCGTGTGCCCAGGTATCCCGACAGCCCGCGGGTTTGGTTTCGGTTTGAGGCGGTCCCCTTGACCAGACCGCGCCCGATCTTCATCCGCGACCGAAAGACCGCCAAAGTTCTGAATGCTCTCTGTTGAGCCTTCGCCGCGAAGACTCATTGGCCTTGTCGCGGCAGTCTTAACCCTGGCTAGTGCCGCCCGCCTGCCCAGCTCGCTCCTCTCCTCCGCACTCAGCCTCGCCATCCGCGCCTTCCCCGCTTTCGCCTGCGTCTCACAGTGGCATGTTGGACAATGCTTCATTTCGTGTGCCTTCGGAGCGAAAGTGCCCACTACCAGCAATGTTAGCATCCAGGAGCAAGCATTGCTGGCTTACTCTCCGGAGGGCAGCTTACCCCCGACTACGGAGCAATTCCCCGACAAGTTAGGCAAAATCCGGCCCCTTGTCCCGGTTTAGAGGTCTCCGGATGGTCACTTAAACCCAGCCTCTGACGCAAAGCATTCTAAAAGAGGGGTGCCGCCTAGGGAACCCCGAGGCTGAATCGGTGGGAGTCACCACCCTGGTTCGTGCTCGAGACGAGCAGCAGCATTCTCGCTGGATGAATTACACATTCTCTCCGCGACCAGCTAAAAGCCCGCGTATCTGCCCGCTTATTCAGACTGGCGTGCGGACGATTGTCCGTCTGTTGTCAGCGTGCGCATTAGATTGATGCATGTACAACTAGTTTGGTGTCGGGCATCGCGCTGGTTTGGTGTCGGGCTTACTCTCACCACGCCGCTAGATGTCACCACTTTGCCGCCGTACATGTGGACGCACGAGCGAACACTTCCGACCCTACAGGCGTGCGAAAGACACCGGGCCGCGAGTACGAGGATGATGCGGTGCATCGCCAGCGACGACCCGCGGCTCAAGGAAAAATAGCGCGCCGCGCCTGCTTCCGCCGCTTGACATAAATATTTCAAATGTCCGTTAGGAGAGTGTCGAAGACAGCCAGCGGGCTTGTCAATTTTTTACCCGCACGTGATAAACGGTGATGTTAAACTTATCAGAGGCAACGATCCCACATGATGACGCTCTAGGTCTGCGTAGGGGCCATGTGCAGCAGCGGAGGGTCTCCTTCGTTCGTCCCGAGGGTCGTGCCCACAGGGAGTAGGTAGGTTCGATATGAGTTTTCTAGACAATATCAAGAGGCGAGAACAGGAGAACTATCGAATATCTGCTTGGTCCCAGTCCGTTAGGCAACTGTACAGATTCATACGACAGTATCTCCGTCGAGCAGAGACGGAATCGAGTCTAACGGTTAAAGCGGATTTGCTTCGACTCGACAACGTTTTCTTTGACCGCATCACTATGTTTTTCAATGGCGAAACGGTTACCGTAACTCCGCTAGCCCTGACTGATTCGAGAACTCCAGAGGAAGGTGGGTGCATAGTGATACAGTCAACGAATCGCGTTACCTACAACCTACTTTGGGATGGCAAGTCAGCTACTCTTCCGGGGGAAAATCACTGGAAGCTAGTTCGTGTGGATGACCATGCCCGGCCGAATATACTTCAGATCGACCGTCTTACAGTGTCTTGTGATGCTCACGCAGGAGACGTAGAAACACTGTCCGAGACGAGCTTTGATGAAGCGCTAAATATGTTATTCGGACTGGCAGACCGCACGGAACCACCAAGTCGTGAAATCACGCGCCATCCAAGTTTGTTCAAGCCTGTGGGAGCTTTTGCTCCAGCGCGAAAGTCGGTCGAATATTCGGATAAGCGTTCGTCAGTGAAATAGCGCACACTCTCTCGAACGGCGACTTCGGCATGAAGCGTCCGGCCTCATCGCCGCGCCGCTTCGTTCGCATTGGTTCTCTGCGAGACAATTCCGTTTTGACAGGAAGTAGTGTTTTCTGAGAGGTTGCAGTCAAGCTTCGCGTTGACCCCCCTCGTCTCGAAGCTCGCGGCAAATTCGAAAGACTGGCCCCCGCCACTTGGCCCAACGATGCGCCGCATCTCTCACATCCCCTGTCGAAAATTAAGGCCGCCCCCCTATGACTCGGGTGTCGCCTGCGGGTGAGGAATTGGCTTCGGTGGAAAGGAGTTCAGATGAAAAGTGAAGATGCCGCCAAAACGTCCCACTATACGGGGCCGATCAAAGTGATGACCGTGCGCGAAGTGTCAGCTTATTTGCGCGTGCATCCGACCACGATCTACCGGCTGCTGAAACAGGATCAGATTCCGGCCTTTCACGTGGGTAGCGATTGGCGCTTTAACATCGAAGCGATCGACCAGTGGCGCTTGCAGCAGGGGAAGCCGGGCGATTAGTCGGCTCCCCGTTTCTCTGAGTCCACGGCGCGACGCTCAATTGCTTCGGCCTCGGTTGTCAGGTTGTTCCGAGGGCGACGTGAGCTGTATCGCTGCAGTTGCGGACTCTGCAAGTGGCAGTCGCAGGAACAGTTACCTTTGCAGCGCCCGTGCTTCCCCATTGAGCAGACAACGGTGTTCGAGCCTGGATACAGCCAGCTCGTGATCATCCCTTAAGTGCCTCCGAGTAAAAGGATAGGAACTCCCACAAGCCAAACCGAGAGCGTTGTGAGGAAGTTCCCGCGTGTTGGGATGGCCAGCTCTATCGCTGCTCAATCACTATAGGCTCCATCGCCAATAATTTTCTCGCTAATTCTGAAGGGGCCTGCGGGCTCGTGCGACAGCCGTTGGAGCGTCGGCGCGGCAGAAGGGCTCAGAGAGGCGTTTGCGTGCAAAATAATCGACCAGCACGCCGATTTCATCATCGATGACGCGCTTCTGGACTAGGGCGATGCGGATCACAGCGGCCACCAGGCGAACGCCAGAACGGTGAGGCCAAGGTAGGCGGCTATAATACCCCACAACGTCGAGGTCAGCGGATCCAAATTGGGCCATTCGAGGCCATTTAAAGTGATTAGCGACACCCGATGATCGGACCTGCAGAACGGGGCTTCGAGGCTCTCCACGAGGCCGAGCGGCAGCGACAAATGCCCCCTGGCGAACATCGGCTCTTCAGCCTTCACGGCGGACTCCTTCAGCACGGGCTCGAGCATCTTGTAGCTGACCAAGTCGGTGACAACCCGGGCATCATCCAGGTCGCGCAGGCGAAAGAGCGGTGCGTCGCTTTGTGGCCCTCTCCGAGCGCTGACGACAAAATGACGGCGTCCCCGGAACATAACAGGGCTTCCGGGCATCAACCTGCTGGCCGCAGACTTATCCATATGCGAGACCCTCCAGACGACACATTGCGCGGCCTGACGAGCCGTGAGCGGTGGCAGCTCGGAAAGGGGGCAAACCGAAAGTTCCGTCTCAAAACGGCCCGTCAGCCGCGATTTGATTATCCTAATAACAAAGCGATTCGTCAAGCTATTTAATGATGTGATACAGTCTATTAAGTATTATTAGATAGCTAAAACGCTCCCAAATTGGCCTTTCCGTAGCGAAATCTGCGCTCGTCCCGCCCGGACATATTTGTGCGAACTGCTATCTTGATCTCTCTATTAATGGTTCATAGTGTCACGTGATGATTTGAGGTGACATAGCATGACAGCATTCTATATTCAGATTCGTGAATCTTGGCGTGGCCAGACAGTAGGCGGATTCCTGCTTTTCGCCGGGGTCATCGCGGCGCACCTTTAATCCCATCTACTCTCTAGCGATGCTCCCCGGCCGCCCGCAGCTGTAGACGCGCCGTCACAATCTTTCAGCCGGCGTTTGGCCGTTTTCTCAGGCATCGGGATCGCTCCTTAGGTCCTGGACGTTCGGTCGATTCGCCTTGAGCCAGGTGGCGTGTCGATCCTTCATCGGCGCGGAGCGCGATGGCACTGGCGCCGTCGGAGTGCGAAACAGCTCCGGAGGTTGGAAGGAAATGTCATGACACGGGAGCCGGAAAACTCATCGACCGCAGGCGCAAATCCCGCATAGAATCGCAGCCCATGAAGCCCCGCCACGCCGCCGCGCTCGCCCTGGTCGTTTGGTATCTCTTGGTGCCGCTTTGCCACTTGTCGAGCGATGCTTAGGCGGTATCATAGGCTCCGTTAAGGAACTCCGAAAAAAGACGTGCCGCCTGGGGCACCCTCGGGCTCTAGTCCGGACAACGAAATCCATTGTTGGTGTTGGCGGGGGTTGCCCGACGCGAAAAGACCCGGCCGGTCAGTAGCTCGTGCAGTGAAGAGCATCGCCGTAGACGGCGCAGTGTGTCGGTGTTGAACTGTGCAGCAGTGGTGTGCGATTCACTGACACTGATACGACCCGTCGCCGCGCGGCTGGCAGATGGTCTGTGGTCAACGCCGGTTTAATACTGACCCACTTTGCCGGGAGGTCGCCGAAGTAAAACTGACCCACCTCGGGCACTCTGAGCAGGGGGAGCGCGAGGGGGACCTTCCCCCTCGCAACTCTGTTCACAGCCTTGCCGGTCTTGCTTCAAAGACTGATCAATCCGACTTGGGCCTTCCCCGGGGCTGTGGTGACGAAGATTTCTTTCATCGTCGTTTGGTCAGTAGAGATTGACCTGTGACTTGGCGGGGGCTAAGACTGCTCGCGTGCCGAGACTAGACCGGAAAAAGTGTGCTCCATGCACGGGCATCGCGTCGGTCGCGTTCAGGTTTGTTCTAGTTGAGGGCTACCCGGTGGTGCGCCCCATAACTTATCCTTCCCTAGACCCCGTCGGTGTCGCCAACGTAGTGTACAGCGGCCCTTTGGGTCCGGCGAAAAGTACCAAAGGTTTGGAAGCTGCTTGCGTGTTTGGTTGAATCGAAGAGCATTCTTGAAACTGGCCGGATCGGCGGCGCTACTGCCGATGCTGCCACGCCGGACCGCGGCGGCGGCCACGACCATCAGTCGGCGCCGTTCTTCCGATCCCGCGTGGCCGTCCGAGGCTGCGTGGAAGCGGCTCAACGATGCGGTCGGCGGAAACCTGATCAAGCTGGACTTCCCGCTTTCCATTCTCAAGACGGACCCTGATAGCGACGCCGCCAAGGAACTCGCGAAGAACCTCAAAAATCCCTACTTCATCGGCGATACCCCGGGGCTCACAGAAACCCTGGGATGGATCGATGCGTGGGCGACGCAGCCTAGCGTGTATGCGGTCGCGGCGCGTAACGCCCAGGACATCGCCGTGGCTGTGAATTTCGCACGCGAAAACAACTTGCGTCTCGCGGTCAAAGGCGGCGGCCACAGCTACCAGGGCACGTCCAACGCACCCGACTCGCTCCTGATCTGGACGCGCCACATGCACGACATCCAGCTGCGCGATGCGTTCGTGCCGCAGGGATACGAGCACACCATGCAACCGCAGCCGGCGGTGACGGTCGGCGCCGGAACATTCGGGATGCAGGCGTACACGGCGGTCACCACCGAGGGCGGGAAATACGTGCAGGGCGGGGGATGCACGACCGTGGGCCTCGCGGGGCTGCTGCAAGGCGGCGGCTTCGGAAGTTTCTCGAAGCACTATGGAACTGCGGCGGCAAGCCTGCTCGAGGCGGAAGTCGTCACCGCTGACGGACAGATCAGGATCGCGAACGCATGCACCAACCCCGATCTGTTCTGGGCGCTCAAAGGCGGTGGAGGAGGCACCTTCGGCGTCATCAGTAAGATTACGCTCAAGCTGCACGACCTTCCCGAGTATTTCTGCGTGGCCAACTTCACGATCAAAGCGCCGTCCGATGATGCCTATCGGCGCCTGGTCCGTCAGTTTGTGAGCTTCTACCGCAAGAGTCTCTTCAACGATCACTGGGGGGAACAGGCGCGCCTCAGGCCCGACAACTCGTTCGAGATCCAAATGCTCGCTGTCGGCTTGGACTCGGCGCAGGCGAAACAGGTCTGGCAGCCCTTCCTGGACTGGGTCAGGCAATCGCCAGACGGGTATTCGCTCAAGTTTCCGGTGATCATCGCGGGCATACCGGCGCGGCACTTCTGGGACGTCGAGTGGTGGAAATCGCATTGGGCCGAGGCCATGTTCCCAAATCCAAACGGAAATCCGCTGCGCGGGCTGCTTGACTACGGCCTCGATCACCTGATTGGGCAGCCGGCATTCACGCTGGATAAGCTGCCCGACGCGCCACCCAACTATGCGTGGTGGAAGGGAAACACCTTCGAGTGCGGCTGGTTCATCCGGGCTTTCCAGTCGCTGTGGCTGCCCGAGTCGCTGCTCGGAGATGACGCATCGCAGCAGCGGCTCGCCGACGCATTGTATGCGGCATCGCGGCATTCATATTTCGAGATGCACTTTAACAAGGGGCTGGCGGGCGCACCGCCCGATGCGATCGCGGCGGCGCGGGACACCTGCACCAATCCCGCGGTGCTGACGGCCTTCACCCTTGTTATTGCAGGCGCCGCCGAGGAAGGACCCGCCTATCCCGGAATTCCCGGGCATAAGCCGTCGGTCGATGAGGGCCGCAAGGCCGCCGAGCGCGTCGAACGTTGCATGAATGAGCTTCGCGCGATCGCGCCCAACGGTGGCGCATACGTAAGCGAGAGCAATTTCTTCGAGAAGGGCTTCCAGCAATCGTATTGGGGGAGCAACTACGCGCGGCTCGCGGAGATCAAGAAGAAATACGATCCGGACGGGCTGTTCATCGTGCACAATGGCGTCGGCTCCGAGCAGTGGAGCGCCGACGGCTTCACCAAGCTGTGAGAGTCCCCAAAGGTGGAGGCTCCGTCGAAAATCGACCTGGCTTATTGATCGTGGCCAGGGGACACTTGGCTGCGCTGGCTTTTTGGTTCGGGCACGATCCCGGCCTTGCGCTTGTCCTTGAGTCTGAAGCTCTCGCCGTTGATGTTGACGACGATCGAGTGGTGCAGGATGCGATCGAGCATCGCTCCGGTCAGCACGCCGTCGCCGGCGAAGGCACTATCCCAACCGCCGAACATCAGGTTCGAGGTAAGATTAACCCAGCCTTCGGCAGCAAGCATTCTTGAAAGAGAGTGCCGCCTAGGGAACCCCCGGGGCTGAATCGGTGGGAGTCACCAGCCAGGTTTGTACTCGCAGAGAGCGGAGCATTCTCGCTGGATGAATTATACATTCTCTCCGCGACCAGCTAAAAGCCCGCGTATCTGCCCGCTTATTCGGACTGGCGTGCGGACGATTGTCCGTCTGTTGTCAGCGTGCGCATTAAATTGATGCATGTACAACTAGTTTGGTGTCGCGCTGGTTTGGTGTCGGGCTTAACGTGAGGTCGGCGCGAAGTCGCCGAAGACGTTCACGAGCGGCGGTCGAAGCTGTATCGATTATCCACAAATGCCTACGGCCATTTGCTCCCAAGGAAAATTGACTGGGGCGAAGGCTTTTGGCTAAGGGTTCTCGACACGCCGCCAACAGGATATGCGCAACCTTGCCCACAGCGTCTCCCTGTGCGAAGTGGCAGGTTGCAGGAGAAATGTGTGGCAGATGTGGTAGGGCTTCTTCACAGGGGGATACCCGGTAGTGCAAAACGGGATCGACGGTAAGCGGAATCTCTTGGCCGAGGAGGTGCGGCGCTACTTCGGTGAGACCTGCCCTGCGCTCGCGGCGCGTTGCGAGGTTGCGATCGTCGGTCTACCTACGCTTGCCCGACGAGAAGTAGCTGGGCGCTTGCAAACATTAGCTGCGGTCACCAGCGAGACCAACCGCGAACTTGCGGCCGCTCGGGTCGCAGTCACCAGGAGGCAGGCGCCGGACGAGTTCCTGCTCGATCGCACACTCGCATCAATCGAGAATCTCAGCGAGATCGCTCAGACAATGACGCGGTGGATCGACAGGTTGCTCGAGGCGCGATCGCTGGATCACAGGTCAAGGTCGAGATCGCCGATTTCACTTATCGGCCAGCCGATGCAGTTACCGTCGCCATTAGCAGGCCAGTGCACCGTCCATCGCATCAGGACCATACGCCAATAATTTTCAGCCTCGACGACTAAAAGCCACGAAGGCAAGCAACCTCTCTCGCACGGCTATTGCCGTACTAATTGGTTCACACCCGCAATCTCAAAGGCGCTCGTAAAACGATGGCAAACGATCATGACATCCTGACGGTAAAGGAACTCTGCGACCTAATGCGGCTCCACCCGTCTACGGTTTACAAGCTGGCAAGACAGAACAAGATTCCGAGGTTCCGAGTCGGCAGCGAATGGCGATTCCGAAGGGACGTGATTGAGCGTTGGACGGTTGAACAGACTATATACGCCCAGCGGGCAAGAAAAGTCATCGATACAAACGTCAATAGTGAAGCTCGCCATCGGCGAAGGGCGGTCTTACGCAGGCAACCTGGACCTAAACTCTAAGGCAGCAGGCTTGTTCGGGCGGGAACTGTTGGCATTTGAAATGTTCCTCGCTTCACGGCGATGAACCGGCACGGGAAGGGCGGCTCGCGAATTTGTCAGCCGACGGTTGAGTGCCCTAAGTGCCAGAGGCTAGTTTCGCCGCCCGACAGACTGACGAGGCACATGAAGGGATGCTTGCGAGGTCGTAGGTCCGCGCTCGACGAAATGCCGAAAGAGCGTTCGAGCGGCTCTCGTCGGCTTAAGGAATAACCGGACGCCACTCAGATTTGACTTAAGCGCGCACGAGTAGGAGCGTTGCTTTGCTGGGCTATGAGGCGGCCCTAGCATTTTCCCGACGCGGGCGGGGCGGTTGGACTCCCTCCTGCCGCTCCGCCCATTTTTCAGACTCTCATCGCCTTCAGGAATACCTGGATTTGGCACCACTGCCGCCCGAAAAGAGAAGAGGGTGTCAACATGACCAAGATTAAATCTTCGCAATTGGTGGCAGGCGCATTGTTTGCGCTTTGCCTCGCCACCGGGCCCGCCGAGGCAACTGTGGACCACACGTATGTCTCGGGAAAGGGAACCGACACCGGCGGGTGCGTCACGCCTGTTACTGCCTGCCGGACCTTCGCCTATGCGATCGCGCAGACCTCGGCCTCCGGCGAAATAATAGTGATCGATCCGGCGAACTACTCACCTGTAACCATAACCAATTCGATCAGCATCGTCGCTGACGGTGGCGGCCCGGCGGGGATCGTTCTGCCCACGGGCAATGCTATCACCATCAATGCGGGAAGCGCCGCTGTCGTCAATTTGCGCGGCCTGACCCTCGATGGAGAAGGGACGGCGGCCTCTGGAATAGTGCTCAACTCGGCTGCCTCGCTGACGATCTCCGATTGCTTCGCCCGGAATTTTCAAAATAGCGGAATCCTCCTCACCCCATACCCGACCCTCCACATATTCAGCAAGGTGAATATCTCAATCCTGAATAGCGTAATGAACAACAATGGAACTGGGCTGACGGTTTTTGGAACGGGCTCGGGCGACACCGTCGTGACCGTCCGCAAGTCGGTGGCGAACTATAACGTCAACGGGTTTTCTCTGTCGGGCGTGCTCCTGATACTCGCTGATACGATGGCGACAGGAAATACTGAGTACGGCATCCTCGTCGCCCCCATCACCGGCGATGTCACGCATTCAGGGGTCGATAGCTATGGCGACAATGAGATCAATGGCAACCTCACTGGCGATATCTCCGGAGGAACATTGAGCCCCGTGGCTAAACAATGAGGCAGATTAAGAGGACGAGCGATGCCTTGGTGTCTTCAGCGAGGCATGGCTTCATTTTTGCGCTCGGCGTTTTTCGTTCCCTTGGGAACGGAGCGCTTGAGCGCCTAGACCAGCTCGGCGACGGTGGAGAAGATCGGGCTGTCATCGGAGGCGAGCGCGGCGTCGCCGGCACCCTGCGCCATCCGAGACTGTGATGATAGCCTCCAGATCAGACCGGCCCCTCGCGCCTGTGAAAGATGTGATGGGCGACCCCTTCCGCGACGGTCCGCCGCACCGGTGCTGTCGTTGAACCAGCCTTTCTCGTCAACTGCGACACCGGACGCGGCAGAAGAGGAAGGCCGTTCGGTTTGGCCTTGTATTTGCGCACCGCTTGATGTTGGTGCGATGCTGACCGAGATTCAGAATGGAAATCCCGGCTGGCCCCGCTAGAGAGGATTGGTGCGTCTTTCTGAATTCATCCGAGCCAACGTCGACCAGATAGTCCACGAATGGGAGGAGTTTGCGAAAACTCTTAGCGCGGGCACAGCCCTGCCTCGATGGCTTCTTCGGGATCACGCTCCCGCCATCGTCAAGTACATTGCCGACGATATGGAGGCGCCTCAGGCTCCCGCGGAAGAAGAAGCGAAAAGCAAGGGCGAGCAGCCGAGCGGCCCGATCGAACATGCCGCCACAGTCCACGTCAGCCTGAGAATCGAATCAGGATTCGACTTGGTGCAGATAATGGCCGAGTATCGCGCGCTGCGCTCGTGCGTGCTCCGAATGTGGCGTCAAAGTTACCCCGATAGTTTCGCAGGCGGCGCTGCGGAGATAACCAGGTTCGCAGAAGCGATCGATCAAAACGTCGCGGAGGCAGTTCCCTACTACCAAGAGCGCGAGACTCAATATCGCGATCGGTTCCTCGGCATTCTGGGGCACGATTTGCGCAACCCCCTTAATGCCATCACGCTCGGAGCGCACATGCTCGCCGTGAACGGTTTGAACGAAAAGCAGCGCGGCACGGTTACGCGAATCTTGAACAATGCGCGGCGCTTGAATCGCATGGTCAGTGACCTGCTCGACTTCTCGCGCGGCCGCCTTGGCAGTCCGATACCGATAGCGGCGACCGAGGCCAACTTCGGACAGCTCGTCAGTGAGGTTGTCAATGAAGTTCAGACCGCGAATCCGCAGTTCATTGTTAATTTCGACTCGAACGGCGACTTGGAAGGCCAGTGGGACGTCGAACGATTGAAGCAGGCCGCCTCGAATCTGTTGTTGAACGCGATTCAGCATGGCACCGGCAAAGAGATCAAAGTCACTGCCGCCGGCGAGGAAAACTCCGTTGTGCTAGCGGTGCAGAACGAGGGTGCGCCAATACCGAAAGAACTACAGGTGACGATGTTCGATCCGCTGGTTCAGGGCAAGAAGCCCGATCCGACTCGGAGCGGGCTCGGCCTTGGACTTTTTATCGTGAATGAAATAGTCGCCGCGCACCACGGCACGATCGCGGTGACTTCGACTCAGGATTCCGGCACGATTTTCTCGGTGCGCCTGCCTCGTCGCTGGTTCGGATCCAATGCTAACTGAATCGACACCACAATAGGGCGGCGGCGCGCGGCACGCTGAACTGCGCGCGCAGCGATCGAATGTGGCACGGAAACGCTGATACTCCCCTCGGCCATCGCGCGGGAACGCCCGCCACGGAGCAAAAACTCCCTCTGAGCGCCACGCTGGACGCGCTCCTTAGGCATACCATCGTCCGAATCGACACAGCGGCTATTTTGCTGGAAACGGGTTTTGAATCGTCAGGTCGCCGTGCACCAGTCTGCGCGGTCATCCCCATCGCGAACCATTCCCGAGCTGAACCGCGCCAGTAGCGCGGGCGGAGTGTGAGGGGGTGGCCCGGGAGATGGCCTTATTCGCATAAGAGAGGCGGCCGTCAAGACTGCGTGCAGCAAGGGACGCCGAAAGCATGGGCTCGCTCCCAGGAGCAGCGTTGATGCCGATGCGCTCGCCTGGACAATGAGTTGATGTGGCGGGATCGCAGATACGCTTGAAGCGGCACCGAGCCGGCCACATCGGGTTGCTTCGCGCAGTATAAAGGGGGGGGCAGGGGCGATGAACGGATTCACTTTAAACGGGTTCACTCGCGTAGGGCAAAAGATCCACGGTAAATGCTCCGCGTGCGGACGCGCGGTGAAAATGGACGCCGAGGGCTGGCTCAACGACTGCCCCGAGGATTGTCCGCTCGCCGTCTTTCTCTTGCGCGAAGACGACCAGGACGTGGCGGCCGAAGAGGCCCAGCGGCGCGAGCGGGAGCGCGCCAGCGAGCTTTTGCTACTACAGCCAAAGCCTTCAGCCACAGTGCGGCCACAACGGCGCAGATCGTCTAATTAAGATGCGGCCTTTTTAGCGGCGAGAAGATTATTTATCTTCCGCGATTCGACGTATCGGTCGCCACTAGCAGGTTGCGGAAAAAGGGGGGCCCCACCAAGCCTGAATCGAGATCTTTGGCCGACGCAGAGGAGATCAACCAGGGCGCTATGCGTTCAGTTCGTCGAGCAACGCCTTCGCGTCTTTCAGGTCCGCCGTGTCGAAGCCTTCGGTGAACCAGCCGTAAATTTCGGCGAGCGTCCTGCGCGCTTCGTCGCGCCGGCCCTGCTCATTGAGTAAGCGGGCGAGGCTCGTCGTGGCACGCAACTCCGGTGATCTCGCACTTTGCCGCCGGGCGATTCCGATAGCTGTGCGGAAGCACCGCTCCGCCTCGGCAACGTCCGATGGGTTCTGTGCCAGCAACAGTTCACCTTTGACGTGATGCAGCGGCGGATCGGCGAACCGCTGTCCGGTCCTCGCGACGGAAGCCAATCCCTCCTCCACCACGTCAAGTCCTTCCTGAGGCCGTCCGGCCCTTCCAAGACCTGAGCCAAGAAGGCACAAATACCAATTGAGCGGCGTCCCTCCGGTAGCGCGCCAAAGCGAGATGCCCTGGCGCATTCCGGCGATTCCCTCCTCGTAGCGCCCTTGGGCGATCAGAGTGGCGCCATGATAGGTGGTCGCCAATGTCGAAAGGTTCGCGAGTCCCAGCTCTTCGATGCGCGCCATCGCCTCTTCAGCGTACTTTTGTGCCGCCGTGCCATCCCCACGCATCAAGTTGTATACGGCCGCGTAGGAGGAAGCCTGAGCCAAAACGTAAGGGTCGGAAGACCGCTGGGCCACCTCCAGCATCCCGCGCGATTTCGCCCAGGCACGATCGGGATAGCCAAGCCAGGACAGGCCGGAGGATAGGTACATCAACGAACCTAGCCTCGATGCCTCCAATGCCGCGGGAAGTGGTTGCCGAAGGTCGAAGACGGCCAGCGCCTTCTCCAGATACTCATTCGCAGAGACCAACTCGCCGAGCTCAAAAAGGGTACCGCCGCGCGCGGAGTTGCCGATGAGGAGCATCGCAGGGTTTTTCGCATCCTCCGCAGCGGCCAGAAGCTCATCGGCGAGTTCCAGAGCCTTGTCCAGCTCCAGCTTCCAGTAACGGAATAGCCATTGTCCAGAAAGGGTGCGGAAGGCGAGAGCAGGGTCGCGGATTTGCGCGCACAACTCGCGCGCTCTCGCATACGCAGGCTCCACTTCCGCCGCCGCCCAGCCTTTTACATTGGCAACACTTCGGCCCAAGAGGGATAGCACTGACAGTTCCTGGCGCGCCCGTTCGGCGTCGTCGGGCAGGTGCTTGAGCAAGTCCACGGCATTGGAAAGCCGGGTGACCGCTTCGGAGTAAGCCGAACGCTCTGCTGACTGGCTCCCGGCGCGAAACAGATAGTCTACGGCCTTGCGCGTGTTGGCGGTGCGGCTGTAGTGATGGGCCAGCTCGGCCATATGATCGTCGATCCGATCCTTGAACAGCGCCTCGATCGCCTCACCCGTGCGCTCGTGCAGGAGCCGGCGGCGCTCCATCAGCACCGAGTTGTACGCCACCTCCTGGGTTAGCGCGTGCTTGAAGGTATATTCCGCTTCCCCCAATGCGGGTTGCTCGTAAATGAACTCGCCGGCCCGCAAACTCTTCAACATCGGCTCCAGCCGATCGTCAGGAATGGCAGTTATTTGTCTGACCAGATTCAGCGGGAAGTCTTTGCCGATGACCGCCAAGGTCTGCAGCAGGCCTTTCTCGGACGCCGGCAGCGCGTCGATGCGTGAGGCCAGGATGCCGTGGACAGTAGGAGGAATGTGAATCCCGGTCATGGGTTTGGTCAGCCTGGCGACGCCATTGCGGACCAGCACACCTTGCTCGACCAGCGCCCGCACAATCTCCTCCATGAAGAAGGGATTGCCTTGGGTTTTCTCGATGATCAGCCGTTTGAGAGATTGCAGGCTCGCATCCCCGCCGAGCAGCGCATGAAGCATCTCGTCGGCGCTCTGGCCGCCCAGCGGATCGAGACGCAACTGTGTGTAACAGGTGCGATTGCCCCACTCGTGCCGATACTCGGGCCGATAGTTGACCAGCATGAGGATGCGCGCACTGGCGATACCGTCCACGAGCAGGTCCAAAAGCTCCTGGGTTTCCGCGTCGATCCAGTGCAGGTCCTCGAAGAGCACCACCAGCAATTGCTTGAGGCTCTCACGGATGATGATGCGCTTGACCGCCTCCAACGTGCGCCGGCGCCTTATCCGCGCATCCATCATCGCCAGTGACGTACCCGCGCCCGCGATACCCAGGAGACTAAGGATGTAGGGCAGCGTTTCCGCCAGCGCCGGATCGAGAGCACGCACTTTGGCCTCGACCTTCTCGGACCGGCGACTGTCGTCGTCCTCGTCGGCGATTTCGAAATAGCTCTTGAGCAGCTCGATCACCGGCAGCCAGGCCGAAGCCTTGCCGTGCGAGACCGAGTACGCTTCCAGCACTTTGCATTCGTCCGGGATAGTGGCTTTGAACTCGTACATCAGGCGCGACTTGCCCGCGCCCGCCTCGCCAACCGCTGCAACGACCTGCCCGTGCCCCGCCCTGGCCTGCTCCAGTGCACCGGCCATCGTTGCCATCTCGCTCGCGCGCCCGACGAACTTCGTGAGGCCTCGCCGAGTCGAGAGCTGAAAGTGCGTCCTAAGCGGTCCGGCGCGCACCACCTCGTACACCTCGACCGGGGCGTTGAGTCCCTTTACTTCCGTCGGCCCCAGTGTCCGGAACTCGAAGTAGCCCTCGCACAATCGCTGCGTCGCCTCGCTCGCCGCGATCGAACCCGCCGGCGCCGCCGTCTGCATCCGCGCCGCCAGATTGGCCACATGACCGACCGGCGTGTATTCAGTGTGGCCTCCGGTCTCGATCGTCCGCACCACCACCTCGCCCGTGTTCACCCCGACGCGGGCTTCAACAGGAATTTTGCCCTCCGCGCGCAGACGTTCGGCGTAGCGACGCAACTCCTCCTGCATCGCCAGCGCGGCATGAAGTGCGCGTTGCGGATGGTCCTCGTGTGCGATGGGCGCGCCGAACAAGGCGAAGATGCCGTCGCCGGTCGATTGCGCAACGTAGCCCCCGTAGCGATGCACCGCCGCCATCATAAGATGCAGCACCGGGTCGACGATCGCGCGCGCCTCTTCGGGATCGAGATCGCGCAACAGCTCGGTCGAGCCCTGGATGTCGGCGAACAACGCGGTGACGGTCTTGCGCTCTCCGTCAGCCTCATTCGCTACCGCTTCTTCGGGCAATACGCGAGATGGCGTCGATTCAGGCTGAACTTTCGATTTTGGAGCTGCGGCGATAAAGAGGTGTCGCACAATCGGCGCAGAACTTTGCGCGCGGAAGATTCCCCTGGCCGCACTTGGGGCAGCGGTTGACGAGCGGCGCAGCGCAATCTATGCCAGAAGTTTGCACCTTCAGGATTATCGGAATCGCACTTCGAGCAGCGCAATGGATCCTCCACCGCCGAAGCAGACTGCGCGAGTATCGCGACAACCAACCCGACATGGCAAGGGAGCTTGTCGCCGTCTGGCGGAGTGGCATCTCTCGGAGGCGCTTTCCAAACCGCGCCGAGAACCTGCGCCTACTCTGCCGTGCGGCCTTGCCGGCGCGCGAGCGCGTCGCGATCGAGCTTGTGGAAGTTGCCGTTCTGCATGATGGCCACGAGCCGTTCCTGCCGCTGCAGGATCGACACGTCGGCCAGCGGGTCGCCATCGACAAGCAGCAAGTCGGCAAGATAGCCCTCACGTACCTGGCCGAGCTCCTGGCCCATGTCCATCAGTTCGGCGCCGATACGCGTCGCGCAGGCGAGCGCTTCGCTCGGGCTGTAGCCGAATAGTTTGACAAAATGCTCGATGTCTTTCGCATTGGCGCCTTGCGGTGTCATGTCGAAGCCGTAGTCGCCACCGATCACCACGCGGATATCGCGCTTGCGCATCTGCTCGTAAGTTCTGACCGCGGCTGCTAACGACCGCTCGACCAACTCGCGTAGCTTCGGGTCGGCGCCGGCCGCATTGAGGCCTTCGCGGACGGCGTACGGAAGGCCGATCGCTGGACCGACGAACACGCGGTGCTTCTCGCCTTCCAGCAGGTCAAGCGCCTCGGTATCCGCGTGCTCGCAGTGATAGATCACGTCGACGCCGCAGCGTACCGCGCGCTTGACGGATTCCGCCGCCCGGCAATGACAGTTGACCTTGCGGTGGAAGTCGCGCGCCACCTCGACGCCGGCGCGGATCTCCGTCTCGCTCATCACTGTCATCTCAGCTTGGGCGGCCCTGTATAAATTGTCGCCAGAGACGTTGAGCTTGATCGAGTCCGCGCCCTCGCGGCAGCACAGCCGGGCCCATTTGACGATTTCCGCTGGGCCGTCGGCGATCACCGCGAAGCTCTCGCGGTACATGTGCGCACTGCCGCTCGTCGCCCAGGCCGCCGGTCACCGTAATCTCGGGTCCGCAGGCTTTGAGCCGCGGGCCCGCAATCTGCCCGGCCGCGATCGCGTTGCGGATCACGATATCGAGCCTCAGCTTCGCCGACGCCGCGCTGTAGGCGCTGGTGAAGCCGTGGTCGAGCAGGGTCTTCGCGTTCCGTGCGGTGAGCAGCGTGTGCTCCTCCGGCGGCAGGTCGCCCAAGTCAGTGCTCGCGACCGCGTTGCCGAAAGAGAGGTGAGCGTGACCCTCCACCAGCCCCGGCATCAGCGTCATGCCGCCGGCCTCGATAACCTCGGCGCCCGCAGCGTCAAGCTGGCCACGGTTGCGCGCCACTGCGCGGATCCGCCCGCCTTCGATCAGCAGGTCCGCGGGAAAGGCTGCTTTGCCGCTGCCGTCCCAAACTCGGCAATCCCGGATGATTGTCCGGCTCATGTTATCCTCCCTTTGCTCCGCCGCTGCACCCCACGCCTATGCTTGTCACCTCGGGTGAGGTTCTCGGCGCGCCTTAGTCCTTTGCTCGACCGCCTGACTAAAGGGTAGTGCCGCATACTACTCCCCATGATGGTCGAGCGCGAAGCGCGCCGCTACGCCCTCAGTTCACGCGGACTTAGCCATTCAGTTTATCGAGCAGCGCCTCGGCGTCCTTCAGGTCGGCGGTGTCGAAGCCCTCGGTGAACCAGCCGTAGGTCTCGGCGAGCAGCGCGCGAATCCGACGGCCACCTTTCGAGGTTCACCTTCTTCATCAGCGCGATGAAGCGCGGCTCCGGGCGGAGCGGATCGAAAATCGTGGACATCTTGAGAATAATCAACAATTGCGAGTGGGCGGCGTAAGTCTGTTCAAGGTGATCCAGTGCTCGCTTGCGATCGCCCAGACCAAGATACACGATCGCCAGGTTGACCGGCGCGATTTTCTCTCAAGCGGCCATTCGCGATCCATGCCTCAGGCGGGCCGTGTCGTCGGCTCACTTCGGCAGATTCATCTTCTGCAGCAGAGCCAGGTAACCCGGCTCGTGGCGCAGCGGCACGAGCATCGGGTCCACCTTCGCCCAAACCATCGATGGGTCATGCTGGCGATACGACCGCTCGAGCCAGCTCAGCGCCTCAGCCGCCTCGCCCCGGATGACGTAGACCTGCGCAATCAGGTACGCGAAACCTCAAGTGAGCGGTCGAGCGTATTGCCCACTTTGCCCTTACCGTGCCCTGACTGCCGACTAACGAAGGCCGATCCGAGCCGCTATCGCGATTGTGCGGAGCGAAAAAAGCCTTGATACGGGCCGATAGAGCACCGATAGAGCACGCCATCGGCCTTCGGTACGAGGTCTCCGGAACCTCAAGTCCGGGTTCGATTCCCGGCCGGGGCACCAACCTTGGAATAGTGGCCGAAATATCTAAGCTTGTTTGGGTCAGTCGAGGATGGCTAGCGAGCGGTCTATGCGTTTAGCCGATGAGGTGTACAAATCGGTACCCGCGCGCGCATACGGCCAGCCGCCCCGCGCCGTCTGGGGACCAACAAGATGTTTCCCTGCGGAGCGGGCTTGGGATTGCTGGACGTCGACGGCAATGGCGACGTACGGCAACGTGAAGCAGGGCGGAATCGAGTATGGGCGGCTGACGGAATTCGTCAACAGTGTCCAGGTGGGCAACAAGCCGGTCTGCCAGACCTGCTGGATCCGCGGGATTTGCGGGGGCGGATGCTATCACGAGGCACTCCAGGAATTCGGCGAGGCCGCTCTGCCCAATCTCCATTATTGCGTCTTTTTGCGCGAATGGACGGAATATGGTATCGGAGTGTTTACCGAGCTCGAGCAGAGGAACCCCGGGTTTGTCGAGAAATATATCGTGCGAAGCCGAAGTGATGTCCCCAAAGATACTGAGTTAATTGAGCTAGATGACGGCCGGGCGCGAAGCCGCAGAAAGCGCCTGGGATCCGCGGCAGGAGGAGACATGAAACACTTGAAGGCGGCCAACCGGAAAGCCCGCGCTGTCGAAGCTGTGCGCACGGGGGGAGACGTGGTCGGGATGGTTCAGCCGATGGGCTGTACCACGATTTTCAATCCCGGCTGGGAAGCAGACCCATGGGGTGGTGCGCACGCGATGTGCAGTCCGACCGAAGCCGACCTGGCGGGATGCTCGGGCATCTGCTGGTGGCCGGCGCAGGTGCCGGACAGCTTGCAGAACTATCCGGAATGGGCGAAGGGTTGCTCCGGGGTCAACATGGAAGACTGGAGAAGCCTGAACGTGGAGTTCCCGAAAGTTAAGTAGCGCGGTTCGGTCGGTTTCCCAGTTCGTAGATTCCTCGATGACGCGGACCACTCGCCGCGTCGACGCGACGATCCGTGCTGGAGGCTCTGCTCCGCTCCGGAGCCGAAATCAAGATCTAGATCATAGAGAGGACTGGTACTCAGTCGAAGGAATCGGCACCACACCCGACCTGCACAAGGCATTCTTTGTGTGGAACGACCTGTGGAAGGTCGATTACAAAACCAGGAAGAGAGATGGGCAGGTGTCGCTGCCGAACAGCCAGGCGGTGCCGCTGATTCATCCCGACGGTAAGAAGCTCTATTGCGGCGGCCAGTGGCACGCACTCTCTGTCTACGACGTCGATAGCCTCAAGCACATCGATGACGTCGAGCTCGGGCACTCGATGGCCGGGATCGGCATGAGATTCGTCAGTACCGACAAGGACCTCTCGGCGTCCGGAGCCGCAAGCCAGGACCCGTAAAGCCGGTAGTCTCGCGACAGCTCTCGTCAAACCGAGCGCACAGCGAAAAGACGGGCTGAGCGGCGGCTCTATCCCTTGCCACACTGGCTTCGCGAGCCCTACGGCGCGGCCATGGCGGATGCCCGCGCTAAATCTCCTTTTCAAAATCCGACCACTCCGGCACACCGGGGTCTTTCGAAAACCTGACTATGGTGTGCAACTCCTGATGTCCAAAGACTCAGCAGATGCTGATCACCACTGCACATTAACGAATCTCTATATAGTAAAATAGCGGAACTTTTGTGGCATTGCCTTTGCTGTTGCTGCATTGTCCTGAAAAAGTCCGCGACCCACCGCCAGCGAGTCTCGATGTATCGTGGCAGCGGGCAAGAACTCTGTCGGGTATTTGACTTGCGAACCAGCGCGTGGTACGCGAGCCGAAGGAATCTTAATCCCTGAGCGACGCTAGCGGTCTCCTGTGAACGGCTTTGCAATGTCGAGAGTTCGCCAATGAACATCGAGGGGATTCGCGCAATCCTAAAATTTCGAGAGAGGTGAGTCATGAACCGACATCAAACTCGGATCGGATGGTGGCAGGGCTTTCTGCTGGCTACAATCCTTTTTCTTCTCTCGTCAGTCGGGAGGACACTGGCGGCAGATAGCAAGCCTGCCGACAGTCCCCCCGCAACCAAGTTCACGATAACCATGTCAAACTGGCAACAATACCAGCAGTACATGGACGATGGCACCAAGGCGCTGTTTCGCGGAGACCATTTCTTCCAGCTTCCACCAGAAGTCCAGATCAATGTCGGTCCCACGATCCCGATCGCGTTGCCAAAGGTGTACCGTGAGGCCACTGAGAAGTACAGCAGCCAAGTCCAGCTAAAGGAAGTCAGCCCAGGCGTCTATCAGCCTGTTCCCTATGTGGCAGGAATGCCTTTCCCCAACCCATTCGCCGGGTCCAACGACCCTCTGATAGTTGGTCAGAAAATTTATTGGAATACCTATTATCGAGCGCAGCCACACACCGACTACGCGCCTAATTGCACCGACATAGTCGATCAGTACGGCAACATGACGCGGACCGCCGACACCAATATCGTCTTTAGCGTCATGCAGCATGAGGCGGAGCCGGGTTATCCTCTGACGGACCCGAACAATGGCGGCTATTACCGGACATTTTACGGCGAACAAGTTGCGCCGGAGCAGGGAAAATATTCGACTTCGATGTCGATTACGCCGCAGGATCCGTTAGCGGCCGAAGAGCTGTACGCGTATGTGCCGAGCCTCAGGCGCTCCTTGAGACTCACCCAGGCGGCTCGCTGCGCGCCTCTGTTCGGCAGTGATTTCACCTTCGACGATGAGTTTCCTCCGACGATGCCGCAGCTCTTTGACATTAAGTATGTGAAAACCATGAAGTTCCTGTTCCTAATTCATCAGAATATTCATGCGTATGATACTTGCGGAGGCACCACGCAAGTGTCGACCGAGTGGAACTACGCCGCCGGCCCACATCGCATAAATTTCCCCAAACCCGACGCAGGCGATTGGGAACTTCGAGACACTTATGTGCTTGACTTTAAGCGTAAGCCACAGTTTCAAAGGGGTTACTGTTATGGCGATCGACAAATGTACGTGGACCGCGACACCTACTTTCCGCTCGCCTTCGACATTTGGGATACGGCGGGGAAGTTGTACAAGGCTATCGAGATATTTAACTTGCCTCTTCCGGTACCAGGACAGCCTGGGGACGAGATATTGACGCTAGGCATTGCCTACGGATTTGCCGCCAACTTCCTGGATGAGCACGGTACTATCTTTACCGGACGTCAGCCGATCTGCCTTGATCACGAGTGCGACTCGCGCGGATTTAGTAACATCGACAGGTATGCTCTCCCGGACGGATTGATGAAGATTATGCAGTGAGAGCGACCCCGGCGAGAAACCCGCGGGGCCGTGCTTTTCATTTAGGCAGCAAGCAAGCGTTTTTTTGCGTCTGATGCGTATCATAACTCATTGGCCCAAGACTTGCCTTTGAAGGCTCGTTCGACCAACGTCGCTTTGAAGATTAAGTGGGAACACTTTCGCGATCCACCACAGAAGAGCACGGGCTAAAGACTGGAAAGGTTTCAGTGAGACTGCAGCGGAGCTCGAAGCAGCACGCGCGGGGCGAAGCGATGCCGGGGCGTCGCGTTTGGCCTGTCTGCCTGATTTTATGCTTGGCCGCGGTGGGTCTGATCGCAATGACTGCTCCACCGGTCGCTGCCGATCAACTGCAGCCGTGGGATGATCTGTACAGCGTTGCCAGTCTGCCCTCCGGCACCTGGTACGCGGTCGGAGTGGCCGGCACGCTGCTCACCTCAAATGACGACGGCCGCACTTGGAGACACCGCGAAATCGCAGAGGTCCAGCCGCTCGGCGGGCTCGACCTCTACAGCGTCAGATTTGCCGACCAGAAACATGGCTGGATTTGCGGCGAACAGGGGCTGGTTCTCCGGACCGATGATGGGGGCGAAACCTGGCGGCGCCAGTCGACCGGAGTCAGCGAAGAACTCTACCGCTTGGCACCGGGCGACGCCAACGACGCTATAGCAGTCGGAACCAACGGAACCATTCTATACACGCGTGACGGCGGAGAACATTGGCGCCAGAAAAAGCAGAAGGGCGAACTTGACTTCTTCGACGCTACCATGTCAGACGCCTCCAATGCTTGGGTGGTGGGGGAGTTCGAGACCATCTTGCACACCCCCGACGGAGGTGAAACCTGGGAGCTTCAGCGCGGCGGTACGCGCGCGAACTTTCGTGCCGCCGCCCTTTTCTCTGTCTCCTTCCGCGACGCTCAAGATGGCTTGGTGACAGGCCAGAGCGGCTTTTTTGCCACCGCTGACCGCGGCAGAACTTGGCGCTCACTCCCATCGTCAACCGACATTCCAATGTATGCGGCTAAGTTTAATGACAGTCGAATCTGGATGGCGGGCGATAACGGGACACTGCTGGACATGGCTCTTGACGCCGCGCAGGTCGTTTCGACAGTGCAGCCGGCTGCCGCCACGCTGACTGACATCGGGTTCAGGGGCAGCACCGGGATAGCGGTGGGGCTTAATGGTACCGTGCTTCGCACTGACGATAGTGGCGCGCACTGGCACAAGGTAGGTCAGAAATGATCGGCAAAATCGTACTTCGGCACCGCGCGCTAATCGGGATCATTCTGCTTGCGATCACTGCCTATGCCGGTTACGAAACGAGCCGCGTCAGGATCGGCACCAGTTTCGTCGACTTCTTCCCCCGCACACACCCCAACGTCGAACTCTATCACGAGTTTGAGCGTTACGGCGGCGCGCAGACCCTTACCGTGATGGTGGAAGTTAAACGCGGAGACATTTTCAATACCAGTACGCTCCAGAAAATCCAGGACATTAACTTCGCGTTCGACCTGCTGCCGGGCATCGTCCACCAGTCTATCCGCTCGTTGGCTTCCTATCGGGTTACATACGCTGAGGCCTTGCCAGGCAACTTGGTATCGAAGACCTATATGTATCCCGATGTGCCTAAGACGCAGGCGCAGATCGACGAGTTGAAGAAGCAAGTCAAGATCCACTCCCGGGAGCTTAGATATCTTGTTAGCGATGATGGGCGGCGGGCCGCTATCGTATGCTCCTTCACCGAGACCCGCCTCAACTATCATGACCTCTTTAACCGGATCCAGGATCTTATAAAGAAATACCAGGACGACAACACCAATATCTACGCAGCGGGCGAACCAATCGTTCGTGGCTATGGGTATTATTACTTTCCGTTGCTGGCGGCCATCTTTTTTCTCTCGGACGGCCTGATGATCCTGGCTCTCTATATTCACTTTAGAGGCCGGAGTACGTGGTGGGCGCCCGTCGTGACTGGCCTGCTATCGACGCTTTGGGGTCTCGGATTCATCGGATTCATGGGGTACGAATTCGACCCGGTGATGATCGTGATTCGGTTCATCCTCACCGCTCGCGACATGAGCCACGGCATTCAGTGGCAAGGACGCTATTACGATGAGTTGGAGGCGCGCAACTACGACAAGGATGACGCAATCGAGGCGACCACCAGCTTGATGCTTCCGCCCGGCTTGCTTTCGATCCTGGCCGACATCGCCGGCATCATCTTCATCTCATTCGGCGGCATTCCAACTCTCCAGCATTTGGCGTCGTCGGGGGCGGTGTGGCTCGGCGGCAGTCTCACCATGGTCTTCATCTTCCAGCCCATCATGATGAGCTATCTACCCACACCCAAACGCATCGCGCACGCGGCCCGCGCGAAAGACTCCTGGTATCGGCGTTTAATCGACAGCCTCGTCAGGTTCCCGGTCACACCCGGACGCGTGCGCAACGGCGCACTCGCAACGGTTGGACTCCTGATCGTGGTGGGCTTCGCCTCGGGTCTGCGCTCTAAGATCGGCTACAGCCAGCCGGGCACCCCGCTGTACCGGCAAAACGCCAAGGTGAACGAGGACCTGCGGGCGGTGGGCCGCTATTTTCCGCTGGATGAGGGATGGATCATCCTTGGGATTGCCAGCAATGTAGGCGGGAATAACAGAGAAGCTGGCGAGGTCTATGAGCCGGATGTTACTCGGCTTGAGCGCGACTTCGCCCGCTACTTGCAACGCGACCCAGATGTCGACCGGGTCATCTCGGTCGTCCCCGATATTTTCGAGCCTTACAATCGCATGTTCCATTACGGCGAACCGAAGTACCAGGCGCTACCAGCCACCTTGGATGGCACATTTGGACTGTTCACTCTCTACATCCGAGGCACCGCTCCGGGTGAGTCCGACTACTATCTGTCCACGTTCAAAGATGACACGTGCATGCGGGTGCTGCTGCACGACCACACTTACGACACACTCAATCGGCTCCGCGATAGGATTAGGGAATTCCTGAGCGTCAGGGGTCAGTCGGATCCAGTATTCCGCAGAATCCGGGTCAGATATCTGGGCGGCATAGCGGGACTTTACGCTTCGGCCAACGATGTTCTCTACGAAATTGATTTCGTGAATATCAGCTTCGTCCTCGGGGTGGTGTTCCTGTTCTGCGCGGTCACGTACCGTTCGATCGTTGCCGGGCTGCTGTTTATCGTCTCTTGCATTGCCGCAAATTTCACCGCGTTCATATACATGCGGTTGGTGAATATTGGCATAACGATCGATACGATTCCGGTTATTTCCTTGGGCATCGGGCTCGGGGTGGACTACGGAATCTACGTGGTGTCCAGGATCCGTGATGAGTGTATCGAGGGACGGGAGCTGGACGACGCCGTCATCATCGCTCTGCGGGAAACCGGCGCCGCCGTGTTTGCTACTTTCTCGGTGATCGTAGCGGGCCTCGCGCCGTGGATGTTCTCTCCGGTGCTCTTTCATAGTGAGATGAGTGTGCTCCTCATGATACTCATGTTCACCAATATGGTCGTGGGAGTTTTCATCTTGCCCGCGTATATAGCATGGGCTCGGCCGCGTTTCATCTTTGGTGGCACGGAACAGACGAAGCGTGGCACAGAACAGGTGGCGGTGGACTAACAGCGAAGCGAAGGACGCGATAGCAGCCGGTTCGCGATCCGGCCCCGGGGATAAGCAAAATTCTCGCATGTGCGGGGCCTCTCGGTGCCGCGGCGACTCGGTCTACTTCGCGGACGAAAGGGATCCAGAGCAGGGTTCCAAAGTATCTCAACGGCTCGTCCTTTGGCCTCCTTTAGAAGATGCGCCAGCGCCAATCGGAACAGACAAGCATTCCGGTTAGCGTGAAAGTGTTCAAGGTCGCCACACTGTTTGCCGCGGCGGCTGCAGTGGCGCTCGTCGGATGCAAGCGAGCGAAGCAGACGTCGAGTCCGCTGGCGAAGATGCCGGTGCAAGCCGCTCCGGCCGCTCACGCCGCTCCGGTCGGATACGTCTATATCACTAACAATGGCGAAGGCACGGTGTCTGAGCTCGGCCGGCAGGCCGACGGCAGTCTCGTTTTCCTGCGTACGGCAAAGGCCGGCGCAGTCGACGGCCCCACCGGGATCGCCGTTGATCCTTCCAACCGCTTTCTCTATGTGGCTAACGAGGGCGACGGCCGTATCTATCAGTTCCGCATGAAGCGCGACACGGGCGATCTTGCGATGGTCGGCGAAGGTTCGGTAGACGACGGATCAACAAGCCGACCGCAGCAGATCGCGATAAGCCCGCACGGTGACTTCGTTTACGTCGCCAACTCTGGCAAGGGCACCGACGGGTCGATCGCAGAATACATAATCAACAGCGCGACCGGCGCACTCAAGCCGCTGGAGATCTTTCGCGGCAGTGGTCTCCAGCACCCACTCGGGATAGCGATTACGCCCAACGGCAATTTCGTCTACGTTTCCGACAGCGGCGCCGGCACGATAGTCGTCTTCGCGGTCGAGTCTTCGGGAAAGCTCAAGCTGGTAGGAAGCACACCGAGCCTTGGCGACCGGACGGGGCAGCCCGGGCTAGTGGCGGTTCACCCGTCGGGCAGTTTCGTTTACACAGTCGACGGGTCGTTAGGAACCGTGGCAGTGTTTAAAACCACCGCCGCCGGAAAACTCAGTGCAACCACGACCTATCGTGTGGGAATTTCCACCGCGGGGCCATTCGGCATCGCACTGGCCGCCGTGGGTCCTGAGGTATTCGTCTACACAGCCAACCGCGGGGTAGACACGGTGTCCTCTCTTGTCGTGAAGTCGGGGGCACTGAAGCTTGTGGGGGAGTGCCCAACTGGGATGGGCTACCCAACCGGGATGATGGCCGATCCGAGTGGGCATTTCTTATATGTAGTCAATCGCGATGCCTCGACCGTGGCGCAGTTCGCGATCGGCGCGACTAAGGGCGTTGCTCTGATCCCGACCGCATCGATCTTTACCGAGGACTCGCCGAGCGAGACGAGCCATCCGCTCTACGTCGCGATGACACGTTGGGACGCAACGCCATCTGTAGCGCAGGGCCGGGGAACGCAGACGAAGTAGCTGCTGCTCAATGCTAGTTGCTTCAATTCATGCAGCTGTTCAAAATTTGAATTAGATGGATTTTTTGGTAAGGACAGGGGGTGGGCAAAAGCGAATTCGTCTCGTCTACAAGGCAGTCTGAGTACCTGCCTGTATCAGATTCATGAATGGTCCGCTCAGGCGCGTGCCCATTCTTCGTCTTGATGGCACGGGAAGGGAGGATCCGGAATATCGGTTTCGGGAGTGCGGTCTGCTCGCCGCACCGCGCAATGTTGCGGTTCGTTTGCATAGATCAACCTGGCTGATCAGCCGAGCGCTGCCCCGGTCGGTTTAACAACCTCGCTGGTACCGATCGCCCGACGCATCAAGTGTGCCGGATCACATTCCACACTGCGTGCTGTTAGCACGGGGATTATCTGTTGCTGAGGAGGTCTCCCCTGAGCAATTTGCGGCGCGATTTGCGAAAAAAGTGCCGCGCCGCGGACCTTGGAATGATGTCTTGCCCTTCTCGGAATGATGCCCTGTCCCTTCTGATGAGACGGGGAGACGATTCATGCGCACTTTCTCACGCGCGCCGAATAAATTGGAACGTAATTGGTAAACCTACCGCATCCCACCCGTCCGGCACCGCGAGCTGGTGCTTCATCTCGTAACCAATCCATTTCTTTGGCGTAACAACTGGCGACAATGTGTCGACGGCCAAATACGCTCACTGGCGATGAACGCGCTTGAGAAGCCAGGTATTTTTACTTTGCCGACAGGATCGCAAACTGAATGTTCGCATTTATAAAGCACCTTCTTTTTGGGACAGTTAGCCCGTCCGAAAGCGCGCTGGCGATCTATACCGGTTTGAGCGCGGAGCAGCCGCTCGACCGTTTATTCGCCAAACTCGAACGCGAATTGAATCGCTTGGTGGAAGAGGCGACTCATGGAGTTGTGAAGACATTAACGTTTGCCGCGGACGGACGTAACGCCCTTTCTGCTAACCGAAGATGATGTCGAATTAGGGGGTCTCCACCGTTTCCGACTTGACGTGATCATGTCGTGCTCGAATCAAGCCTTGCGCCTGACCGCCGGCACAAAGAATGCGCAGTTACGGCGGTGAGCCGAATAAACTCGACGGCGCATCGCTCGGTGTTCGAAGCAATTGACTATTTACGCGAGACGTTTTAGTGCCGATAGTGCCAGTCCTGGTGATGATTCCAGTAAGAAGGTCTTTCTACAAGGCATCCTGCAGCCGCGGTCATAGCGAATAAAATGCGCCAGCCTGAAGAAGAGCGATTATTTTCTTTTTCATGACGTTCACCTCACACTTCGTCAGAAATGGGCCATGCCAACAGAATTACGCTGTGGCCACCGACGCGGAGCGCGGCGCAACCTAAAATACGGTGACCCTATTCGCATTATGCTTCTCGCTCCAACGCGGAAGTAACCTGCGGCAAGTGAGGTTGTTAGATAAGTTCGCTTAAAACTGGAATAGCGGTTTAGCTTATGAGCGTCGAAAGGCGCCGCGCCGTAGGTAACCTTAGGGCGTCTCTGGACGGTAGCGGCACGTCTCCTCGGCATCGCGGCCGGATCGTGCGTCGGGCTCTTGCAAGTGACCCGACCAGTTGGCCTTTTTGTGCTGTAACCGCAGCATAGTGCTTTCCGTATTCGTGATTGACCGTTCCACTCTCTCGAGTCGTTGCTCTTGAGTGGTCGGTCAACACATTTGAGGAGATCTGATTCGGACAGACTCTCGATTGCAGAGAACCTGCGGTGATCGCCAGCTCTGCCCAAGCAGCGGTTTCCCGGTGCAATAGAGCTTTTCGCACGAGTTGGCGGAGTCAACCCCAAGGTCGTTTCGATTCCCGACGACCGATGCTCCTGCGGCGAGACATGTCGTAGGAGTTTTTGCGTCTTCAGGCAAGCGGGCCATCGCCAAGCAACGTGGATTCTCGTCCTGCGGACCTCCAAGGGGAACCAGGTGCGAGAGCGAGCGCCCTTAATTCTTAACCCACGACGGGTACGGCGATGACCTACACGCGAACGTAGCTTAGATCAAAAAAATGGATCAAAACACGCGAACAATCGAAGGACCAGCGCGCTTGGAATTCCCCCAGACCATGGAACAGCATCGCGAAACGGATCACAGTTCCCGGCGACGGTGGCCGTGGCTGACGGTCTTGCTGCTGGGTGTCGGCGTCTATGGATGGTTACTACATAGCCGGGCAAATACATCTGTCGTAAAAGTGCCCAGCGTGCCGGTGGCAGCAAGCTTCGTCAAAACCGGGAAACTGGATGTTTATTTGAACCAGATCGGCACCGTGACCCCGTTCGCCACGGTCACCGTCAAGAGCCGTATCGCCGGCCAAATCATGAAAATTGATTTTAGAGAAGGGCAATCGGTCAAAGCGGGAGACTTGTTGGCTAATATCGACCCGTCGCCTTACGAGGCGCAGTTGGCGCAGTCCGAAGGACAGCTCGCGCGAGATCAGGCCACGCTCGCTAATGCGAAGGTGACGTTAGACCGGTATCGCTACTTGTTCAAAACCGGAATCATCGCGGCTCAGGGTGCGGACGATCAGGAAGCACTATATCGGCAGGCGTTGGGCACGGTCGCAAACGACCAAGGGACGATCGCTGGAGTCAAGATCAATCTCGGCTATTGCCGGATCGTATCGCCAATTCAAGGTCGCGTGGGCCTGCGGCAGGTTGATGTGGGTAATTACGTTGTGCCCAGCCAGAACCTGGTCGTTGTTACCCAATTACAACCAATTTCGGTGGTTTTCAGTATTCCCGAGGATGATATACCCGAAGTCGCCAATGATATGCGCAGTAGGCACCAGATACCAGTGTTGGCTTGGAACCGCGACTTCAGCAAAAAAATCGGGACCGGCTTTCTGCTGACCTTCGACAATGAGGTTGACCAAAATACCGGGACGGTGAAGCTGCGGGCCCAGTTTGCCAATCCCGACGATGCCTTATTTCCCGACGCGTTTGTCAATGCGACCATGCCGGTGAAAACGATCCAGAACGCGTTGTTGGTGCCGACCTCGGCGATTCAGAACGGCGCGCAACAGTCTTTCGTCTACGTCGTTCAGCCCAACAATACAGTGGTGCAAAGCCAAGTCACGGTAGGACCCGCGCAAGGCGACGTGACCGCGATCACAAAAGGCGTTACCGCGGGAGAGAAAGTGGTGACGGACGGTTTGGATAAGCTGCAACCCGGAAGCAAGGTAATCGTTCAGATGGATAATTCCAACTCAGGCCAGACGACTTCGAACTCAGGCGCTGTGGCGGCGAGTGGCGGATGAACCTTTCCCGCATATTCATTCTGCGGCCGATCGCGACCTCTTTGCTAATGGCCGCTATTCTGCTGGCGGGCGCCTTCGCCTACAAGGAATTGCCTGTTTCCGCTTTGCCGGAGGTCGATTATCCGACGATTCAGGTACTCACATTTTACCCAGGGGCTAGTCCGGACGTGATGGCGTCGGCCGTGACCGCCCCGCTGGAGCGCCAGTTCGGCGAAGTCCCGGGCCTGAACCAGATGACCTCGAATAGCTCCTTCGGGGCGTCGGTAATCATGATGCAGTTCGACCTCAATCTCAACATTGACGTGGCGGAGCAGGAAGTGCAGGAGGCGATCAATGCCGCTGCTACATTTTTGCCCGCCAACCTCCCGACCCCGCCGGTCTATAGCAAGATAAATCCCGCTGATGCGCCGATTCTGACCCTGGGCCTGACCTCGACCCAAATGCCGCTTGATCAGGTCGAGGACCTTGCCGATACGCGTCTGTCGGAGAAGATCTCACAGGTGCCCGGCGTCGGGCTGGTCTCGATCAGCGGCGGGCAGAAGCCGGCGGTGCGGATCCAGCTCAATCCGACTCAACTTGCATCCTATGGACTCACCCTCGAACAGGTTCGCCTTGCGGTGGCGGCCTCCAACGTCGATACGGCCAAGGGAAATTTCGACGGCAAGAACCTCGACTACACGATCGAGGACAACGATCAGTTGCTGTCGGCCAAGGATTACCGGCCGTTGATAATCGCCTACCACAACGGCGCGCCGGTGACCCTCTCGGAGGTAGCCACGGTTGTGGACGCGCCCGAGAACGTCAGACAGGCGGCCTGGATGAACTCCACAACGGCCGTAATTCTCAACGTGCAGCGGCAGCCCGGCGCCAATATCATCCAGGTCGTCGACCGGATCAAAGCGCTGTTGCCCGTGCTGCAGAGTTCGCTTCCATCGGCGGTCAAGGTGAGTGTTCTGACCGACCGCACAACCACGATCCGCGCGTCAGTCGAGGACGTGGAGTTCGAGTTGATGCTGACCATCGCGCTGGTGGTGATGGTCATCTTTCTCTTCCTGCGCAGCCTCTCAGCCACGATTATTCCGAGCATTGCAGTGCCGCTGTCGCTGGTGGGCACGTTCGGCATCATGTACTTGCTGGGTTACAGCCTGAACAATCTGACGTTGATGGCGCTGACGATTTCCACCGGCTTCGTGGTGGACGACGCGATCGTGATGATCGAGAACATCTCGCGGTTTATCGAGGAAGGAGAGAGCCCGCTGCAGGCCGCGCTCAAGGGGTCGCGTCAGATCGGGTTCACCATCCTGTCGCTCACCATTTCGTTGATCGCGGTGCTGATTCCCCTGCTCTTTATGGCTGACATCGTGGGCCGGCTGTTCCGTCAGTTCGCCATCACGTTGGCGGTGACGATCCTGGTCTCAGCGATCGTCTCGCTGACGTTGACGCCGATGATGTCCGCCAAGCTCTTGCGCCACAAGCCGGACAACGAGCAGAGCAGGTTGTTCCGGATGTCAGAGCGTGCCTTCGAGCGGACCATCGAATTTTACGGCCGCACCCTACGTTGGGTCCTGAAGCATCAGCCCGGCACCTTGATGGTCGCGATTGCCACCCTTGTCCTGACCATCTTTCTCTACTGGTACGTGCCGAAGGGATTCTTTCCGATCGAGGACACCGGCGTTATTCAGGGCGTATCGCAAGGGCCGGAAGCCATGTCGTTTGGCGCGATGACGCGCAAGCAGCAGGCGTTGGCCAGCGTTATCTTGCGCGATCCGGCGGTTGAAAGCCTGTCATCGTTTATCGGTGTCGACGGAACCAACACCACGGTTAACAGCGGCAGGATTCTGATCAATCTAAAGCCGCTGGGGCAGCGCAAGGCCAACGTTGAGCAGATAATCAGCCGGTTGCAGCGACGGCTTGCCAAAGTCCAGGGAATTACGATCTACCTGCAAGCCGTTCAGGATCTCAGCGTCGATGACCGGGTGAGCCGGACCCAATATCAATACACTCTCGAAGATCCCGACCCGCAGGAGCTGAAGCTGTGGACGACGAAACTGGTGGACAAGCTGCAAACCCTGCCCGCTTTGCGCGACATCGCAACCGACCAGCAGAACGAGGGCCTGGGGGCGCACCTTGTAATCGATCGCCGCACCGCCTCGCGCCTGGGTGTCAGCTCGTCGACGATCGATAGCACGCTCTACGACGCGTTCGGCCAGGAACAAATCTCCACCATGTTCACCCAACTCAACCAGTATCATGTGGTGCTCGAGGTGGACCCAAAATTCCAGCGGGATCCCAAATCGCTGCAAAACATTTATGTGAATTCGACCAGCGGCCAGGTGCCGCTGAGCACGTTTACGCATTACGAACCGACTCGCACGCCCCTCATCATCAACCATCAGGGACAGTTTCCCTGCGTTACGATTTCCTTCAATCTCGCGTCGGGCTACTCGCTGGGCGAGGCGGTCGACGCGATCAACGCAGCGCAAAAGGAAATCGGGATCCCGATTAGCGTTCAGGGTGCGTTTCAAGGGACCGCCGCGGCGTTCCGGGCCTCGCTGGCCAATGAGCCGTTGCTGATTCTGGCTGCCCTGATCACTGTTTACATCGTGCTCGGGGTGCTCTACGAGAGTTACATCCATCCGATCACGATTCTCTCGACTCTGCCCTCGGCCGGTGTTGGCGCGATTCTCGCCCTGCTCATTTGCCATCTCGACCTCGACGTCATCGCGCTCATCGGCATTATTCTTTTGATCGGCATCGTCAAAAAGAACGCCATCATGATGATCGACTTCGCCCTCGAAGCAATGCGCCAGGAGGGCAAGAGCGCGGAGGAAGCGATCTACCAGGCCTCCCTGCTGCGATTTAGGCCGATCATGATGACAACGATGGCGGCGCTGCTGGGAAGCCTGCCGCTGGCGCTGGGATCGGGAATGGGTTCGGAGCTGCGTCAGCCCCTGGGAATCGCAATCGTGGGTGGTCTGATTCTCAGCCAGGCTCTGACGCTGTACACCACGCCGGTGGTGTTCTTGTACTTCGACCGGCTCGCGCCCGAATTAGCGGCGCAGGAACTGGAGTCGTCCGCAGAGACGACGGAGCAGGGCAGACAGCCCGAACGGCGGCTGGTCGTCACATGAGCCTCTCCGAAACGGCTATCAAGAACTCTGTCGGGGCCACCCTGCTCACAATTGCGGTGGCGTTGGCGGGGGCGATGGCGTTCCATGTGTTGCCGGTGGCGCCGTTGCCGTCAGTTGATTTCCCGACCATCCAGGTGCAGGCGCTGCTCCCCGGCGCCAGTCCGCAGACGATGGCAACGTCGGTGGGCACGCCGTTGGAACGGCAATTCGGCCATATCGCTTCTCTGACCCAGATGACGTCTAGCAGCTTTCTAGGTCAGACCACGATTGTGCTGCAGTTCAATCTGAACCGTAACATCGACGCGGCGACGCGTGATGTGCAAGCCGCGATTAACGCCGCCGCCAGCTATCTGCCGGCCGACCTGCCGTCCAAACCCACCTATAGAAAAGTGAATCCGGCCGACCCGCCGGTGCTGATCCTGGCGCTAACTTCCAAAGTGAAGACTCCGGGTCAACTTTACGACGCCGCCGATTCGATCCTCGAGCAGAAGCTATCTACCATCCAGGGCGTTGGTCAGGTCCTGGTAGGCGGCGGCGCATTGCCGTCGGTGCGAGTGGAACTCAACCCGACGCAGTTGCGCCATCTGGGTATCAGCCTGGAACAGGTGCGCAGCGTTCTGGCGGCGGCCAATACCAACAGCCCCACTGGTGAATTCGCCGATGACAACCAAGCCTGGACGATCAGCACCACCGACCAGTTGCTGAAGGCCTCGGAATATAAGCCTCTGATCGTCGGCTATCACAACGGCACCGCCGTGACGCTGTCCGATGTCGCGGAGGTCGACGATTCAGTCCAGAACGTGCGCGCGTCGGGTTACTCCGATTTGAACCGCGCCATCCTGGTGATCATCTGGCGTGCGCCCGGGGCCAACGTGATCGACACGGTGGACCGTGTTTACGCCGCGCTCCCGGCGCTGAAGGCATCGATTCCGGCGTCGATTGACCTGAGGGTCGTGCTGGATCGGACCACCAGCATCAGGGCGTCGGTCAAGGACGTCGAGGGAGCGCTGTTAATCTCGGTTTGCCTGGTCGTGATGGTGGTCTTCCTGTTCTTGCGCAATCTGCGCGCCACGCTGATTCCTGGGGTGGCGGTCCCGATTTCGCTGATCGGAACCTTCGGCGTGATGTATCTGTGCGGCTTCAGCATCGACAATCTGTCGTTGATGGCGCTGACCATTTCCACCGGCTTCGTGGTCGATGACGCGATCGTGGTGGTGGAGAATATTTCCCGTTATCTCGAACAAGGGATGCGGCCATACGAGGCCGCGGTCAAGGGCACCCGGGAAATAGGATTCACCGTGATCTCGATCAGCCTGTCGTTAATTGCGGTGTTCATTCCGATTCTGCTGATGGGCGGGATTGTGGGCAGACTGTTCCGTGAGTTTGCGATTACGCTGTCGACCGCGGTCGCGGTCTCGATGGCGATTTCTCTGACCACGACGCCGATGATGTGTGCGAAACTCCTGCGTCATCAGGAGGCAAGCGAGCACAGCGCGATCTACAACAGCACCGAGCGGCTTTTCGATTGGGTGCTCAATCGTTACGAGACCAGCCTCAAATGGGTGCTGAGACATTCGCGACTGATGCTCGGAGTCGCATTGATGACCCTGGCGGTCAATATCTACATGTTCTATATCATCCCCAAGGGATTCTTTCCCGAACAGGATAACGGCCGCCTGGTAGGTGCCGTAGTAGCCGACCAGGATACGTCGTTTCAGGCGATGAACAGGCGGTTGAAGGGGCTGATCAAGAATGTGCTCGGCGATCCGAACGTGGACAACGTGCTGGCTTTCACGGGAACCAATGGCGCCACTAACACGGCTACAATGTATGTCGCTCTAAAGCCGCGTGGTCAGCGCAAGCTGAGTGCGCAACAGGTAATAGCAGAGATCCGCAAACAAAGTCAGTAGGCAGGCCGGTCTGAGCCTCTACCTGCAGGCGCAACAGGACCTAACTATCGGTGGCAGATCGGCGAACGCGGAATATCAGTACACGCTGATGAGCAACGACCTCGACCTACTGATGAGCACGGCGCCCAAACTGGTCGCGAAATTGCGGCAGTTACCCCAACTGACCGATGTCAGTAGCGATCAGCAATATAACGGCCTGGCGGCCAATCTGACCCTCGATCGTACCACTGCGTCGCGCCTTGGGCTTTCGGCTCAAGGGATTGACAATACGCTGTACGATGCTTTCGGACAGCGTGAAGTCTCCACGATGTACACTCAATTGAATCAGTACTACGTGGTGATGGAGGTGGCACCGGAGTTCTGGCAGAACCCGGACACCCTCAAACTGATTCATCTGGCATCCAACGTTGCCCTACCTGTTTCCGCCACCTCCGCAAACTCGGCCGGATCAAGCAGCGCTACCGGCAGCGAAGCAGCAAGCTCGGCGGCAGGTAGCAGTACATTTGCTCCCACTGCAGGAGAGATGATTGGCGGGATTCAGAGTACGTCGGATTCCAGCACCGCACTTCCCCCAAACGCGACCACGGACCTGGTGAGCGGTGTGGGCTCCACAATCGGATCCAGTACGGCCAATTTTGTGAGTTCGGGATCCACAACTTCGGAGGTACCTGGTGTCACCAGCACGAATGCTTCCAGCAGCGGTACGAGCGCCTCGACGAGTTCGAGCGGTACAACCACGATGGCGAGCCAGCCCGCCGTAAGCTCGAGCAGCGCAACCGCAACGGATAACGGCCAAAGTATAATTCCAGGTAATGCGAGCGCACCGAATAGCGGTGTCACCATCGTCGGCACGAACTCGAGCGGCACATCCGTGACGGGCGTGATCATTTCGAGCAACACCAATGCGGCCAGCGACTCGATGGTGCCGTTGAGCACGTTCAGCCGTTCCACAATTTCGACCACGCCGTTGACGGTGAACCATCAGGGACAGTTCCCCGCGGTTACGATCTCATTCAACCTGGCCCCTGGTGTCTCGCTCGGCGACGCGGTTGAACTGATCACCCAGGCTGAGCAAGACATCCGTCTGCCCGCGGGCATTTGGACCACCTTCGCGGGGACCGCGCAGGCGTTTCAGGCTTCACTGACTAACGAGCCGATGCTGATCCTGGCGGCCTTACTCAGCGTATATATCGTATTGGGGATCTTGTACGAAAGTTACGTACACCCGATTACAATTCTATCGACCCTGCCCTCGGCCGGGGTAGGAGCGTTACTGGCCTTATGGCTCTGTGGAATCGAACTCAGCGTGATCGCATTAATCGGTATCATTCTGCTGATTGGAATCGTCAAGAAGAACGCCATAATGATGATCGATTTCGCCCTGGAAGCAGAGCGTAACCAGGGCAAGTCGTCCGAAGATGCGATCTATCAGGCCTGCATACTGCGCTTCCGGCCGATTATGATGACCACAATGGCGGCTCTGCTGGGTGGCCTGCCGTTGGCGCTGGGTACTGGTTATGGTTCCGAATTGCGCCGACCTCTTGGCGTGGCGATTGTGGGCGGACTGATTGTCAGCCAGATGCTGACCCTTTTCACAACACCGGTTATCTATTTGTATCTGGATAGTCTGCGGCTGTGGGGACTGCGTCTTTTCAAGCGTAGCGCTGGCTATCGAGCTGTGCCGGCGGCGGTCAAGGCGTGACAGCATTCCTGGTCATTCTTCGTCACGCCCGGAGGCGATTGGTGAGCATCAGCGTGACGAATCAAACTCGCCCTTGCGCTGAACCGCGTCGAGCAGCCGCGCAGTGATTTCGCGAACCCGAGCTTCCATCTCCCGGATTCGTTTTGGGGCGTAAAGTCCTGCGAAACCACGCGGCGCCGGCGAGTCTGCAGCGGTGCGTAGTGCGGGTACGGCTTCGCATAGAAGTCGGGATCCCACGGATTGAAATAGATCTGAGTGGCGCTCATTGCGCGCCCTAATTTAGCTTCCCGTCGATCAACGACCGCATTTTTGCTGAATCCCGGTTCGCTACCGTGGGGGCTGACGGCACGGCAGCTTGTGCATAGCGGAGTAACGATACACACGGCCATTCCAATGAAAGCTCCCAAACTCCGGTCCAAACGCCGAATTGAGCGCGTTAAGTTTACCCTGCTCCGCCGCGTCGCGTCGGCTGGTGTTATCCGGCTCAACCACTGCCGCGCCCTGATCCGCGCCCGTGCCTGTGCTCAACAACACGATCGGCAGTTCGAGCTAGAGGCGTAACCTCGGCCTCCATTCAATGCTTCCCGCCCCTCGCGTGATGCGCATCACATCATTTCCACTTGGCCGCCTGCCTCATTCCTGCACCCGCATAAATAGTTGCCGTGTCGGGCGCGGCGACTATTTTTCCTTAAGGTGCGGATCATCGCTGGCGACCGGCGCACACGGCTGCAGCGGTGGCTGAAAATCCATTTTGTGAAATTCCCCGCCTGTACCCAACCGGCGGCATCGGCATGCTGGCTTCGTTCGTACTCGCGCGCACGGAGGAACCCACTGCTGATCGACTTCCGTGCCGCCGAGACCTTATAATCGCGATAGCGGGTGGTGCCGGACCTGGTCTCCGGAGCTTCCGACCAGCCAACGGAATCGGAGGCAAGCTTCCGGAGGCAGAGATCATCACAGACCTCTGTTTCCCTGTAAGGTCTCCGCTTGATCTTCGCTTGTTGTGTCTCTCTCGCGAGGTGCTTTAAAAACGAGCGAAATATTGAAAAGCCACATCCCCAGGTCGCGAGCGTCAGGCCTCCGCACATAAGCGCGAGCTGCATCAATGCGGAACGGCGCGAGGTGCTGGCAACGCGAACTCCGTGTAAAAATCGCACGCGCTGTGTCATGCGTAGGCGTGAACCTCAGTTTCTCTCTGCCTCGGGCGATCCCTCTTGTCACGTGATGTGAGTCGAATGAACAGAATTTGGAGCTTTCACGGACCGCATGGGATTGACAATCGAGACCGCCGCTTGTGCAGGCGTCACGACTTACTGCTTGTTGCTGCCGCTGTCGCTGAACCAGCGAGTTACGGGCCGGCTCTTGAGCGAGCATCTCCGATCAACCACCTGCCTGTGCCGTTGCGTCTGGTGCGAATCTCATAGGACTCAAAGGGAAAGTCCGTAGCTCTCAAATTTGCTGACGATTCTCGGATCGATCTGTTTCGCGGCGGCAACATCCTCGTTACCCTCTCCGTTCTCCCCTGAGCTCGCTCGGCCAATCCGCGCCCGTACAAGGAGTATGCATTTTCAGGGGAGAGAGCTTCAGCGCCACATCGTAGTCAGCGATTGCCGAATCGAATTTCCTCATCATCAGGTAGTTAAAAGCGCGGTTGCTAAAGGCGCTGGCAGAGTTCGGACTCAGGCTAATGGCGTGATCGAAATCCTGGATCGCGCGTTCATGTTCACCCTCGAAGTTGTACGCGTTGCCGCGGTTTTCGAAGGACAGCTCGAGCTTCGGATCAAGCACGATGGCCTGATCGAAGTCCCAGATCGCGCGTTTGTATTGCTTTTTCAGGTTGTAGGCCGTGCCGCGGTTGTTGAACGCCGCGGCGTAGTTGGAATTAAGCCTGATCGCCTGACCGTAGTCCTGAATCGCGCGGTCGTATTCCCCCTTCGCTTTGAACGCGTTGCCACGGTTATAGAAGGCGACGGCCAGGGCTTCATGTGTCTCCTGTCCGGACTGGATTACAGCAGTACATCCCGCGATTCTAATATCCGCGTTGGGATCCTGGCAGTGCATGCGATTTTCGGTTTCATCAAGCGTCTGTGCTCTTGCGGTACGAGCGAGCGCAAACGGCAATATGGACATACAAACTATTGCCTTCCAGCGCATGTCCGAGTCCCCCGGATCAAGATTGCCTCGATACAAGACGAACGAACGGTTCACCCAACGTCTTGCGCAAGTGAGAGCCTGCAATCGCGATAACTGAGAGCGCGACCCGCGATTCTCGCAAGATCTCTTGCCACCTGAGTTCGGTCAGGCAATTCCACCTCATCGTGTGGACAATGTACACCGCGACGCGCTTCGGTTACTGCCGGATTCGTTTACTGACGTTCGTCTCCCAGCTCGCAGTTGCGAATCAGGAGGGCAGCCTGGACGCCACCCATTACGGGCATAATGGCCCCCGGAGCCATCGAGCGCAGAGCGGAGGCACAGGTGGACTGAATCTGCGACACTCGCGATTTCGTCTGTGTCGTCCGCGAGTCACTTCCTGCCGACGGGCCGCTTAAGACGCCAACGCTTCGTTGCTCTATTCACAAAATCCGACTCAAAGCTGGCATCGCTCTTGCCCAGCTTGCGAGAGACGAGTCCAGGTGCGCAGCCTTGGCGCGATGGAAACGGCGTCTTCCGAGCCGGTCCGGACCGACCGGCAACGCGGAGCGTCAAACCGTGTCTGAGTAGATGGGGAATTCCATCGGCAGGCGGACGGCACGCCGCGGCGATCGAGAGCCTCACGCTTGCGTCTTGCGGTTCGGCATTGTCACGCGTATCGCCACGGCTTGATCATGAAGCCGCGGAACCCGGGACCGCTCCTCCCGCAAGAGACGTGGCCTGAGACACCCGCAACCCTTCTCTCATCGAGCATCCAGGACGCGGCGAACTTTTGCCGCCAGCTCGGCATAGGTGAACGGCTTCATGATTAATTCAACGCCGGGGTCGAGCCGCCCGTGGTGAACGATGGCATTTCGCGCGTATCCGCTCGCGAACAGCACCTTTAAGCCTGGCCTTCGCCGCAGTGCTTCGTCGGCCAGTTGCCGGCCGTTCATCCCGCCCGGCAAGCCAACGTCCGTGAGCAAAAGCCTGGTTTCGAGATACGCATCGAGTTGCCGAAGCGCGCTCAAACCGTCCCGCGCCTCGATCACTCGGTAACCCAGCTCGCCCAGGATCTCGACCACAGAGCTGCGGACATCAGCATCGTCTTCGACCACGAGGATGGTCTCTCCATTGGCTCGCGCAATGGGGATTGCTGCGGGTTTCTCTTCAGTGGCGCGGTCGGCTGAGATATACCGCGGCAGATAAATCTTGATCGTAGTTCCCGCTCCAACCTCGCTGTAAATCTTGACGTACCCGCCAGACTGCTTGATGAAGCCATATACCTGCGATAGACCGAGCCCTGTCCCTTGTCCGACTTCTTTGGTCGTAAAAAACGGATCGAAGGCTTTCGACGCCACCTCCGGCGTCATCCCCGTCCCGGTATCGCTGACGAAAATGCCCACGTACTGTCCCGCGGGCACTTCGGCAATCGCGCTGTAGGCCTCATCCAAATAGGTATTGGCGGCCTCGATCGTCAATTTGCCTCCCTGGGGCATCGCGTCGCGTGAATTGACGGCGAGGTTGAGCAGCGCGCTTTCGAGCTGGTTGGAATCTACAAAGATGGCCCACACGCCGGCGGCGAGAACCGTTTCGATCTGGACAGTCTCGCCCAGCGTTTGATGAAGGATCTCGGACATCCCGGCGATTAGTGAATTGACTGAGACGGATTTCGGCTCAAGTGGCTGGCGGCGTGAAAACGCCAGCAGCCGCCTGGTCATCAGCGCCCCGCGCGCCGTCGCGTGCAATGCCGCCTTGGCCAGGCGCTGCAGATTGTCGTCGACGCCTTCGGGAAGCCGGCGTTGGAGAGTCTCGATGTTCCCCGAAATAGCGGTCAGCAGATTGTTGAAATCGTGGGCGACGCCGCCTACGAGCTGACCGAGGGCTTCCATCTTCTGCGCCTGGCGCAAGCGCTCTTCGGTGGTCCGCCTTTCGGTCAAATCGCGCGTAATCTTGGCAAATCCCAGCAACTGGCCTGCCGAGTCGTGGATTGCGTTGACCACCGCGCTGGCCCAGAAGAGGCTGCCGTCCTTGCGCACGCGCCAGCCCTCATGTTCGTATCTGCCGGTCCGTGCTGCGGCTTCGATCACCTGCTGTGGTAGCCCGTTTTGCCGATCCTGTTCGGTATAAAAAAGGGAAAAGTGCTGGTCAATGATTTCCCTGGCGCTATAGCCGTTGATCCGCTCGGCGCCCGCGTTCCAGTTGACCACGTGTCCCGCCGGATCGAGCATGAAAATTGCGTAATCGGTAACCCCTTCTACCAGCAGGCGGAAGCGGCGCTCAGTTTCTTCCAGTTCTTTGACACTTGTCTCGAGCTCGCGGGTGCGCTCCGCAACGCGCGATTCCAGGGTCTCATTGAGCGCCAACAATCGGGCCTCAAGCACTTTGCGTTCGGTGATTTCGTAACAGGCTCCGCGCAGCCATCGCGCATGATGCGTCTCGTCGCGGACGGTTTGGCCGCTTCCTGAAAGCCAGTGGAGGCTGCCATCCGGATGCGTTACGCGAAATTCCACATAGTACCTGCCGGTCCGCATCGCGGTCTCGATCGCGGCTCGCACCTTGGGCACATCGTCAGTGAACATCACGCGCTCCCAGTCCGCGAGCGTCGAGCCTGGAATCCTCGAATCGAGACCGAAGAGCACGGCAACCTGTGGAGTACAGTCCAAGCGGTCCGACTCTAAGTCCAGTTCGAACATCCCGATCCCGCTGGCCGCCTCCAGCAGGCGAAGCCGCTCCTCCGAAATGCGAAGGCGCGCTTCGACGTCCTTTGTGTCACGCGCGTGGTCGCTCATGAAAATCGGCCGCGCTAGTCCGAACTACCGCCCAGGATCGCTTTTGCCTCGGTCATGGCGCAAAGCTTGCCGAAGGCGATATGCCTGGGCAGGTGATTGAAGCCACACGAGCTGGTGATGATGGTCTGCTCCGGAGCGAGCCACCGATTGGCCCTGATACGTTCGGCAATCTGTTCGCCGGTTTCGATATTGGGCGCCTGCACATCGACCGCTCCGACGCCAAGCTGCTTGTTGCCCAGCAGGCCCTCATAGTGCCGAGTCATGTCGTGCTCGATCAGATAAGCATCGCACTCGATCTGGCAAATGAGATCGGCCTTGTAGCGGCCGGTGTCGAAATAACGGTGTCCAATTTGTCCGTCGTAGTCGGGACCGACGGCATAGTTCCCCTGGCAGACGTGGACCAGGACATGAATGTCGGCGGGAAGTCCCTCGACCGCCATGTTGATCACGTCGACCGCGGCGCGTACTTCTTCGTCATCCGCCGCGGTGAAATACGGCTCGTCGATCTGAATGTGCTTGCATCCCGCTGCCGCCAGGCGCTTGAAGTTTTGGTGGAGCAGTTTCCCCAGGTCGATCATCATCCGGCGAATATCGTGGTAATACTCGTCGTAGGCTACGGCCGCCAGCAGATGCGGTCCCGTCATCGTGACCTTGATCGGCTTGCGCGCAAATGACGACACGGTGTTGAATTCGTCGACGAGCCCCAAATCAATCGTGTCGACTATCGGCCCCCGGCAGGTAGCGGCGGGATGGTACACGTTCGGGTCGTGCCTGCTGATGGGCTTGGGCCGGGTGGCGCCCTGAAAGGCGGGGATTCTCTGCCAGAAGTGGTTCAACATCGCGTTGGGCGGCGAGTGACGATTGTGCGTCCGCCGATGCATCTCGCCGCCCGTGATGACGTCGATTCCCGCCACCTCCTGTTCCAAAATCGCGGCCTGAGTGGCGCGAAACTGCGCGTCGGCGAAATCGGTTGCCGAAAGATTGCCCAGGGTAACCAGGCGATCCAACGCCTCATACCAGCGCGGGACGCTATGCGCGCCGACAACCGTGGTGGTGTACTTTCTGTAGTGCGGCATTCGTACCCGGCATCCTACCCATTGATATCGTAGGCTCGTCCTCGGTCCGTTTCCCTACAGAACTCTGCTCAGTCCTTGTCAGCCAGTGCAATGTGCAGCGGGATGTTAGACGGATTTTCCCTTTGATTTCAAGGATTCTTGCTCTTGCTGAGGGTCTGGAGCCGCCGGGCAGGCCAATAGCCCGCGCGGCGGACCTCTCGGAAATTCTCCGGCATTAGGACGAAGATTAACGGCGAGTGCAGTGCAGCATCCGTGAGTCTCGCCGAGAATCAGACAGGTCGATGAGTCTCGACCGCTTTGGCAGGCTCATCTCAGGGCGGGAATGCGCACTCCAGGTATATTCCCAATGATGCCAAACCCTTGTAAGAGCCATACGGCCACAACGAGGAATACGACGATGTTGAGCACGCTCTTGATGCCGGCCGCCATCGGAATATACGTGTTTATCAGCCACATTATCAGACCGACCACGACCAATACGCCTACAATACCCACTAAAGTCATATGCATACTCTCTAACCCTTCACCCAGGATATTTTGCGCTATCTTACTGACTAGTTGAGTTGACTCGAAGACTTTCTGGTCGCACGATTCACAACCCCGAAGGTCAACAAGCTGAAACCGGCGATCCCCAACGACTGCCACCACGGCAGCCATTGATGCAACAGCAGAATCACCGCGCACAGAAGGCAGAACGCGCCGCAGACCATCGCCGCGATCGTCATCGCGCGCGTTACCACTCTGTCTATTCGCGCCTCCACAGCCGTCTCGATGCTGGTTTGCAGCATATGGATCTCGGATCGAACAATCCGCGATAAATCGTCCAGCGCTCTCTCGGTCAGGGTCGCCCAGTCCGGCGAGGCCGCGGCCGGCTCACTCGTCAGAGGATGCTGCTCCGCCATCGTATTCACTCAATTCGCTCGCAAAGCGTCGCGAGAGCGCGAAGCCAAGCAAGGCAGCGATCATGGCTGGTCCGGTTACCCGGTTGTTGACGCTCGAGCCAAGGAGAAAACCCAGGGCGCCCACCAGCAGGCAAGCGCCGACCGCGTGACCTTCGATCAGATGATCTGGACGAAACTCATTTCCCGCGCGCTCGAGCTTCGCGTTGACCTCGCTCAGCGTGTCGCGAAGGCCCTGGCGCGCGTCGTCTCGCTCATCTTGATTCCTGGAAATCTCTTCTTGGCTTGTCATATACTTTATCGCCAGAGCTCGTTCTGTTCGATCTTCCGTTATGATGATTTCCGGCCGCGATAGCTTCGATGAAGCTGCTCGCGGCACCCTGAATCGCAATCCGGCCAACGATCGCGAGCATTGCCAAGCCCACACGGTTCTTGAGGCCTCCGCCCACCAGGAACCCTGCCGCAGCGGCAATCGCCAGTGCGCTAAGGGGCGCCTCCCTGACATACTCGCCCACATCGTCGCGTCGGCCGCGCTGGCGCGCCGCGTTATCGGCTGAAGTATTCATGACGCACAGACCCGGTCAGGAAACGCGCCTGATGAGACGCGCGGCAAAGTAACCGATCGTGAAAGCGACCGCGATGGCCAGCCACGGTTCACGGCGAGCGAATTCGCGCACGTCGAAGTCGAGTCCTTTTTCCTCAACGTATTGCCGCGCGGCTCCATAGCCATCCTTCAGTGCCTGGCCGGCCTTCTCGGCGGCCTGACGGCCCTGATCAATAGTCTGGTGAATCGTGGAATTCGCAGCATCTTCAAATGTCATAGTTGTCACCTCTTGACGCGCAAGTTGCTATTAGCGCGGCAGCGCTCATTTGTCGGAGCGTTTGCCACGGAAGCGTACGTAATTGACTCTATCGACACTGTCGAAGTGTTCCTCAGGGTCTCTTCGTTCGACCGCGTTCGATACGCTCCAGAGAGAATCGGCGGGCATCCACGGAGAGGGGGAGTCTCCCGGATGCCCGCCTGCTCACCATTTGCCTCGCGGCGAACGCCGCTCGGCAGGCGAAAGCATCGTCACAGCAACATCGAATGTCATCACGGAGATGGGGCCTCATTGTTTATCCGGTCGCCCCCGATGGCATCTTTGATACCCACTTTACTTCGATGCGGCTTTCAGCGCTATAGCGCAGCGGTGCGCATTGGTTACACGGAGCACCAAGCGCGTCGAACCGGAACTACGCCTTGCAGACAACTCTGTTAGATTGATCTTATGCGCGCTGTGCGAATACCAGGAGTCCGAAAATTACGCGGACTCAAGAACATTTCCTGGCTTACGTCGCGCCAGCTAAACCGGCTTGCCGATGCACTCATTATGAGCCGGGTTGAAAAGCACGGCATCATTTTCGATGAAAAACATTCTCCCGAATCGGCGTACATCCTGCTGTCGGGAGTCGCGCGCATCACCTGCCGCAATCGTAAGGGCGATCGCGCGCTGGTGATTATGGTCGCCCCCGGCATGATTCCGGGCTTTCCTCCGCCGGTCGCGGGGATCAGCTACAACTTCCGCTGCGAGGCTGTTACCGAGTGCCAGATCGGCGTGGTCGCTTTGGCGCGGTTCATCGAAATCGCTCTCGGGATCGCCTCGGCGGACTTCAAGCGCATGGCCGCCAGCTATTCCGGACGCTGGGACCTGGTGCAATTACGCTGCGCCAATTTCATGAGCTGCACGCTGGAGGAGCGAGTGGCGCTGATCCTGCTCGAATTGGCCGACAATTTTGGCGTCCCCGACAAACTGGGAGTGCGGCTGACCGTGCCGGCGCGGCACAAGGATCTGGCTGAACTGGTCGGCGCCTCACGGCCGCGGGTGACCGAGTATCTCGCGTTGCTGGAGCACGAGCGCATGATCGTCCGCGAGGGCCGGCAAATGATCGTCAAACGCGACCGGCTCGAAAGCTTTCTCGCTCACGGACATTCGCCGGCAAACGGCCGCGACCTGGAACAAACTCTCGCATCATAACCTTCTCGCGCCGGAAAGCTGGATGGCGAGGTCTTTACGTCATCTTGAACCCACCACGCTACGTCTCGTCGGCAAAAGTCTTTTTCTTGCGTCATCCTGAGCGAAGGAAGGGAAAAGCTCTCCGGCGACCGGTACCATACCGCCTGCACCGCCTGCGAATTCATCGACTTCTCTGGCGGCAATAGCAATCACGGCGAGAAGATCTCGCCGTGAATTGCTGCTCTATACGCACTAGACCTTTCTAATGAATCCCGAAGAAAAGGTTTATGCCGTCCGACGGTGCTGGTTCACTGTATACCGGCCCAGAGGAGTAGTACTCCGGCTCCGGCGCAGTGTAGTAGTTGGGCGCGGGTGCATAGTAATAGTTGGGCGCCGCCACGGCATAGCCGCCGCCGCCATGACCTCTGTCGTGACCTCCTCCTCCGCCGCGGTGCTGCGCCTGATGGCTATCGCGGCCATGGCCGCCGCCGGCGAACGCAGGCCCCATCGCGGTACCGCAAATCACGAGGCCGAAACCGATCGCAAGCGCAATCTTACTGATCTTGCCAATCTTGAATAGCGTGGTCTTTTCCATACTGACTCTCCATCTCCCGGAGCGAATCCTGGTCGAGCAGATAGTTTCCAATCCGGCCGTGACCAGTGAACAAGTTCGCTCGATCAAGTGCTCTTTTTTGCCGCTGCGGCGCTTACTTTGCCGCGAAACATCGAATCCGCACTCGCCTTCTGGGCGTTCGACATGCTGTCATACAGAGCCTGAAAGGCCGGCACGAATTTGGCCATTCCAGCTTCATGGGCCTCAATGACCGCCTGATAGGATTTGACCGCGTCGACAGCGGTCATTGCCTTTGCGTCCTGGCCTCTCTGCTTTTGCAGATCGCTCATCGCCTTCGCGTTGTCTCGCATGACCTGCACGAGGCTATCCCATTGGGCCTGCTGGGCGGCCGTGATGTTAAGCTTGTTGTGCAACTCCTTGATGTGCGCCTCCACCGGATCGGCCTTGGCGGCCGCCATCGCCGGCTCGGTCGTTGCCGGCGCGCGCGAAGGCGAGAGGGGCGGCGATCACAAGCGAGCCGAACAGAGTCGCTGCCGCAAATACGCGTGCTGATTTGATGAACATTGTTCACACTCCTAAGTTGGTTGCGATTGCCGGAACACTACTCTAGAACCTGACGGACTTCTGGCTACTCCCTGGTGATGGTTATGGGTTGTGCGGAGAAGCAATACATAGACTTTCGTACATTCCCCGGAATGTCTATCGGCGCTCGTGCAGACAGGAGAACAATCCTGCTGATGTTGTTCCTGACAGCACACATTACATAGTTTCAAATCGTCCCCGGCTCCGCTTTCGACAATGTCGCCTGAAAGGGTGGGCCTCACTGATGGCGCCTCACGGCCACGGGTGACCGGGCAAGTCGAGTTACTGGAGCGCGAGCGCCGTTGGTGGGCGCTGGCTGTCAATTGGTCGGCACAACGCTACTGGCTGAAGAGTTTTTCCACTAATAGACATCCTCTGCTCGCCGCCGCGAATTGAAACACCACGCGGAGTGGATTTCCCGCGCGTGTCTAGCTTTGCGTCATCCAGCGAAACCGACATGCGTAAGTGCCCGATAAGACACGCCTCCTGTTCCCTATGTGACATCGGGTTTGCTAGATCGCCGCAAAGCGCATAGGATCGTCACATACTACGAAAGGTGCAATTTTGAATGAAACGCGAAATTCCCCAGACAGCGACCTCGACAAGCTGAGCCGCCTCAAGGCTCTGTCCTGGCTTTCCACTTCAGAGATCGGATTGCTGGCAGGATCCCTTGTGCTCGTCGACTATCGACGGTCTCAAGTAATCCGGCGCGAAGACCCACTCGTATCCAAAGCCCACATCCTGTTAAAGGGCATCGCGCGCATTACCTGCCAGAGCGCTCGCGGCGAGCGGGTGACAATCGCCCTGCTGCCGCCAGGTCCGATCCCCGAGTTTCCTTCGCTGCCGTACAGCCGGTTCGACTTTCGCTGCGAGGCTTACAATGATTGCCGCGTAGGCAGCCTGGGCTGGAGCGATTTCGAACGGATCGCGGCGCATCGTTCCGAATCAGTTTTCAAGACATTTCATGCGAACGATTTGCAGCAGTGGTACCGCCTGCTGCTGCGCAGCTCGAGTTTTCTCAACCTCGGGCTTCACGAACGCATCACCATTGCGCTGCTCGAGCTGGCCACCGATTTCGGAATCAAAGAGTCGCGCGGTTCGCTGCTGAGAGGATTTTTCAGCCATCAGGACCTTGCCGACCTCGTAGGTGCTTCGCGCCCAAGAGTCACCGAGCATCTGGCGCAATTGGAGCGCGAGCATATGGTCATTCGTCAAGGCCGACAATTGATCGTGTGCGTGGACAAGATCCGGGATCCATCCGGCGGGCCGCTACCGCTACTTGCCACGAATGACCACGTCTCCGCCGGGCTGGCGTCCTGAGTTCCGGCGATCCCGGCTCTTAGAAAGCGATCCCTTCGGACGCGTCAGCTGCTCGCCATGTGCCGTTCGGCCATCGCGAGCACATCTTCGAGAAAGGCGACCCGGTCCGGCGACGGGAAATCGGCGATCTGCAGGCGCGCGCGCACGGTTTCCGCGACTTCCATCACCAGCGGTCCGCGCCGCGCCTCGGGCAGGCTCGCCATCCGTCTAAGCGTGGTACGAATCAATTGCAGCTCGCGCGGGCCGATTCGAGCGAGCTGCTGGCGCGTCAGACTGAATGCCGCGGCGCGCTCGGGGGGCTGAATTTCCGCGGCGGCTTCCGGCCGGTCGAGACGAATCACCAGCGTACCCGCGGCGTGGTCGCCCAGACGCTCGCCGCTATCCGACAGCAGCATCGCCACCAACCCCACGACGTAGTTGGCCGGCAGCATGTCGACGAGGCGCATCACGTTGCGCACGACCGAGCTGCGAAAATCGATCGGCAAACCGTCGCGGCGCACCACGCGCAAGCCGACCAGGGCTTTGCCCGGCGAACGTCCCCCGGTCAACATCTCCCAGAAGATGAAATAGCCGGTCTCGACCACGAACTGCGCCAGCAGGAACAACGCGATCATCACGCCGGCGACGCGGCCGATAAGCTCGGGATCGGGACGCTGCCCGCGTGCGGTGGCTTTGACTTGGTGAAGCGCGGACCTGATCCATTTGTCGAGCAGCACGCCGAGCGGCAAACTGGTGAACAGCGTGATCAGCAGAAAGACCATCAGCGCTATGACGATCAGCCAATCGATGCCGTACGCGAAGATCCGCGGCGCCGGGCCCGCCACTGCCAACTCGAGGCGCACGCCCTCGGGCGAGAACAGGCCATGAATCGGCTGGTCAGCCTGGCTGATGGAATCGTTCATTGGACGGCACGGATGTGAGCGCGCGCGAGACGCGGATCGAAGAGGAACTCGAGGCGCTGCTCGATCGCGCGGAGCGCACCCCGCGGCGGCTCGGCTTCGACGACCTTCGCCGGCTGGCGCGGCTGTACCGGGTGGGCTCGGCCCGGCTGGCGATGCTCCGCTCGCGGCGGCGCTCCGATCCGGAAGCGGTCAGATACCTCAACGCCCTGTGTGTGCGCGCCTATACTCATTTGCAGGTCGCGCCGCGCCGCGCACGGAGCACCGGCCGATTCTTCCTGGTGGAATTTCCGGCAACCCTGGCTGCGACGGCTCGGCTCCAGGTGCTCGCGGCGATCGTCGTTTTCGCGGGTGGCGCTTGCCGGAGCGACGCTGGTGGCCGAGAATCCGGCGGCGCTGTACGCCTGCATCCCGGCCAGGATGTACCCGCCGGATTTGCTGGAGCGGCTGGTGACCTCGACCGCGCAGCGGGCGGACTTTCTCGCCCATAAGCAGGTTGCCTTCGGCCTCAAATCAATCTTTTCCGCGAGCCTCTTCGTGCACAATACCCAGGTCGGACTACTCGCCTTCGCCAGCGGTATTTTAGCGGGGTTACCCACACTTATCCTAGATTTCTATAACGGCCTGACGCTCGGCGCGTTCGTCTGGATTTTCTCGCGCGACCGCGCCTGGCCGCTCTTCTGGGCGTGGCTCCTGCCGCATGCGATTCCGGAGTTGCTCGCGGTCATCCTATGCTCCGCCGGCGGGCTGGTGCTCGCCAAGGCGGTGCTCGCGCCGGGACGCCAGGGGATGGCGGCGGCGCTCCGCACCGCCGCGCGGCCGGCGCTGCAAATGGTGTTCGCCGCGCTTCCGCTGTTGGTTGCCGCCGCCACGATCGAAAGCTTTCTCCGCCAGTCGGCGCTTTCGACCGGCGCGCGCTTCGCCGCCGCGGCGATCCCGCTCGGCGCAATCTTAAGCTACGTGTGGTATGTGCGGCGGATGGTCCGGCGCCGGCCCGGCGCGGATCTCGACTGGCTAATCAGAGAAGCGCCGCCTGGCGGATCGCGAGATAGCGGTTGAGCACGGGCGCGGTAATCCGGGCGGGGTCGAGATCGAGCGTCTGCACGCCGAACTGCGCGATACGCCGCAACGCGGCTTCGCGCTCGACCGCGAGATCCTGCAGCGCCAGCCGGCGATAGAGGCCCGCGCGCGCGATCCGCGGCTCGCGCACGTCGAGCTCGGCGAGCAACCGATCGCGCATCGCAACCAGCAATACGCAATGGCGGCGCGCGAGCACGGCGAGATAGCTCTCCAGCTCGCGTGACGCGCTGCCCTCGACGAAATCGGTGAGCACGATTACCAGCGCGCGCTTTTTCTGATGGCGGGCCAGGGTCTCGGCCAGGACACGATAGTTCGGCTCGAAGGGGCGCGGCCGCAACTCGAGCGTCGCCTCGACCAGTCCGCCAACGCCGGCGGCGCCGGCGCGGGGCTTGGCGAACGCCCGCAATTCCTGGTCGAAGGCGAGCAAACCCACCCGGTCGCCGAATTGCCCGGACAAGCGCGCCAGCGCGATTGCGCAATCGAGCGCGCAATCGAGCTTGGAGTCGCCGCCACTCTTCGCCGCCATCAGGCGCCCGGTATCCATCGCGACGATCACCGTGTGGCGCCGCTCGGTCTGGTAGCGGCGCACGATCAGACGGCCGCGCCGGGCGCTCGCGCGCCAATCGAGATGGCGCGGATCGTCACCGACGGAGTATTCGCGCAGCGATTCAAACTCGCTGCCTTCGCCGCGGGCCGGGCGCGGACGGATGCCGAGCTCGTCGCGCAGCGATCGATGGGTGAGCGCCGCGTGGCGCGCAGGCGGCGAAGCGGCCGGGACGATCGCGACGGTTCCTTTGGCCGGCGCCGTCGCGCGAAACTTCAGCAGGCCGAGGCGCGAGCGCCACAGGATGAAAGTCGGTCCGAGTTCGCACGTTCCTCGGCGCAGCGGCATCAGATCGCGCACGAGGCGGCAGCGCTGGCCGGCGCCGAGCGCTACATCTTCGATCAGGAGATCGCCGCCAAGCTCGGGCGGCAACTCATCCAGTATCGAAACCGTTGTCGCGGGACCGCCCGGCCGGGTCAACAGGTAGACGGCTTCGGCGCGGCGGCCCTTGACCATCCGCGGCGCAAGGATGCGCTCGAGCGTGGGCCGCGGATCGTTGCGGCTGATTCCCCAGTCGAGCAGCGCGAGCGCGGCAGCTATCGCGACCGACGCGAGCACCGGCGCGACCAGCAGATGCCACACCACGGCGGCCAATGCGCAGAGCGCGACCAGCGCGGCCAGCCGGACCAGGCGTGATGCGGGCCGGACTGCCGCGCGCTCCGGCCCGCCGGCCTGCCGGCGATGGCGCGGCGTGCATCAATGCGGGACGGCGACCGTTCGCACGACTTCGTCGATCGCGTCGTCGGCACCCATTCCCTCGACTTCCGCGCCGGGCTCGAGGACCACGCGATGGCGCAGCGCGGGGCGGATGACGGTCTGCACGTCTTCGGGCAGCACAAAGCCGCGTCCCTCCAGCGCGGCGATCGCCTTGGCGGCGCGCAGCGTCCAGAGCGCCGCGCGCGGCGAGGCGCCGACCGCAACCGCGGGATGGTCGCGCGTCGCGCGCACGAGCGACACCGCGTAGTGCACAATCTCCTCGCGCGCCAGCACCGCGTCGACGATTGCGCGCGCGCGGGCAAGCTCGGCGGCGCCGAGCAGCGCGTCGGGACCGCGCAGCGCAGGCGTGCTCGCGTGATGGGCCGTAACGATACGCACTTCCTCCTCCGCGCTCGGATACCCGATCCGAATCTTGAACAGAAAGCGGTCGAGCTCGGCCTCCGGCAGCGGGTAGGTGCCTTCCTGCTCGATCGGATTCTGCGTCGCGAGCACCGTGAACCAGTCGCCGAGAGCGTAGCGGGTGCCGTCCACGGTCGCCGCCCGTTCCTGCATCGCCTCCAGCAGCGCGGCCTGGGTTTTGGCCGGCGCGCGATTGATCTCGTCGACCAGCAGCAAATCGGTAAAGAGCGGCCCCGGCCGGAAGCGGAATTCTCCATCCCCATGCAGCACCGGCGTGCCGATTATGTCGCTCGGCATCAGGTCGGGCGTGCATTGGATACGCCCGAAGCGCACTCCGATCGCCGCGGCCAGCGTGCGCACCAGCAGCGTCTTGGCAACGCCCGGAACGCCTTCGTACAGGCTATGGCCCGAGCAAAGCAGAGTGACGAACGAGAGCCGCAGGGCCTCGTCCTGGCCGATGATCACCGTACCGATCGCCGAGCGGAGCGCGGCGAACGATTGCGCGACCCACTGCGCGTCGCCGGAGTTTTCGCCGCCGTCCGTCATCCGATCCCCGTCCCGATCCCCGGGTAGGATTCGATTGCGCGCACCGCGCTTACAAGCTCGCTCTCGTTGGCCGGCGTCGCGCCGTCAATCAGCCAGTGGCGGGTCTCGGGCAACAGCGAGCGATCGCGTTCGAGACGCTCCAGCAGGAGCTGCTCGGAAAATTCGCCGTGTGGCCAGAGTTGCCGGCGTACTCGAACGAGGAAGCCGGCGCGATAGGCGCGAAACGCGGCGCCCGGATCGCGGGCGCGTGCGTATAGCACTCCGAGCGAGTCGAGAAATGAGGCGATCGAAGGGGCCGGCTCCTCGGCCCGCTCGGCGAGACGGCGCGGCGGCCAAGAACGTTGCTCGCCAACCCACAGCAGCGCCAGCAGCAGGCCGGCGCCTAGCGCAAGGATCACGCGCGAACCCGCCAGCGTCGCCACGAGCGAACCCGATTCGACCAGGCGGTGGAAATATTCGTCGAACATCGGCGGCCCCAGCGCGCGCACGAGATCGACCAGCAACACGCTCGCGTCACCGCTCCCGAGATTGACGTTGCGCAAAAACCGCCCGTCGGCAATCGCAACGAGACGGCCGGCACCGAGCGGTATCTCCAGCGCGAACGGCGCGCCGCCGCACGTCAGACGAACGCGCGCCTTGCCGCGTGCGGCCTGGTCATCAACGGTTTTGTCATCGGCGGTTTTGCCATTGGCGGTTTTGCCATGGGCGGTTTTGTCATGGACGGTTTTGTCATCGGCGGCAGCAAAATGCACCAGCTCGGTAACGTCAAGCTTGCGCGCGCGCGGCGCGAAATCGCCCTCGATCAGGTTTGCCGCGTCACTGACGTCGACGCCGCGTTCGATGTTTAGCCTTTTCCAATCGCTCTCCGGATCGCCGAACACGACCGCGGTGCCGCCCGCGCGAACCCATCGCAAGAGCGCGCCTCCCGCGGCGTCGTCGTCGCGCAAATCGCCATTGAGGAAGGAGGGCGAAACCAACCACAGCGATCTGTCGGCAGGTATGGCGCCCGGCCGAACGTAAGAGCGGCTGACCGGCACGCCCAGCTCGAGCAACAGATCGTAGGCGGCCTTGTAGCCCTGACGCTCGACGCCGAAGCTCGTCGGACTCTCCCTCAGAGCGACCGTTGGAGCCATCCAGAGGTTCAGGCCGAGCAGCAGCAGGACCACCGCCACCAACGACACGATCGTGCGCCGCGAGAGTGAGTTCATGTCGCCTGCGCGCAAAGCCGCTCGAAGGTGGAACGCCATCGAGCATAGATTCCCGGATCGTTTTGCCGATCGCCGAACCAAAGGCGTTCGGTCTGCTCGATCAGCGCGCCGATTTCGAGCGCCAGGCCTTCAGCCAGCGACGAGCGCAGCAGTGCGGTGCGAATCCAGCGATTCGGGCGATCCGGACGCAGTTCGATAACCGAGCGCTCGGCGAGCGCGCGAAAGCTCGCGAGCATCAGCCGATGCGCAGCCTCCAGGAAGCGTCCATCGGCGGCCAACGCTTCAGCCTCCTGCGACAGATCGCGCCGCGACAACGCTTCCCATCGCTCGGCCGCCGGTTCCGGCGCGCTCAGCGCCACCCACAGGGTCCAGATCAGATGTGCGGTCATGCCGGCAAGCATCAGCGCGATGACGGCGATGATCGTCCAGTAGATGACGGGAGCCTCGACGCGCAAGATCTCGAGCTTGTCGAGCTGGTCGAGCAACCACCTCAGCAGGCGCACGAGGATCGGATCCCCTCCGGTCGCCTGGCCGTACTCCGGGCGCGCGAGGATCTCGGCCGTAAGCTTATGGACCGCGGGATCGGAAAGATCAGGCAATGGTCGAAGTCCCTGCGACGCCGGCGGCGGCCGTGCCCGCCTCGCCCTCAGCGCGGATTTGCCGGGCGAGGAGGTGCAAATCGAACTCCTCGACGCGGCAGCGCCGATCGAAATAATAGATCACCAGCACCACGGCGCTGTAGGTGCTCACGACGGCCGAGGTCGCCGCATTCAGAATCGGTCCCAAATAGGGGATGAACATCCAGTACACGTTCAGCATGCTGCCCGGCAGGCTAGCGATCAGACTGGCCACGAACAGGATCGCGAACGTCCTGCCCCACGCACCTTTGACCAACTCACGGCTGCGGCGCAGCGCTGCCATGCCGAAGCGCCTCTCCACGATCATGACCGGGGTGATCAGCGTCCAGCACACCATGAAATAGATCCCCGGGATGATGAGCGCGAGCAGCGCGAGCGCCAGCAGCACGTAGAGCAGCAGGAAAGTTCCGACGATCGGAACGACGAGCGAGCGCGTCGACCCGTAAGAACCGGCGATCGTCGCCGGCTGATCAAGATACACCTCACCGACGGCGACGATCAGGGCGGCATACATGAGCGGGCTGACGATCAGGAACAGCAGCATCGCGAGGCCCGTGAAAGTCTTGTTGCTCTCGCTCAGCGCAAGCAGAATTCCATAGGGAATCCAGGCCCAGGCCGCGATGCCGACCAGGAGCCGGAAATGATCACGCAACACGCGAAAGCCGCGATCGAGAACTTCGGCGAGAGATAACGGACGAATGTCGTAAGCCATCTTCCCCCCAGCCTACAAGCCCTTCAGCCGCCCATTTCCGTCGTCAGCGTACCAGCGCCTGCGCCGCCTGTCGATCCTGCTCGAGCGCGCCATGCCGCGCGATCCAGACCAGCAGCACAAGCGCCGGCAGCGTCGCCACACAACAGCTCCACAGTGGCTGATCTTCGAGGTCTTTAGTCGCTAATCGGGCTTTTTCGCCCGGACGGCACCGAGCGCCCGCACGATAGCCGAGAGGGGCAAAAACATCGGCTTGGGCGTCGGACGTTCCTCCAACATTCCTTCCACCGCTTCGAGCTCGACGAATCCGCAGCGCGAATAGTAGCTCTCCGCTCCGGGTTTCGCATCAACCACAATTCCAACGCAGCCTACTTTCCCACGAAGCTCCACGGCGACGGTGAACACGGCGCGCATGAGATGCTCTCCGACACCCTTTCCCTGAGCGTTCCGATCAACCGCCAACCGAGCAAGCCTGAGAATCGGCAGCGAATAGTCGGGTAACTTCCTCTTCAGGCCCGCCGGAAGGTTCTCGATCTCCACATGCCCAACGCTCACGGTGGCGAAGCCGAGGATTGTCTCGCTCTCAAGCGCTACATATGTTGCGCCGATATGATGACGGAACTGATTTTGCCCGGCGTAATGGCGGAAAAAGAGATCGAGTCGCTCGTCGCCGGACTGGAAGGAACCGCGGTCGTCTGTTTCCTGGAGGAGGCGAACCTCAATCGCCACCGCGCATCAGCTCCACCAGCTTGCTGGTTGGCTTTTGTCTTTTCGTCACCAACTCCGCAATTTTGCGGCCGCTTGCTGCACTCACCACGAGACGCGGCGGGATGATAGCGCCGATCGGAAGCTCCTCGAGCGCCTGGATGTGATGAAGCAGTGCGCGCTCGATCAGGAACTGTTTCTTGAGCCCATGTGCGCGCGAATAGCGTTCCAGCAGCTGTTTGGTGCCTTGAGAGATTTCGGCGGAGATCTGCATGACTTTACGTATCCTTTCCTACGTAAATGTAGCCCGAGCCCGTTTTGAAATCAAGCCGCGCCTAAAATCTCTGCGCAAACGAAGGTAATTGCCGATCTGACTGCTCGCCGTCGCGCCGCGCGATCCAGACCAGCAGCAAAAGCGCCGGCAGCGTCGCGACCGTCGTCAGCAGAAAAAACGGCACCCATCCCAGGCGCTCGGCGAGCACCCCGCCCGACGATGCCACCAGCGTGCGCCCGACCGCGGCCAGCGATGACAGCAGCGCGTATTGAGTCGCGGTGAACGCCGGCGAGCACAGGCTCGACAGATACGCCACCAACGCCGCGCCCGCCATCGCGCCGGTCACGTTCTCCGCCGCCACGCACAGCGCCAGGTAGTCCAGCCGATGGCCGCCCATAGCCTGCAACACGTAAAACAGATTGCCCGCGGATTGCAGCACGCCGCACAGTATCAACGCGCGCACGATCCCGAGCCGCACGGTGATCAGCCCGCCCGCGAGCGCTCCAATCACCGTCGCGAAAAATCCGACCAGCTTGGAAATCGCCGCGATCTCGGTCAGCGAAAAGCCGAGCGCGATGTAAAGCGGCATCGCCATCACCCCCGCCATCGCCTCGCCCAACTTGTAGCCCAGCACGAAGATGAGAATTGCGAACCATGCCGGCCGCCGCATGAAATCGGCGAAAGGTCCGACGACCGCCGTCGCCAGCCACTCGCGAAGCGCCTCCCATCCCCCGCTTAGGCTCCGATCCGTGCGCTCTGGCGAAGGCGCCGGCTCCGGGCCCAGCAGGAATACGAGCATCGTGGCGCTCAGCAGCGCAGCCATCGTGGCATACGCCGCGAACCATCCCGCATGAGCGGCGACGATCAGCGCGCCCGCTCCCGAAACCAGCATCGCGATCCGGTAACCGGTCTGGATCATGCCAGCGCCGGGCCCCTGCTGTTGCGGCGCGAGAATTTCGACCCGCCACGCGTCGATCACGATATCCTGGCTCGCCGAGAGAAAGGCGACCAGCAGCGCCAGCGCCGCCATCATCGCGAGGTGGCTTTTTGGATCGCACGAGCCCAACGCGAGCATCGCGGCAACCAGCGCAATCTGGATCGTGAGGCCCCATCCGCGGCGGCGTCCCAGCGGCAGCGGCGGCGGCAATCGATCGATAAGCGGCGACCACAGGAATTTGAACGCGTAGGGCGTACCGACGAGCGCGAAAGCGCCGATCGTGGCGCGTCTCACGCCGGCGGTGGCGAGCCAGGCCGAGAGCGTCGAGAACGTGAGCAGCAGCGGGAGGCCGCTGGCGAAGCCGAGCGGCAGGATCAGCAGCACGCGCCGATCGCAGTACACGGCGAGCGAGCGCCGCCAACGGGTCATGCCGTTGCCTGTCTCTTCACGTGTGAGCGGCCGCCCTGCTTCAGCGCTTGTAGGCCGGGTCTTCGCGCGATCGCCTTCCGCAAACGAGCCCTTCAGCCGAAAACATCCTTTCGATTTTGTCGATCCGGCTTCGATCGAAGACCACCTGGCGATGCGCAATCTTCCAGGCGCCGGCGCGGCGCTCGAAGCGGTCCGCGTATCTTCCGGAGAAGACCAAATCGACCGTGCCGCCGTCCTTCTCCTGGCGGCGATGGATGCCGAAAAAGTAGCTCTCGCAATGCGCGACGTCGCCATCGACTTCGATCAGTTCGTTGGCGATGTAGTGGCTGGTGCCGTCATCCCTGACCAGCGCTTTGAGCGCCCATGGAATGAAGTCGGCGGCCCGGCCCTTGAATAGTCCGTGATCGTCGGTCGCGTCGGGATGATAGACGCTGTGGAGCAGTTCCGCGTCACAGCGGTCGATACCCCGGCAATAGCGCATCAGGACTTCGTGAATCTCCTGCTTGTCCAGGAGCACGCGCAACGCGCGTTCGGTTTTTTCGTCGAGGCTCATGGCTTTTCTATTTCACTCCCCGCAATTGTCTCAGTGCCTCACGCGATAGTGTCCGCGAGCGACGGATCGCCCGACATTATCGCGCGCGCCAGAGCGAAGCGATGCACTTCCGAGGGGCCGTCGTAGATCCTGAACGCGCGGATGTCGCGGTAGATGCGCTCGACCACCGTGTCGGCGGTGATGCCGAGGCCGCCGAGAATCTGCAGCGAGCGATCGACCACGCGGCCGAGCGCTTCCGAGCAGAACACCTTGCAGAGACTGGTCTCATTGCGCGCGCGCTCGCCGCGGTCGAGCAGCCACGCCGATTGCCAGATCGCAAGCCGGCACAGATGCAGGTCGGAGGCATTGTCGGCAAGCTGGAACCCCACGCCCTGATGCTCGCCGATTAGCTTGCCGAAAGCGTGACGCCGCCGCGCGTAGTCGGCCGCGATCGCGTGGCAGCGCCGCGCCGCGCCGAGCCATCGCATGCAATGCGTCAGGCGCGCCGGGCCGAGACGCACCTGCGCGTTGCGAAAGCCGTGGCCAACCTGGCCCAGGATGCGCTCCGGGCCGACGCGCACGCCGTCGAACTCGACTTCCGCATGGCCGCCGGGCGTGTTGTTGTCGAGCGTTTCAAGCTGGCGCACGATCCTGAATCCGGGCGCGTCCATGTCGACCAGGAACATGGTTGCTCCGCGGTCGGTGCCGTCCTCGTCGAGCGTGCGCGCCATCACGATATTGATGCTGGCGCCGGGAGCGCCGGTGATGAGCCACTTGCGCCCCGAGATCACAAATTCGTCGCCGTGGCGGCGCGCCGTGGTTTTCATCAGGTTGGGGTCGGAGCCGGCGCCGTCGTCGGGCTCGGTCATCGAGAACACGGTGCGGATCTCACCCGCCACCAGCGGCCTCAGCCATCGTTCCTTCTGCTCGTCGTTGGCAATCTTGTCGAGCAGATTGGTGTTGCCTTCGTCCGGCGCCATGATATTGAGCGCGAGCGGGCCGAGCGGCGACCATCCCGCGGCCTCGAACACCACCGCCATCGCGCGATGGTCCAGGCCGAGGCCGCCCCACTTCACCGGCGCGTGAGGCGATAGCAGGCCGGCCGCGCGGCCGAGCGCGATCAGCTCGCGGCGGAAATCCTCGCTGGGACCGTGCGGGCCCTGCCGCGGATCGCGTTCCAGCGGCACGATCGCCTCGCGGATAAAGCGGTCGACCCGCGCTTTGAGCTCGACCAGGTCAGCAGGAAGGGAAAAATCGATCACGGTACACTCCTCAAGCGCGCGCGCACGATTGGCTGGGCGCCAACGCGGCGCTCTGTTACGCCCACGACTAGTAGGCCGCGCGGCGCCCGACCGTCAAGCGGGCGCTCCAGGCCGCCTGCGGCGCCGACCCGCGGGAGTCGGCTCCTTGCAAATCCGCAGTCGTGTGCTAAAGCGGACACGAATCGCACACGAATCGCACGAATGATGGGCCGGGACGCCGCGGCCGCGCGAAGCGTTCGGGAGGCATACAAACCAATGGCTAATCTGCTTGACGGAAAAATCGCGCTCATAACCGGCAGCGGAAGCGGTATCGGCCGCGTGACCTCGCTTACTTTTGCGCGCGAGGGCGCGACCGTCGTATGTGCCGACGTGAGCCAGGAAAGCGGCGAGGCGACCGCCGCGAAAATTCGCGAGGCCGGTGGCAAGGCGGAATTTGCGAAGGCCGACGTTAGCGACGACGCCCAGGTGCAGGCGCTGATCGCGCGGATCGTCAAGACTCATGGCCGTCTGGATTGCGCCTACAACAACGCCGGCATCGAGGGCGACGTCATCGACACGCACGAGACCTCCGAGCGCAACTTCGACCGCGTGATGGCGATCAACGTCAAGGGCGTATGGCTCTGCATGAAGTACGAGATTCGCCAGATGCGCAAACAAGGTGGCGGCACGATCGTGAATACCGCCTCGGCCGCCGGGCTGATGGGCTTTCGCAGCCTGCCCATCTACGTCGCGAGCAAGCACGCAGTCGTGGGACTGACCAAAAGCGCGGCGCTCGAAAACGCCGAGGCCGGCATCAGGATCAACGCGGTCTGTCCGGGGCCGGTCGACACGCCGATGATGGAACGCATCACCAACAACGAGGGGCAGCCGGGACGCAAGGACTTCGAAGCCTTCGTTCCGATGCGGCGCTATGCGATGCCGCAGGAGATCGCCAACGCGGTGCTCTGGCTCTGCTCCGCGCAGTCATCGTACGTGACCGGCACGACCATGCGCGTCGACGGCGGCGTCGCCGCGTCCTAGCGCCGCGTTTAGCGTCGAGCTCCCTCCTCAGCTTTAGACCTGCATTTCGACCTCGAAGCCGGAGCGCTCGACGAGCTCGCGCGTGCGATCGAAGTTCCATCCGCCGGTAGTCAGATAGCCGTTGACGAAAATCGAATTCACGGCGTTGAAAATCTCGCCTTGCCGCTCGCCGAGATTCAGTTCCCGGCCGCCGGCGGCGCGAACTTCGCTGCGCGGGTTGAGCAACCGGAACAGGCACGCGGCCTTGAGGCATCGTTCGGGAGTCAAGCGCCGCGAATTTTCAAGCGGCGTTCCCGCGATCGGATGCAGGAAATTCAGCGGCACCGACTCCGCGCGCAGCTGGCTGGTCGCGAGCGCCAGGTCGATCACGTCGTCGTCCGTCTCGCCCATCCCGATGATCCCGCCCGAGCAGACCGACAGTCCCGCCGCGCGCACGTTCTCGATCGTTCGTATGCGATCGTCGTAGGTGTGCGTGGAGCAAATCTCGGGATAGAAGCGGCGGCTGGTGTTGAGGTTGTGATTGATCCATCCGGCGCCAGCCTCTTTCAGTCGCTGGGCCTGTTCCCGCTCCAGCAGACCGATCGAAAGACATAGCTCCAGTTTGGGAAACTCGGCCCGGATGCTCTCGCAGGCCGCGGCCAGATGCTCGACGTCGCGCGGAGCGGGGCCGCGCATGCTGCACACCATGCAGTAGCGGCGCGCGCCGCTCGCGACGGCCAATCGCGCGCCTTCGATCAACTCGGACACGCTTTGCAACTTGTAGACCGGGATGTCCGCGCGCGAAAGCCGCGACTGCGAACAATAGTGGCAATCCTCGGGACAGATGCCACTTTGCGCGTTGCGCAGAATGCAGATCTTTACCCGGCGGCCGAACGTGGCCTCTCGCACGCTCAAGGTCGCCGCGAGCAAGTCCGGAAGCTTCTCGTCGGGGCAATTCAAAACCGCGCTCGCCTCCGCGCGCGACAAGTTCTCGCCCGCGAGCACACGCTCAACCATCCGGGTCAAATCGAGTCCGTTGAAGTGCAGCACGTCTATCCTTATTGCCTCTCTTGCCTTATTGCCTCTCTTGCCTTATTGCCTCTCTTGCGTGACCTTGGGTTAAAGCACGACATTTCTCACGGCGATGCGCACGAACTTCAGTGCCGCAGCCCCGCCTGCTTGAGCAGCGGCATCACGGCGCGCTCGAAATACGCGAGTTCCTCGTGGTAGTCGAGGAATCCGAGAATCACTCCCCCGATACCCATCGCGCTTAACGTCTTTAGCTGATCGACCGCCTGCTCGGGCGTGCCGACGATCGGATAGCCGCCCCATCCGAGGATGAAGCGTTCGCGGAAGGCCTCCATATGGGGAAACGACCCGCTCTCGATTCCGAGCACCTTCATGATGTTGGTCGCGGCGCCCCAGTCGCCTTTGTCCAGGATTTCGCGCCGAACTTCCTGCGCCTCGCGCTCGGTGTCGCGGCAGATCATCATCGCGTAAGTCATGATGCCGATTTCGCGTCCGTAGCTGTGCGCGCGCTGATGCATCCGGTCGATCAGCTCTTTGCTGTGCTCGAACTTGTCGATCGTCATGAAATTGAAATCGACCTCGCGCGCCGAGAACTCGATTCCCGCGGGCGAGTTACCGGCGTTGACCAGCACCGGGTACGGCTTCTGGAGCGGCTTGGGATGCGCCTGGCCGCCGCGAATGCGAAAATATTTGCCGTCGAAATCGAACGCCTCTTCGTCGGTCCACAGCCGCTTGACGACGCCGACCCATTCGCCGCCGAAGGCGTAGCGCTCGTCGTGCTCGCGCTGCGTCGCACCGAACATCTCCATCTCGGGCGTAAACCAGCCCATCACCAGGTTCAAGCCGAAGCGCCCGTTCGAGATGTGGTCCACCGTCACGCATTGCTTGGCCGCCACGATGGGATGAACGGTAGGCACGTGCGAGGTCGAGAACACCATGATGCGCTCGGTCGCGGCGGCCAACCCCGCCGCCCAGGTGTAGGTCTCGAAGCAGATGCCGTTGAAATCGGTGGTGCCGCCAAAGCCGCGCCAGCGCGCGATCGGCACCAGCATCTCGAATCCCATCGCGTCGGCGCGCCGCGCGATCGCGAGGCTGTGTTCCCAGGTCGCGCGGTAGGTCGTGTCCGCGTGCGAGACGGTCAGTCCGTTGCTGCAATTGGTGCCGAAGAGCCCGAGCTTGAGCTTCTGATCGTTGTAGAGCGGACAGTTGGGACGCTCGATTTCCGCCTTTCGCGCCATCGTCATTTGACCTCTAAGCCACCCGCACCGCTCGTCTTCTACTGCTTTTGCCCGGCCAGCCACGACTCGGTCCGCGCCAGCGAGGCCTTTAGCTTATCGATCAGCAGATCGATTTCCTTCGCCGTGATGATCAACGGAGGCGACATGCACAGAGTATCCCCGACCGCGCGAACCAACAGACCTTCCTCGCGCGCCACGTCGCGCCAATGAGCGCCGACGCCGAGCGATTCGGGAAACGCCTCGTGCGTCTGCGGATTGCGCACCAGTTCGACACCGGCCATCAGGCCCAACGCGCGAATCTCGCCCACGATCGGCGAGGAACGCAGCTCCTGGAGCCGCTGATTCAGCCGCTCGCCCATCTTGCGCGAGTTCTCGACGATGCCGTCGCGCTCCATGATCTCGAGCGTCTTGAGCCCAGCCGCGCAGCACGCCGGATTGCCGGTGTTGGTGAAGCCGTGCCATACCGCCGCGCCCGCCGACGACTCCAGCAGCGTCTGGTAAATTCGCTCGTGCACGATCACCGCGCCCAGCGGCAGATAGCCGCTGCTGATACCCTTGGCGCAGGAGATGATGTCCGGGCGCACGTCCCAATGCTCGCAGGCGAACATCTTGCCGGTGCGGCCGGCGCCGGTGATGACTTCATCGGCGACCATCAGGACGTCGTACTTGTCGCAGATCTCGCGGATACGGGTCCAATATTCTTTGGGCGCGGGAATCACGCCGCCGGCGCCCATCACCGGTTCGGCGATGAAGAAGGCGACCCGGTCGGGCCCCTCGGCCACGATCGCTTTTTCGAGTTCGTCGGCGCAGGCGACCGCACACGACGGATACTCCTTGCCCAGTGGACAGCGATAGCAATACGGCGGCGCGATATGCCGCACGTCGGGCAGCATCGGCTCGAAGAACTCATGAAAGTGATCGATCCCGGTGAGGCTCGCCGCGCCGCACGAAGAACCGTGGTAACCCTTGATGCGCGCGATCGCGACCGTCTTGTTCTTGTACCCCCGCAGGCGCTGGTACAGGCGCGTGAGCCGGATTACCGATTCGTTCGCTTCCGAACCTCCGCTGGTGAAGAAGACGCGGTCGAGTCCCGGGGGCGCGAGCGAGGCCAACCTCGCGGCGAGTTCGATCGCCGGCGGCGTCGAAATGTTCAGCAGCCCGAGATGGAACGAGAGCGTCTCGAGCTGATGGGCGACCGCGTCGGCGATTTCCTTGTTGCCGAAGCCCAGATTGACGTTCCAGATGGCCGAGCTGCCGTCGAGGTATTGCTTGCCGTTGGCGTCCCAGACGAACACGCCCTTGCCGCGCGCGATGATAAGAGGACCCTTGTCCGCGTGTTCCTTTACCGACGCGAAGCCGGGCAGCTTGTGCTTGCGATCAAGTTCGTCAAGCCGCTTGGCGTCGATCTCGAAGCGTAGCGCGCTCGCGCCGCCCGCGGGTTTTTGTGCTGAAGCCATTGAGACTCTCCTACCTTCCGCTGCTGCCTGCCGTACGAGGCGCTCTAAGCGCCGGGCTGCCCTCGCAGCGCGGCGCGCCATTTCACGGTGGCCTCGCGATCGACGGCGACCGACTCGTCCTCCGCCCGTCCCCTGAAGATCACGCCGTAAATCTGCCGCGCCTTCTCCGGCGAAACCAATCCTTCGAGCACGTCCGTGCGCACCATCTCGGGGTCGCGATCGAGCGGACTGCCGTAGCCGCCGCCGCCGGAGTCCACGCCGACGATATACTCACCGGGATTTATCTGTTCGGCCGACACCGAGGGTAGTTCGTGCTCGTCGCCTTCACGATCCAGCTTAGCGGCATAACAAGCTTGACCGGAATGACCGCCCAAAACGCCCTTGGGCGGATTGTGATGGCCGTCCAGCGGATAGACCACCGTCATCGTGTCATGCCGGGGGCCATATTCAACGCGCGCGCCGGGCGCGCCGCGAAAGCGGCCTGCGCCACCCGAGTCGGTCAGCAGCCGCGCGGTCTTGTAGATGATCGGATATTTCTGCTCGTCGATCTCGACACTGTCACGATACATCAGTCCCGCAACCACCGGCAGGCCGTAGTTGATCCATCCGTCGTTGTGCGGCGTGCCTGGGCCGCCGTTGGCGCTGATGAAAAGCTGATTGACGTACGGCGCGCCGCCGCGGCGAAAATCGCCGCCCGAGATCACTCCGTACCCCGGACCCATTCCAAGGCCGCCCTCGGCGAGTCCATAGCCCTCGCCCAATTGGGCGAACGCAGCCTGCGTGATATTGACCAGCCGGTCGCCGATATTGGTGGTCGCGACCGAGCACGAGGTCGGAAAACGCGGGATTCCCACCACGCAGTTTTCGCGCAGCAGCACGTTGACGCGGCGGAAGCTGCCGGCGTTGTGCGGCACGCCCGGATCGATCGAATTGAAAAGCCCGGTGACGGTGTTGTTGATCGCGCAGGTCTTCGACTCGTTGAGGCCGCACGGAACGCAATCGATATTGTCGCGCAGATCGATCTCGACCCGTCCCTCGGCGGCGTCGATTTTCACCTTGACCTTCAGCGGCACGCCTTCGGGTAACGCGGGAAACGGGTCGTGCGCGCCCGTACCGATAAACTCGGCCGACGGAAGTTGCTTCAAGGCATGGATCATCCGGCGCTCGGAGTAATCGAACCATTCCCGGATGAAATCGCGAATCAGCGGTTTGCCGAACTTGGCCGCCAACTCCTTCAGCCGGCGCTCGCCGATCCGCGCCGCACCGACCATCGCCAGGTAGTCGCCATACCATTGGTCGGGCACCCGGATCCGCCGCCGGCACATCCGGATGATGTCGTCGATGTCCTTAAAGTTCCGCTGGACCTGCACGCACGGAAAATTCAACGCGCCCTCCTCGTAAACGTCGCCGGCAAACGGCGCGTACGTCGTCGGCAGGCCGTTGCCGCAGTCCGCCTGATGAGCCTTGGCGCAGCAGGTGAACAGATGCTCGCCGTCGACGAAGACCGGCACCAGGATCGTATGGTCGGCGCTGTGCGTGTTGCCGAGGTAAACGTCGTTGTGCAAAAACGCGTCGCCCTCGGTGAGGTTCGGATGGAGGTTGCACATCGCTTCGCCCAAAAACTGCGATCCGAAAACGTGGACCGGCAGGCCCTCGGCGGAAGCGAGCATCTGGTTGTCGCCGGTGACCAGCGAGCAGGAAAAGTCGCGCGCCATGTTGAGCACCGCCGAGCGGCCCGAACGCAACAGCGTGTTGGTCATCTCGCGACAGACGCTGTCGAGGCGGTTGGCGATAACCGCGAGCAGCGCCGCGTCGAGTCCCGCGCCCTCGGTTCGTGTACTCGTGCTCATGGTGATGTCGAAGCCTCCGTTTTGCCTTCGTCTTTTCGTTCTTCGTGCCCGTTCAGGAGCCGGCGACCTCGAGCAGGTAGTTATGCAACTCGGTCACGCGCGCGCGGCTTCCTGGATAGACGACGATCGTGGTGGTCGGCTCGTCGATGATCGCGGGCCCCTCGACCGCCATCCCGGGCGTGAGACTCTCTCCATGGTAGCGCGGCGTCTCGACCTCGCGATGGCCGGCAAAGAAGACCGGATGCCGCACCCGCGCCGCCGGCAACGCCGCCTCGCGCGCCGGGACCTTGCTTAGCGGCGGCCCCTGGAGCATCGCGGTCAACCTGCCGCGCCAGTAAATACATTCGACCTGCTGGCCGGGTTCCTTGACCGCGAAGACGCGCTCGTGCTCGCGATGGAACGCCTCGATCATCGCGTCGAGGTCGGCTGGGCCCTCGAATTTGTCCCTGGGCAGCGCGACGTCGAGCTCCCATACCTGGTACGGATAGCGCGCCTCGACGAAGTACTCGCGTTTGAACCGCGTGAGGCCGCGCGCGCGCAACTCGGCCTCCAGCCGCTCCATCGAGGCCGTGATTTCGGCCAGCACGCGGTTGACCGATTCGTAAGGAAATTCTCCGGTGTAGGCGAACCTGCTCTGCGTGAACTCGCTCACGATGTCGGAGTACTGGCCGCCGCAGGCGCTGAGCGCGCCGGCCGTGCGCGGGACCAAGACCTGGCGGCATCCGAGTTCGCGCGCGATCGGCACGATATTCAGTCCAGCGGCTCCGCCGCCCGCAACCAGCAGGCTCTCGCGCGGATCGATTCCCTGGTTGATCGTGATGTCCTTGATTGCGCCGACCATGTGGTCGCCCGCAACTTCCATGATCGCGCGCGCCGCGTCCTTCACGTCCAGGCCAAGGCGCGAGGCGACTTTCGCGACCGCACTTGCGGCCGCGCCGGAATCGAGGCGCATCCGTCCGCCCAAAAAATAATTCGGGTCGAGATAGCCGAGCACCAGCGCCGCGTCGGTGACCGTCGGCTCGACGCCGCCGGTGCCATAGCACGCCGGACCCGGCTCGGCGCGTGCGCTCTGGGGGCCGACGCGCAGCAATCCGCCGGGGTCGATCCAGGCGATCGAGCCGCCGCCGGCGCCGATACTTCTCACGTCGACCGACGCCATGCCGGTGATATGCCCGGTGAAAATCGAGCCCAGCCAGGTTTCGCGCGTGAACGTGATCGTACGGTCATGCACCAGGCTTACGTCGAAGCTGGTGCCGCCCGCGTCGCATACGATCAGGTCGCGCGGGCCGACTTCGGCCTCGCCGTAGGTGCGTCCAGCCACCGGCGCCATCGCGGGGCCCGACTTGACCAGGAAGATCGGACGCTGGACGACGTCGCCCGCGTGCATCACGCCGCCGAATGAAGTCGCGACCAACAATTGCCCGGTGAAGCCGGCGCGGCGGAGGTCCTCCTCCATGTCGCGCAGATGACGTTGCATCAGCGGTTTCAGCGAAGCGTCGATCGCCGCGGAGGAGGCCCGCCGATATTCGCGGATGATCGGGTTAAGGCGCGAGGACAGCGTGTATGGAACGCCCGGCAGTTCGGCCTCGATAAGCCGGCCCAGCGCCGCCTCGTGCGCGGGATTCGCCGGCGACCACAGCAGGCACACCGCGATCGCCTCGACCCGGCGCTCGGCCACCCGCCGCAGCGTCTCGCGCGCGTGCTGCTCGTCGAGCGCCACGACAACCTGGCCCTCGGAATCGATCCGCTCACGAATCTCGAACGTCAATCGCCGCGGCACGTACGGCTCGATCGGCGGATATGAGAGGTTGAACGGATCGAGCTTGCCGCCTTCGCGCAGCACGAGAATATCCGGGAAGCCTTCGGTCACCAGGAACGCGGTGCGCGCGGTGTTGCGCTCGATGATCGCGTTGGTCGCGTGCGTGGTGCCGTAGATCACCAGGTCGGTGTCGCGCAGCACGTCGGCGACGCTCGCGCCGGCTTGCTCCGCCGCCATCTTGAGCGCGCCTTCGATCCCGACGAAGATGCGCTCATAGGTGGTGAGCGATTTGCCGAGCACCAGGCCGCCGCGCTCGTCGGCCAGTACGAGGTCGGTAAAGGTTCCGCCCGTGTCGATCGCTATGCGATAGGCCACCTGCGCCGGTCCTCCCTAGTCCATTTGATTTGTCCGTCGACTTGCCCGCACTTCCCGATCTGCGTGTTCGTCGCGTGCACCCATTTTGAGCAAACGCTGTGGCGCCGAACCAGATTTGCCGTCCCGCGCCGTCCCGGTTGATTAGCAGCCCTGCGGGCAAATGAAAACCGAAACCGCGGTCGCTCGATTGTTTGCCGCACATTCTCCTTGACAGTGCGAAATGAGCCGATCTAGCTTGGCCTGTTCCATTGCGCGGCAGCCGATCGGCGGCCTGGGGGACTCGCCAATCAGCGGCCGCACACTTACGAAAACAACTATCTACCAAGGACAGGGGAGACGATCATGGCTGAAGGCAAGGCAAGAAAAATGTGGGCGCTGCCCGGCGCACAGCTCACGGCTCCGCAATCGCTGCTGATGCACGGTGGCGACGCGACGATGATGCTCGATCTCCCGTGCCCTTCGTTCCTGATCGAGCATCCCAAGGGCCTGGTGCTGTTCGACACCGGATGCAACCCGAAGATCATCGATGACGCGGTCGGCTACTGGGGCGACGTGGCGGCCCATCTGCCGCTCAAGTGGAACAAGGCCGACACGCTCGACAAGCAAATTCAGAACGTCGGCTACAAGACCTCGGACGTGAAGTACGTGATCCTGTCGCACTCGCATCTCGACCATTCGGGCGGCCTGACTTATTTCCCCAAGGCCAAGTTCCTGGTCGGAAGCCGAGAGCTGCAGTACGCGTATTGGCCCGACGTGGATCGCCGATGGGCGTTCATACTCAACGATTTTCTGCCAACCCGCGCCTACGACTGGATGGAGCTGGATTGTGACTTCGACCTCTTCGGTGACGGTGCGTTGCAATTCCTGCTGACCCCCGGCCATACGCCCGGCGAATGCTCGCTGCTGGTGAACCTGCCCAACCGCAAGTTCCTGCTGACCGGCGACACCACGCATCTGCGCGCCGCGGTCAACCAGGAAGCGACGATGGGAATCGACGTCAATCCGTTCCAGTCGATCCACTCGCTGCGGCGGATCAAGGCAATCCGCGACATGCAGGGCGCCACGATGTGGATCACGCACGACCCGGATGACTGGAAGGAGCATCCGCACAAGGTCGAGTAGCGCGGCGACAGCGGGAAAGCACGAAACCACGAAAGATTCGATGCCGCTTTACGAATGCCGATGCGAGCGGTGCGAGCGTACCTTCGAGGTGCTCGCACCGCTCAGCTCATCCGCGATGAAGTCGCGCCCCTGCCCCAACTGCGGGCGCGCGGCGCGGCGTATCATCTCGGCCGTGGCGTTTACGGTCGAGGGCGGGACGCGCGCGAGTTCGACGCCCGACGTGACGCAGTACAAGGTTCCGCCGCCGGCGCGTCTGTGCTGGATGGACGATCGCTCGGCCGCCCGCTATGCCGCCTACAAGCACGGACGCGGCGCGGAGTATGACGACAAGACCCAGGCGCGCGAGGAGGCGAAGAAAAAACGCGACGAGCCGCCGTCGAAACCGTCGCCCGCCGCGCATCAGCATGCGCACTCGCATTCAGCGCTCGCGGCTGCTGCGCGCAAAGCAAAGGCCGCCGAGTCCAAGCCGCTGAAGGCTCACTAGCGGATCACTTCTTACTCCCTCCCCCGTGTCTGGGGGAGGGGTTGGGGTGGGGCGAGGCGGTTCAAATTTCTGCGAGAACCGCCTCTTTCTGAATTTTCTGAAGCAGAAAGGAAATTGGACGAGGAAGCGCCACAAGGAAAGACGGCGGCGTTTCCTCGCTTACCTCCCCTCGTCCTCCCCGGGCACGGGGGAGGAGGTGAGAGACGCTCCGCCCAAGACAAGTCGCCGGATGTCATTGCGGCGCTCCTCGTTCTAATATCCTGCGGTTGCGCCGAAGGGGTGAGACAAGACTTGACGCCTGATCTTTATTGGCCGGCGCTCGAGGTGGCGTCCTGGCCGCCCTTGGTGAACGCGATCGCCACGCCGCTCATGTAGCGGCCGCCATGGCCGACCTCGCCCACGGTCGGATCGTGCATGCGTTGAGAGACGTTGGCGGCCTTATTATTGATATTTGAACCGACCTGGGCGTCGTAGCCCTCCAATTGCTCACCCTCGTGCTGGCTTTTGTCGGAGGTGATGACGACCGCGTCGGCGCCAACCTCGCACGCCTTGCTCTTGAGCACCGGCAACAGGTCGGCGTCCTTAGCCGACTGATCGCCCCACGTATCAACCAGCGCGAGCTGCTGCACATCGGTAGCCGGCATCGTGCTCAGCACCTGCAACGGGCAATTCGGCGCCTTGGCCGGACGCATGACGGAGGTCATGGGACTGACGGTCGCCGAGGGCTCGGGAACGTCGAATTCGAAGCATCCGCCCACGAGCATCGTAGTCGCGGCCAGCGTCACGGCTAACGCAATCGACGCGCGACCGTCGCGGCCGCGTGATTTTCACCTTCAAACGGCTACGCAACAACATCTTATCTCGTTATCAGGTCGATGGCGTTGATCAGGTCTGTGGTTTGACCGGCGCGTCCTGGTCGGTCGGCGGCCCCTTGAGCTTGAACGTCCCCTGGTCCGCGATACCACCGTTCATATAACAGGTATATTCGCCATCCGCCTTGGGCGGATAGAAGTCATCCATAAAATACATGCACCAGCTCGTATCTTCCATCGCGATCCGGAAGCCGCGGGCGTTCACCTGCCCGGTGACCCATCCGTGCGGCGTATTGTTGCGGCATACCGCGTTGCCCGGCGCGCACAGGTAGTCGCCCTTGAACTGATTTCCTTCGCGCTTGAGCTTGAAGGTTATCTTCACGCGGGCCGCGTTCATCGAGCTGACCTGGGTGCCCTTCCATATGCCGTTGAAGTCCGCCAGCGGGTCGGGCGAATCGGGCGTCCCACCAGAGGCGACAGCGCCGGTAGAACCTGCGGAACCCGATTGCCCGCCTCCGCCGCTCGCGCACGACCATCCGGCGAGCGCCAGGAGAAAACCGAGCTATGATGATACGTCGCATAAAATCCGAACCTCTGTGGCGCTTGAACGTATGGCGCCTGGCGGCCCGGACGCGCGTTCAACCTTTGCGCGCGCGCGGCAGGACCTCTTCGCCGAGGCGCTGGATACATTCCAACACCTTCTCCGGGGAGGGGCCAAGCGGGACCCGGATGCGCAGGACGTACCAGTCGATCCCGCCCATCACGGTGTTCCAGCGATCGAGCGCCTCCAGCCAGTCGTCCTTGGTGCCGATGATCGCATGGCCTCTGCCGCGAATCTTGTCCAGCGTGAAATCGCTCTCGGAGCCGAAATCCTCGGTCGGCGCCAGCATCCCATTTCTAAAGTAAAACTTGCATTCCTCCAGCCACAACCGGCCAAAGGTCTGTTCGGCCTCCTCGCGGCTCGACGCGAGCCATCCGTCGCGAAACAGCGCGATGCTGGGCTTGCGGCCGGCCTTGGCGGCCGCCTCGCGATAAATCGACACCTGGGCCTTGATGTTCTCGATACGGTCGAAGAACGGCGCCGCCGACCAGGCGTCGCTAAGCCGCCCCGCCCTTGCGATCGACTTGGGTCCGAACGCGCCGATCCAGATCGGCGGCCGCGGCCGCTGGTAGGGCTTGGGCGTGACGTGAATCGCGTCGAAATTGAAGTACTTGCCGTGATGCGCGAACGGGCCGACGGTGGTCCACGCCTTGTTGACGATTTCCATCGTTTCCTCGAAGCGGCCCTCGCGCTGGGTGATCGGCACGCCGAAGTGCGCGAAGTAATCCTTGTGGTAGCCCGCGCCCACGCCCAGGATCAGCCGCCCGCGCGAGAGCACGTCGATAAGCGCGGCCGACTGCGCCAGATGCACCGGGTTGTACAGCGCCGGCATCAAAATGTCGGTGCCGATACGAACGCGATTGGTACGCACCGCAATCGCCGCCAGCAGCGGCAGCGGGCTCGGAAACATGCACTCGGTGCGCGCGTGGCGCTCGGGCACGAAGACGCCGTCAAAGCCGCAATTCTCGGCCTTCACGGCCTCGCCGAGTAGCTGGGCCGCGAAGTTTGCGGAGCGTTCGGGATCGGGCTCCGGCTGTCCGTAGGGTCCGCCATGGGTATCCGGCATATATGCGAACGAAGCCATCAGATTCTCCCGGGCGCGCGGCTCATTGAGCGTGGAATGGCGAAAGGTGAAAGCGTGAAAAATGAAAGAAGGCCGCGCCGGCCACCCCTGCCTTTTAGCTAAAGCGCCGCCTAATTAAAATGCCCGCGTGCGGCGCCGGGTTCCCGCCTCTCCCGCGCCGGCCTGAATCGCACTAATCAGTTGAGGAACTGTAGCGCGCGAAAGCTTCCGGCAAGGCGCGTTTCGCGCTACTAATCTTGGGCTCATATAACCCTCGAGGAGGCTCACAATGCTTTTCATGCTGAAGGCGAACATCGCCAAGCCCGCCAACGTGTCGAACAAGGAATTCTACAGCGTATGGCGCCAGGAGTCCGAGGCCGCTCTGGGAGCGGTCAAGGCCGGCGCGATCAAGGGAATCTGGAAGGTCGCCGGAAGGCCCATAATCCTTGCCGTCATCGACGTGCCGAGCGCCGACGATCTCGACCACGCGATCCACGAGCTGCCAATCTGGAAACTCGGCTACGCGCACATCGCGGCCGATACTGAAATCTGGCCGCTGAGACCCTACGAGAACTGGGCCGAAGATCTGAAAGAGCTGTCCAAGGGCTAGAAGCGGACGCTCGGCGAGACGGCGCGCAGACCCAAAGCGGCGCCCGGCGCGGCCGTCTCGTCGCCACGGGACGGCCGCCTCCGCACCACGCAATCGCAACCAAGGAGAAATCGTGAATTTCGGCTTCACTCTGTTCTTCCGTAATCCGCCACCGGCCAAGGTCTCGTTCGCGGAGCTATATCGCAAGGAAATCGAGCTGGCGGTCGCGGCCGAGGAACTCGGCTACGACACCGTCTGGCTGACCGAGCATCATTTCGTCGACGACGGCTATTCACCCTCACTGCTGCCGATCGCGGCGGCGATTGCGGCCCGCACGAAAAAGATCCGTATCGGCACCTTCGTGCTGCTGCTCCCGCTGCACAACGCGCTGCGCGTGGCCGAGGACGCCGCCACCGTCGACCTCATTTCCAACGGCCGGCTCGACCTCGGCCTGGGCCAGGGCTACCGCGTGCCGGAATTCGTCGGCTTCAACATCCCGCGCAACGAACGCGGCCCGCGCCTGGAGGAAGGCACCGAAGTCATCCGGCGCGTATGGACCGAGCGCAACGTCACGATGGACGGGCGCTTCAACAAGCTCACCAACGTGACCGTGATTCCCGGCCCGGTGCAAAAACCGCATCCGCCATTGTGGCTCGCCGCACGCGGGCCCAAATCGATCGGGCGCGCCGCGCGCAACGGCTACCATTTCATGGGGACCGGCGGCGTCGATCAGCAGCAGATGTACGACGCGGCGCTCAAGGAACACGGTCGCGACCCCGCGGACTTCAGTATCGCGCAGCTGCGGACCGTCTTCGTCGCCGCCAAACATGATAAGGCGTGGGACGACGCCGAAGCCGGCGCGCACTACATGATGAGCTGCTACGGCAAGTGGTTCGTGGAGGCCAACGATCTCCCCGGCGACCAGGCCTACGGCACCAACCTGCCGCCGATCGGCAAACTGCGCCACTCGGAGACCGCGTCGCTGTTTGGCGAGTCGATGCTGATTGGCACGCCGGACGAGGCGATCGACGGTCTCGAGGATTATTTCGCCCGCACGCGCGTAACTCACCTGGTGGCGGCGATGGATCTGCCGGGGATGGATCCGCGCAAGGTGCGCCGCAGCATGGAGTTGTTCGCCAAAGAGGTGATGCCGCACTTTCGGCGCAAATCGCGCAAGCCAGTCAAAGCGAAAAAGAAGTAGGAACCATGTACCGCTTCGCCTGCGTCATCGCGGTCCTGAGCGCGCTGCTCTGGATGACGGCCTGCCAGGCCGCCATCCAGCAGCAGGCGCAGAAGAAGGCGGAAATTCACTATTTCAACGCCACCGTCGATCGCCAGCGCATCCTGATCTCGACCGGCGATCTGAGTAATCCGCACGAGAAACTCGGCGATCTCAGCTACGTCGAGCCGCTCAACGCCAACAGCATCGACAGCACTCATATCAACGAGAGGCTGCGCCAGATGGCGATCGACAAGTGGGGCACCCAGGTCGACGCGCTGATCGATATGAAGAGCACGCCCAACGCCGACGCCACGATGATTACGGCCTCGTGCGTGGCGGTGAGAGTTATCGGCGACTGCGACTTCTGCCGCCACAACTATACTCCGGAAGAGACGAAATAGCCTGCGAAACTAGCCTGATCGATCCCGCCGACCTTCGTTTCCCGCGGTGTTCTGCGCGTGGCCTCGGTGTCACGTCATCCCACTTCGATGCTCGCTTTTAGCGTCATCCTGAGCGAAGGCTGCCGGAGTGAAGGATCAACGCGAAGCGATTTGTGTGTTTCTCGCCACCCTCAAACATTGGGGGAAGAAGGCAAAAGGGCGCTCGGCCATTAACCAGATGGCAACTCTGAAATGGGCAACGTAGCAAGTCAAAAAAGGCGCGCGCCGCGACCGAATATGCTCGGCCCCGCCGCGCGCGTAAATACCGCGCCCTTTGCGAGCGCTACTTGATTTTGTGCAACACCGGCATCAGGTACTTCTTGAAGGTCACCGGATTCTCGGACATCGGGAAATGCCCGATCTCCTCCATGATGATGCACTCGGCGTTGCGCACCTTTTTCGCGGTCTTCTGCGACATCTCGGGCGTGCAGGCGAAGTCATAGACGCCGGTCATGAAGTACACCGGTATCTTACCCGAGATCTTTTCGCAGTCTTCGCGAAAGTCATGATCGACTGAGTAGAAATACAGATCGCCCTTGAAAATTCCGGGACCGCCTTGTGCGTAGTACCACCAGGTTTCCTGACGATACTCGAATGGGCTCTGCGGCGCCATCAGGCCGTTGATCGCCGTGGCGCAGGCCTCGCCGCCGTGGATCTGTGCGTGCCACAGCCAGTCGAGCCACCATCCAGGCGAATAGTCACAGGCCTCGATCGCGATGAGCGCGCGGAAGTAGTCACTATAGCGCAGCGCCAGGTGCAGGCAGATGTTGCCGCCCATCGAGCTGCCCATCACCACCGGCCGATCCAGGTTAAGCTCGCGGCAGAGCGCGACCACGAAGTCCGCGTAGAACTGGGCGGTGAGCTTGTATTCCTCTTTCCACCAGCCCTTGGGAGGAATCGACTTGCCGTGGCGCGGCAGGTCGAACGCGATCACGTGGAAGCGCTCGCTGATCTCCGGATCGTTGAGCTGATGACGCCATTCGCGCGAATCGGTGCCCGCGGTATGCAGACAGACCAGCGGGATGCCTTTGCCGGATTCCTCGTAGAAAATCCGGTACTCCTCGCCTTCGAACGGAACGTGAATGTAATGCCCGGTTACCGGCTCTATTTTTGCCATCTCAGTCTGCCCCCTATTCCTTGACCGCGCGCATCAGGTCGAGCGCCCATGCGAACGCCCGCAGGTTCTGCCACATCACCTTCACGTCGCCCTCGATTTTGAGGCGGCCGTGCAGGGTGTGGGACATCGCGATGATGTCGTTGTACATCGGCGGAGGAATCGGCTGCACGAACTTGGCCCAGGTCTCGGCGGGCGCCCGCAACGCGAACTGGTAGGCGCTCTCGGCGCCAATCTCGTGCTGTACGCGGTTGATCGCGCCATGCTCGAAGCTGACCACGTAGGCATGCGGTCCGAACTCGAGCATCACGTCGGCGTTGAAGTGACGGCCCAGCAGGCGCGCGACGCTGTCCTGGTTGACCATCTTCTGCCAGCGCTCGACCCATCGAACATCAAAGGCAGGCATAGTCTTCCTCCCTGGCGATTGTGAGTCTTCCCCGAGCGACCCCATCCATACCGCATCGGCGCGGCTTCGCTCAAGAGCAATGCCCCGTGTCCGGGAGCCGCGTCGCGGCAGGCAAAGAAAAGCCCCGCCGGATCCCGATGGGGACCCGGCGGGGCGTGGTTCGGTCTAGCGAAGGACCTGCGGTCTAGCGAAGGACCTACGGTCTAGCGATGGACCTGTTCGAGGCTGTTGATGTCGAAGAGCTTTTCCTCTTCGGCTCCCTTCACGTTCGGAAATCCACCGGGAACGATCCAGATGGTTCCTCGATCGTTCTGCACGTCGAGCACCTGCACCGACTGAAATTCAGTCGAATAGGCACCCTTGTTGATGGCCTCCTGCCAGTCACCCTTGAAGCTCTCGCTCCACTTCTTCTGGAATTCCCAGACCTTCCAGAGCTTGTCCTTGTGGTCGAAAGCTTCCATCAACCATGCATCGTAGTTCTGCGAATCCCAGTCCTCTACGACGCTCTTGTACGGATGGCGCTCGGAGGTAGGCGTGCGCTCCATAACCGCGAAACGGCGCATCGTCCACGTATCGTTCGGGATGATCCCATTGGGCCCGTACAGGTAAGTGTACTCGTGCGAGGAATCGACGACGGCAAGCTGGTCCTTCCATCCGAGGAAGCGCCAGTGCCACTCGAGCTCACGGCCGGAGAAGCTGTAGAAATCCTCCAGCGTGTGGTCAGTGCCCAGCAGCGAGTCCGACTTGACCTCGGCCGAGATGCGGCGCACGCGACGCAGGTTGGGGATATATGCCCAGCCGTCGTCTTCACGATGCGGATCGGCGTAGCGGTAGATGATGAACGCGGTGCCGCGGATGTCAAACGGCGAGAAGAAGCCCGTGAACTCCTTGAACTCGAAGTTCGCAGCGCCGGGCACCGGCAAAGTATGGTTCTCCAGCATCGCGAGATGCGTGTAGTACAAGCGCTTGTAAAATGCGCTCAACGTGCGCTGGAAGTTGCCGCCACCGCCGTAGATCATCTTCATCTCATCGGCCGACGGAACCGAATAGCTCAGATTCGAGAGACCCGAATTGTTGAGCCAGTCGCTCGGAGGATCCTCCCACTTCGGAATGTCGTGAGTGCCGCCGAAGCGATCCCAGGTGGCCGGCGGAATGGTGAACAGTCCGAAGTTCTGCCAGCGGTACTCATAGTTCCACGCGGCCTTCCATCCTGCTTCCGGATCGCTCGCGGTCAGTGCCGAATTTGGAAAAGGCTGGCCGCAGACATAGTTGGCCATCGTGTGGTCGGGCTGCAGACGGACCTGGCTCTGATACTTTTCCGTGCAAGCCATGTAGTCCTTGCGCGGAGTGTGGTCTACGGGCGCGGCAATCGTCGCCTTGAACTCGGGGAAGTTGAACTGTTCGACGTAACCAGGAAAAACGAACGGTCGCATCCGTTCGATATCTTTGGAAGTCAGAACATCGCCAACCTTGAAGTCAGGCTTCGCGTCCTTGTTCTTGGCCAACCATTCGTCGAATGTGGCCCGGGTATAACTCTTCACGTCCTGCGCCTTTGCGGTGCCACCGCCGAGGCAAAGGCCCGCCGCCGTAACCAGGACCGCCAATGCCAGGCACCATGGCCTCGCGGCGCGTCCCTCGTGCGGCTGTAAATTACGTCGCATAATGCTCATCTCCTCCGTTTAGTCGTCCCTTCCGTCAGTTTTTCCCCGTGGGGGACAGTCAATGCTTACCGTTCGCAGCTCCTCGTCCCATTCTGCCTCTATATCAGCGGCTACCGAGCCGCTTGCCTCCTAACAAATGCATCGCGGTGTGATCCAGTCCGTCGGCCGCCGTGTAGCGCACCGCAGGGTCGGGCTCCTGGACCATTGCGAGCAGCATCTCGATTCCGTTGGGGCTCCCGATACGTCCCAACGACCAGGCGATATCCGCGCGCGTGATCGGGTCCTTGCTGTCGCGCAGGAGCGAGCCGAGCAGCTCAACCTCTGGATCGCCGCCGCCGGTCCCCAGCGTCTTGACCGCCGCCAACTGAACCTCCGCGTCGGACGATGACAGCGCGTCCACCAGAATTGGATGTCCAGCGTCAAACGCGATGTCGTCGAACAGCTCCGCCGCGTGGCGCCGCGTGACCTGATCCTGATCGCGAATCGCGCCCCTAAGATATGCGATCCCGCCGGCGTCGTTGTAATGCGTCAGTGCCGCTGCCGCGCCGAGACGAACGTCGATATTCTGGTCGGTCAACGCCTGCCGCAGCATCGGCAGCGAGGCCGGGTCATGCGCGTATCCCAGGGCAACGGCGGCCATCGCTTGCGCATTGCCGTCGGAATGGTTGTTCAGTGTGGCGCGCAACAGTGGAAGCCCGGAGTTGTCGCCCATCAGCAACAGCGATTCCGCCGCCATCACTCGCTCGAAGGCTCGCCCCTTGGTCAAGGCCTGCTTCAGCAGCGGGAGCGCATCGCGATTGCCGATCCGCCCTAAGCCCTTGAGCGCGGCAAGGCGCAACCCCGGGTCGGAAGACTGCTTGACGGCGTCGCTGAGCACCACCACGGCGCTCGGATCGGTTGCCGATGACAGGGCGTTGACGATGAAGCGGCGATCCAACATCTCTCCGTGGTAGTAGAGATGCCCCAGGATGGAGACCGCCTTGCGGTCACCGACCTCGCCCAGACCATCCGCGACCGCCATTTTCAGACTGAGATCGGGGTCAGTCTGAAAGGTATTGGCCATCATTTGCAGCGCTCCGTTCTCGCCGCCCTCGGCGAGCGCGCTGGCTGCATAGCACTGCTCGAAAGGATCGCGCTCCTTGAGCCCGCGCTGCAGGACGATGATCGAAAACTGCCTGAGCGCGATCAGTCCTGAATCACGATCGAAGCGATAAGTTGAATTGAGTTTGTTGGTCGCTTGCGAGACGTTGCCCTTCACGACCAGGTTGCGGATCGCGATCATCGAAGGATCGGTTATCGAAACCGTCCAGCGGTCGCGCGCGTGGCTTTGCATCAGCGCATAGGCGCCGACGATCACGACAACTACGGCGACCAGCGCAAGCGCCCATACCTTCCGCCCCCGTGGCTGGAGCCCAACTGGCAGCCTTAATTCCGTGACTCTAACTCCCTTTTAAGGCTCCGGGGCCCGGCGTGCCGGGCCCCGGAACTAGTCTCATTACTACCACTCTTACCTAGAAGCGATACCGTAAGCGAGTCCAGAACTCGTCATCCTTGTTCCGCTGGGCACCACCCGCCTGCATGTGCGCAGGACCAAAGATGTCTGCGCTGTACGGGCGTCTCCCGCTCTGGCTGGCTTGCTGCCTGGAAGGCTGCGTTCGGTCCGATGTTGTGCTGATGCGTCTTACCCAGGAAGGCATCGAAGCCAATCACCGCCGACCAATGGTCGTTGATCAGCCATTCATTGTTGCCGCCGATCGTCGCGTCCGTACCCTCAGTACCGAACGCCGCGAAGATGAGCGGGATGATCTGGTCGCGATAGTAGTGCGTCTGGGTGAACGCGGTGAAAGTAAAGTCGTTCGTCCCAGTGACCAACCCGTCCTTGCCGCCGTTGTTGCTATGCGCGCCCGGATAGTAGGTCTCGAACACCTGGAAGCTGGTGAAGAAGGTACGATCCGGGTTCAGGAACTTGATGAAGTGCGGACGGTCGAAGCCGACGACGTACTGCAGGATGTCGTTGTTGGTCGTCCAATCGAGTGAGTCGGTGTCATTGAGAAGCGCGTTGTGCGTCCACGATGACTCGACGCGGATAACCACACCGCTGAACGGCTCGAAGTAGTCAGCCGACAGCCCAAGCGTGTTGTCCTTGTGGTAACGGATTTCCGCCCCGCCGCCAAAAGTGCAATTGTTCAGGAAGGTCTGCCCACTGACGCCTTTGGTCAAGTGGATATTGTTCGGGGTGGTTGCGATAATCGGCAAATTGCCGCCGCCCGGCCCATATTTGCCGGGAAAGCCAGCACTGATTTGCGCCAGCTTCGAGCAATTCACGCCCGACATCGGAAAATTGCTGCCCGGAAGAATCTGCCCCGGATGAGCTGGATCTGCCAGTACCTGAATCGTACTATTCACGAAGACCGGTGTTTGCGCGACGCCGTACCAATCGGTCAGCGCGAAACGAATTGACGGATGCGGAAGCTGGAAGTCCCACTTCGTGCCGATGCCGTCGTTGCTGAAATTCCAGTTAGGCACCCTTCTCCTGGGTAAGGCCGAAATTGACATGGTGGGGGTTGCAGACACTGGGGGTCGTGCTTCCGGTGCAAAGTCCTGCGTCGAACAGGCTGTTGTCGAACGCAAACGCCTTTTTCTGGTCGCCGAAGTTCACTGCCCAGGGCGTGCCTCCCACACCTAGTCCAACCGGATTGAACGTATCAAAGTTCCATACCACGTTGCCCGCTACGTCCTGCATTCCCGCCACGTCGCCGAAACGATGCTGCAACCAAGCCGCGAGCTGTGGGAATGCGAGTGTCCTCGAAGGGCTCGATGAAGAAGTGCTGCCCGAAATCGACCGGGTTGATGATGTCCTGGAGGCGGAAGAAGTCAGCCTTGCCCCACACGACCTGCTGTTTGCCGAGGCGCAGCAGGTTGGAGCCGAAGAAGTCCCAGCGGAAGTCCAGATAGGCTTCGCGCAGGGGATAGTAATAATGGTTACTGTCGTCGCGCTCGAAGCGCAGATTGCTGACATCGACTGCCATGCGTTTATGCAATTCCAGCATGTGGTCGGAACTCCGTTTACGACGCGGTAGTCGCTGATGTTCTGGACGACCGGCTCCGGAAATAGTAGATTACGGGCCACCACACCCTTGAATTGCTTCGGTTGGAATCCGAAGGCATTGAGCAGCGCCAAACCGGCGTTCTGCCCGGTGCCATCAAATTCCGAGACGCCGATGCCCGAGAACCCCGTGGTATGATTGCCGAAGCGGTCGGTTACGAAATCATATACGCCCTCGTAGCCAGGCCGGAGTTCGGCGAAGTAGTTCAACGACAGACCTGTTCCCAAGGGCCCCAGATTGACATCCTTGAGTATCTGGCCCGAAGGTTGAACGTCGAGACGGCTGCGGATCGACGCCACGTTGTAGTCGCTTACGTAGTTCTCCTGACCGGATGATTTCCTGATTCTCCACGTAGCCGTGGAGTTCGAAGCTGTCCTCCAGGTTTTGCATAACTCCCTGCTGCGCATAGGCCCGCGATGCGGACCCGGCCACCGCTAGCGCGAGCGCCGCTACCAAACCCAACAACCAGAGTCGCTCTATGCTTTTTCCACCTACATTCATGTTGCATCCCCCGAAGTTTGCTAAAACCAAAACCAACAACCTCTAGACACCAAACAGAGCCCTTCCCCGGCCTCCATTCAGCTCACTTCCGCAGCCGAAACATCCTTTTCAATCAATTCCAAATCCTCGTCCGAGATTTCAGCGCCCCGCTCGACGAACTTCGGCCGGATGATCGAGAAAATCGAAGGCACCAGCGTGATTGCCGACAGCCAGTGCGTGATCATCAGCAACGCCAGCAGCATCGCCATCTCAGCCGAGAACCGCAGATCCGACATCCACACCCACGGGATGACGCCGCCGACCAGCGTGGTCGCCGTGAACGTAACCGCCATGCCCGAGGTCGCAATCGCCCGCTTGATCGCCGCGTTATGGTCGTGCAACCGGCCATACTCGCGTTTGATCCGATCGACCACATACAGAATATAGTCGACGCCGATTCCCATACCGACCGCGGTCACCGGCAGGGTATTGATGTTCATGCCGATGCCCTTGAGGCCGATGTACAGGAAACTGACGATACCGGCGGCAACCAGCGTGATCATGACCATGCCGCCGGCCACGAACGACATGTAGCTGAAGGTCACCAGCACGAAGACCACCAAAACGATCAGTATGGTGCTAACCCGGTCGGAATAGGCGACCTCGTCATTCAGTGCGGCCGTGGTGCCGATAGTGCCGCCGGCCAGCACGAATTGGACATCTTTCATTGGATGCGCGGCCATGAACAATTTGGCCCGCATGGTCGCCTCCTCGATGGTCGTCCCCTTCGCGTCTTTATAGAACACCACGAATTGGCCGTCGCGGGCGTGAAAATCCATGTATTCCAAGATGACGCCCGGCACCGGGGCGTTGGCCTCATACATGAAGGTCATGTTGCCGACGCCGGCTTGGGTTTGCGGAATTACCGCCCACGCTGGATCGTCGTAGTGATACAGGCGATTGACGCTGCGCACCAGGGTCGGCAAGTCGCGCGTGCCACCCGCCTCGGTCTGCTCCATCATGTAGTGGCGCAGGTTGTCGAGCACGGCCAGTACGGCCGGATCCTTGAGAGCGTCATCCTTGGCGCCCTGCATGTAAATCACCAGCTGGTTGGAACCGGCGAAGTCCTTGTTGATTGCGCGCGCCGAAATGTTGAAGTCCGAGTTCTGAAACAGCAACGGGGAGCCTGCCTCAGTCTCGCCGACTTGCACCGAACTCGCCTCGTAGGCGCCCGCTGCTACGACCACCGCCGCGATCGTGAAGACCACCCAACGGCCGTTCTTGCTGGTGCAGAATTCGCCCACCCAGGCGAGCAGGTCGTGCATCCACTGCGGTACGTAGTGGGTGGTCTTGGTCGGCGCCGGCAAAACATCGAGCAGAAGCGGGATCAGGAGCAGGATCGTGAAGAGGTTGGAAAAACCCCAGAAACTCGCGAAGAAGGCCAGCTTGCGGACTAGCGGGATCGTCGCGACGGCGAGCACCAGGATGCCGGCGGCGTCGGCCAACACGCCGATTCCGCCGGGCAGCAACAACTCGCCCATCGCAATCGAGACGGCGTGGCGTTTATCCCCGGTCGCTTCAAGCTCCTCGAAATAGCGCTCCACCATCTGCACGCCATGGCTGGCGGCGCGCGCCGAGACCAGCAGCGGTATGACGAGCACCAACGGGTCCAGGTTATAACCCAGGATGCCGAGGAAGCCGAGGCCCCAGATGGCTTGCGCGACCGCGCCAATGAACGGCAGCAGCACGCCATAGAGCCGGCGGAAGTAAATGACCAGCGTACCGAAAATGAAGATGAAAGTGACCGCGAAAATTTCCGCCAGCTCGCCGGTGTAGAACCACACCCAGCCCTTCAGCATCGGCTCGCCCGCGGCGTACAGCACGGTGTTGTTGTCCTCCACGTGCTGACGAATGAGCATGATCTGATGCTGAATATTACCGTAGTCGAGCCGTTCTTCGTTGAAACCCGCCAGGATCAGCGCGGCCTTACCGTCTGTGGAGAGATATTTTCCATAGACGATATCGTTGTTGTACATCTCCTTTTTGAGTTCTTTCAGTTCGGCCGGATCGGTGGGAACTTGCTCGGGCAAGACCGGCACCGACTTGATCAGGCCGCCCGAGCGCGCTTCCAGACGGCGGATCTTGACGTGGGAGAGCGACGCCACCTGGTAGTGGTTGACGCCGTCAATCTGGTCGACCTTCTCGGTGACGTAGCGGATCTTCTTCAGCGTGTCGGCATTAAAGATGTCGCCGTTTTTCACTCGCAGCGAAAGGCTGACGATGTTGGCGCCGCCGAAAGTGGTACGAAAGTGGTTGTAGGCCTTGATGTACGGATGAGCCTGCGGCAACAGGTCGGCGAACTGGCTGTACATCTGGACCTTCACCGCATGGAAGGCGAAGAAGATCGTGATGATGGTCAGTATCGCCAGCGTGGGCCATCGATGTCTCAGTGTGAGTCGGGCGATGCCGTGGGTGATGCGTTCCGCCGCCGGCAATCTGCTCATGGCAGCGGCTACCGATTTGTCTGTACTTGACGTCGCCATTAAATTTCCTGCTCTTAACGTCCGGATCGCTTGACGGCATCTAGTGCAGCCGCTACTTCCCGGTCCATTCGACTTTGGTCCTTGTCGACTTTAGCCCGCTCCGACTCAGCTCTTGGCCGCGGCGACACCCGCTGCCTCGATCATATCTTTGTTCAACGCGTCCCAGGTCGCGCCGCCGTCGTGCGAGACCAGCACCGCGCCATTGCCGCCGGTCATGATCCCAAGCGAGCCGTCGGGCGAAAACGAGGCGCTTCTGAGCCACGTGTACACGCGGCTCGACACACCCTCGTCGATCGTCCAATTGCCGCCGTTGCCCTCGTGGGCAACCGTTCCCAGCAGGCCCGCCGCGACCGCCGGATGCCCGGCCGGCGCGGCTATCGCGAACAGTGAGTTGCTGCCGCCGCGCTTGGCCTGCCAGGTCGCGCCGCCGTCGTTGGTCTCAAGCACGTAGCCGCTCGCGGCCACGATGTATCCTTTTTGCGGGCTGGTCCATGCGCTACCAAACAGGTAGAGGTCCTGCTCGGAGAGCTCGGGAATTCCGCGATGATAAGCCTCGGCATCGGTCACGTCTTCGACGTACTTGGGCAGCCCGACGACCTTATCCGACTCGACCCAGGTCTTGCCGCCGTCGCTAGTGTGCTTGATAACGCCGAATTCACCCTGGACCCAGCCGTTCTTGTCGTCCAGGAAGGCGACACCGTTTAAGGCTTCGTCCTTGTGCAGGCTCTGGTCTTCCCAGGTTTTGCCCCCGTCGGAGGAGTGAATAATGGACGCCTCGGGACCGACCGCCCAAATCTGATTAGGGTCCTTGCCGCGGCTCATCGCGAGCAGGTTTTCGGTCACGGCCTTGGGCCCGTCGACCTTATCCCAGGTCTTGCCGCCGTCGGTCGTGCGCAGGATGAGCGTCTGCTCTCCGCCGATGACACAGTTTTTGGCGTCGGCGCAGCTGACCGAGAAGAGCGAGACGTGAGTCCCGCTTTTCTGCAGCTCGACCTTGGTGGCGTTGTCGGTGATGCTCAGGATCGTGCCGTAGGTACCGACCACCCACGCGTGGTCTTTGTCCGCCACGGTTGAGCCATAGTAATCCTCGTGCTCGGGTAGCGAGCGTCCCTCGGAGGAGTTTCCGATACGCTCCTTGATGATGCGCTTTTGCGCCTCACCTTCGCATCCGACCGACGTGACGCACAGCACCACCAGCGCCGCGCACACAACTGACCAGCTGCCGATTTTACCTATCGCCCCGTGAAGCAAAGGCCACCTCTCGGAAAAATTCCTGACGCCGCATCGTCACCGTAAACTTGACGTAACTCGCTTGCGCGCGGCCCCCCCCGAGCCACCCGCGATTTTAACCGTCGACCCCCGAGCGGTTACGTGCGGACCAATTGAGACGCGATGCCGTATCTACCGCGTCTTGCCTATTTCACCCATCAGTTGCACCGGAGGCGGCGCGAGAGTTGCCCTAATAGACAGGATCCCCTAGGTAAGGCTACCCGCGCAGGCCACGCCCCGAATGGACGCTATAATGCTTGATCTAAACGGAATGTCAAGCAGTCCCACTCTTTTAATAACGAGCGTTTATTAACAGACGGATAAAGAACGATCAGATGAGCGGTAACACTTGCCTGCTAAAGAACTCGCCCTTTCTCCGCCGGCCGGCGGCGGGGCCGACGCGGCGGGAGTTGCATAGTCGGCGCGTCGGCAGCCGCAATGAGACCGCGCGCGGCCCGATTGCCTTTTGCATCGCCAGGCCTTCCTGTCATGCTGCAATTGGGCTTGAAAAAAACCCGCCGAAATGCTTTGTGCTATGCGGCTACCCGGTGCGTATGCAGGTCGCTCCGGGGGGAGCACCCAACCATAAGGAGCCGAAGCTGATGTTGAGAGGGAAATCATCGTTGTTTGCGCTACTCGTTGCATGCCTGGTCGCCGCAGCGTGGTCGGGGGTGGGGATGGCAGAGGAGATCACCCACCAGAATGTGGGAACCATGGCAGCCGAACGCCAAGACTGCTCAGGACTACGAGGCGCTTGCGAACTACTATGAAGCCCGGGCGAAGATGCACAAGGAAGAGGCCGAGGAGGCAAAAGCTCAATACGAAGCCATCCACAAGCCCATGGGAAAGCGCACGGGATCGGACCAGGAAGTGATCGTGACGCAAGAGACTTACATGAAGCAGGCCGCCGCACACTATCTCGAGATGGAAAAGCACAGTAGAAAGCTCGCGGCGATGTATCACCAGCTGGCGAAATCCGCGGGCGGCGGACAGTAGTCTTTCGCTTTAGTTCTCTTGCCTAGTCGAACGCGCGCTCAACCGAACTAACACCGCCCCCTGGCCTCGCCGCCAAAGGGTCCGCGAACGATCTAACCGAGCGGACCCACTCAATCGAAACTCTGGCGAGGTCAGGGGGCGGAGCATTTCCGCAGACGGCGTCCCGCGTATGGGCCGCTCGCGACCGGCGCTGGTTGCGGATCAATAAATTTACAAACTCCCAAGATGACTGATAGTGAGCTTCGGCTAACTTTCGGTCGTCACGGCTACTGGCCGAGCCAGCCGACGCTGTCGAACAGGGCGAGCGAAGCCGCGAGCGCACGCAGGCGCGCCTTGTATTGCGCACGGAGGCGCAGCGCGTCCTGGATCGTGACCGCGCGAAAGCGAAACTGTGTACGCGGAGGGGCCTGCGCCACGCGATCGAGATCGCATTGGATGACGGTGCCGATGGTCGCGTAGCCGCCGCCGGTAACCGCGTCGCGCATCAGCAGGATTCCCTCTTTTCCTCCGGGCACCTGAATTGAGCCTACGGGATAGCCGACATCGACCACGTTGGAGGGGTCGGACCCGGCGCCGAATGGCGGCTCGCGATCGCGAAACTGAAACCCGGCTCCGTGAATCCGGTAGCCGATACGATCGGCCTCGGTGGAGACCTCCCACGGCGTGTTCAGGAACTGCGCGATGCTCTCCTCGGTGAGCCGATAGCTGCAAAGACCCATCAGGATGCGCAGTTCCGTGACCTCCGGGAAGGTCGGCAAGAGCCGCGGATCGAGGCGGCGCCCGGTAAGCTCGGCGGGCGCCGCGGCGCGGCGCACCCGTGGCGAGCAGGTCCGCCGCCGCTATTGTGCGGCCGCCGATTCCGCCGAAACGGCCGAGCAGGTAGGTCGAACGGCTGCCCAGCAATTCGGGCACGTCGATTCCGCCGTGGACGCATATGTATGATCGGACGCCCGCGACCGCCTGTCCGCACTGGAGCTTGTCGCCCGGCTTGAGCGCGAGCGCGACCCACATCGGCAGCGTCCTCGCCGTTGAGCCTCAATTCGAGCGGCGCGCCGGTCACCGCGACCGTCACGTCGGCGGCGGCCTCGAGGTCGGGCCCAAGGAAAGTCGTCTCCAGCGCGGCGGCGCCTTCGTCGTTACCGGCCAGCAGATTGCCGGCGCGAAACGAAAACTGATCCATCGCGCCCGACGGCGGCATCCCGATGTGATACCAGCCGAAGCGGCCGGCATCCTGAATCGTGGTCAGGAGCCCGGGTCTCAGGACTTTGAGCATGCGCGCGCTTCTTCCTGCAGACGGTTGAGGTAGCGCTCCGGATCCTCGAAATAGACCGCCGGCTTGAATTCCTGCTCGACGATTTTGTAGCGATAGGTGCCGGCCTCGACCTCGGCGCGGATCGCGTTGAATTCATCGAGATCGATCGGCCGCAATTTCCATCGATCCGCCGCCTTGGCCAGGATTCGCGTCTCGCGCAGATCGACCAGCCGCCCCTCGGGCTCGTAGACCGGCACCGGCGTCATCCCGATCAATTGATAGCCGCCCGGTCCGCGCACCGGATAGATCGCCATGAACGCGCCGCCGTGCGAGACCGTGCGCTCGGGCGTATCCGTGCGCGGGCGGACGTACTTCGGCGCCTGCAAGGCGCGCTCGCGCGGCACCATCTGGTAGCCCCACGCGGTGCCGGGCACGAAACCGACCATCGAAATCCAGTAGGGACGCCCGGAGTGCGCCTGGATAAATTCCTGCTTGTCGCTGAAGCCATTGATGCGCATCAGGTATTCGAGGTTGGTGACCGAGGGGTCCTGATGGCGCTCGGCGAACTGTATCGCGCATTCCTTGGTCCACGGATCGTCGTAGAGCACCGGGATGTCGACCATGCGCGAGCTGATCGCCGTGATATGGTCGGCCCGATGCTCGAGTTTGCGCAGTTCCTTGACCAGCTTGTCCGGATCGATTTCCTCGGGCCGGTAGTGCATCAGGTACGACGCGTTGCCGGGGCATACCTCGATCACTCCGGGGATGCGCTCGCGTTCGATTTCCTGGCAGATCGAGAGAATCTTGAAGTTGACCTCGAGACTCATCTCGATATCGAAGTCGACAAAGATATATTCGTCGCCGCCGAAGTCGTAACGGACATCCATCGCGACGCGCCCCGCCTCCTTCCGCTTAGCCCGCAGCCATCTCGCGCAGCACCTCGTCGGCGACGCGCAGCACTTCCTTCACGTCCTCGGCGGTATGCGCGGCCGAGAGGAACCCCGGATGATGGGGTGTCAGCAGGATGCCCTTGGACAGCAGCCCCATGCTGAATTCGTACTGGCGGGCGTGATTGGCGCGCATCGCGGTGCGTTTGCTGGTTATCGGCTCGTCGGCGAAGTGGACGTGAAAGAGCGATCCGATACCGGTTACCTGGACCGGGAAGCCCGCGCGCCGCGCGCTCTGGGCGATTCCCTCGCGCACCGCGTGGCCCATCGCCCCGACGTATTCGTAGACCGGGTTGCGCTCCAGTTCAGTGAGCGCGGCCAATCCGGCCGCCATGCTGATCGGATTGCCCGAGAAAGTGCCCGAGGCGAAGCTTTTCTCCTTGAGGTCCGAGGGCTGCTTGGTCGGCGTGATCACCTTCTCCATCAAATCGCGCCGTCCGCCGAACGCGCCGACCGGGAACCCGCCGCCGACGATCTTGCCGATACATCCGAGGTCCGGGCGCACGCCGAAGTGGGCCGCCGCGCCGCCCAGGCCGAGACGAAAGCCGGTTACGATCTCGTCGAAGATGAGCATCACGCCGTTTTCCTCGGTCACCTTGCGGAGCGCGCGCAGAAATTCCGGATCGGCCGGGACCGCGCCGGTGAAGAACGCCGCCACCGGTTCGATGATCACGGCGGCGAGCTCTGGCCCGTGGCGGCGCACGAGGTCGATCGCGGCCATGTCGTTGAACGGGAGCATCAGGACGTTATCGACCACCGAGCGCGGGATTCCGGCGCAGTCGGGCATCGAGACCGGCTCGCTGTGGGGCCCCTGCCCGCCCGCCGCGCCGCCAATCAGCGACCAGTCGTGCTGGCCGTGGTAGTTGCCCTCGAACTTGGCGACCCGCTCGCGCCCGGTGAATGCGCGCGCCGCCCGCATCGCCATCAAGGTCGCCTCGGAGCCGCTGTTCACGAAGCGAATCATCTCCATGTAGTCCATCAGGCGCGAGACTTTCTTGGCCAGGTTCACCTCGAGCTCGGTCGCCATCAGAGGCAGGATCGCCTCGTCGATCTGCTCCTTGACCGCGCGCCTGATCGAGTCGTGCCCGTGGCCCAGGATGGCCGCGCCGACCGCGTCGAGTAGGTCGACGTAGTCATTGCCGTCGACGTCGATTACGTGCGAGCCGCGGGCGCGTTTGACGTAGAGCGGATAGGGTTTGAGAAACTTGGCGTTGCCGCTGACTCCGCCGGGCAGGACGGTGCGCGCGTCCTCGTAAATCTCGCGCGAGCGCGGAGTGCGCGCGACGTAGGCATTGACGAATTTTTCCAGCGCCATCGTGATGATTTCTCCTGGCTTCTCTCGTCCTGACTTCTCGACGACCTTTTACGAAGGCGGCAGCGAGCTAGTCCATTCTTCGGTCATCCTGAGCGAAGGCTGCCGAAGTCGAAGGACCTCGCGCGGTCCTCCGCGCGTAATCCACGATTTCCGGATTTTCGCCATAAATAATAATCGACTTTGTCGCTCTCGGGTCATCCGCTGAATTGCGGCTTATCTCGGTTTGACGCGCGGAGGACCGCGCGAGGTCCTTCGACTTCGCTCGCAGACTCGCTTCGCTCAGGATGACCCAACAGGCGGACTCGCCTCGCTCAAGAAAACTCACAAACGGCGATGGACCCCAACAGGCATAACTCACATACAGGGGTGCGTCTCGTACCCGGCCCTCACCTAGGTTATGCAAAACGCCGAGGACAAGGAGAGGTCAAGCCCGCTCACGCGTGGGCGTGCGCGGCATGCGCGCGGCCGTTGCCTTTGCCCTTGCCCTTTGAGTCCTGCACCGCGCTGCGCGCGGTCACGCCGGCCTGCTTGAGCGCCTTGTGCATCGCGGTCAGAACCTCGGGCGCGTTGATCACGTCGCCGTGGACGCAGATGCTGTCGGCTTCGACTTTGATCTCCTTGCCGCTGGAACTTTTGACCTTGCCCTCGGTGACAAACTTCATCACCAGGCCGACCATCTCCTCGACATTTTCCTCGCCATAGGTGCGCTTGACGCCGATCGATCCGTCGTCGGCGTACACCAGGCCGGGGTAGAATTCCTTGATCACTCTGAAGCCCATTTTCTCCGCGACCTCGAGCATCGGATGGCGCGGCAGCGCCGGCAGGTAGGCGACGAAGTTGGGATCGACTTCGCGAAAGCCCTCGAGGATCGCGCGTGCGTTTTCCTCGCTCTGCTGCGCCCACAGGTAAAATGCGCCATGCGGCTTGGCCGCGATAAGCTTGACCCCGGCGGCGTCGGCAAAGGCCTTGACCGCGCCGACCTGGTAGACCACGTAGTCGCGCGCCTCCTGGCGCGTGATGTTCATCAGGCGGCGCCCGAAACCCATCTTGTCCGGGAATCCCGGATGCGCGCCCAGGGTCACGCCGTAGCGCTTGGCGGATTCCACAGTGCGCCGAATCCACACCGGGTCGCCGGCGTGGAAGCCGCACGCGATGTTGGCGTGGTTGATCTGCTTCATCACTTCGTCGGGACGGCCCAGCACGTAGTTGCCGAAGGACTCGCCCATGTCGCTATTGAGATCGATCCAGCTACGCATTGTCGGTGAACCTCCCGGTATCAGCTTTCAACGTGCGGCATTACTTCTTTGGCGAACAGCCGCATCGAGTTCATCGTCTTATCCATCTCGACGCCCGGAAACTGCATCCAGCAGATAAGGTAGTCCATTCCGATCTCGCTCTGGTAGCGCTTTATCTCGCGCACGCAATGCTCCGGGCTGCCGATGATGAAGCGCTCGCGATGGCTCTCGAAGGTCACGGTCGCCGGATCCTTGACCAGCTCGCCGTGGTCGTCCCGCAGCGGCCGCACGCCCGCCCACTTGCCGTACATTCCGCCGTGGATATACATCACGCCGTCGCGCGCCTCTTCTTCGGCCTGGGCGGTAGTCGGGGCGCAATAGACTTCGCGGATGACCGGGACGCACGACGGATGCTTGCCGAAACGCTGCAAGTACTCACCGTACATCGCGAAGTGCTGCTTGAGTTCGGCGATATGATGGCGTGGCGAAGCGACCAGCGCATCCGCCCATTGCGCGGCCCGGCGGATTCCGCCTCGCGTCGAAGCGCCGATCCAGATCGGCGGATGCGGCTTCTGCACCGGCTTGGGCGTGACCGCAGTCTCGGGAATTTTGTAGTAGCGGCCCTCGTAGGAGAACGACTCGGTGGTCCACGCCTTGATCATGATGTCGAGCTGCTCTTCCATCCGGTGCTCGCGGCCCGACCGTTCCTCTTCGTAACCGGCGAATTCCTCGGGCCGGTAGCCCGCCGCCACGCCCAGGATGATCCGGCCGTTGGAGAGGTTGTCGAGCACGGCCACGTCCTCGGCCGATTGCACCGGGCGATGGAGCGGCAGCAGGTACATGCTGGTGCCGATAGTCATGCGCCGCGTGCGCGCGGCCATCGCGGCCGCGGCCACCAGCGGCGAAGGGCACAGGCCGTCGGCGAGAAAGTGATGCTCGACCAGCCAGGCGGAGTCGAAACCCAGACCTTCGCCGGCTTCGATCTGCTCGAGCATCTCGCGGTAGATCTGCGCCTGGGTCGCTGGCTTGTCGGGCCGCGACTGAAGTGAGTACAAGAGGCCGAAGCGCATTGCTTTCTCCTAGGGACCGGCTGATGGCTAAAGAACCTGATAGGCGTTGCTATACCATAGCCGGGTTAAGTCGAATAGCGGGACGGTTGGTCGGGACATTAGTAAAGAACCGTTAGTAAGGGCCAACCCGGGAGCCATGCCCGGGGTTAAAAAGACTCAGGATGGGCTTGTCGCGCGTCGAGACTTATGAGACAAGGTTTCAGATATTTTGAAGATTTGAAGAATTTTTTTTTGGCAACTCTAGCTGGCCGGGGGAGGCATCGCTGGAGCGCGCTCCTCGTCCAAAGGCTGGGAAGGAAGGATGATGGTGAGAAGAAAACTAGGTCTGTACCTGATGGGAGCGGCAGCCGTGGCTATGATTGCCGGCTGCTCGGCCAACGAAGATCAGAGAAATTGCGAGATTCTGGGCGCCGGGATCGGCGCGATAGCCGGTGCCGGGATCGACACCGCGGTTCTCCTGACCACCAAGAACCATGGCTCGCACCTGGGAAGTTACTTCGCGTGGGGCATTCCGGCCGGGCTCGCCGGCGGTGGTCTGATTGGTGGAGTGATCGGTCACTATATGTGCCCGCCGGCTCCGCCGCCGCCGCCTCCTCCGCCACCGCCTCCGCCTCCGCCGCCACCTCCTCCGCCGCCTCCGCCGCCGGAGAAGCTAATCCTGCGTGGCGTGCACTTTGACTTCAACAAGTACAACATCCGTCCGCAGGATGCGGCGGTGCTCGATGAAGCCGCTGGCATCCTGAAGCAGCACGGCGACGTATCCGTCAACGTCAATGGCTACTGCGACGCGATCGGATCGGTACGCTACAACCTGAAACTCTCGGAGCGCCGCGCCGACTCGGTGGTGAGATACCTGGCCGACCACGGCATCGCGGAAAGCCGCCTAACCCCGCACGGGTACGGGAAGACCGACTTTGTCGCGACCAACAAGACAGCCGAAGGGCGCGCTCAAAACCGCCGGGTCGAGCTGATTCCGAATCAGTAAGCGCCGGGCGACATAGACCAAAGCAACGGCCGCAGTCCCTCACGGGGCTGCGGCCGTTGCGCGTCCGAAGCGGTCGCGACGGTTAACTGTCTTCCGCTCGGCGCCTCTCCGAACGCCCCGCGCGCCCTTTTCAGAGTGGCGATGCGGAAGATGCGCTGAAGGCGCATGATCGCGCTGCCTAAGGGCAGGAAGTTCCACTGCCCTTGACCTGCCGATAACACAGATGTTATTGTCCCTATCTGTGGCCAAGTGGAAGGTCGAAGAGCACGGGTCGCGGGTGCGGGACTTCATCTCCGGCCTTACCGACGTTCGCGCCTTTGATGAAGCTGCCGCTTTGATCAAGCTGGTGCGGGAACGTGGCAATCGCCTCCGCAGGCCTCGGTCGGCGCCGCTGGGCGGCGGGCTTTTCGAGTTACGCGGCGAACAGGTTCGGATTTTTTACATGTTTCGCCCAGGACATCGCATCGTGTTGTTGGAAGGGATGGTCAAGAAGCGCAATGACCTTCCGCACGATGTACTTGAGCGGGTCCGGCAACTTCAGAAAGAGGTCAGATGACATGGCAAAAGACTTTATGGGATGGCTCGACCGGGAGATCGACCGCCGCGGGCGAGAGAAGGAAGTGGCAGCGCAACTCAACGAGATGATGGTCGAAGAGCAACTGGCTGACCTGCGGCGCAAGCGCGGACTCTCTCAGGCGAAGCTCGCCGAACTGATGCACGTCAAACAGCCGCTCATCGCGCGCATCGAGGCTGGAAGGGTAAAGAACCTGACCCTCAGCACCATTGTCCGCTCGGCGGCGGCCCTGGGCGCGAGAGTCGAGCTGCGGTTTAAACCTGCGCTCGCGATGCAGCGGAGAAAGAGGACGCGGAGCGCAACCTGAATCTCGCTTATTTCCAAATCAGTAAGCGCCGGGCGACATAGACCAAAGCAACGGCCGCAGTCCCTCACGGGGCTGCGCCCGTTGCGCGTTAGAAGCGGTCGCGAGAACTGACCACTTTGCCGGATCCAGGTTCACTTAACTTCGACGCTGATCTGTCGATATAGACTTTTTCCCACGTTTACCAGGTCGCGTTCGACACCGCCCGGCTGCCAGCACACGTCCTTGGCGTTGCGCGTCTCTTCCGTGACCCGCTCCGGGCCGGCGGTCGCACGCTCGACCACCTTGACCTTGCCCGGTTGAACCACGAACACCGCGGCGTCGCGCTCGCAGCGTTGCAGGCCGAGGGCCTTGCCCGGCGGCAGCGTGGTCTCGAGGATGCGCATGCGATCGTTCTCCATCACGCAGATGCTGCCCGGCCGGTCGGGCGCGCCCACCAGCGCGTCGCAGGAGGTGAAGCCCGCGCGATCCTGGTGGGGACGCGGCTTGCGCTTGATCTCGATCAGCGCCTCACGAAAAGGCGTCGGGCTGACGTTGCGGAAGCTCTCGGTCCCGCCCGCCTTGATGTAGTAGACCGAGCGGTCGTGCGCGACGAAGTCGTAGGGCCCGGCATCCTTGTCGTCAACCTTAAGGTTGGCGCCGCTGGTGATGTAGAGCACGTAGTCATTGGTGTGATGATGCAGGCCGAAGGTGTCGCCCGGCGCGACGTCCATCTCCCACACTCTCACCTCCTGGTTTTCGAACAATGACCGCGTCGCTATCTGGGTCATCGGATGCTGACTTTTGGCTTTCGACTGATGCCTGTGTTCGGATATTTGCCCGCTTCCAGCCATGGTCTGTTTCCCTCCTGATCGCGCCGTACGATCGTTGTAGAGATATCCCCCAACGCCGTATAGCATGCGCCCGCGCAAGTGCGCCAATGGTCTTCAGTCCGGCGGCCGCTCACTCCTTGAGTTTGTAGTAATCCGGACGCCCCGCGGTCCATTGCTCGCCCCACATCTGAAAGCCGCCGTCGAGCGCGATGACTTCGCCGGTGATGAACTTGCCGCTGGGGCCCGCCAGGTAGCAGCAGGCGTCGGCGACGTCCTGCGCGTCGCCGAACTTCATCATCGGATTGGCGCGGCGAAACTCCGCCCGCGCCTCCTCCGGGTAGACGTTCATGCCCTCAGTCGCAGTGACGCCGGGCGCCACGTTGTTGACCCGGATGCGGAGCGGCGCCCACTCCACCGCGAGCGTCTTGCTCAGGTAAATAACGCCGGCGCGCGCGGCGCAGGTGTGCGCGACACCGGGCATCCCGCGCTCCACCACGGCGACGATGTTCACGATACAACCGGGACTCGCGGCGTCGCGCCAGCGCTGCGCCGCGGCCTGCATCATGTACCACGTGCCGTTGAGGTTGGTGTCGATCACCGCGTTCCATCCCTTGATGCTGAAATCGATCGCCGGCTGCGGGAACTGTCCGCCGGCGTTGTTCACCAGCACGTCGAGCCGTCCGTAGCGCGTCCAGGCGGCCTCGAACAGTGCCGCGACCTGTTCCGGATCGCGAATGGTCATCGGGTGGGTGAGACAATCGATTCCGAGCCGGCGCATCCCTTGCGCAGTGCGCTCGAGCGGCTCCGGTTTGCGGCCGCAGATGACCACTTTCGCGCCGAGACGTCCGAACTGGTAGGCGATCGCCTTGCCGAGTCCGGTGCCGGCGCCGGAAACGAGCACCACCTGACCGTCGAACAGGCCGGAGCGCCAGCTCAGTTCCAGCGTGGCAAGCTCCTCATCGGTGAATCCGAAAATCCGATAGCTATCGGCCATTGCTGATTCTCTCAATCATCTTCGGGTCGCTGTGCGGCATATCCAACTCTCTACGTTTGCGATGCGCGAGGAGGCAAGGGCTCGTCCTCTATTAACGAGCAAATCACTATCCGGTTAGTAGCGCTATCATTTGCATGTTATACGCTAACTGAACAATTTATACATAGAATAACGCTAAAATTCACTCAAGAACATGTGTAATCATACGTAAATATGTTGACACTTCTCTTCAAGCTTCATATATTTGGTAGCGATGTTATGGCTTGGAAGATCCTCCGGGGGGAAGGATCTTCTCTGCCTGCCGATCAGCGCAGGAAGCCGCGCCGCTAAACCAGCTACGACTGATCCGTCTTCTTCTGGCGTAACTCTCCCTTTTTAGACCGGCAGTACGTGTCGGTGGCGGCCCCGTGCTCGAAGCGAGCGCGACGCCGCGGTGCAGAGGTTTGTCCGCTTAGCGTTTTTTTCGGGGGTGGAAATCGATGAAGCGTTTTTTTGCATTGATGGCACGCCTTTTTTTCGCTATCGCGATGTTGTTCGCGTTGACAGCCACTGACTATGTGCAAGGCGCCTCGGTCTCGGCGCTGCTTGGACGTCCAAACTTGTTGCGCGTCCGGCACATTTCCACGCCGACGCCCAAGCCCAGTCCTACCGCGACGCCGTCTCCCACCCACACTCCGACTCCGGCGCCCACGCCACCACCTCACACGCCTACTCCGACGCCCAAGCCGAGTCCCAGCACCACGCCTGTCGCCACGCCGACGCCAACGAATATCGGCAACGAGATCACAATCAGCGCACCTGGCAATAACCAGAGCGTCAGCGGCACAGCGGTCACCGTGGCCGTCACGCTAGGCCCCGACGTTTACTGGGACCAGTTAGAGGTCGATGGAACCAGTGTCCTCTCGGGTAGCGGTAATTTCGCCTGGAACTCGACCACCGTCGCGAACGGCACACACACTCTGATGGTGCGAGTCTTCCAGCAAGGCGGCACGGTGCCGATCGGCACTGCGTACGTCTCGACCATCGTCAACAATTCGAGCGCGACGCCGACTCCCGATCCACCAACCCCCGCCCGATCCGCCAACGCCCACGCCTGTGCCGCGAACGGCGACTCCGACCCCCGGGGGCTTGCCGCCAACGCCTACGCCTGTGCCGCCGACGGCGACTCCGACGCCCGGACCACAATACTTCTCCACGCTATCGACGAGCGCGTCACTGCCCACCGACGCACAATGCGCGGCGATGATACCTGCGACGGCGGAAAATGTTCCGGCCAATACGCCGTTCAACCAAACGATGCCCACCGCGACGCAATTAGCGGCATACGCGGCCAACGGCTACACCTTCGACTACCGGGACAGTTACACCCAGTATCAGCGCGTGGACGGCCACTACTCGGGTTCGACCGACATGATCATGCGCTGGGCCGCGTGCAAGTACGGGATCGACGAGGACGTCGTGCGCGCGCAGGGCTGGATCGAGAGCGGATGGCAGCAGGGCGGCGCTGGCGACGAGCGCACTACGCAGGCACAGTGCGTTCAGGGCAGCTTCACGGCCTTGTGGAACACCACGATCAGCGAGCCAGGTAGCTCCACGGTGTCATGCCCGAACTGCTGCTATCAGTCATGGTCGTTGTGGCAAACCAAAATTTACTACGAATGGATGACCTGGCCGGAGATCATGCAATCGACCGCTTTTGCCGCCGACTATCGCTACGCCGACCAGCGCGCTTGCATGGACGGGGCCTATACCAGCTACTACGCGAGCAGCGGCCAGCAGCCGAACACCTACGCGGCCGACATCGCCAACTACGAGAGCAATCCCGACACTACGAACACGGACCGGGTGTTGTGGGGGTGCATCGGAATGCACTACTCGGGCTCCTGGTATGACAGCGGCGCACAGACCTATATCGATGCGGCCCAGAGCGCGATGCTGACGCAGCCGTGGCCACATTGAGAATGCGCGCCGCTTGCGCGCATAATCCGATGGATGAAGGCCGGTGAGTTTGCGCGACTGGGAAGCCTGCGGGACGTAGCGCAGTTCCGGGAACATCTGGATTCGCTCGGCCTCGCGATCCCGTGCGATCCGGAATTGTCCAGTGGAGCGGATTCGCCTCTGGCGCAGCCGCTCGTGCGCCACGGGATCAGGATCGCCAACCGCCTCACCGTCCATCCGATGGAAGGATGGGACGGCACGGCCGACGGCAACCCCAGCGAAGATACGGTCCGCCGATGGCGGAGGTTCGGACAGAGCGGCGCGAAACTCATCTGGGGCGGCGAGGCGGTGGCCGTGCGTCACGAGGGGCGCGCGAATCCCAACCAACTCGTGATCGCTCCGCATACCGAGCGCGGACTGGCCCATCTGCGCGAGGTCCTGATCGAGGAGCATCGCAGCGTCACCGGCTCCGATGACGGCCTGCTCGTCGGCCTGCAACTGACGCACTCGGGGCGCTACAGCCGTCCTGGCGCGGACCATCGCGCGGCGCCGCGTATCCTCTATCGCCATCCGATCCTGGACCGCCGGCTGGGTCTCACCGCCGAATTCCCGGTGCTGACCGACGCCGAGGTCGGCGCGATCATCGAGGACTTCCATCGCGCGGCGCGCACGGCGTCGCGCCTGGGCTTCGATTTCGTGGACGTCAAACACTGCCATGGCTACCTGGGACACGAATTCCTGAGCGCGCACACGCGCGAAGGACGCTACGGCGGCAGCTTCGAGAATCGCACGCGATTCCTGCGTGAAATCGTCGAGGGCATCCGCGCGATCGCCCCCGGACTTAAAATTGGAGTGCGGCTCTCGGCTTTCGACCTGGTGCCGTTTCGGCCCGCGCTGGCCTCCTCGCCACTTGGAGCGGGAGTTGGAGAGCCAGAGCCATTTGAGCGGCTAGTCCCCTACCGATGGGGATTCGGCGTAGACCCGGCCGATCCGACGCGCGAGGATTTGAGCGAGCCGGCGCGCTTTCTCGCCTTGCTCGATCAGATGGATATCCGGCTGGTGAACCTGACCGCCGGCTCTCCATACTACACGCCGCACGTGCAGCGGCCGGCGGCCTATCCACCGTCGGACGGCTACCGGCCGCCGGACGATCCGCTGGTTGAGGTGGCGCGGCAGATGAACGCGGTGCGCGTGCTCAAAGGCCGCTTTCCCGAACTGATTATCGTGGGAACCGGGTATAGCTATTTGCAGGATTTCCTCCCCAACGTGGCGCAGGCCGCGGTCCGGATGGGCTGGACGGATTCGGTCGGCCTGGGGCGGATGCTTTTGACCTATCCCGAGATGCTGTGGGACGTGATCGATGGGCGGCCGCTTCAACACAAGCGGGTTTGCCGGACGTTCAGCGATTGCACCACCGCGCCGCGCAATGGCTTGCCCTCCGGCTGCTATCCGCTCGACGCGCATTACAAGAAATCCGCGATGGCGCTGCGCCTGAAAGAGGCCAAGGCCAAGCGGGCCGCCGCGATATGATTAGGACGTGATTAAACCTAGATGATGAAACTCGAGACACTGATCGAGCGGCGCGTGCCCGGCCGCAAGGTGGCGGGGATCGCGGCGGCGCTGCTGCCCTATGACGCTCGCGGCGCGATCGCGGTCGAAGAATTTCAGCGCCATCTGCTGGCGACGCATCGCGCCGGCCTGATGAACGCGGTCAACATGGACACCGGCTACGTGAACTACCTAAGCGACGCCGAACAGCACGAGGTCCTGCGATGGACCCGCGCGGCGCTGGGCGGCGGCGTGCCGTTTGTCGCCGGCGCATATATCGAAGGCCGCGACGGCGACGTGGTCGCGCTTTATCGCCGCCAGATGGAACTGATCGTGAAATTCGGCGGCATCCCGATCCTGTTTCAGACCGCGCGGCTGCATGGAAAATCGGATCACGACAAGATTGCAGCGTATCGCGCCGCATGCCGCGGCTACTCGGAGGTGCTGGGCTTCGAGTTGGGACGCATGTTCGCGCCCAACGGCGAGATCTTCAGCGAGGCGACGCTGCGCGGCCTGATGGAAATTCGCGAGCTTAAAGGAATCAAGCATTCCTCGCTCGATCGGCTGACCGAACTGGGGCGTCTCGCACTGCGCGACGCGATACGGCCCGAGTTGCGCATCTACACCGGCAACGATCTCGGTATCGACATGATCGAATACGGCTCGGACTACCTGTTGGGCCTGGCGACTTTTGCGCCCGGAGAAATTCGCCGAGCGCGACCGGCTGTGGGAAACGGGCGACCCGGCCTACTACGCGCTCGCTGACGCGCTGCAGTATCTGGGCAACGTAGCGTTTCGTGAGCCGGTGCCGGCCTACAAACATTCGGCCGCGACCTTTCTGCACCTGCTGGGGCGAATTTCATCCAGCGAGCCGCATCCGAAAAATCCCCGGCGTCCGCCCTGGGAGCCGGAAATCCTGCGCGACTGCGCCCGCCGGCTGGGCTACGAGATTTGATGGCTCGCTCGACGGTGCCGCAACAGCGGCTCGCGTCGAACGAAGCTGAAAGACTCAATTCAGGGCTGATGAACTACGCGCGCGGAGGACCGACGTGAGATCCTTCGCGTGCCATAAGAAAGGAGGGGCGCTGTTTAACTCTGGGATTTGAGCACCGCCTCCATCGCCTTTTGAAACATCTGCTGCTTATGCGATCCCCAGCTTGCGTACTCGGGATTGATCTCGTGGCAGACTGAATCGATATCTTTTCCGGTCGCCAGGAGAGTCTGCGCCTTCTGTAGAGCGCCGGCCTTCATCCGCACAACCATTGGCTCTTCTTTCAGAGTGAATTTGATCGAGCCGCCGCGGATCCCAAAGCGACCTGTCCGCGTATAAGGAGCTCCGTCGGCGGGCGAGCCGCCGGATTGCTCAATTTGGTTACCAAGCGAAACCGTCGCGGATAGATTAAGCCCCGCCCGATTGACCAGAAGCTTGATTACCAGGTACAGCGCTATTGCGAGCGCAAAAATGACAACGAACACCAGGGACGATGTAACGAGGACAGAATCGGTGCGGAGCGACGTTGCAATTGAGTCGAGGATAGCCTGCCAGTCCGCTTTCATTTAATGCCTCCAATGCAGTGTACCCCAACCGGCTCGCACACGAATGCAGGAATCCGATATGGACAGGGAAACGGACGAGCAGTGTATGGACCAGACAAAATCAGCTCGAGTGCTAACTCTTACTCGCCCGGATTGATCTTCCCGGCAGCCTTCGCTCAGCGAAAGCCGCCTCTTCTGTCTTTTCCTGCCCTCGCCCGCGCAAGCATTTGTCAGCGCGCGGGAGAGGGCTCAGAGAGCAAAAATTCACACACTCTCAGGATAACGGAAAAAAGCCCAGGAACGGCAACCGCACAGAGAATTTAGTTAAAGAACTGGAACACACCGGTTCGATCGAAGCGATTTTTTTACTACGCATGTGTGGCGCGTGCTTCGCGATCCTCGCGCGAGGCGCACGATCTTTCGGCCTCGAGCAGCGGGCGGACAACTCTGGCCTCGCGTTCGATCTGATCGAGCAGCGCGTGCGCGCCTTCGGCCGACCCTTCCCGCGCCAGCGCTTCCAGCTCGCCGCACAGTGTCGCCATGCGGCCGAGGCCCAGGCTGAGGCACGAGCCCTTGAGCTCGTGGGCGCGCTCGTCCAGCTCACCGAGTTGGCCGCGCGACGAGGCCTCGCGAATCAAGGCGAGGCGCGAAGCGAACTCACCATAGAACATATCGATAAGCTCGCCGAGAAAATCGCCGCTGTCACACGATCGCGAGAGATCCAGCAATTCGATCATCACTTCCGGATCAATGCTCTCGCAACCCGACCCGGCCGCTCTCTTCGAGCTGCCGTTTTGGCCGTTCGGCGTCCCCTTCAACGGGGCCCAGCGCGCCAGCGCCGCCTCCAGCGCCTCCAGCCTTACCGGCTTGGCGATATAGTCATCCATTCCGGCGGCGAAGCATCGCTCGCGCGCCCCCTCCTGCGCAAAGGCGGTCATCGCAATGATGATAGTGTGCCGGCGGCCTGACTCGCGGCGGCGAATCTCGGCGGTCGTCGCGTACCCGTCCATCCGCGGCATCTGGCAGTCCATCAGCACCGCCGCGTACGAGCCGCGCGCCAACAAGTCCAGCGCGGCTGGCCCGTTGTCGATCGCGTCGGCGCCGTAGCCGAGCTTGCGCAACTGGTTGAGCGCGAGTTTCTGGTTGATCGCGTTGTCTTCGACGACCAGGACGCGGACGATGCGCTCGGGCCGTTGACGCGCCTGCGGCCCCGAATCGATCGCCGCTCCCTCGCCGCCCTGGTTCACTTGATCGCGACGTCCGTGCACGAGCAGTTCGTTGAGGCTCTGCAAAAGTTGCGAGGGCCGGATGGGCCGTGCGAGCCACATGTCGGCGTGGGTGGAATGTTGCGCGCGCTTCGAGGTTTCCGCGGCGGGCGCGCTCGCGGCGATGAGCCAGGTGCTCGCAATAGCCGGGTCCGCCCTGACCGCGCGCATGAGCTGCGCGCCACCCGCGGCGGGCAAGTGCAGATCGACGATCGCGGCGTCGTACGGCGTTCCTGCCGCCGCGTGAGCGCGCAACAATTCGAGCGCCGCGGACGCGTCAGCGGCCGCATCCGTGCGCACGCCCCATGCGTCAAGGCGCTTGCGGAGGCTCGCGCCAAGCGTCGCGTTGTCCTCGATCACCAGCAGCCGCAGCCGTTCCAGTCCGGCGCGCGAATCCGAAGCGGCGCTGATGAAGGGCCGCTGCTTTTGCAACCTCATCGTGAAGCGAAAGAGCGATCCGCGTCCGGGTTCGCTCTCGACCTCGATCCGGCCGCCCATCCGCTCGACCAGTTGGGCCGAGATGGCGAGCCCAAGGCCCGAGCCGCCGTACTTGCGCGTGGTGGAACCGTCAACTTGCGAGAACGGCTGAAACAGCAGCTTCTGCGCGTCGGGCGCAATCCCAATCCCGGTGTCGCGCACCTCGCAGCGCACCGACGCGGTGGCCGCGGACTCCGCCTCCCTGACCAGGCGCACCACTACCTCGCCGCGATCGGTGAACTTGACCGCATTGCTGATCAGGTTCACCAGCACTTGCTGCAGCCGCGCCGGGTCGCCGCGCAGCAGGCGCGGCACGTCATCGTCCGCGTCCAGGATCAGCTCGACGCCTCTTCTCTGCGCGCGCTCACCGAACAGGCCCATCGCGGTTTCCGCCACCTGCTCGAGGTCGAAGTCGACCTGCTGCAACACGACCTTGCCCGCCGCGAGTCGGGAAAAATCCAGCAGGTCGTTGACCATGCCGAAGAGCAGGTCGGTGCTCAGTTGCACGGTCTCGGCATACTCGCGCTGCTCGGGGCTGAGCTCGGTGCCGAGCAGCAATTGGGTCATGCCGATTATGCCGTTGAGCGGAGTGCGGATCTCGTGGCTCATGTTGCTGAGAAACTCGGAACGGAGGCGCTCCGCCTCGAGCGCGAGGTCGCGCGCGTGCTGCATCTGCTCCTCCGCAAGCTTGCGCTCGCTGATGTCGCGCAGGACCACCATCCCGCCGAGGATCGTGCCGTCGTCGGTCCTGACCGGGCGCGCGAAGGCTTCGATCCACACCTCGCTCGCCATGGTCGGCCCGCGCAGAATGAATTGAGCGTTGTCGACCGCCTCGCCCTTCATCGCGCGGGCGAGCGGCCATTGCTCCAGCGCGATAGGCGGCGCGCCGCGGGAAGGCAGGAGATGATATCTGTCCGCCGCGTGGCTCAGGTAGTCGCCTCTCAAGTCAGCGCCCATCATCGCGCTCGCGCCGCGGTTGAATTGGACCAGGCGCAAATCGCGGTCGCACACGATCACGCCCTCGGCCATGTTATCGAGTATGAATTGCAGGAGGTCGTTCTGATGGCGTGGGATCAACTGCACAGCGCCCGAATCGGCGGCCTCTGATTCGGCCGGCGCAACGCTGCGTCTGGATAGCGCCTTCAGGTATTCCAGCATGTTCGCTCCAATCCAGGATAGGTCGGCCATTGTTCGCCCTCGAAAGCGCCTGGCTCGTGCCGATTCTCGCTGCCGCGCCTCTCGTTGCACAGCAAAGCCCCAGAGGTTGGAGAGTCGCAACGTGACGCAGCGCAACGGGTTTGAAGACCCGAGCGGCGACAACGACGGTGCAGTATTTGTGCCTAAGTGAGCGATACGAGGCAGTGATAATCAATCCGCGCCGATTTTGGCCAAATGAATTTTATTCGCCTGCGAAACAATGTGCTTTATTAGTCAATACTTGGCAGGAGTAGGCATTTCACTCCGAATTGCAATGATTCTACTCCAGGTTCTTTTCAGCTCTCTGGCTATCTCTTCGTGCAGCGTTGCTGCAACTGCTGTCGTAGCTGCGCCACAGGCGGCGCAAATCAAGTGTTATTTGCGCACAGGCCCGGCGAATCTTTTTTCCACAGTTGGCGTTTTCGTTTTCGCAAACCCGTGTTCTTTTAGCTTTATCCATGCATCGGCTCCTTCCTCCGCAATTAATTAGCGCGACTATCTATGCGACATCCCGTCGATGATGCTACACAAGGCATTGGGTAGCGTGATGCGGGGCGCGACCAGGCTGCCAGCGCGCGTGCGGGACTTTTTTCGACAGTGCACACCCGCGCGGAAGACGAGGACCAACGGGTGTTCCTTCCGGCACCCACGGACGAGACCTTGGCGCCGCTTGCAGGTTTCGGGGGGCGATGATGGCTCGAGATAGTGATAGGCCGCTGTTCGGACGGCAGAGCAAGGTGATGACTGTGGAGGAGGTCTCCGAATATCTGCACGTGCATCCCTCCACCATCTACCGGCTGATCAAGCGGCGTAAGATTCCGGCCTTCCGGATTGGCAGCGACTGGCGCTTCAACATCGAGACCATCGACAAATGGCGCTCGGAGATGGAAGCGGGCGCTCCGGAAGGACCCAAAAAGACTTGAGATCTTGAGGTCCAGGATCTTGAGGCCGGGATCGTCCGCCCGGCGATCCGTCGGCGCGGATCCGTTGGCCATCGAAGCGCCGGCCGCATTATGATGCGGCTCGTATGAGCAAGCTTCCGCTCTCTCGCTTCAAAGTCATCGACCTTACCCGCGCGCGCGCCGGACCCACGGCCGTGCGCCAACTTGCCGACTGGGGCGCCGACGTCCTCAAGATCGAATCGCCCGACAACGACGCGACCGAAGTCGGCTCGCGCGCGAGTCCCGACTTCCAGAACCTGCATCGCAACAAGCGGAGCCTCACCCTCAATCTCAAGAATCCCGAGGCGGTTGAAATCCTCAAGCGCCTGGTCGAAGGCGCCGACGTGCTGGTGGAAAACTATCGCCCCGACGTGAAGCGCCGGCTCGGCATCGATTACGACCGCCTGCGAGCGATCAACCCGCGGCTGGTGTACGCGAGCATCTCGGGTTTCGGCCAGGACGGCCCCTACGCCGATCGTCCGGGCCTCGACCAGATTGCGCAGGGGATGGGCGGACTGATGTCGATAACCGGCCTTGCGGGCCAGGGGCCGGTCCGCGTCGGCATCGCGATCGCCGATCTCACGGCGGGGGTATTCTGCGCGATGGGCATCCTGCTCGCGCTGCTGGAGCGCGAGGAATCGGGCGAAGGACAGTGGGTGCAGACCTCGCTGCTCGCGGCGCAGGTCGCGATGCTGGATTTTCAGGCGGCGCGATGGCTGCTCGCGGGAGAAGTGCCGGAGCAGGCGGGCAACAACCATCCCACCGCGATTCCGACCGGCGTATTTGCGACCGCCGACGGACATATCAATATCGCGGGCTCGGGCCCTGAGCTGTTCGCTCGGCTGTGCAAGGCGCTCGGCGCCGAACAACTCGCCGCCGATCCGGCCTACTCGAGCGGCAAGGCGCGCCTGCGCAACCGCGACCAGCTCAACGCGGCTATCGAGGCGATCACCCGCACCCGCGAGTCGGCGGAGTGGATCGAGATTCTCAACCGCGCCGGCGTTCCCTGCGGCCCGATCTATCGCATCGACCAGGTATTCGCCGACCCGCAGGTGCGGCACATCGGAATCGCGCGCGCGATCGAAAGCCCCGCGCACGGACGCCAGGAGCTGGTCGGCCAGGCGGTGGATCTGAGCCGCACGCCGTGGGAGTTGCGCGCGCCGACACCCGAGAAGGGCGAGCATACCGAGGCCGTGCTGAACGCGCTCGGCTACGACGCGGCCGCAATCGCCACTTTGCGCGCGCGCGGCGCGATCTGAGAGCGCGCGGTGTGTAATCCGCAATTGCCGCATTTGCCGACGCCAAGGGTACGAGCGATGCTAACCCTCTTGCCCGCGCCGAAGCTTATGGCTAGCCTGCACCCGTCTTGAGAATTCCTGGATTCATAATCGCGGCGGGCATGCTGACGCTCGCGATCGCAGCGGTTTCGGCCCCCACCGAGGTTGGCGCGGATAACGCCGCCGCCGGAAAGATCAACATCAACGTCGCGTGCCGCTGTCCCGACGTTGTAGGACAAAATTTCTGCACGGTCTTCAAAGAGAAAGTCCAGAAGTCGGTCGGCTATCAACTGGCCGAGAGCACCAGCGGATACGGGATGGGCGTGCACTTTGCCTGCGTGGACATGTGGACGGGTATCGACAACAAGCTCGCCGGCCGCATGTCCGCGGTGTCCGTCTCCTTCACGATTTACTCCGACAAGCTGCCGGGCGAAGTGTTCGAGGATTCTTCCGTGTTCCGGGTGGGCAAGGACAAGGTGCCCGAAATGTCGGATCAGATCGTGGTCGCGCTGGGACAGCTCGTCAGCGCGAATACCAGCTTCTTTGAAACCATGCGGGCGGGCGCGCAGCCGGCATCACCCGCAGCGTCGCCGGAAGCCTCTTCCGAACCCTCGTCAGCTCCCTCGCCCTAGTACGGCAGCAGACGTCGGCAGCGGCGCGGCTCCTCCCGGGCGACTGTTCAGCTTTTCTTCTCGGGCGCGAAGAACGCGATCGTGCGCGCTTCGATACTCTCGCGGGGAGCGGGATTGGGCGGCGACGTCGGATCGTCGAACGCCGTATGCGCGGTCCATCGCGCGCGTCCGTCGACGGACGAGTCGTAACACTTGAGCAGCAGCGCCTCGTCGCGCTGCATTCGCGGAAAATAGAACCATCGATGCTCCGGGTTGAAGGCCACGGAGTAAACCTCGCCGGTGCGATCGCGATACTTGAGATCGGTCGGCACGAAGTCGGCAAGCCGCATGCTTTGCGCGTCGCAAACCGCAAGCGGCGCTTCTTCGACAGGGCCGCGGATCGGCCGCCATACGTTGATAAACACGAAGCGGTTCTTCAGCAGCGCCTCGGCCTCGTCGCCCATCAGATCGCGCACGCGTTGCGGGCCGGACTTGAGCGTATAGTCGTTATGCGCGAAGCGGACCGGCTCGCGCGCGCCGTTCAGCCCCTCTTTCGCCATCGGGCCGCATCGCACGTTGTGATCGAACACCAACACTCGAACGGCGCCCGTGGCCTGCTTCACCAGGCGCTCGACCTCGGGATAGTAGACGGCGCGGACCTCGGCCTCGTCGTAGAAAGTTGCCGGTCGCGGTCGGATGATGCACCAGCGCGAAACCCTGGCCGTCGAGCGTCAACCGCTCATCGACGGCGCGCCCGTTGAGAATCGCCATCGTATGCTTGACGTTCTGGTAGGTCCGCTGCGGTGTGCCGTTTTCGGTCTTGTACATGTAGGTAACTGGCTTTTCGCCCGTGAAGTCGAGGTAGTTCAGCAGCGCTTCCACGCGAGCGACCGTCGTCTCGATGTGCGTGTTCTCGTTCATTGTCATCTTTCCGCCTTCTGCGTTCGTCTTCATGACGAACTGCTATGGACTGATCAGGTCGTGAGAGCAATTTCCGTGCTCATGAGAATAGTGAATAAATCGCTGAATTTCTAATGCGACGCTTTCCTGAAATGCGAGATTACGGGCGGCTATTCGCAAAACGCCGATCAGGCGGCGGATTGGACTCGTTCCAGCGCGGCGCGCAGGCGGGCGACGGTCCGCGCCTTGCCGAGCACGGCGATCACCTCGTAAATCCCCGGGCTGACCGTGCCGCCCGTGAGCGCCACGCGCACCGGCTGCGCGAGTTGTCCGAGCTTCAATCCGAACCGCTCCAGCACTCGCTCGAACGCGGCCTGGATGCTCGCCTCGTTGAAGTCGCCCTCGATCGATTCAATCTCCTGTGCGAGCGCCTTGAGCGGCTCGGCGATCTCCGGCTTGAGAAACTTCGTGGCGGCCTTGGGATCGATCGTAATCTCGTCGCTCAGGTAGAACTTCGCGAAGTCGACCAGCTCGACCAGGGTCTTGGCGCGCTCGCGCAACGTCGCGATCATTTTTTCGAGCCACGCCTCGTCGCCGGGAATTTCCTTATAACCGGCGCGCTCGATGAACGGGCGCACCTCGCGCGCGAGTTGCGGCAATGGCCGCTCCTTCATGTAATGAAAATTCAGCCACAAAAGTTTCTCGGCGTTGAAAATTCCGGCCGACTTGCCGCAGGCGGCGAAATCGAAATAGCCGATCAGCTCCGGTTTGGAAAAGATCTCCTGGTCGCCGTGCGACCATCCCAGCCGCGCGAGATAATTCAGCAGCGCCTCGGGAAAGTAGCCAGCCTCGCGGTAGGCAAAGACCGAGGTCGCGCCGTGCCGCTTGGAGAGCTTCTGCCCGTCCGGCCCCATCACCATCGGCAGGTGCGCATACTCGGGCGGCGTGAGCCCCAGCGCGAAGAAGATTTGCATCTGGCGCGGCGTGTTGGGCAGATGGTCGTCGCCGCGCACGACGTGAGTGATGCCGAAGTCGGCGTCGTCGAGCACGGTGGCGAAGTTGTAGGTCGGCACGCCGTCGGAGCGAAAAATGATCAGGTCGTCGAGCTCCGCGTTGTCGAACACGGCGCGCCCCTTGATGAGATCGTTGACCACGGTCTCGCCCGTGCGCGGGCTGCGAAAGCGAATCGTATAGTTGCGGCCGGCGCGCTTGTCGGGCAGCGCAAGGTCCGCGGGGAACGGCAGGTCGCGGCACTTGCCGTCGTAGCCGGGCTTGCGATGCTCGCGTTCGGCCTGCTTGCGCTTGGCGTCCAGTTCCTCCGCGGTGCAGTAGCACGGGTAGGCTTTTTTCTCGCGCAGCAACTGGAGCGCGCCCTCGCGATAGCGATCGAAGCGGCTCGACTGGAAGTAGTGGCGGTCGGGCGGCCCCTTGTCCCACTCCATCCCGAGCCAGCGCAGGCTCTCGAGGATTTCTTCGAGCGACTCCTCGGTGGAGCGTTCCTGGTCGGTGTCGTCGATACGCAGGATGAATTCGCCGCCGTTGTGGCGCGCGAACAGATACGCGAACAATCCCGAGCGCACGTTGCCAATATGCAGCGCGCCGGTCGGGCTTGGCGCGTAGCGGGTACGAACGGTCACGCTGTGGCTACTCCCATTCGATGGTCGCGGGCGGCTTGGAGGTGATGTCGTAGACGACGCGGTTGACCCCGCGCGCCTCGTTGGTGATGCGATTGGAGAGCCGCGCGAGCAGGGCAGGATCGATCCGCGCCCAGTCGGCGGTCATCCCGTCCGAGGACTCGACCGCGCGAATCGCGATCACGCTCTCGTAGCTGCGCCCGTCGCCCATCACGCCCACCGTCTTGAGCGGCAGCAGCACCGCGAAGGCCTGCCACAGCCGCGCGCCAAGAGCCGCCGCCGCGATCTCTTCCATCACGATCAGGTCGGCGCGGCGCAGCAACTCCACGCGCTCGCGCGTCACTTCGCCGACGATTCGGACCGCCAGCCCCGGACCGGGGAACGGCTCGCGATCGACGACGTCGGCTCCGAGAGCGAGCTCGCGGCCGACCGCGCGCACCTCGTCCTTGAACAATTCGCGGAGCGGCTCAACCAGCTCCAGGCGCATCCGCTCCGGCAATCCGCCGACGTTGTGATGCGACTTGATGACGGCCGAGGGGCCCTTGAACGAGACCGACTCGATCACGTCGGGATAGAGCGTGCCCTGGCCGAGAAATTTTGCGCCGCCGACTTTCTCCGCTTCCTTCTCGAAAACTTCGATGAAGGTGTGGCCGATGATGCGCCGCTTCTGCTCGGGATCGAGTACGCCGGCTAGGCGCCTGAGGAACAGATCGGACGCGTCGACCACGCTGAGCGCGATTCCGAGCCGACCCGCGAATACCGTCTCCATCCGTTCGCGCTCGCCGGCGCGCAGAAGCCCGGTGTCGACGAAAACGCACTTGAGCCGGTCGCCGATTGCGCGATGGATCAGCGCGGCGGCGACCGAGGAATCGACGCCGCCCGACAATCCCATCAGCACGCGGCCGTCACTGCCGACGCGCGCGCGAATCTCGGCGAGCTTGGTCTCGACGAAGGCGGCCGGCGTCCAATCGCCGGCCTCGCCGCAAATCTTGTGCACGAAGTTGCTGAGCACCTGCACGCCGCATGGCGTGTGGGCGACCTCGGGATGGAACTGGATGCCGCGGAGCAGGCCATCGCGCGTGCGAACCGCGGCGTACGGCGAATTGCCGCTATGCGCGATCGCCTCGAGCGCGGCCGGTATCGCCTCGACGCGGTCGCCGTGGCTCATCCACACGGGGAACTCCCGATCGGCGAGCCCTTCAAACAATTCGTCGCGCTGGTCGATCACCAGTTCGGCGGGACCGTACTCGCGCTTGCCGGCGCCCGCGCTATGCGCGCCCAGGTGTTGCGCGATCACGTACAACCCGTAGCAGATTCCCAGCACCGGGCATCCCACGCGCAACACTTCCGGCGCGATATCCGGCGCGTCGGTCTCGTAGAGGCTCGCGGGGCCGCCCGAAAGGATGATTCCGCGCGGGCGCATCGCGCGAATCTTTTCGATCGCGAGATTGTACGGATGAATCTCGCAATAGACCTTGGCCTCGCGCACGCGGCGAGCGATGAGCTGCGTGTACTGGCTGCCGAAATCCAGAATCAGGATCACGAAATCCGACCTTGCGATTAACTATACCGAAGCCGCCGCAGGCGGCGAAACGCGTGTGGCGCGCGCCTTTCCACAGCGCACACGCCACGCGCCCCGCGCGGTTTCACTACTTCCTTTTTTTCGGCGCCTTCATAGAGGCGTTCTTCGATGACTTCTTCGGTAGCTTCCTTGGCGATTCTTCCCTGGGCCGCACGGCGCCGGTCGCGCGCGCCTCGGCCCAGGTGCGGCCGGTGCGGCGAAACCCCAGGAGCAACGGCGTGCCGACGAGCCTCAGCGCCGCGCGAAAGCGCGTGGCGAGGAAGCGCAGGTAGTGCGCCGGGATGTCGCGCTCGACGTTGGCGAAAAACGCAAGACGGGGCGGCGAATGACCGACCTGGGTGACGTACATCAGCTTGAGCCGCCGCCGTCCGACCATCGGCGGGTCCATCGCGGCGGTGGCCTCGGCCAGAATGCGATTGAGATGCGCGGTCTGGAAAGTCGCGCGCCACGAATCGACCGCCTTCATGGCGGCCGGGATGATCTTGTCGACGCCGTCGCCGGTGAGCGCCGACGTAAACAGCATCTCGGCAAACGCCAGAAACGGCACATTCGCCTGTGCGTCGCGCACGAACGCGGCAACGCGGCGCCCCTCTTTCGCCGCGAGGTCCCACTTGTTGCAAACCAGGACCAGCGCGCGGCCCTCGCTCTCGACCAGCCGCGCCAGGCGCGCGTCCTGGTCGGTGACGCCCTCGGTCGAATCGATCACCAGCGCCAGCACTTCGGCGCGGCGGATGGTCTCGATCGCGCGGCCGACCGAAAAATGTTCGAGCTCGCCTTCGACCTTGGTGGGCCGGCGAATTCCGGCGGTATCGATCAGGAGCACGTCGCGGTCGGCGGCGCGAAGCCGCACGTCGACGGGATCGCGCGTGGTGCCGGGAGTGTCGTCGACGATCGCGCGCTCGAAGCCAACGAGACGATTGAGCAGCGACGATTTTCCGACGTTGGGACGGCCGATGAGCGCAAGCAGCAGATCGGGCGGCGCGGACGGCTCGGTTTCGGCGGCGGACAGACGCTCGACGACCTCGTCGAGCAGCTCCTCGACGCCGCGTCCGTGGGCCGCCGACACTAGCACCATCGGCGAGACTCCCAGCGCGTGATACTCGCCGGCCACCGCTTCCATCCCGGCGCGGTCCATCTTGTTGATCGCCGCGACCATCGGGCGTCCGGTCTCGCGAATCAGCGCGATCGCCTCGCGATCGCCGGGACCGAGGCCGGCGCGCCCGTCGAGCATGAACACCACGACCTCGGCCAGCGCGACCGCGCGCAATGCGCCTTCGGCGACCCGCTCGCCGAGACGCTCGCGTCCGCCCAATTCGAGCCCTCCGCTATCGACGACGAAAAAATTGCGCCCGCGATGCTCCGCCTGACCGACGTTGAGGTCGCGCGTGGTGCCGGCGACCGGGCTGACGATCGCGCGGCGACCGCGCGCGATGCGATTAAACAGAGTCGATTTGCCGGCATTGGCGCGTCCGACCAGCACCACGACCGGCGCGCCCTCGGGCAGCGCGGCCAGCGCGCCCGCGCGGCTGGCGAGGTTCGCGGCAGGCTTCATCGTCAAAGCCCCAACTCCGCGATCTTGCGCGGATTGCGCGTCCAGTCCTTTTCGACCTTGACCAGCAGTTGCAGGAAGACGTGCGCGCCGAGCATTTTTTCGAGTTCCAGCCGCGCCGCTGTGCCGATCTGCTTGAGCTGATGGCCGCGCGCTCCGATCAGCATCCCCTTGTGGGCCTCGCGTGCGACGACGATGACCGCGTCTATCTTCAGCAGCGTGCGGCCCGGCTCCTCGAAGAAGTTCTCCACCACCACGGCGGTCGAGAACGGAACCTCCTCGCGCATCGCGAGGAACACCTTCTCGCGCACGACCTCGGCCGCGATCATCCGCTCGGTCTGGTCGGTGTACTCGTCCTCGGGCATCAGGGCTGGTCCCTCGGGCAACATCCGCTTGATCACCGCGACCAGTTCGTCGAGGTTGCCACCTTTGAGCGCGCTCACCGGAACGATCTCGGCCTCGGGCACTTCGCGACCGCATTGCTCGACCGCGGCGAACAGATCGGCGCGCTTGATGCGGTCGATCTTGTTCACCGCGACGACGCGCGGCGCCTTGATCTCGCGCAACTCGGCGAGAAAGGCGCGGTCGCCTTCGCCTAGCGGCGCGCTCGCCTCGACCACGCCGACCACGACCTCGCCCTCGCCGAGGCATCGGCGCGCGATTTCGATCATATGGTGGTCGAGCGCGCTGCGTGGACGATGCAACCCCGGAGTATCGACGAAAATCAGTTGCGCGTCGGGGTCGGAGCGGATGCCGAGGATGCGCCGGCGCGTGGTCTGCGGGCGCGGCGTGACGATCGCGACCTTGTGGCCGACCATCCGGTTGAGCAACGTCGACTTGCCGACATTGGTCCGCCCGCCCAACGTGACGAAGCCCGCGCGATGAGGCTTAGCGACGGTCACGTTTTTCGTTCTCGATTTGGTCCAGAGCGGCGCGCGCCGCGGCCTGCTCGCTCTGCTTCTTGCTGCCGCCCTCGCCCACTCCAAGATCGCGCCCGGCGATGCGGATGCGCGTGGTGAACATCTTGGCGTGGTCGGGGCCGCGGGAGGACACCAATTCGTAAACCGGCTGGCTGCGGAAGCGGCGGTAGGCGATTTCCTGCAATTCGGTCTTGTAGTCGCGCTCGGTGCTGGGGCCGCCGATGTCGTCGGCGAACAGTCCTTCGATAACTTCCTGGGCCGGCCTAAGGCCGCTGTCGGTATAGATCGCGCCGATCACGGCCTCGAACGACGCGGCGAGAATCGACACCTTGTCCCGCCCGCCGCTTTTCTCCTCGCCCTTGCCCAACCGGAGCGCCCGGCCCACGCCGATCTCCTGGGCCTTGGCCGCGAGCGTTCGGCCGTTGACGATCGAGGCGCGCTCCTTGGAGAGCACACCTTCCTTCGCTTCGGGAAGCCGGCGCATCAGCAGGTCCGCGATCGCGAGATCGAGCACCGCGTCGCCCAGGAACTCCAGCCGTTCGTAGTGCAGGTCGGCGCCGACCGCGGCGCTCGGATGGGTGAGTGCGATCCGCAACAACTCGGGACGCACGAAAGTATAGTCGAGCCGCCGCTCCAGGTCTGCGCGATCGTCTTCAGAGCGTGGCTGCGCCGGCTGCGGGACCGTGTTGGACCCCAGCAACTTCCCCAACGAGGGCCACGCCCTCGACACGCGATGCCACCACCTCAACTTCATCGTTCCCAAGTATGTCGGGACCCTCCACCAGCACGCGGATATAATTGCGGCTGTAGCCCTTCAGCCTACCGTCCGCGCCGCGTTCTTCAAGCAGGACTTTAAGCTTCGATCCGCAAAACCGTGCGACGAAACGCCTTCGCTTGTCCTCGCCGAGCGCGCGCAAAATTCCAGCCCGGCGCTTTATCTCGGCCCCCGCCACCTTGCCCGGCAGCTTGGCGGCGGTGGTCCCCGCCCTCACGGAGTACGGGAAGACGTGAAAGTAGGCAAGCGGCAGCGTTTCGATAAACTTAAAGTAATCGTCGAAGTCTTGAGATGTCTCGCCGGGAAAGCCGGCGATAAGATCGGTGCCGATAGCCGCCGAGGGCATCGACTGCGAGGATTCGTTCGACGCGATCTTTGAAGTGCGCGATGTCATAGCGCCGGCGCATCCGCACCAACGTCGCGTCGGTCCCGGCCTGAAGCGGCAGATGGAGATGCGGGCAGAACTTTTCGCTCGCGGCCATGATTTCCAGGATTCGGTCGCTCAATTCCTCGGGGTCGAGCGAGCTTATCCTGACCCGGCCGATCGGCGAGCGCTCAGCCACCATCTCGAGCAGTGCCTCGAGACTGACCGGCGGATCGAGGTCGCGTCCGTAGCCGCCGAGGTGAACGCCGGTCAGGATGACCTCGCGAAAACCCGAGGCCGCCAGGCTATCGAGCGCGTCGAAGATGCGCCGCGGTTCGACGCTGCGCGAAGTTCCGCGCGAGGTCGGCACGATACAGAAACTGCAGAATTGATCGCATCCCTCCTGCAGCTTGAGAAACGCGCGCGTGCGGCCCTCCAGCGCAACCGCTCCCAGTTCGATCGGCGCGCGCTCCTTGCGCAGGTTGGTAACCATCACCCGGCCCGGAGCTTCGCCGAATGCCGCGAGTTCGAGATCGTCGGGGCGGCCGAGTCCCACCACGGCATCGATCTCGGACGCCGCGGCGAGGACGGCGGGAGTTGGCCTGCGCGAGGCATCCGGTCATCACCACTCGCGCCCGCGGGTTGAGCCGCCGCGCGCGTCGCGCGAGCTTTAGACTCTCGGCGTCGGCGCGATCGGTCACCGTGCAAGTGTTAACGATATAAACGTCGGCGACCTCGTCGAACTCGCATCGCTCCATTCCGCGCGCGCCGAGGCGCGACTCGATCATCGCCGAGTCGTACTGGTTGACCTTGCATCCGAGCGTCGCCACCGCGAAGCGCATCGCGCCTGTCTTTACATTTGTTTTGAGCACAGTCTTCACAGCGCTCGCTCGATAAACCCGCCGCCGACAACTTCTTCGCCTCGGTAGAACACGCACGCCTGTCCCGGCGTGACGGCCGGGCCGCCACCGCCGGCGAAGGTCACGCGCACGCGGCCGCCCGATTCGAGCGCGAGCGTCGCCGGCAGCGCAGGATGGCGATAGCGGATGCGCGCCTCGACCGCGACCGCGCCAGTGCCCGTACCGATGCTCTCGGGATCGACAAAGCTGATGTCGCGTGCGACGAGGCCGGCGGCGGCGAGACCTTCGCGCGGACCGACCACGACCTCGCCGCTCATGGCGCGAATCTCGCGCACGTACAACGGCTCCTGCGCGCTCAGACCCAGCCCGCGGCGCTGCCCGACGGTAAAACGATGCACTCCGTCGTGCGATGCCAGCGCCCGTCCCTTTGGATCGACGATACGACCAGGACGAAGACGCCCCGGCGCCGCCGCGCGCTCGACGAAGCGGGCGTAATCGCCGTCGGGCACGAAGCATATCTCCTGGCTCTCGGGCTTCTCGGCGTTGGCGAGACCAAGCTCGCGCGCGCGTGCGCGCACCTCGGCCTTGGTCATCGTGCCGAGCGGAAAGAGCGTGCGGCTCAGCTCAAGCTGGCCGAGCGTGAACAGGAAGTACGACTGATCCTTGGTGGCGTCGGCGGCGCGCAGGAGATGGAAGCGGCCGCGCGGGTCGCGTTCGATACGGGCGTAGTGGCCGGTCGCGACGTAGTCCGCGCCGAGCGCCGCGGCACGCTCGCGCAGGCGATCGAACTTGATTTCGCGATTGCACATCACGCACGGATTGGGCGTGCGTCCGTTTAAATATTCGGAGACGAAATTGTCGATCACGCGAGCGCCGAACTCCGCGCGCAAATCGACCACATAGAATGGAAAGTCCATCCGCTCCGCGACCCGGCGCGCATCTTCGAAATCCTCGTGCGAGCAACACGTCCCGCGCCGGCGCGACACCGCCGGCGTCGGGCTTTCCGGCGCAAGCCGCATCGCCACGCCAACCACGTCGTAGCCGCGCTCGCGCAGAATCGCCGCAGCGACGGAGCTGTCGACCCCGCCCGACATCGCGACCAGCACCCGCGCGCTCATCGCGACGCCTGCAGAGCCACAGCGGCCGTCCTGGCCGATACAACCGCGTTCAGCGGCTCGGCCGCGTGAACCCGCCGCCATACCAAAGCGATGATTTCCGCCGCGCGCTCGATCTCGGCCGCAGTCGTGCTCCATCCGAGGCTGAGCCTGAGCGAGCTGCGCGCTTCGTCGCGGCCGAGGCCCATCGCGAGCAGCACGTGCGAAGGTTCGACCGCGCCGGCCGCGCACGCGGATCCCATCGAAACCTCCACGCCCTCGAGGTCGAGCGCGATCAGCATGCTTTCGCCGAGCACGCCGGGAAAAGTCAGGTTGAGCGTGTTGCCGATCCTATCTGTGGCCGGGCCATTGAGGCGGAGGTCCGGAATCGACGCGCCCAGACGCTCGAGCAGGCGCGCCGCCAGCATCGCAACGCGCGCGGACTCGTCGCGCCAGATGCGCACCGGCGGCCTCAGCCGCGACGCCAAAGGCAATCGCGCCGAGCAGATTCGGCGTTCCGGCGCGCATCGCGGCTTCCTGCGGACCGCCGAGCGTCGTGGGCGCGAGCGTCACTCCGGCGCGCACGTAGAGCGCGCCGATTCCCGCCGGCGCGCCCAGCTTGTGGCCGCTAATCGTCAAAAGATCGCAGCGGAAATCGCCGACGCAAAGCGGGATACGGCCGGCGGCCTGAACCGCATCGAGATGAAACAGCGCTCCAGCGCGCGCAATCGGTTCGGCCATCGCCGCCACATCCTGGATCGTGCCGACTTCCGCGTTGACGAGGCCCATCGTCACCAGCGCCGTACTATCGTCGAGCGCCTCAGCCACCGCGGCCGGCGCGATTCGTCCGTCGCGGTCAGGAGCGATGCGCACAACTTCAAAGCCATGTACCGCGAGATATTCGAGCGGCGCGAGAATCGAGGAATGCTCGATCGCCGAGGTGACGATCCTGTGGCGCGCCGGATGCGCGTCGGCCACGCCACGAATCGCAAGGTTGTTCGACTCCGTACCGCCGCTGGTGAAGACGATCTCGCGCGCGGCGGCTACGATTAACCGTGCGACCTGCTCGCGGGCCTGCTCCAGCGCACGGCGGGCGCGTTGGCCGCTTCGATGGACCGCGGCGGGATTTGATGCCTCGTCTGCTTCGCTGAAGCGGGCGATAGCGGCGCGCACTTCGGGCCGCAATGGGGCGCCGGCATTATGGTCGAGATAAATGCGCATACGGGTTTGATAGGCCCAAGGCGAACGAATAACTTAGCCTAGCGGATCGGCGGACAAAAGTCGTCGCAACGCGAAATGTCGTCGTAACGCAAATACCAATGGCCATGTCTGAAGTAATAGTGATCGGCGCCGGGGTGGTGGGATGCAGCCTCGCGTTCCATCTCGCCCGGGCGGGCGCGCGCGTCACGGTTTTCGACAAAGAGCGCGAGGTGTGCGCCGGAATGTCGGCGCGTTCGGGCGCGCTGTTGCGGATGCACTACACTTTCGCGCCGGAAGCCGAGCTCGCGTGGAAGAGCCTGCGTTACTTCGCCCATTGGGATGAGATGATCGGGCGCGACGCCGAGCGGCGCGGCTGCGGTTTCGTGAGGACCGGATTCGCGATCGTGGTCGGGCCGCCGAACGCCGAGAAGCTGCGCGCGAATATCGCGATGCTGCGCGCGGTCGGTGTCGATACCAGCGTAGTCGAGCCGGCGGAGTTGCGGAGCCTCGAACCCGCGATCAACGTCGACGACGTCGCGCTCGCCGCCTACGAGCCACAGAGCGGCTATGCCGACCCGGTCGCGACCACGCGCTCGATGGCGGAGGCAGCCGCAGGCCGCGGCGCGGGGTTCAAGCTGGGAGTGCCGATCGGTTCGATCGACGCGGCGGGCGGTCGCGTACGTGGCGTGGTCGACGCGGCCGGCAAGCGGCACGCGGCCGACGCGGTATGCGTGGTGGCCGGTCCATGGACGGATCGGCTCCTGAAGCCGCTTGGCGCATCGATCGGAATCCGCGCAGAGCGCGCGCAGATCGCTTTTTTCAAGCGGCCAGCGGTGCTTAAGCACTGCGGATGTATCGACACGATCTCGGGCAGCTACTTCCGCCCCCAGGGCGCCGAAGAGACATTGATCGGCCTCGGCGACCTCAAAGCGGAATACGAACCTGACCCGGACAGCTTTCGCGAAGACAACGACGCCGACTTCGTCACCGAGGTCGCCGAGCGCCTGGCGCATCGCGTGCCCGCGATGGCTGGTGCGGGATACTCCCGCGGCCATGCTGGAATCTACGACATAAGCCCCGATTCGCGCGCGGTGATGGGCCCCGTTCCCGAGATCGGCGGACTCTACGTCGCGGCGGGCTTCAGCGGCACGGGCTTCAAGACCGCGCCGGCGGTGGGCGCCGCGATGGCGGAGCTGATCCTCACCGGCCGCGCCACGACCGTGGACCTCCGCCCGTTCGGTTTCGAGCGCTTGCGAGAGGGACGGCCGATCCGCGGCGAGCACGAGTACCTGATGGGCGCCAACTTCGGCCACAAGCTCTGAGCCGCGACGAATCCAAGATGAAACGCGCTCCCATGAATCGGCCGTCGCGGACGGCGATCCTCATCGTGGCTTGCCTGGCGGCCGTGCTTGCCGCGGGATGCGTGGTCGAAAACCCTCCCCCGCCGCCACCGCCGCCTCCGCCGCCGGCCCTGCCGCCAGGATTGGTGATTCAACCCTCGTCACTGGCCGAGGACGCGCAGGGAAGCCTGTGGTTCACGATCCTGGGGATTCCCAAGGCCGGACGGCTTGACCGCGACGAATCGCTGAGTCAGTTCGCGCTGCCGCCGGTCAGCTTCGGCGCAAACATCATTTATGGGTCCGACGGCAATCTCTGGATGGTCGGGATCACGTCGCTCGGCTCGTCGGTCGCCGGCAACATCATCAAAATGTCGGCCGCCGGAAAGAGCACGTTCTATGAACTGCCCGACACCTGGGTGCCCGAGGGCCTGACCGCCGGGCCCGACGGCAATCTGTGGTTCACGGCATGGGTTGGCGCAAATTCAGATGCGGCGGTGGCGATCGGACAAATCACTACAGCGGGCGCCGTCACCATCTTTCCGCTGCCCGAGCCCGGAACAGGCCCAGCGACTATAACGAGCGGCCCGGAGCACAATCTGTGGTTCACCGAATCGCCGGTAGGGCGTATCGGCCGGGCCGGGCTCGATGGCAAAGTGTTCGAATACCAGCTGCCGCGCAAAGGCACGTTGCCGGCACAAATTGTGGCTGGTCCCGATGGCAACATCTGGTTCACGGAAAATTTCAGCAACCGGGTCGCGCGCATGACACCCCGGGGTCAGGTCACCGAATTCCCTCTGCCGGTGAGCGGCAAGTACGAAGCGATTGTCTCGGGTTCCGACGGCAACCTGTGGATCGCTCTCAATCGTCCGGGTGCGACGCCGGACTCCACCGCTGGCGCGATCGTGCGTGTCACGACCAGCGGGACCGCGACCGTGTTTCCGATTCCGAGCGGCGCCAGCATCACCGGCCTCATCGCGCGGCGCGACGGGACACTGTCGTTCACCGAGCGCTGGGTGACCGGCGGATCGACCAATATCGGCCGCATTACCGCAGCCGGCCAAATCACCGAGACGTCACTCCGTCTCAAAAAGTGACGCCGCGCTTCAGCGCGGCGCACACTCGAGATCGGCCGGTTTTAGTCAGCGCTCTTTGGGAGTCGCGGGATCGCCAGCGGCGGCTGGCGCGTCCGCTACGTTTTCGGAAGCGTTCTGCGGACCATTGGGCGGAACGTTCGGCGAAACATTTGACGAAACGTTTGGCGAAACATTTGGATTGATCTTGTCTTCGAGGCAGTCCTGGCGCTCTTCGAGTTCCTCGATTCGCACACCGATCCGGTTGAGCTTGTCGACCAGACTCTGCATCGCGCGCGCCACCGGGTCGGGCAGATGCACGTGGTCGAGCCCAGCGACGTCCTGGCGCGTGCTCTCGCCCTCGATCACCTTGCCGGGGATACCCACGATGGTCGAGTACGGCGGCGCGGAAGAAACCACCACCGCGCCCGCACCGATACGGCTTCCGCGGCCGATCCGCACCGGGCCGATTACCGCGGCACCGGCGCTGATCATCACGTGGTCCTCGATCGTCGGATGGCGTTTCTCTTTCTTGAGGCTGGTGCCGCCCAGCGTCACGCCCTGGTAGATAAGGACGTCGTCGCCGATTTCCGCGGTCTCGCCGATCACCACGCCCATCCCGTGGTCGATGAAAAGCCGCCGCCCAATGGTCGCGCCGGGATGGATCTCGATACCGGTGATCCATCGCGCAAGCTCGCTCAGCAGCCGACCGAGTAGGCATAGTCGATGCTCCCAGAGCCAGTGCGCCGCACGATACATCCAGATTGCGTGCAGCCCCGGATAGGCGAGCACCACTTCGAGGACGGTGCGCGCGGCCGGATCGCGATCGAAGACCGCTTGAATGTCCTCGCGCATCCGGTTGGCGACGCCGATCGGCGCCGCAGCCTCCGCGCCAGTGCCAGTTGTGCTTGGGATCTCCATTTGATTACGGCCGTACCGCCGCGCCGTTGCGCAACGGCGCGCGCTCGCGCGGCCGCGCGCCGTTTCCCGGCGGATGCTTGACGTTGCGCGGCCGGGCCGCGTCCTTGTGCAGCTTGTATTCGACCGAATCGACCAGCGCCTGCCAGCTCGCCTCGACCACGTTGCTGGAAAGGCCGACCGTGCCCCAGCGCCGCCGGCCGTCGGTCGATTCGATCAGCACGCGCACGCGTGCCGCGGTGCCGGCGCCATTGTCGAGCACGCGCACTTTATAGTCAGCAAGCTGCATCGCTTCGAGCGTCGGATAGTACGGCACCAGCGCGCCGCGCAACGCCGAATCGAGTGCGTTGACCGGGCCGTTGCCAGTCGCCGAGTTGCGCGTGCGCACGCCATCGGGCCCCTCGATCACGACCACCGCCTCGCTGAACGGCGTGTGATCCTCGTGCCACTTGTCGTCGAACACGCGGAAACTGACGAAGCGGAAATGGTCGCGCGCAAAACCGAGCGTCCGCAGCATCAGCAGCTCGAACGAGGCGTCGGCGCCGTCGAACGTGTAGCCCAGCGACTCAAGCCGCTTTAGCTCGTCGAGCAGCACGCCGATCTTCTCGTTGCTCGGCTCGATGTTGAGGCCGAACTCCTTGCTCTTGTAGAGGATGTTGGCGCGCCCGGAGAGCTCCGAGAGCACCACGTGACGGTCGTTGCCGACCGTCGCCGGATCGATATGCTCGTAGGTGTGCACGCTGCGCTGGATGCCGGAGACGTGCAGTCCCGCCTTGTGCGTGAACGCGCTGTGGCCGACGTAGGCCTGGCGCGTATGCGGCGTGATGTTCGCCAGCTCGTAGACCAGCATCGAGACCTCGCGCAGCGTCTTGAGCTTGCCGGCCGGCACGCACTGGTAGCCGAGCTTGAGTTGAAGGTCGGGAATGATCGAGACCAGGTTGGCGTTGCCGCAGCGCTCGCCGAGGCCGTTGATCGTGCCCTGGACCTGCACGGCGCCGCTGCGCACGGCGGTGATCGCGTTGGCGACCGCGACCTCGCAGTCGTTGTGCGGATGGATTCCGAGCGGGCATCGCACCGCCTCGATCGCGGCTTGCACGCCGGCCTCGATTTCGTGGGGCAGGCGGCCGCCGTTGGTGTCGCAAAGCGCAATCAGATCGACTCCAGCGGAATCCGCCGCACGCAGGCAGGCCAGCGCGAACTCGGGATTGGCCGCAAAGCCGTCGAAGAAATGTTCGGCGTCGAAGATGACCTCGTCGACGTGGCGCTTTAAGTACGTGATCGTGTCGTGCAGGATCTCGAGGTTGGCCTGATTGGAAATCCTGAGCGCCTCGCGCACGTGCATGTCCCAGGTCTTGCCGACCACGGTCGCGACCGGAGTCTCGGCGCGCAGCAGCAGCGCCAGGTTGCGATCGGCCGAGGCGCGCGCGTTGGCGCGCCGGGTCGAGCCGAAGGCCGCGATTTTCGCGTGGCGCAGGCGTAGCTTTTTGACCTCGCGGAAGAACGCGGCGTCCCGCTCATTGGAGCCCGGCCATCCGCCTTCGATATAGTCGATTCCGAGATCGTCGAGGCGCTCGGCAATCTCGAGCTTGTCCTCGACGGTTAGCGAGACGTCCTCCGACTGACACCCGTCGCGCAACGTGGTGTCGTAGATCTGTATTTTTTTCGCCACAGCCATTTTTGCTTAGACCGACTCCGCCGGTATCGCGTTGGAACTTTCGCCCAAGAATGCGTCGTGCAACGCCCGCATCGCAAGCTCTCCGTACTTGGCATTGACCACGACCGAAATCTTAATCTCCGAGGTGGCAATCATTTCAATATTGATGCTCTCGTCGGCGAGCACCCGAAACATCCGCGCCGCAACGCCAGCATGCGTGCGCATCCCGAGTCCCACGATCGATACTTTGGCTACCTGGTCCTCGTGGCGCACGCCCGCGGCGCCGATTTCCGAAGCCATCAGCCGGCACAGTTCCAGCGCGCCGCGCAGATCGTCGCGTCCCACGGTGAAAGTGACGTCGGTGTGGCCATCGGCGCTGGCGTTTTGGATGATCATGTCGACAACCATACCGGCCTCCGCGATCGGGCCGAAAATTCGCGCCGCGAGGCCCGGCCGATCGGCCACGCCCGCGATCGTAATCTTGCTCTGATTCTGATCGAGCGTCACGCCCGAGACCATCACGTCTTCCATCGATTTGTCCTCCTGGCCGACCCAGGTGCCCTCGGCCTCGCTGAAGCTGGAGCGCACCACCAGCGGCACGCTGTAGCGCCGCGCCAGCTCGACCGAGCGCAACTGCAGCACCTTCGCCCCCAGCCCCGCCATCTCCATCATCTCGTCGTACGAGACGCGCCCGAGCTTGCGCGCGCGCGGGCAGATGTTGGGGTCGGCGGTGAAGACGCCCTCGACGTCGGTGTAAATCTCGCACGCATCGGCCTTGAGCGCCGCCGCGAGCGCCACCGCCGTGAGGTCCGAGGCCCCGCGACCGAGCGTGGTGATATCGCCCTTGGCGTCGACGCCCTGGTAGCCAGCCACCACCGCGATATTTCCGTCGGCGATCGCGGCGGTCAGACGCACCGCCTCGACCGAGCGGATTTTGGCGTTGCCATGATGGGAGTCGGTCGCGAGGTTAAGCTGATGGGCGAGAAATGACACCGTGGGATAGCCAAGCGCTTGGAGCCGAATCGCGAGGAGCGCCGCCGAGACCTGCTCGCCGGTGGCGACCAGCACGTCGGTCTCGCGCGGATGGGGCGAGTCGCTCAGTTCCGCGGCTAGCTTGAAGAGCCGATTCGTCTCACCCGCCATCGCAGAGACTACGACCACGACTTTATCGCCGCCGGCGCGCACCCGCGCGACGCGATCCGCCACCGCTCTGATCCGGTCAATCGAGCCGACCGAAGTTCCGCCATATTTGTGTACGACTAGGGCCACGTCATCGCCGCCGCAGGATAGTTCGCGGCGTAAACGGGTATTATGGCGGCAATGGACGGCCCGAACCAGAGGGCCTGGTTGGGTAGCGCTTAGGGGGTAAGCTCACGCGAAGCGCGAGCGCAGGCGTTCTAACAAATGCTCGTAACGGTCCGACGCGGCGACGAACTCGATCCGCCGCGCGCTCGGGCTGACGTAGCTAATCCGCACCGAGAGCACTTCCAGTTCTTCGGACTCGCGCAATCGCTCGAACCATTCCACCGCCGCGACGCCGCTCGTGAACAGGTACTCGCGCAATCCCAGGTCGTCGAGCCCGGCCTCTTCGAGGCGGTAGAGGTCGATATGGTAGAGCGCCATGCGCCCGCGATGCTCCTGGATCATCGTGAAAGTGGGGCTCAGGATGTCCTCCTCGCGGAGATTGAGCCCGCTCGCGAGCCCCTTGATGAAGACGGTCTTGCCCGCCCCGAGGTCGCCCATCAGACCGAGCAACTCTCCGCCTTCGAGCACCGAGGCCAGACGCCGGCCCCAGCTTTTGGTCTCGTGCGCCGAGTGACTTTCAATCACCAGCGTCATACTTGTAAGCGTGCGCCGATGGGCGATTTCATTCAAGCGCTGAGCGCGGCGAGCGAAGACGGCAGTTCGTTGGCGAGGTCGCCAGCCAGGTAGCCGATCGGGCCGATCCGCGCGGCCAATCTGTCGGCTGCATGACCATGCACGAACGCGCCGAACGCGAGCGCGTCGAGCGGCGCGAACCGCTGCGCCAGCAGCGCGCCGACTATCCCAGACAGCACGTCGCCCATACCCGGCGTCGCCATCCCGGGATTCCCGCTCGCGTTGACGTAGATCTCGCCGCCGGTGCCCGCGATAACCGTGCGCGCGCCCTTGAGCAGCACCGCCGCGCCGCTGAGCTCGCTGAGCCGCTGTGCGGCGCCGATACGGTCGGCGTTGACCTCCGCCGTGCTCATCCCGAGCAGGCGCGCGGCCTCGCCCGGATGCGGCGTCAGGACAACAGGACCCGCGGCGCGCTTGAGCGCGCCCGCGCCAATCCGCGCGACCACGTTGAGACCGTCGGCATCAATCAGCATCGGGCGGCGCGGCGCGACGCCCTCGGCGATGAGCCACTCCATCAGCGCGCGCGTATCGTCGCTCTGGCCGATTCCCGGACCGACCGCGAGCGAATCCTTGCCTTCGATCAGTTGTGCGAGCACGCGCGGCGCGTCGTGCCCGTCGAAATGGCCGTCGCGGTCGGCGACTGGCTCGGTCATCAACTCCGCCTGCCCGGCGGCCACGATCGCACCGATCGCTTCGGGAATGGCAACGGTCACGAGGCCGGCGCCCATCCGGAGCGAGCCGCGGGAGGCCAGGATCGCGGCACCCGACTTGCCGCGGCTCCCCGCGATCACCATCACGTGGCCGTAGTTTCCTTTGTGCGAGTTGAGCGGACGCGAACGCAGATATGGCCGCGCCTCGGCCATGTCGAAAAACTTGCCGCGCGGCGCGACCTCGCCGATCGCGGCTGGTGCGAATCCAATCTCCGCGATTTCGAGCTCGCCACACAGCTCCGCGCCCGGGTAGGAAACGTGGCCGAACTTCGCGAAGCCGAAGGTGACGGTCAGCGCGGCGCGCACCGCCGCTCCCATCACCGCGCCGCTATCCGAGTTGACGCCCGAGGCGATATCGACCGCGAGGACGGGAGCGCCGGCGTGATTTATCGCTTCGATCGCGCGGCGCGCGAGCCCTTTAACCTCAGCGTTGAGCCCGGTGCCGAAGATTGCGTCGACGATTACGCCCGCGCGCCCGCTCATCGCGGCGTCGAGTTCGGGCTCGCCCGCCGGCCTCGACGACCACGCCGCCGGCCTTGACGAACTCCGAATGCGCGCGGGCCGCGTCGCCCTTGAGCGCCGACGCGCTCGCGAGCAGGATCGCGCGCACCGGCACCTGCTCGCCCATCAACGCCCGCGCGGCGACCATCCCGTCGCCGCCGTTGTTGCCCCTGCCCGCAACGACCAGCACGCCGTGATGCACGGCATGACGCCATCGATGCATCACGGCCGCGGCGACCGCCTCGCCCGCGCGCGTCATCAGCGCGTACGACGCGATGCCATACTTTTCCTGGCTCAGGCGATCGAGTTCGCGGCTCTCGGCGGCGCTCAGCAGTTTCACGCGCGCGCCATCCTTCAGCGCCGCGCCGCGCGAACACCGCCGGCGCGGGCCCGCGGCATCGCGGCGCGTCCGACGTCGACCAGCGCGAGCATCTCGCCGACCGCGCGGCTCATCCCGACGGAGATCGCCCGCGCGACGATCGAATGGCCGATATGCAGCCACTGGATTCCCGCGAGCGCGGCGATCGGAGCGACGTTGCCGTAGTTGAGTCCGTGGCCGGCGTTGGGTTTGAGTCCGAGCGCGCGCGCGGCTTTGACCGCGTCGCGAATTTTGCGCAACTCCGCCGCCGTGGCCTCGCTGGGTTTGACCTTGGCGGCCGTGAACGCGCGCGGCGAATCGACGCCGGTGAGATAATGCTCCGCGAGATCCTGGTCGGCCAGGTTCGCGTAAGCGCCGGTATGAATTTCGACGAACTCCGCGCCTAGCGCGGCCGCGGCCTCGATCTGATGCGGCTCCGGATCGATAAACAGCGACACCCCGATTCCCGCCTGCTTGAGCTCCGCGATCATCGGCGCAAGCCGAGCGCTAAGGCCGGCCGCGTCGAGGCCGCCCTCGGTGGTAATCTCCTGGCGCCGTTCGGGCACCAGGCAAACCTCGTGCGGATGGAGTTTCAGCGCGAGTTCGACCATCTCGTCTATCGGGGCGAGCTCCTGGTTGAGACGGACGTGGACCTCCTGGCGCAGGCGCAGGAGATCGTGGTCCTGGACATGGCGGCGATCTTCGCGCAGATGGAAAGTGATCGCGCCGGCGCCGGCGCGCTCGGCAGCCAGCGCCGCCTCGACCGGATCCGGATAGCCGACGCGCCGCGCCTCGCGCAGCGTGGCGACGTGATCGATATTGACGCCGAGCCGGGGCATCTTCAGGCTTTCGCGCGGCCGGCGTGCTTGCCGATCGCGGCGCCGATCTCGCGCGCGAGCGCGCCGATCTCGGCCGAGTCTTCGCCCTCGATCATCACGCGCGCAAGCATCTCCGTGCCCGAGTAGCGCACCAGCAGGCGGCCGTTGGCGCCGAGGCGCTTCTCGGCGGCGGCGATCAGCCGCTGCACGTCAGGCATCTCGGTGAGCGGCACGCGCGCGGCCACCCGCACGTTTTCCATCACCTGCGGCACGCGATGCATCGCGCGCAATTCGCTCAACGGGCGTCCGGTCTCGACCATCAACGTGAGCATCATCAGCGCCGTGATAATGCCGTCGCCGGTGGTCGAATGATCCATGAAGATGACGTGGCCCGACTGCTCTCCGCCCAGGTTGTAGCCGCCCGTGCGCATCTCGCGCGCCACGGCAGGGTCGCCGACCTCGGTACGCACCAGCCGTGCGCCCTTGGAGCGCAGCGCCAGCTCGAGTCCGAGATTGCTCATCACGGTCGCGACCACCGCGCCGCCGGCGAGCCGTCCGGCGGCCGCCATCCTGAGCCCCATCGCCGCCATCACGTCGTCGCCGTCGAAAACTTCGCCGCGCTCGTCGACCAGCAGTGCGCGGTCGCCGTCGCCGTCGAGCGCGATCCCGGCCTGCGCGCCTTCGCGCAGCACCGCCTCGCAGAGATTCTCCGGATGGAGCGCACCGCACCCGAGATTGATGTTCTTGCCGTCGGGATCGACGCCCAGCCCGACGACGTCGGCGCCGAGTTCGGTCAGCGCGTCGGGGGCGACCTTGTAGGCCGCGCCGTTGGCGCAATCGACCACCAGCTTGAGCCCGTCGAAGGTCACCGCGCGCGGCACGCAGCCCTTGAGGAACACCAGGTAGCGGCCGATCGCGTCGTCGATACGGGCGGCCTTGCCGATTTCGCCGGCACTCGCGCGCAGATGGGCGAGCGCGCCGTCGTCGAAAACCAGGTTCTCGATCCGGCGCTCGGTATCGTCGTCGAGCTTGAAACCCTCGCGGGAGAAGAACTTGATGCCGTTGTCCTGGAAGGGATTGTGCGAGGCCGAAATCACGACGCCGGCGTCGGCGCGCATGCTGCGGGCGAGAAACGCGATTCCGGGCGTGGGCAGCGGCCCGACCAGCCATACGTCAGCGCCCATCGAACAGATTCCCGAGGCCATCGCGGTCTCGAGCATGTAGCCGGAAAGCCGCGTGTCCTTGCCAATCAGGATGCGATGATGGCGGGCGGGTTGGGCTTTGAGCACGTGAGCCAGCGCGCGCCCCAGCTTGAGCGCGGTTTCGGAAGTGATCGGTTCGGCATTGGCGACGCCGCGCACGCCGTCGGTACCAAAAAGCCTGTTAGACATGATTACGTTTCATCCGCTCCCAGCGCGCTTTTGCCGGTAGATTCGGACCCTGACATTGTCCGGGGTTGCGCGCACCAGTTGTATTCCGTCGGGCAGGTCAATCTGCACCGGGATATCGCGCAGGCCCGGCTCCACATCCTCCGCCGTCACGTAGACCGAGCCGTGCAGGTCCAGGCCGGTAATCAGGTTGATCGGTCCGCGCACGGTGACCGCGATCTTTGGCGGCTGAACCTTGACTTTATAGTCAGTATCGCGGACCTCGACCGGAAGGCCGCGAAACTCGCGGTCGGCGATGATTTCGTCGATCGAGACCATTGCCTCGGCTGCTTCCGGCCCAGTGATCGTCACGCGGTCGGTGGGCGGCGTCAGGCTCACCGGCTGCGCGACGTCGGCCTTGGCGCCGTTCACCTCGACGGGCGAGGTCTGGACGCTATCGGTGTGAAAGACGAAGCGGCTGGGGCCGCGCACGGTCGCGGCGGCCGGGTTCACTTTCGCCGACGCGACGCGATAGCCGGCGGCCGGTTGCCCCTGGACGTTCACATGGATCGGAACCTGGCGTTCGGCGATGCGGTCGATGTCGAGCACGATCTGGCTCGGCGAGATACGGATAACGTCGGTCTGGCGCGGAACGTTGAACATCTCGGGACCGATTTTGAATACCGCCTGTCCCAGCGTGACCCCACTTAAGTCCAGGCGCAGCAGCATGCGATCAGGATCGAGCAGCGAGAGCAGCGTGCGGGGCCCCCGGACCTCGATTTGCACGAAGTCGGGGCGCTGATTGACGATCACCAGACCGTGCGGCAACTGCCGATAGCTTATCGGCACGCGCATCGGCGCCAACGCTCCGCGCTGCCCGGCGTTGACGAAAAACCACAGTCCGATGGCGAGCACTAAAGCGATCGCACGCAGGCCAAGGTTGCGCCGGGCGCGCTGAACGATCAGCGGCCGCAATGGAGGACGTATCTGCCGCGGCAGATTCGCGCCCAGGACAAGCCTGGTCAACGCGTTCCTTAAACGGGTCGAGATCGCCTTGGCCTCCATTGTCCCCCGCCTCTGCTAGACCATCGTGACCAGGATGCCGAGCAAGTCCTCGGGAGTAAGTCCGCGACGCAATTCTCCATTGCGGGCGAGCGAGATAGTCCCGTCCTCTTCCGAAACCACAATCACTGCGGCATCGCTGTCCTCGGTGATTCCGATCGCTGCGCGATGCCGCGTGCCGAGCGCGAGATTCACGTTGGGATTGGTCGAGAGCGGCAGCAGGCAGGCGCCAGCCAGCACAGTCTCGCCCTTTACGATCACCGCGCCGTCGTGCAACGGCGAGCCGCGCATGAAGATGGTTTCCAGCAGCTCGGGTGAAAGCCGCGCGTCCAGGATGCGGCCGGTTTCGACGTAGTCGCTCAAGCCGACCTCCTGCTCGAGCACGATCAGCGCTCCGATCCGGCGCGCGGAAAGCCAGGCGGCCGTGTTGACCAGCTCCTGCGCGACGCTGGCCACCGTTACGTGGCCGGCCAGGAAAGTCGGCGTGCCGACCCGGGTCAGCGCGCGGCGGATGTCGGATTGGAAAATCACCACCAGGATCAAAAGCAACGAGCCGAGGAAATTGTTGAGCAGCCAGTTGAGCGTGAACAGGCCCAGCAGTTGCGAGCCAACGAAAGCGCCGGCCACCACCAGCAGGCCCACTACCATCTGCATCGTGCGCGTGCCGCGGATGAGCAGCGCGATCCGGTAGATCACGTAGGCAACGATCAGGATGTCGAGCACATCCTGCCATCGCACCCTGGGGACCAGCCCTAAGTATTGCTCCATCGCGGGTTCGGGCTAGCCGCCCCCATTGGAGGATTTGATCGCCGCCGCCATCTTCACCGCAGCCACCGCCGAAGCTACGTCGTGCACTCGCACGATCGCGACGCCCGCGGCAATCGCGATCGCGCTCACAGCCGTCGTCGCGGACTCGATCGCGGCCGGATCGGCTCCGGCCGCCGCGCGGACGAAAGCCTTGCGCGACGCCCCTACCAATATGGGATATCCCAGCGCGCAGAGCCGCGGCAAGGCGTCGAGCAGGGCGAGGCTGTGGCGCGCCAGCTTGGCGAAACCCAGGCCGGGGTCGAGGATGATACGCGAGCGGGTCACGCCCGCTCGGATCGCGTCGCGCGCACGCGCTGCGAGAAAGGACTCGACCTCACCGACCACGTCGCGATAATGCGCGAATTTCATGTGATCGGCGGGTCCGCCGCGCATGTGCATCAGGACCACCGCGCTCTTGCGCGCCGCCACCAACGGCGCCATCGCGGGGTCGGCACCAAGCGCGCTCACGTCGTTGACGATCGCCGCGCCCGCATCCAGTGCGACGCGCGCGACGGCCGCCTTGCGCGTGTCGACTGAGATCGGCACGCGCAGCCGGCCTGCCAGCCGTTTCAGCACCGGCGCGACGCGCCCGATTTCGATTTCGACCGGGACCTCGCGTGCTCCGCGCGGACGGGTCGATTCGCCGCCGATATCGATAATCGCAGCGCCGGCGGCTTCCATCTCGAGCGCGTGCGCGGCCGCGCGGCGTGGATCGAAGTATCGCCCGCCGTCGGAGAATGAATCCGGCGTGACGTTGAGCACGCCCATCACGGCCGGAAATCCAATAACCCGTCCGTCACCAAGACGAAGCGAGTGCCGGCGGCGATGTGCGATCACTTCCAAGCCTGAATGCTCCGCGAGAAATCCTCGTTTGGCAGGGGCGCCTCTATTAGACGACACGCCGCCGTTCTTTATTGAGGATACACGTGCGGCGGCTTCGACGGGACGGGGTGCGAGCGAGGTAAGTCTACGGGTAACTTCACGGGCGAACGCCGTCAGACGACGCTTGCCCCGGAACGAATCCGGTAAAAGGCTGATTAACGACTTACGCGAGAACGGGCTTGGGCGGAAGTCCCGGTATCGCCGGAGCCTCCTCGCCCGCCGGTTTGGGCTTTTCCGGCGCCAGAACCTGCCCCGGCTTGGTGGGCCCGCCCGAAGGCGCAGGCGTGCTGGCCGGGAACGGACGTCCCTCCTGGTAAGCCTTCACCATTTCGGCGACTTCATTGCCGTCGAGCACTTCCTTTTCGAGCAAGCGATCGGAAACCGCATGCAGCAGCGGCAGGTTGTCGCTCAGGAGCTTGCGCGCCCGCTGGAAGGCCGCGTCGACCATGCGGCGCACCTCGCGGTCGATCTCGATCGCGGTATGCTCGGAATAGTCGCGATGATGCGCGATGTCGCGGCCGAGGAACACCTGCTCCTCGCGCCGTCCGAAGGTCATCGGTCCCAGTTCCTCGCTCATGCCCCACTGGCAGACCATCTTGCGCGCGAGTTCGGTCGCCTTTTCGATATCGTCGCCCGCGCCGGTGGTGGTCTGGCTGAATACCAGCTCCTCCGCGACCCTGCCGCCGAACATCGTCGCGAGCTGAGTCATCAGGTAGTCGCGCGAATACGTATAGCGATCGTCGAGCGGCAGTTGCTGCGTCACACCCAGCGCCATCCCGCGCGGGATGATCGTCACCTTATGCACCGGGTCGGCGCCCGGCTGGAGCATCGCCACCAGCGCATGGCCCGACTCGTGGTAGGCGGTGTTGCGCCGCTCGTGCAGCGACATCACCATCGAGCGCCGCTCAGCTCCCATCAGGACCTTGTCCTTGGCGAGCTCGAAATCGGTCATCTCGACCTTTTCCTTGTTGCGCCGTGCGGCCAGCAGGGCCGCCTCGTTGACGAGGTTCTCCAGGTCTGCGCCGGCGAAGCCGGGCGTCGACCGGGCAACCTTGCCTATGTCGACATCATCCGAAAGCGGCACCTTGCGCGTATGGACCTTGAGAATTCCCTCGCGGCCCCTGAAATCGGGGCGCGGCACCACGACGCGGCGATCGAAGCGGCCCGGGCGCAGCAGCGCGGGGTCAAGCACGTCGGGCCGGTTGGTCGCGGCGACCAGGATAACGCCCTCGTTGGCCTCGAACCCGTCCATCTCGACCAGCAACTGGTTGAGCGTCTGCTCGCGCTCGTCGTGGCCGCCGCCGAGGCCGGCGCCGCGATGGCGACCGACGGCATCGATTTCATCGATAAAGATGATGCAGGGGGCGTGCTTCTTGCCCTGCACGAACAAGTCGCGCACTCGCGAGGCGCCCACGCCAACGAACATCTCGACGAAATCCGAGCCCGAGATCGAAAAGAACGGTACGCCCGCCTCGCCGGCGATCGCGCGGGCGAGCAACGTCTTGCCGGTGCCCGGCGGGCCCACCAGCAGCACGCCCTTGGGAATCCGCCCGCCCAGGCGCGTGAAGCGCTTTGGGTCCTTAAGGAACTGGATTATCTCCTCCAGCTCGTCCTTGGCCTCGTCGATACCCGCGACGTCGGCGAAAGTGACTTTATGCGTATTCTCGGTCAGCAGCTTGGCGCGGCTCTTGCCGAAGGACATCGCCTTGCCGCCTCCGATCTGCATCTGGCGCATGAAGAAAATCCACACCCCGACCAGCAGCAGCATCGGGAACCACTGCACCAACAGGACCATCCACCAGGGGTCGCCCTCGGACGGTTTGGCTTCGATCTGGATGTTCTTGGCGCGCAGCGTCTTGACCAGGTCAGGATCGGCGGGCGCGTAGGTCTTGTAATGTTCGCCGTTGACCACCAGGTGGATGGTGCTGCCCTGGATAGTGACCTTGGAGACCTGGCCCTTTTCGACCTGGTTCAGGAAATCCGAGAAGATTTCCTCGGGTTCCTTGACCTGCTGGCGGCTGAACATGTTGAACAGCAGCAGGAACATCAGTCCGAGTGCGAGCCAGAGCGCGATACTGCGGGAGAACTGGTTCATTCTTGTTTAAAGGGTACCATGCGGCTTCATTTGCAAGCAACGCATCATCAGTTGAACGGCGGCCCTGACTCTAGGCGCGCACCACAGGCTCAAACGCCTGTAAGCGCAAGACCCGAACGGTCTCTTGGGTAACCAGCGCGACCCGGCCGCGCACCATCCCGGGAAGCCATGCGATCTGCCCTTCCAATGTAACCACGGGAAAGGTTCGACGGCGCGGCCGCGCCAGTTTGCGATCGACAAAGATGTCATGGAGCTTGCGCGAGCCCTCCATCCCGAGCGGAGAAACCCGATCGCCCGGTGCAAAGTTGCGCACGACCAGTCCAGCGGCGGTGAAGTCCGCGTCGAAGCAGGCTTCGTCAAGGCCAAGCGGCATCGGCGCGGCGTCGGCCGGCATCACGTCCGAACGAAAGACATAACCCGCCTGCGGCACCTTCGTGATGCCCTCGCGCCTGAGCGGGACGGCAAAACCGTCGGCGGCAGCCCCCAGGCGCCGGTCGTCGGCTGCCTTGGGATGGCGCTCGATTGCGAGCGTGGCGTAGCACCGCTCGGCGCACCAGCCGCCGGGGAGGTCGAGCGCGGCACTGGGAGATTCACCAACACATAGCCGGCGCAAATCGTCGATGTGGCGGCGCGTGAGGCGGCGGAGACTTCCGATTCGCGCGGCAAGAAACTCTCGCAGGAGCGCCGCGGCGAGTGCGGGATGCAATCCGGCGAAGCCATTCAGATCCAGAATATCCAACGGGCCGCCCGATACGGCTTCTCTGAGACGCGAGTCCAGCTCCATTCTCCCCGCGCGCGCTATAAAGTCATCGAGCTCGCGCATCTCTGTAGCAAGCGCCGCGAGGCGGCGGCGCAGTCCCGGCGCATAGTGGCGCTCCAGCTCCGGCAGCAACTCGACCCGCACGCGATTGCGCAGAAACCCCTGATGCGCGTTGCTGCTGTCGCTCACGAAGCGCGCGCCGATCGAATCCATGTAGCGCAGGATTTCGCGCCGTCCGACGCGCAGCATCGGCCGCAGGAGCGTCAAGCCGGTTGGCGCGAGCGTCATCGTCTCGGCCATCGCACCCAGTCCAGCCGCGCCCGCGCCGCGGAGCAGCCGGAGCATCACGGTCTCGGCCTGGTCGTCTGCATGATGGGCGATCGCGATATGCGACGCGCCATGCTGTGCCGCCGCGCTGGCGAGAAACGCATAGCGGGCCTCGCGCGCCCGCTCCTCGAGATTGGGCGCGGCGGGATCGAGATCGCTCGATTGCTCGACCACCAGCTCGACGCCCACCGTCGAACAGAGATCGCGGACGAAGGCCTCGTCGCGGTCGGACTCCGCGCCGCGCAGGCGATGATTCAGATGGGCGGCCGCGAGTCGAAAACCGAGTCGCGGCGCAAGCTCGCGGAGCACATGAAGCAGCGCGACCGAATCGGGGCCGCCCGAGAGTGCGAGCAGGATCGACCCGCCGGTCGATCCTTCGGCTTGCCTGTCTTCAGCTGGCTTGCTTCGGTTCGCCGATGGCTGGCCGCGGCCGAGTCCCGCGCGTTCGAGCGCCCGAGCAACCTTGCCGACCAGGTCTGATTTTGCCGAAGACTTCATCAGACTTCATCGCGCTTCATCGCGCATTTCCGGCACAGGAGGCCGGTTCGAGGCGGAGCGTAAAGAGTACGACGGCACCGCCGACGCCGCAATCATGGGGGTGTCGATAAATGGGAGAAAAAGATCCATCGCTTCGCGGAGATCCTTCGCTGACGCTCAGCCTGACAGCAAGGGAGCTTTTTTTGATGCATTCCCCTCTCCTGAGGGGTGAGGTTTCCTGAACGAAAGCTGCCGGAGTGATCAGTCTCAGCGATGCATCTGGTCGAGCAGATTGAGGATTATGTCGATGCCCGGGAGGTTCACTTCGAGATCCTCGGCGAGCGTGCGGATGAGTCTCGCACGGCGCAGCGTCTCGGATGCGTAGAGCGCTTCGCGGCGTCCGTCGAGCATGACCACGCGGGCGGGAGCAACCAGCGCCTCCTGCTCCCACAGCGCAAGCTCGCGCTCGCTCACCCCGCTCAGCACGCAGAACGCGTCGCGGCTGACCAGCGCCGGCGCGGAGGAAGCCCGGCGCCGGCCGGGTCCGCGTCGCTGGACAGTGCTGGAACGCCGCTTCATGGGACTACTCTGGGACTACTCACGGATCAGCTCGGCGCGCGGATCGGGCACTGCGCGCGCGCGACGCTTATCGGCGAACTCCTGCATCAGCTTGCGCTCTTCATCGGTCATATCGATCGGAGCCAGGACCTTGAGCTCGTAAAGGAGGTCGCCCGCCGCCTCCTTGCCGCGTCCGGGGAGTCCGCGCCCGCGCAAACGCATCAGCCGCCCGGTCTGGCTGCCGGAGGGAATTTTCAACGAGACCCGGCCGTCGAGCGTCGGCACGGTTATCTCCGCGCCCAACGCCGCCTCGTAGTCCCATACCGGCAGCTCGCATCGCAGGTCGCGCCCGCTCACGCTGAAAACGCCGTCGGGCCGCAGGCGCACGGTAAGGAAGAGGTCGCCGTTCATTTCGGGGCGCGGACCCTTGCCGCCCTGCCCTTTAAGCCGCATCCGGGTGCCGTCGATCACGCCCGGCGGAATCGTCACCTCCAGTGAGCGCCGAGCCGGGATCGTGCCGCGGCCGTGACAGACCGGGCAGGGCTCGGCGGCGCGAACCACGCGCGTTTTGCCGCGGCGTTCTTCACGCGCGACCACGCCGGTGCCGCCGCAGTTGGTGCAGCCGTCTTCGGCGTTCAGCGTGATACGCATCTTGGCGCCGCGCATCGCGTCGCGCAGCGGGACCTCGACCTCGGCTTCGACATCGCGTCCGCGCGGCGGCTCTTCGGTGAATTCGTAGCCGCTAAATCCGCGCGGAGCGCGGCCAGCGCCGCGGGTGGAAAATCCCCCGCCCAGGCCGCCGAAGAAATTCTCGAAGAAGTCGCTGAAGCCGCCGCCGCCACCGCCGTCGCCCGGGCCGTAAGTGGCGCCGCCGCCGGGCGGCGGTCCGCTCCAGCCGTAGCGGCGCATCATCTCCTCCTCGGTGGTGCCGCGTTCCCAGTCCGCTCCGAGTTCGTCGTACTTCTTGCGCTTGGCCGGATCACTGAGCACTTGGTAGGCCTCGTTGATCTGCTTGAAGCGGGTCTCGGCCTCCTTGTTGTTGGGATTGACGTCGGGATGATGCTTGCGGGCGAGTTTGCGGTAGGCCGATTTGATTTCGGCCTCCGAAGCTCCGCGTTCGACGCCCAGGGTTTTGTAGTAGTCGCGAAATTCCATCTAAACGGCGGTCACTCCCCCTCAAACAACGTCATCGAACCAACGTCATGAATGCCCGCACGGGGCGTCAGGTAAAGATGCGCACGATCGTTCGCGATCGCAAGCCGCCGATTGGAATTCAGGAGCCCGCGCGGGACTCGGCCGGTTTCGCGGCACCCGCGGTTTCGGTAAGCGCCCGCATCCGCGCTTCCATCGCACGCACCTCGGCCTCCAGCACCACCTGGCGGCGCCAGATGAACAGCACGTAGCCGAAGATCACGGCGAAGATTATCGCGTAGGCCGCGAACAGGTAGCTCAGGTTGTCCATTGATTTCTCACGCGCGATCTCTCGCGCGATTTTCACGCGGCAGTTTTCTCAAGCAGCGTTCCTAATCCTGCCTAATCCTGCGCCGCGGCCTCGGCCAGCGCCAGCGAGCGCGCGAGCGCGCCCAGGCGCGTATGCATCCGTAGCGTGACGAAACGCAGGCACAGAATCCAGATGAAGAGCGCGGTAAACGCGGCGAGCGAGACCAGCAGCGTCGCGACCATCCGCGGGTCCTCCAGGCCGTGGCCGCCCTGGCGGGTGACCAGCACCGCGGGATGGATCGTGCGCCACAGCCGTACCGAGACGATCACGATCGGCACGTCGATCGCGGCGACGATTCCCACCACCGCGCCGAAACGCGCGCCCTGCTCGGAATCGCCCGCCATCGCACGCAACATCAGGTACCCGCCGTACAAGAGCCACAGGATTAGCGTGGTCGTCAGGCGCGAATCCCAGGTCCACCATGCGCCCCAAATGGGCTTGGCCCAAATCGAGCCCGTGACCAGCACCAGCGTGCAGAAGACCATCCCGGTCTCGGCCGCGGCGTAGCCAAGGTCGTCCCATACCTGCTGGCCGAGCCACAGGTAAAAGATCCCGGCTATCGCAACCAGCGCGAAGGAGGCAAAGGCGACCCACGCGCAGGGCACGTGGAAGTAGAAGATGCGCTGCACGATTCCCTGGTCGGCCTCGGTCGGCACGTAGACGAACACCATATAGAGCGCCACGAGCATCAGCGCCAGGGTGACGAGGCCGAGTCCGAGCCTCACTGCGCGGCCGTTCATCTATTCCTCCCCCGCGACATATTCGAACAGCAGGTAGCCGGCGGCGACGAACATCACGTCGAAGGCGACCAGCACTTTGAGCCACACCGCAAGCTCGCCGAGCGGCGCGCCGCCGAGCGCCGAGGCGCTCGCCTTGACCCCGGCGATAAGCGCCGGCACGAACATCGGCACCGCCAGCAGCGGCAGCACCAAGTCGCCACCGCGCAGCCGCGAGGAAATTCCGGCCAGCAGCGTCGCGAGCGCGGCAAAGCCGAGCGCGCCGAGCACTACTGCGGGCACCAGACGCATCACGCGCGCGTCGAACTCGAGATTGAAGAACAGCACCATCAGGATGATCGAAGCGGCCTCGGCCACGGTCATGAAGATAAAAGCCGCGGCGAGCTTCGCCGCATAGAGCGCGGCGCGATCGAGCGGGCTCATCAGCAGCGCCCGGATACAGCCGTTTTCATTCTCGGCGCTGACCGCGCGCGTTGCCCCCAGCATCCCGGAAAACACCAGCGCGACCCATAGCGCGCCGGCCGCGGCCTCGGCGCCCTGCTCACCGCCGCCCGGATTGAAGGCAAACACCAGCACCACCAGCACCAGCAGCGAAAGCGCCCCCAGCGCGACCGTGCTCTGCCCGCCGCGCACTTCGAGCATCAGGTCCTTGCGCAGTACCGCAACGAAGGAGGTCATACAAATCTCACGAGTTTCGCAAATCTCACGAGTCTCGCAAATCTCACGAGTCTCGCGAACTCACGCGCGAAAATGACGCGCGAACTCGCGATCGTCACGAAACCTGCCGCGCGAGCAGCGGGCGCGCCGCGCTCTGCCGCGCCACGGGCGGCTCCGCGCGCACCAGTCTTCCGCGGCTCAGGACCAGGACCGCGAAGCCCATTTCCTCGAATGCGCCCGCCGAATGCGCGCTCGCCAGCACCGCGCATCCACGACTCATCGCTTCGCCGACCAGCGCCGCGGCAAGCGCGGCGCCATCGGCGTCGAGCGCCGCGAACGGCTCGTCGAGCATCAACACGTCGGGCCGCGCGAGCATGGCGCGAGCGAGCGCGAGCCGCTGCTCCATCCCGCGCGAAAACCCGCGCACCCGCGCCTCGGCGGCGGCGCCGAGCGCGACGCGCTCGAGCCATTCGAGACGCCGCCGCGCGAGCGTCCTCGACGCCGTAAAGTGTCGCGTAGAACTCCAGGTTCTCGCGCGCGGTCAGGTTTGGATAGACGAAGCTCTGATGGCTCAGCAGGCCGACGCGGCGGCGGAGCTGAGGCCTGAGCGCGCGCGCTGGTTCGCCGAAGAGCAGCGCGGCGCCGAGACTTGGCGCCGAAAGTCCCGCGAGCAAGCCGGATGAGCGTCGATTTTCCCGCGCCGTTGGCGCCGATCACAGCCGTGCCGCAACCCGCCTCGACGCTCAAGTTCACGTCGCGCAGGACCGGGGTCGGACCGAAACTCTTGCCGAGCGCGCGTGCTTCGATAAGCGCGTCCGTCATCGCTCGGCCCGCGCCGCGGCGCGCGCCGATAGGGAAAGCGGCGCACCGCATTCGCTGCAGAAATTACCCGCCGCGACCTCGATGCCGCACTGCGGGCAGAAGCGGATGCGCGCCGTTGCGGGGGCGGAGCCGGCGGCGGGCGCCGCCGCCGATCCGGATCTGACCAGCCGCGGCCGTGCCGCGGCTGCCTCCGGCGCAGGCGCGGCTGCCCGTGCGTGCAGGCGCTCCAACGCGGCGCTCGCGGCGAGCGCACGCGTCATCAGCCCTTCGTGCAGCGCCGCGTAGTCGGCGTCGGAAAGCTTGCCCATCTCGCGATCGAACTCCAGCTCGCGCAGCCCCTGCATCGCGAGCGCGCGCTCATGTTCCAGCCGCTCGGCCTCGGCCGCGTCGCGGCCGGCGCGCCGGGTCGCGAGCAGGCCGCCGCCGAGCGGCGCGGCGACGAACAGCGCCACACTCGCAACGATCAGCACCGCGGCCAGATAGAGCACGGCTTAGAGACGCTCCCGCAGTTCGCGTTCCAGACGCTCGCGGAGCGCGGAATTGGGTTCGTTTGGTTTGCCGGAATTGTCTGAATTGCCCGAGCTTGAATCGGCGGGCGATTGCGGTGTCGGCGGAGTCGAGGGCGGTCCGCCGCGCCAGCGCCCCATCATCAGGACGACCAGACCGCCGCCGACCAGCAGCGCCGCGAAGGGCATCGTCCACGCGAGCAGGTTGAAGCCCTGCGTGGTCGGCGCGGAGAGGATCTTCTCGCCATACTGCTTGCGGAAGTAGGCGATAATCTCGGCGCGGCCCATTCCGTGCGCCAGCATCGTGTCGATATGCTCGCGCATCGGCACCGAGAAGCTGCAATTGGGATGATTGCAGTTGGCAACCGTCAGGCCGCATCCGCATTGGCAGGTCAACCCCTCGGCGATCTCCTGCCGGTTGGTAGCGGCAGCGCGCGCGATGCGGATCGGCACCAGTATCGGCACTATAAGAACGGCCGCCAGCGCCAGTACGGCTAAGCCCCTGACCGACGCCGAGTCGGTGGTGAATCTTCTTGCAGCCTTCAAGGGTTCAATCGCCTCCGGGCACGGGCTCGGCGGCAAGCGCCTCATCGCGGCCAAGCGCCGCAACCATCGCGGCGCGCTCGCGCACGTTGGGCCACATCACGACCACCGTGCCGATCGCCATCATCAGGCCGCCCGCCCACAGCCAGAAAACCAGCGGCGTGAGGAAGACCTCGAAGGTGGCAAGTCCGCTCTGATCGTCGACGCCCGCCAGCACCACGTAGAGGTCGGCCAGCGGCGTGGAGCGAATCGCGACGCGCGTGGCGGGCTGTTGCGGGCGTTTGTAGAAGAGCCTGGCGGGCTCCATCGTTGCGATCTCACGGCCGCGGCTGCGCACGTCGAGGCGCGCGCGCAAATCCTCGAGATGCGCCGTCTCGACGCCCTTCAATCCGAGATAAGTGATCTCATAAGCGCCGATACTGAAGCTCTGTCCCTCGCGCACGCTACGCTTGACCTCGGTCCTGAAGAACGACGAGGCGACGATTCCGATGAAAGCGAAAACCACTCCCAGGTGGATGATATAGCCGCCGTAGCGGCGGTTGTTCTTGGCCACAAGACTGACCAGTGCGCGCGCCGGCGTTTCATGCACCAGATGGCGCCGCGCACTCACGCCGCGGCGGAACTCAACAACGACGGTGCCGAGCGCGAACGCCGCCAGCGAGAGCGCCGTCAGCACGTACCATTGCCGCAGGCCCATCGCGAATACGACCGCGCCCGCGCCCACCCCCATCGTCAGCGGCGCGAGGAAGGTCCGCATCAGCGTCTGCGGCGAAGTGCGCCGCCAGGCAATCAGCGGCCCCACGCCCATCAGGAATACGAGGCCGAGCGCGAGCGGCCCGTTGACTTTGTTGAAGAAGGGCGGTCCGACGGTTATCTTGACCCCGCGCACCGCCTCCGAGATCACGGGGAAGACCGTGCCCCAGAAGACCGCGAACGCAATTCCGACCAGCATCAGGTTGTTGAACAGAAACGCGGCCTCGCGCGAGAGATAGGATTCGAACTCGGCCGGGCTTTTCAAATCCTTGACGCGGCTTATCAGCAGCGCCGTGTAACCAACGACGACGGCGATCAGAAACGTGAGGAAGTATGGCCCAAGACCCGATTGGGTGAACGAATGAACCGAGGAAATCACGCCGCTGCGGGTGAGAAACGTGCCGAACAGCGTGAGCATGAAAGCCATCCCGACGAGCGCGAGGTTCCAGACCTTCAGCATGTCCTTGCGCTCCTGGATCATCACCGAGTGCAGGTAGGCCGTCATCACCAGCCACGGCATGAAGGCCGCGTTCTCGACCGGGTCCCACGCCCAGTAACCGCCCCAGCCCAGGACCTCGTAGGCCCAGCGCGCGCCAAACATGTTGCCGAGTGTGAGAAAGAACCACGAGAAGATGGCCCAGCGCCGCGTGGTGCGAATCCATCCGTCGTCGAGCTTGCGCGTGACCAGCGCGCCGCAGGCGAACGCGAACGGCACCGCCGCGCTGACGTAGCCGGTGTAAAGCGACGGCGGATGGATCGCCATCCAGTAGTTCTGCAGCAGCGGGTTGAGGTCGGAGCCATCGGGCGGCACGGTCGCCAGCAGATCGAACGGGCGGGTGACGAAATTCAGCATCCCGAGAAAGAAAATCGCAACTCCGGCCAGCACGATAAGGGCCCACGGGGTGATCTCGGGGTTACGCCGGCGGTTCTGGAAGATCGCGATCGAAGTGAAAATCGAAAGCAGCCAGGTCCAGAACAGCAGCGAGCCTTGCTGCCCGCCCCACAGAGCCGCGATCTTGTACTGAATCGGAAGCGTAACGCTGGAGTACGAGGCGACGTATTCCAGCGAGAAATCGCTGGTCAGCAGGCCCGTCCATAGCGCGGCGACCGCCACCGTCACCATCGCGCACATCGCCCATAGCGCGTGGCGGGCGCTGAGCAGCAGGTCGGGCGAGTTGCGGCGGATTCCGAGCAGGTTGGCGCCGATCGAATAGACGGCGACCATCAGCGCGAGCGCGAGGGCGAGTTGACCTATCAACGGCATTTCACTTTCACTTCGCCTGCTGTTTGGGAACGTACTTCGACGGACAGGACGTAAGCACCTGGCGAGCCTCGATCCTGCCGTCGGCAGCCAGCCGCCCCTCGACGATAACATCGCGGCCGGCCGCGAACATATCAGGCTTGGGCTCGCCGCGCGCGATCACGCGAAACTCAGCCGGCACCGCGGCGGCGACGGGTTTGACCGGCGAGCCATCGGGGCTGGGCGGCGAGACCATCGCAAAGGCGAGCGTCAACGTCGCCGGGTCCCAGCTAATCGTGCCGGCCTTCACCCGTCCGGCCACACGGAGCATCTGGCCGCTCAGTTGGGAGTGGCGGGCGCCGACTTCGTTGACCGTAAGGTAGTACTCGGACGTATTACGGACGGCCGTAGTGATGAGGTAGCCGATCACGAGCACGATGAGGCCCGCCCCGACCACGAAACGCAACTTCGAGGGCATCGATTTCTCTCACCGCCGATTATCGCAGGGCGGTAGCTCTGCCGTCCAGATGGCACGAGCTCCCGCTACTGTGGCTGCCGAACAGCTTTGTTAAGGGTTAGCCACGATTCGTTGGCCGGCACCGGGCGTGGTGAACCGGTTAACGGCGCTTTTCACGCCGTCACTCTTCCCATCCCCTCCCATCGAAGTCACCCAATAGTAATAAGTCGTCTGCGGCTTCAGGCCGGGAATGCGCACACGGAAAATCGTCTCGGGGTGGGCCCGGTTGAGCCGGATGTGAGATTTCGCCGTCTGACTCAGGTCGCTGGGATCCGTGCCGAAATGCGCGATTGCGAAATGGTCGTCATCTCCACCAGGGTTGGTACTGGTCCACCGGACAATGGCCAAGCTGTCGAGGGCTATCTCGAGCGCCGGCCCTTTAATGATCTTAACGTGCTCAGCCTGCTTCGCCGGTGGAAGTATCTGAGCGACAGCTGGGCTGGACGAGAGTATACCACCGACTAAGGCCACGATCGCCAGTTTCGCAAAGTGCCTGGTCATAGACAGGTCTCCAATCGCCTATTTCGCCGCAACGGCGCGACAAGGAGCATGGCGTTCCACACTCCTTGTCGCGCACGTCTCGTAGACTTGGATGGCACGTCTGGCGTCTACCCCTATGGAATGGGACTCGGCCCGGGCGTAGGTGCAACACCGCAGATAGCCGATGCGCAGGGCGGCAGAGGCGGAGTAGGAATGAGGAACTCATTGCCTTGCGTCGCAGCCGTACCGCCCGACATGCACTGACCAGTAAACGTATTGATGTCGGGATACGGTGTCGTGAAGCCGTCCGTGAGCGTTTGCAGGAAAGTCACGATCTGGTCCTCCTCCAGATCCGTCAAGCCGAGCTTTCCGACTGTCATGTCGATATTGTTCGGAACCTCGGGCTCCGGCCAGCAGTTCACCTTTTCCGTCGTTGTCGCCGGGCAGTGTCCCGACGTGACGCCAGGGAACGGAAACACGTCGCGCGTGTTGTAGAAATGGACTAGTTGCTTCAGGCTCTTGGCGTAACCGTTATGAAAGAGCTCTTTCTGGAAGTAGGGCCCGGGCGCCTCGGTAGTGGGACACTGTGGCGGTGTCAGCCCCACATCGCGGGCGGTCATTGTCTGCATCTGGCCGTCGGTGATCGGCGCAAATTGTGTCCAGGTCGAGTTCGGATTGTCCCAGGAGCCGAAGCCACTTCTGAGGAAAGTGCCCAAACCCAAATCTCGGTAGCCGAAGCCAAGGGGATTCCCAGTGAAACCGAAGAAATCCGGCGTGGTCTGATAATAGAAAGCGTCCCTGGGATTTAGCGGCAGGCCAAGATTGGCGTAGCCGAAGCAGGTGAACAGAGGCCTGGTGCTTGCTGCTACTCCGGTGTCTGTGCTGCCCGGAGCGGTTGGTGCAGGGGCGGTTGACCTGCCATCCAGATGGCATGAGTTGCAGTTGCCTTTGCCTTTGAACAGGTTGTAACCGGCCATCTCGTCTGAAGTCATCGTGTAGTTCCCTGCCAGGAAGGCGTCGAATTTCGAGGTAAAAGCACTGAGATTTGTTGAACGCTCGAAGAAAGAAAGCGCCTGCGCCCAGTGATTGAATACTTCGTCGGCCATGACGCGATCCTCGGGCTTCAACTGAATTGGCGAAACGTTCGTGCCGAACACCGCCGCCCCGCCGGGAGTCTCGCAGATTTCCTCGGTGTTGCGTGGGAACTTGATATCGAGGGAACCTTCACCAAATATCTCCTCAAAAAGAAACCTATACGGCGCCGTCTGCAGCCGGAATGCGATGCAAGCCCTATCGGGGAACTCCATCTCCTGAGTATCGACCGGAGGACCCTGTGCCTGGTGGGCGTCAGGACTCTGTAGTATGTATCCAGTCGCGCGTGCATCCCAGAAGTTTCCGCCAAAGAACGCGGCAACCGATCCAGGTATCGATTGCGTTTGGTTTAACTCGAGAACGGGGAAATCTGGTGAATACGTGTATCGCTGCGCGCTCCGCTTCCCTGCCCGAAAGTGAAACGATCCAGGATACGCGATCATCGTCAGATTGACTGACGGGATCGGTCCGCTGAAGGCCGCGTACGGCATGTGGCAGGAAGCGCAAGCCTCGTTCTCGAATGGAGACATCTCCAAATCGTATTGAAACAGTTTGCCGAGGGTTTCTACTGCTTGATATCCGTTGTCATGAATTATCGGGGGGTTAGTCGTAAAAGTGAGCGGTGGCAAGGCCTGCGCTTGTGCCATGGCTTCAGCTTCGATACCTCGAATTTCTTGCTGAACCCTCATTATTTCCGAATTCAAATCGGACGGTAGAATGCCGGGCGGATACGGATTGTAGACCGGCGGGGGTTTATCCTTATCCCCCTTGGACGCGTGTTCGTCTTGTGCTGACACGGCGTGAGAGCCGACGATGACGGCTATCAGGCCCGCGGCGCAAACTGCTGACGTGATGATGAGCATGCTGCGTTTCATTGATTCAACTCCCTCTCGCGCTACAGCGAACGCGATCAAATCAAGCGTTAAACAGCTCTGCTACGAGAAAGTTTTCCGTGAGCGAGACTCGATAGCTTTATGTGAACCAGTTTCAACGTTGCGTCAACGTACAAAAATTGCCAAATACGAATGGGACTAAATATTCAGCCTGTGACCGATCATTGCGATCAAGAAAATCGTTTTCTCATCTAGATCGAGTGTTTTAGTGAATCCGTGCTTCTAAGCTCATTTCTGCCCGACACAGTTAATACGCGTGAAATAATCTCCGTATAGCTGATCCGTTGATGCCCGAGCATGTAGCTAATATTGAAATCCGTAGTAGATGACATCCTTTTGGTATCGTAAGTGTCGGCGCAAAGACGCAGCCGTGTCGAACCACGGCTTCGCGATCGATGAGGACCGGAAGCCCGCCGCGCAAACTGCTGACGTGATGATGAGCATGCTGCGTTTCATTGATTCAACTCCCTCTCGCGTTACAGCGAACGCGATCAAATCAAACGTTAAACAGCTCTGCTCGAGAAAGTTTTCCGTGAACGAGACTCAATATACTAAGTTGGCCAATTTCGACTCTGCGTCAATGCATAAAAACGCGAGTGGCAGAATTGGTTGAAGATTCAGCCGTTGGCTCATCATTGCGATCAATAGAAAGTTTTCTGATCCAAACCGAGTGTATTATCGAGTATGTCTTCCAGAGTGCATTTCTGCTCGAAAGAGCAAATGAGTGTTAGTGACCGCTTTTAGTTGATCCCGCAAAGGCATCTCGCGATCTCTTCGGCGAAAGAAGAGATGCACGATTCGTGATGCTCTTTCGCGCCGCTTGGGCATGAGGGCCGCTCCAATAGCCATCGTCTCGCGACCAAACGATCTCTCGTGTTCTTGCGCGCTTTAGATTTCGATGACCTGAAAACCACGGCCGCTGATGCTGTAGTGGTTGTGCTGTATGTGGTGAGGTTGGTGGCGCTCCAACGCTGGAGCCGTCACGCGCCCATCGTTCCGCCAGACGGCGCAGCCGGACCGCCAATACGGGAAGCGATGCCCTGGGACCACTGAAATGAACGGATGATCGACGTAACCGATCGGTGACCGTGACGTACATATCAGCAATTTCCAGGTCCCGGATGACCCGGCGCTAACCGACCGGCGCGCAAGAGGAACGTAGCCCAATGCCCCGCACGGCGTGCACCATACTCACACTGAACATCTTCCACGACCTCCCGATGTACCGTCATCTGCAGCGGCGCTGCGAGCTCATCGCCAAAGCTATCGCAGCGCACCGCCCGGGCGTCGCCGCGCTCCAGGAGGTGATACGCTCAACCGGCTCGGGTGACATCGGTGCGGCAATCCGCGACCGCGTCAATCGGCTCTGTGGCGGCAAAGCATACCGGCTCGACTACGTGGCGGCCGACGGCGCGGGCGACGGTGAGTTCTCTTTCGACGAGGGCGTCGCGCTGCTCAGCCGCCTGGAGGCCGACGGCCCGGCACAGACGCTCAAGTATCGCGCGCAGGTCGAAATGGCGACCGAGGTCGCGGGGCAACGCTACCGCCTCCCGGACGACCGAATCGCAATACGCCGGCGGTTTCGGTTGGAAAACGGCACCTGGCTCGATTTCTATGTTTCGCATTTGACGGATCGTCCGGAATCTATCGATGGAGTCGCGGTGCGGACGATGCAGGCGCGCGAACTCGCCGGCTGGGCGGCGGCCGGCAGTGATCCGGCGACCACGGTGATACTGGCGGGCGACTTAAACGACGTTCCCGACTCAGAGACGATCGCGATCCTGAAGCGCGCCGGCTTTATCGATCTGCACGAAGCCTTCGGCAGGGGCCCCGGCTATACGAACGATCGCAACGATATCGATCTGAATGCCGAAAGCGCGACGCACAACCAGCGTATCGACTACCTGATGATGCGGCCGGCGAATGGGCATGCTCCCGAGGTGACCGAAGTGGGACTGTTCGCCGATCAGCCGCATCTCGAGAGCGACGGCACGTGGCTATGGCGATCGGACCATATCGGGGTGATCGCAACGCTGTGGCTTTAGGAGAATTACTCGCGTCTGACTACAGGTTTGGTGGCGGCTCTACGGGTGCCGCAGGTGCCGAAGTCGCAGTCGCGCTCGGCGCGGACGCGGGGCTTCCGCGCATTGGAGAGTTGTCCGCGCCCGGCGGGTTATAGGTTTCGGGGGGATCGTCGGGGTTGCGCGGATCCTTGATGATGCGAAGCGGAAAGCCATTCAACTGATTTGGCAACCGCCGCATCTGGTCGGTGACAACATCCGCGTGAAGTTCGATCTCGGGGGCGCCGCCCGGCCCTGCACCAACCCCGACATTTGTGACCCCGGGAATCGAAGACAGCCAGTCCGCATAGTAATCCTTCACTTTGGCGACGTCTTCGAGGTCGCTCTGCGCAAGCGCGCCAGTGGATATGCAAAGCGCCGCCGCGACCAGCATCACAGTGACTGTCTTCAGTAAAGGCACGATCTACAACCTCACGAGCGTAGCCTCCTTAGCGCCCCTTGAACGTGGGCTGTCGCTTTTCCAGGAATGCCTGGACCGCCTCCTTGTGATCCTCGGTGCGTCCGGTGAGAGCCTGACCGACTGCTTCGCGATCGAGTAGCGTGCGAAGATCGGCCGTGAGCGCGGCGTTGATGTTGGCCTTCATGTAGCTGTAGGCGACCGCCGGTCCCGAGGCGATTCGCTTGGCCAATGCCGCGGTCTCCGCCATCAGCGACGCCGCCGGCACCACGCGATTGACCAGTCCCAGCGCGAGCGCCTGGTTGGCCTCGATCGGATCGGCGAGAAAATAAAATTCCTTGGCGCGCGCCGGTCCGACCAGCCGCGTCATCAGCCAGGTGCCGCCGAAGTCGCCGGAAAATCCCACCCGCGCGAAGGCGGTGATGAGCCGCGCGGAATCCGCGGCAATCCGGAGATCGCAGGCGAGCGCGATACTTAGTCCGGCGCCGGCCGCCGCGCCGTTGATCGCCGCGATCGTCGGTTTGGGCAGCTCGTGAAGCATCAGGCTGACTTCCTCGGCGCGGCGCAGGCTCGCCATCCGCTGCTCGACCGTGAGGCCGGGGCCGCCGCCCTCGTTGCGCTCGCGCATCTGGCTCACGTCACCGCCCGAGCAGAAACCGCGTCCCGCGCCGCTCAGCACGACGCATCGCACCTCGGTGTCCTGGGCCGCGCGCCCGAGTTCTTCGAGCAGCCCGGCGATCATCTTTTCGCTGAGCGCGTTGAGCTTGTCGGGCTGATTGAGCGTCAGGTTGAGCACGCCGTCGTGGCGCTCGGCGATCAGATGTTCGGTAGCCATGGGAGAATCCTCCAAAAGATTTGCGTAACCTGGCGCGCATCGAGGGCGCAGTTCAGCTCCCGTACTACTTCAGGCGGGCCAATCTGTCGAGCGCGGCCGCGACCGCCTGCGTGCCGTCGAGGTCGTGGCCCAACGCGGCCGCCGCGTTGAACATCGATTGCATCAGCGCGAGCCCCGGCAGCGCAAGGCCGCCCTCGCGCGCGGCGTCGGTCACCAGGCGCAAGTCCTTGCGGATGAGCTTGATGAAAAAGCCGGGGCGCCAGTCATGCGCGATTATCTTCGGACCGAGGTTGGCGAGTTGCCACGAGCCGGCCGCGCCCGCCCCGATCGCCTCGAGCACGCGCGCGCGGTCCAACCCGCCGCTCTCGGCCAGCGCCAGCGCTTCGGCCGCGGCCTCGAGCGTCAGCGCGACCGCTATCTGGTTGGCGAGCTTGGTCATCTGGCCCGCGCCCGGCGGCCCCATGTGGGTGACGCGCCGGCCGAGTTTCTCGAACAGCGGGAGCGCGCGCTTGTAGGCCGCCTCGGCGCCGCCCGCCATGATCGTGAGCGTGCCCTCGATAGCGCCGCTCTCGCCGCCCGAGACGGGAGCGTCGAGGTACTCCACGCCGGCCTTCGCCAGGCGCTCCGCGATCGCGCGCTCGGCGGCGGGCGCGACCGTGCTCATGTCGATCACCAGTTGGCCCCTGTGCAGCGCGGGCTCGATTCGCGTGACGACGCTTTCGACGTCGGGCGTGTCGGGCACCATGACGAAGACCGCCTCGGCGCCGCCGGCCGCCGCGGCCGGGTCGGCCGCGACGGTGGCTTCGGATCCTTCGGCGGCGAGCGCCACGGCTCTTTTGGCGGTGCGGTTATACAGGCGCAGGCGATGGCCCGCGCGCATCAGGTTGCGCGCCATCGGCGCGCCCATGATTCCGGTTCCAATCCACGCGATTTCCATTTATGTAGATCCTCTCTTAGATACCGTCCGCCGGCTACTCGACCCGGTACAAACGCCATTCCTCGGGCACGCCCTTGAGCCGATGGGCGCCGCGGTCCTTGAATTTGATCTCCGACCCGACCACCAGCTCCTTGACCGTGCTCGAGACCAGCACTTCGTCGGCGCCAGCTTTTGCCATGACCCGCGCGCCTATATGAACCGCGATACCGCCGACCGCATCTCCGACCAGTTCGCACTCGCCTGTATGCAGCCCCGCCCTAATCTCCAGGCCGAGAGTGCGGACGGCTTGACGCATCGCAGCCGCGCATCGAATCGCCCTGGCTGCCCCTGGCTGCCGATGGAAAGTGGCGAGCATGCCGTCGCCGGTAGTGACTACTTCTCTTCCTCGGCATGCGCGAAGTTCTCTGCGGAGCGCTGCGTAATAGTGACTCAGGACCTCGTTCCAGCGACGGTCGCCGAGGCGCGCGGCTTTCTCGGTCGAGCGGACGATATCGACAAACAGAACCGTCGCAAGCACGCGGCCGGGCTCGACGCGACGCTGCATAGGACGTCTCCAGATACGTACCCGTTCCAGCAGCTGTTCGTATCGATGGCCGCGGCGCCGCGCAATTGCTCTTTTCACGTAGTCTTGCGCCCGTTTCTCCGAACCACAGCGGAGTGTTTTTTGCCGTGGTCGAGCCGCCCAGTAAATCCGTCTGGTATGGCCCGTTCCACGTACCTCGACCGAGCCCCACTTCAAGAGCACAGTCGAGCCGACCCGGCGAACCGTCCAGGCTTTGGACGTGTACCCGCCCACATTCGAATGATGAACGCCGACGCGGAGGAATTTCGCCACTGGCGTGCGCTCTGAGATGAACGGTTCGAGAGGGCCCGGGGTTATCCTGCCTAAGTGCCGACGCTTAATGTACCCGGCGGCGCGGCTCGCGCAAAATGCGCGCGCCGCCAGTGCGAGCGCCGACAGCGGAGGCGCGCGGCGAGGGTCGGTGAAAAAGAAGGCCGGGCGTCGATGACACCCGGCCTTTCTGTCCTTGTTACGAGATTGCGCCGATCTATGCGGCCGCCTTGGCCTGGCCCGCCTGGCCCTGCTCTTCCGCGATCGATCCGCGCTTGGAGAGCGCGACCGCCAGCGCAAGCATCAGGACCGAGAACGCGGTTACCAACACCCTGGTCCAGCTGAAGGAAACCTCGATCGAGGTGAACGGCGCGGCAAGGATGCCGACCAGGTTCATCACCTTGATCATCGGGTTGAGCGCCGGGCCGGCGGTGTCTTTGAAGGGATCGCCGACGGTATCGCCGACGACGGTCGCCTTGTGGACCTCGGTGCCTTTGCCGCCGAGGAAGCCGTCTTCGACTTTCTTCTTGGCGTTGTCCCAGTTGGCGCCGGCGTTGGCCATGAAAACCGCGAGCAACTGCCCGGTCAGGATGGTGCCGGCGAGAAATCCGCCGAGCGCGCCCGCGTCAAGCCCGAATCCGACCATCAACGGCGCGAACACGGCGAGGATGCCGGGACCGAGCAATTCCTTCTGCGCGGTCGCGGTGACGATATCGACGCAACGCGCGTAGTCGGGCTTCTCCTTGTACTCCATGATCCCCGGATGCTCGCGGAACTGGCGGCGCACCTCGAAAACCACCTGGTAGGCCGCGCGACTCACCGCCTTGATCGCGAACGCGCTGAACAGGAACGGCACCGCGCCGCCGATCATCAGGCCGACGAACACGGTCGGCATGTTGACCTGGACGCCGAGCACGCCGAGATGCGCCTCGTCGATAAAGGAGCGGAACAGCGATACCGCCGCGATGACCGCGGTCGCGATCGCCAGGCCCTTGGTCAGCGCCTTGGTGGTGTTGCCGATCGCGTCCATCCACGAGAGCGTCCGCGAGGCCTCTTCCTGATGGATGCCGCCCATCTCGAAGATGCCGTGCGCGTTGTCGGTGATCGGTCCGTAGGTGTCCATCGCGAGGATGAAGCCGGTCGTTGTCAGCAGTCCCAGGCCGGTCAGCGCGATGCCATAGAACTGCAGCGCCAGCGAGCCGTGGAAGATGACCATCGCGCCGATGATGCACGCGACGATACACATCAACGCCCACACCGAGGACTCCAGTCCCTCGGCCATGCCCGACAGGATGAGCGTCGCCGGGCCGGTGCGCGCCGCGTAGGCGGTCTCGGTGACCGGGCCGCCCTCGGGATGGGTGAAGTAGTTGGTCAACCACAGGGTGACGACGGCGAGAATGATGCCGAGCGTGGCGCACCAGGCGAAGCGCCAGTCGGTCGCGCCGGTTTTCGGGTCGGCGAGGTAGAACCAGTTGACGATGAAAAAGCCGATGACCGAGGCGATCGCCGAAGTCATGTAGCCGATATTGATCGGGCGCATCGGATCGCGCATCTGGCCCGGCGGCACGCGCACCGCGATGATGCCGAGGATCGAGGAGAACACGCCGACCGCGCGCAGGATGAGCGCGAAGATGATGAGCTTCATCGCGAACGCGCCGGCCATCGCGCCGTACAGGTCGGTGAAATCCTTCTCGCTGAGAGCGTAGGCCGCGAGGATGATCGCCGCGACCAGGGTGACTTCGTACGACTCGAACACGTCGGCCGCCATCCCGGCGCAATCGCCGACGTTGTCGCCGACGTTGTCCGCGATCGTCGCGGCGTTGCGCGGATCGTCCTCGGGGATGCCGGCCTCGACCTTGCCGACCAGGTCGCCGCCGACGTCGGCCGCCTTGGTGTAGATGCCGCCGCCCACGCGCATGAAAAGCGCCGCCAGCGAGCCGCCGAAGCCGAACCCGATCAGCACCTTCATCGCGTTTTCCTGGAAGACCAGGAAGATGATGGTCGCGCCGAGCAGGCCGAAGCCGACCGTGAACATGCCCGAGACGCCGCCGGCCTTGAACGCGATCTCCATCGCGTCCTTGAAGCTGGTGAGCGCGGCGTTGGCGCTGCGCACGTTACCCTTGACCGCGAGCTTCATCCCGACGAAGCCGGCGCCGTAAGAGGCGCTGACGCCCATCAGGAAGGCGACCGCGATTCCGAACGAGAGTGAAGGGTTACCCGGATAAACGTGGCGGTACATGAAAAAGAGCGCGAGCGCGATCACGATGACGAACCAGATCATGGTTTTGACCTGGCGCCTTAGGTAGGCCATCGCGCCTTCCTCGACCGCGTCGGCGACGTCGGTCATCGACTTGGCGCCGGGGCTGGCGGCGAGCACGGTTCGCGCCAGCGACCAGCCATAGAGCAGTGCGACCAGTGCGGAGGCCAGCACCGCCCATAGGATGACCAGCTGATTGCCGGTCAGGTGCGGCAGAACAATATTAGCTTCGCTCATCTGAGTCTCGATCTCCTGAAATTTGACGCTTCTTCACCGGCGCCCGGGTAAAAGACCGGTCGCGATGGCTGTTTTTTGAGGGCCAGCAGCCTACGTCGCTTAGTTACTTGGATCAACCGAGGGAGTGTAGGGATTCTCCTGCTTTATGTCCAGCCATCGGGTCCCTGGGATCATCACGAGCAAGATCGTAATCATCAAATCGTAAATTTGTCGTAATTGTCGTCGTAAACTGTCATCGCAGTAAATTGTCATCGCTAAGTGTAAATCCCGGTTGCGGGGCGGCCGGCGCCGAGAGGCGCAGGTTCAGGTGGTTCACTTTGCCCCAGCTTTCTATCCGCGCCCGATTGATTGTGCGGTGCGGCATGTGTTTAGCTTAACCTCCCGACACCAAATATGAATGTCAATCTTGAGAGCCCTTCGGCGCTTCGGCGCAAACTGACCATCGAACTCGAACCGGCCGAGATCAAGACCGAGCTCGACCGCGCCTACAACGATCTGCGCCGCAACGTGGTGCTCAAGGGCTTCCGCCCCGGCCACGCGCCGCGCACGATGCTCGAGCGCCTGTTCGGCGACCGGGTCCGCGGCGAGATCGTGCAGAAGCTGATCAAGGAATACACCGACAAGGCGCTGGAGGAGCAGAACTTAAAGCCCCTGTTGCCGCCGGAGATCGTCACCGAGGAGAGCGACCTCGCCAAGGCGCTGCGCTTCAGCGCGACCTTCGATCTGCGCCCCGAAATCGTGGTGCGCGACTACCAGGGCCTGCGCGTGCCGCGGCCCCAGGTCGAGGTCGGCGACGACGAGGTGCAAAAGACGCTCGAGGACCTGCGCGAGCGCTCGGCCACGCTAAAAAAGGTCGAGGACCGCACCCGGGTCGAGCGCGGCGACCTAGCGCTCGCGGAGATCGAGGGCTTCGTCGACGGCAAGCAGCTGGAAGGCGCCAAAATAGCCCAGCGCATCCTCGAAGTCTCCTCCGAACGGCTCGCCCATGGGCTCGACGAAGTGCTGGCCGGGGCCGAAGTCGGCCAGCCGGCTCACGCCACGCGGAGCTACGCGGCCGACTACGCCGAAAAAGATCTGGCCGGCAAGACCGTGGAGTGGCGCGCGTCGGTCAAGGAAATCTACACCAAGGTGTTGCCCGCGCTCGACGACGAATTCGCCAAGGACCTCGGCGACGTCACCTCGCTCGATGAGTTGCGGGGCAAGGTGCATGAGCAGCTGATGCAGCGCGCGCGCGAGGAGGCCGACCTGCGGGCGCGCCAGGGGCTGCTCGACCTCGTGATCGAGCGCAACCCGATCGAGGTGCCGCAGTCGCTCGACGATCGCGAGCGCGCGCTGATGGAATCCGAGATGACCGGGGCGCTGGTGGGCGCGGGGATGTCGCGCGAGGCCGCGGCCGAGCGGGTGCGCGACAGCGCCGAGGAGATTCGCACGCGGGCGCACAAGCGCGCGCTCAGCTCGCTCATCGTAGACGCGATCGCCGAGCAGGAAAAAATCGAGGTCAGCGACGACGAGCTCGCCGCGCGCGTCGCGCATATAGTGACGCGCAGCTCCGGGCGCGAGCGCGACCGGGTGGCCGAGCATTATCGCGACGAGGAACATCTCGCGCTGCTCAAACAGTCGATGCGGCGCGAGAAAGCGCTGGACGCGCTGCTCGAGCGCGCGCAGTCGGAACCCGCCGACACCTCTGGCGAGGCGCCCTCGGACGCGCAAGCGTAGCGTCACGCCGCAGATTTCAGGTTGCCGCGCTATCTCAAACTGGATAGAATTTTAGTCGGGTGCCTGCACGGAGAAATTATCACCGGTCGCGGCGGGCCGAGGTCTTATGAGCAGCTTGGTTCCGATGGTCGTCGAACAGACCGGCCGCGGCGAGCGCGCCTACGACATATACTCTCGCCTGCTCAAGGACCGCATCGTTTTCCTCGGCACTGAAGTCAACGACGACGTCGCCAATCTGGTGACCGCGCAGTTTTTGTTCCTGGAATCCGAGGACCCGGAAAAAGAGATCAGCTTCTACATCAACTCGCCGGGCGGCTCGGTCACCGCGGGACTGGCGATTTACGACACGATGCAATTCATCAAGCCTCCGGTTTCGACGCTGTGCCTGGGACAGGCGGCGAGCATGGGGGCGGTGCTGCTGACGGCGGGCCAAAAGGGGCGGCGCTATGCGCTGCCGCACTCGAGGATTATGATCCATCAGCCGCTCGGCGGCGCGCAGGGCCAGGCGGTCGACCTGGAAATCCAGGCGCGCGAGATTTTGCGCATGCGCGAGGAACTCAACAACATCTTCGTGCGCCACTCGGGGCAAAAGATCGCCAAGATCGAGAAGGACACCGATCGCGACATGTTCATGTCGCCCGAGCAGGCGGTTGAATACGGTCTGATCGATGAGGTAATCGTTAGGCGGGGTTCCTCCAAGTGAAGGGCGGCGGGAGGCATTAATGGCCAAGCATGACGACCGCTCGGGCAACCTGGTCTGCTCGTTCTGTGGCAAGAGCCAGGATGAAGTCCGCAAGCTGATTGCGGGCCCGACGGTTTATATTTGCGACGAGTGCATCGACCTCTGCAACGACATCATCGCGGAGGAAACCGACAGCGAAGAGGCCTTCAGCCAGACCTCGGCGGTGCCCAAGCCGGCCGAGATCAAGCGCGTGCTCGACCAGTACGTGATCGGCCAGGAGCGGGCCAAGAAAATCCTCTCGGTCGCGGTGCACAACCACTACAAACGTATCGACTCGCAGATGGTCACCGGCGAAGTCGAACTGCAAAAATCCAACATCCTGCTGATCGGCCCGACCGGCGTCGGCAAGACGCTGCTGGCGCAGACGCTCGCGCGCTTCCTGCAGGTGCCGTTCACGATCGCGGACGCGACCTCGCTGACCGAGGCCGGCTACGTCGGCGAGGACGTCGAGAACATCATCCTGTCGCTGCTGCAAAACGCCGACTACGATATCGAGCGCTGCCAGCGCGGCATCGTCTATATAGATGAGATCGACAAGATCGCGCGCAAGGGCGACAACCCCTCGATCACGCGCGACGTCTCGGGCGAAGGCGTGCAGCAGGCGCTGCTCAAGATCGTCGAGGGCACGATGGCGAGCGTGCCGCCCAAGGGCGGCCGCAAGCATCCGCAGCAGGAATTCCTGCAGGTCGACACCACCAACATCCTGTTCATCTGCGGCGGCGCGTTCGTGGGCCTCGACGACATCATCCGCCGGCGTATCGCGGGCAAGACGATGGGCTTTCGGGCCGACCTCTCGCATCGCGATCCCAAGACGGTCTCCGAGCTGCTCAACGAAGTGCAGCCCGAGGACCTGCTCAAGTTCGGATTGATCCCGGAATTCGTCGGGCGCCTGCCGGTAATCGCCACGCTGGGCGAACTCGACGAGGACGCGCTGGTGCGCATTCTGACCGAGCCCAAGAACGCGCTGGTGCGCCAGTATCAGAAATTGTTTGACATGGAGAATGTCCACCTTAAGTTTACCCAGGGGGCGCTGCGCGCGATCGCGCGCGAGGCGCTCAAGCGCAAATCGGGCGCCCGCGGCCTGCGCGCTATAATGGAAGCGATCATGGTGGACCTGATGTACGAAATTCCCTCACAGCCCAACATCAAGGAGGTTCTGATTTCCGAGGAGGTGGTCACGCAGAAGGAGCAGCCGCTGCTGGTCTACCAGAAGACCGCCGAAACCGCGTAAACAACTCCAGGAATCTATAACCGATGCTTTTTCGCAACGACAAGGACAAAAACGATAAGAAAGACGGCCGCGACGGACAGGGCGAAGCCGTACCGCTCCTGCCCTTGCGCGAGCTGATCGTCTTTCCGCACCAGGTTTATCCGATCTTCGTCGGCCGCCAGAAGTCCATCAAGGCTCTGGAAGCCGCCGAGGCGCGCAAGCAGCCGATCCTGCTGGTCGCGCAAAAGGACGCCAAGGTTTCCGACCCGGGCCCGCAGGATATCTACGCCACCGGCACGCTCGGCGTGGTGGTGCAGTTGCTGCGGCTGCCCGACGGCACCGTCAAGGCGCTGCTCGAGGGCAAACGCCGCGCGCGGATCGTGCGCTACGCGGCCGAGACGGAATACTTCCAGGTCGAAGTCGAGCCGATCGAAGAGGTCTGCGACCGATCCACCGAGATCGAGGCGCTGATCCGTTCGGTCAACGCGACCTTCGACAACTACGTGCGCCTGAACAAGAAGATCCCGCCCGAGATGGTCACTTCGATCGCCGCGGTCGACGATCCGGCCTACCTCGCCGACAAGCTGGTCGAGCATCTGGGCATCAAGCTCGAGGACAAACAGGCGCTGCTCGAGTGCACCAATCCGGCCGAGCGGCTGGAGAAGATCCTCGGCTACATGCGCTCCGAACTGGAAATCCTGGAGGTCGAAAAACGCATCCGCTCCCGGGTCAAGAAGCAGATGGAGAAGACCCAGAAGGAGTACTACCTCAACGAGCAGATGCGGGCGATTCAGAAGGAATTGGGCGAGAAAGACGAATTCAAGAACGAGATCCAGGAGCTCGAAGAGAAGCTGCGCCAGAAGAAGATGCCGGCCGAGGCGCGCGAGAAATGCGAGCGCGAGATCAAGAAGCTCAAGATGATGTCGCCGATGTCGGCCGAGGCGACCGTGGTCCGCAACTACCTCGACTGGTTCCTCGCGCTGCCCTGGTTCGAGTACACCGAGGACAAGCTCGACATCAAGGAAGCCGAGCGCATCCTCGAGGAAGATCATTACGGGCTGGAAAAGGTCAAGCAGCGCATCCTCGAATACCTCGCGGTGCAGACCCTGGTCGGCCAGATGAAGGGCCCCATCCTGTGCCTGGTCGGGCCTCCGGGCGTGGGCAAAACTTCGCTCGGAAAATCGATCGCGCGCGCCACCGGGCGCAAGTTCGTGCGCGTCTCGCTGGGCGGAGTGCGCGACGAGGCGGAAGTCCGCGGCCATCGCCGCACCTACATCGGCGCACTGCCCGGCAAGATCATCCAATCGATGCGCAAGGCGAGCTCGGGTAACCCGGTGATGCTGCTCGACGAGGTCGACAAGATGTCGACCGACTTCCGCGGCGACCCGTCCTCGGCGCTGCTCGAGGTGCTCGATCCCGAACAGAACTGCACCTTCAACGATCACTATCTCGATTGCGATTACGACTTGGCCAAGGTGATGTTCGTCACCACCGCCAACACGCTCGAGCGCATCCCGCGTCCGTTGCAGGACCGGATGGAAATCATCCGCATTCCGGGCTACACCGAGACCGAGAAGCTCAATATCGCCAAGCGCTACCTGGTGCGAAAGCAGCGCGAGGCCAATGGGCTTAAGGAGGAGAACATCGAGTTCTCCGACCAGGCGATCCTGCAGATCATCCGCCTCTATACGCGCGAGGCCGGCGTGCGCAACCTCGAGCGCGAAATCGCCTCGATCTGCCGCAAGGTCGCGGTCGAGGTGGTCAAGACCGATCGCAACGCGCACGTCCGCGTTTCGGCCTCCAGCCTGGCCAAGCAGCTCGGACCGCCGCGCTTCCGCTACGGGATGGCCGAGACCGAGCCGCAAATTGGCGTGGCGACGGGCCTGGCGTGGACCGAGATGGGCGGCGAGTTGCTCGGCGTCGAGGTCACTATCGTGCCGGGCCGCGGCAAGCTGACCGTGACCGGCCAGCTCGGCGAAGTGATGCAGGAGAGCGCGCACGCGGCGCTATCGTACATCCGCTCGCGCGCCCACGCGCTTGGCCTCGCGCCGGACTTCTACCAGAAGATCGACATCCACATACACATTCCCGAGGGCGCGACGCCCAAGGACGGCCCCTCGGCCGGCATCACGCTGGCAACCGCGCTGGCCTCGGCGCTATGCCGCGTGCCGGTGCGCAACGACCTGGCGATGACCGGCGAGATCACGCTGCGCGGCCGCGTGCTGCCGATCGGCGGACTCAAGGAAAAAATCCTCGCGGCGCATCGCGGCGGCGTCAAGACCGTGCTCATTCCCAAGGAAAACGCCAAGGACGTGGACGACATCCCGGCGCCGATTCTGAAAAACGTGACGCTCATCCAGGTCGAGCACATGGACGAGGTCTTGCGCCACGCCCTGGTGCTGGCGGACCCGGAAGCTTTCTTCAAGGTCAAGCCGGCCGCGCTCGACTACGGCGTGGCGGCCGAGAGCAAGGAAGAGCTGGTGGATGACGACGCGGAGGACGAACCGACGATCCCTCCCTCGCCCACCAACTTGTCCTGAAGCCGGCAACGGGGGAACATTGCCGGACGCAAACGTCAGAAGAAGCTTGCCGGAAGAGACTGGCGCGCGCGCCCGCATCTGCGAAGCGGCGCGTCCTAACCAAACCGGGGTACACGGGGGCTGGACGGATAAATGACAAAGGCCGAACTAATCGAGGGGCTCGCCAATAAGCTCAACCTGAACAAGGCCGAGGCCGAAAAGGCGGTCAACCTCCTGCTCGACGACATTGTCGCAGCGCTCAAGCAGGGCGAGCGTGTCAACATCTCGGGCTTCGGAACGTTTTCGGTTTCCGAGCGGGCCTCGCGGGTGGGACGCAACCCGAAGACCGGCGAGGCGATCCAGATTTCGGCGAGCCGCTCGGCCAAGTTTCGCGCCGGCAAGCAGCTCAAGGACTCGCTCAACGACGCAGTCGCAGGCGGAGGCTCGCAGGCGAGTTCGCCGTCGGCCTAAAGTCGCTCGCGGCGAAATATGCTTCGCGATTGACGCCGCGCCCTTAAGGGCGCGGCGTTCGTTTGTGTGGCTTGGGGCGCGCTGCTCGCAGCCTCGTCCCCTCCTCCAGTGATCGCTCGCTCAGAGTTTGCGTGCTTTTGGGGTTCGCCCGAGTTCTTTGTCATCTTGAGCGGAGGTCCGCCGCGGCCCGGTGTCGAAAGACTCCGAGTATTTCCGGGATCCTTCGACTCGCGCAGCCCTCGCTCAGGATGACCAGCTCTCGTGTGTGACTTTATTGTTGGGACGTTATACTGGCTTGTGCGCTTCGAGTGCGGAGGGCGGTTAGCTCAGCGGTAGAGCTTTTTCCTCCTTCCGTCATCGCTCGCGCAGCGCTCGCTCAGGATGACAAGCTCTCGTGTGTGACTTTATTGTTGGGAAGTTATACTGGTTTGTACGCGTCGAGTGCGGAAGGGCGGTTAGCTCAGCGGTAGAGCATCGGCCTTACAAGCCGAGGGTCGCTGGTTCGAAACCAGCACCGCCCACCAATTAAATCAAGCGCTTAGACGATCCGCGCATTCGGCGATGGGCGTCCAGTGCCAAATGAGTGCCAAAATCGGGCCGAGTTTGCAGCCAAAGAGACGCGAGTCTTAGTGTTGGTTTTACGCAAAGTCCAGTGCCATTTACGGAGAGCTTTTTGAGCGCCCGGGCGTGGTGACGAGGCTGGTGATGAGTATGGTGATGAGGTGACGTGGTGTCAGCTTGCGTCCGCCTTCACGGCCGGCTCTGTGTTGGTCGCGCCCAAGTTCACCGCGTCCACCGCGACTCGCAGGTGGGCGTCGGTCAGATGGCTGTAGCGCATGGTCATCCGCGTGTCGCGGTGCCTGAGCAGAGCTTGCAGGCTGCGTTGGTTGGCTCCGCCCGCGGCATGGGCGCTAGCAAAAGTATGTCGCAGATCGTGAAGGTGGCAGTCTTCGATCCCGGCGCGCTCGCACGCTCGTTTGAACGCACGTGACACCGCGGCATCGTCTTTGAAAGGAAACAAGCGACCGTCGAGGCGGACCGGCAGGGATTTCAGCGCCGCCAGGGCCGTGGCATTCAAGGGCACGTGGCCGGCCTCGCCGTTCTTGGTCTGCGCGATCGTGGCTTGTTGGTTCTGCCAGTCAATCGACTTGCGCCGCAGGGACAGAATCTCACCGCGCCGCATGCCGGTGTTGAGCGCCGTCAGGACGAATGGCGTCAAGTATCGCGAGCGCGATTTGGCGCAGGCGGCGAGCAGGCGGTCGATCTCGTCGACGTCGAGGAACCGCGTCCGCCCGGGGTTCTCCTGCAGCGGTTTCCAGCCTTCCAACGGGTATCGCGTCAGGTAGCGTGCGCCGGCGTCGTCGGTCCAGGCCATTGCGCGCTTGAGCACATGGCGCAGGACGCCGATCTCGCGGTTGATGCTGGCGGGGTTGGCACCGGCCTCGAGGCGTGCGGCGATGTATTTCTCGACCGCACCGAGCTCGACGGCGCGCAGCGCACCCTTGAACGCTGGCCTCAGATGGTTACGCACGATGCCGGACCATCGCTTGGCGGTACGCGGGCGCACGGTTGGCAGGACGCGGGCTGACCAGAGTTTAGCGAAGTCGGCGAACGAGATTTTCGGATTCTCGATGACCCCAACCCATTCCTGTCGGGCGACCGCGTTCAAGGCTGCGTTTAGGCTTTCCTCGGCCACGCGTTTTGACGGGGCGACGCGGCGGCGATGCCGGCGGCCTTGCGCGTCGTTGAAGTCGATCCAGAAAAACTTGTCGTGCTTGCGTTGGAATATTCGAGCCATCACGTCACCTTCTTGCTGTGCTTGCGTGCTTTGCGCCGCTTCGCTTCTGCCTTCAGCCCTTTTGCCGTCCGCCAGTCGGCGACGTGCTTGGCGACACCGCATTTCTTACTGTGAAAGCGGCTCCTCGGGTCGTTGGCGACGAAGATGGTGGGGCAGCCATCGCACCGCCGGATGCGCGTTATTACGGTTGCCAGATCGTCCGCCGCGGCGAGAAGAAATATCGTGGGCCAGAGGTGTTCGTTGTGCGGCGGGTTTCGGGACTCCCATCGGTTACGCGCAACGGCTTTCTCACCGCTGCCGTAGCGATAGCAGTGGCGAACTAGAGGCCGGTCAATAGCGATCTTCCATGCATCGTGGATGCCCTGGATGCCGGGCCTGCCCATGAGGCCGGCTAGACCTTCGCCAAGCTGAATCGACAGGTCTTTGATCCTGGCCCGCATGAGACTGGGATTACGTTCGTCCGTGATGAAGTAGAACGCGGCCTGCGCAAAATATCCGGGGCTGGTCGTAAACAAGAAAAGCGCGATCTCTCGCGCCAGCACTTCCGTTCGCCATTCTTCCGGTTTCTCGCGTCGATCGCCGAAGCGTATCAGCCAGTCCAACCGGCCGCGCGATTCCGCCATGTGTAAAAGCGTCTCGTGGCCTTCGTCGCCGATTTTCGATGTCCAGTGCAGCGAATCCGCCGGATTCGGCACTATGAGCGAACTCGATGTTGTAATGCGATGTTTCGACTTAGCATTCTTCACACTTTAGGCTTATTCCAACGCGATAGGCGCGTCAAGTAAACTGGGCGCATATGACGCACGCTACTCAAGAACGACAAAAAAAGAGACTTCCCAGGCTGGCCTTCGGGATCCTTGAGGTTGCGGATAGCTTGGGCGTTTCGCCCTCATTTGTCCGGTTGGAAATCAGCCGCGGCCGGCTTGTGACTTTTCGCGTCGGGCGGCGGCGGTTGATCCCGAAGGCGAGCCTCGACACGTACCTGGCGAGCACGGCGGTCGCGAACTAGTGGACGCGATCCCCCCATTCGCCGAGGCGGCGCGGGAATACGCGACGACCAGGGGCTGGCCAGTGTTCCCATGTCAGCCGCGCGGCAAGACGCCGGCCACCGCGCACGGTTGCAAGGACGCGACCACGGATCCGGCGGTCGTCGAGGCCGTATGGCGAACGCAGCCGGCGTCGCGACCGACGATTTGGTCGTAATCGATGAAGATGGGCCGGCCGGCAGAAAGTCTCTGGCCGCGCTCGAGTCCAAATGCGGTCCGCTGCCTGTTACGTTGACGCAGCGCACCGGCCGCGTTGACGGCGGCCGGCAGTTTATCTTTCGCCGGCCGCCCGGCGTGGACATCCGCAATTCCGCGGGCAAGCTCGGCGACGGTGTCGACGTGCGGTCCATAGGCGGTTACTTCGTTGCCCCGCCATCTATCCATCCCAGCGGCAAAACTTACGAGTGGATTGATCCGAACTGTCCCATCGCAGAGCTGCCGGCCTGGGTTGTCGTTGAACTAGCCACGCCCGCGCAGTCAAACGGCAATGCTAACGGCGCCGATGGTGGCGAGTTCGCAGAAGGTCAGCGCAACGACGCGCTTTTTCGGCTGGCTCGCTCGTTGAAGCTCAAGAGCTTGTCGCAAGCCGCCGTGCTGGCCGCCGTGCTGGCAGAGAATCGAACAAAATGCCGGCCGCCGCTGCCCGAATCCGAGGCCGCGGCGATCGTCGCCAACAGTTTCAAGCAGCCCGACCGCGAAGGCTTCGAGGTTCGTGATGTCACAGCTCTCGCTACTGCGATCCGCGAGTGTGTACTCGCAAAGAAGGTGCCGCTCTTCGACAAGAAGCGCGCTGCGTCCAGGCTGATCCGCGACGCGCTGCTTAGCGACGGTTTTCTCTGTCGCACCGCCGATGGGCGACTCTTATACTTCAGCAAGGCCGACCGCCGTCTCTACGACTTGGGTAGCGCCGACTTTTCCTATCTGCTCACCATCGAGTCGGGGCTGAGCGCGACTGAGAGTTATTTCGGTTTCGCGCTGAACCTGCTGCAGGCCGAGACAGCGCGCCTGACGCCGACACCGGTCCATACTCTAGGTTATTACGACACCGAAACTGGCACGCTAGCGATATCGGATGCCGGCCCTGGCATTTGGGTGCGCGAGTACGGCGGCAAATGGGTGCACACCCACAATGGCGAGAACGGCCTGTTATTTTTCACCGAGTCATGGGCGACGCCGTGGGAGCCCGACTTTACCGATAACCATCTCGCTTGGTTTCTCGACAACTTCACCTTCGCCGATAGCCCTCCACTAACGGCGGCCGATGCGAAGTTGTTATTCACGATTTTGCTTCTGCAACAGTTCTTTCCGCGGCTACGCCGCACGCGCCTGCTGCCGGCTTTTCTCGGACCAATGGGCAGCGGCAAAACCACGAAGATTCGCTTAATCGGTCGGCTGCTGCTCGGGTCGGAATTCGATGTAACTAATCTTCGAAAAGAAAAAGAGGATGCCTTCGTCGCTGCTATCACCAACTCAATCGTGGTCGGCGCGGACAATGCCGACTCGCGGGTTGACTGGCTAGAAGACGCGCTCGCTACGTATGCCACCGGGCTTAAGTATCAACTGCGGCAACTATACACGACCAACGAGCAGGCAGTATTTCTGCCACGTGCTTTTGCGATGTTGTCGAGTCGGGATCCGCACTTTCGACGGCCCGACGTAGCCGAGCGACTGCTCCCACTGCATTGCAAGCGGTACGAAACATTTCTCGACGAACCGGAACTTTGGGATCAGCTCGACAAGCGCCGGGCTGCGATCTGGGGCGACTTGCTATGCCTACTTGGGCAAGCGGCAGACGCACAACGGCAGTCTGCACCGCGCCTTAAGTTTAGGATGGCTGATTTTGCGGCCTTCGGATGGAAGTTACTTAAGACCCAGGGACGCGAGGCAGCGTGGCCGACAGTGCTCGAACATGTGGCAAAAGCTCAACTCATGTTTGCGGGCGAAGACGATGGGCTGGTCGAAGCGCTCCGTGTGGTCCTCGCGGCCGGTCCCATCAAGGAAGTGGAGTCGCCCGAACTGTTTAAGCAGTGCGCGACAGTTGCAAGGGATCAGGGTTTCTCCTTTCCGCGCACCGCGGGCGGCTTCGGCCAAAAACTCACATCAATGATGCGCGTGATCGAATCGGAACTCGACTGCAAATTTATCGACGATCGAGCCCACGCGCGCAAGCGTTTTGTCACGCTTGAGCCGAGGGGAGGGGCAAAGTCGTGAAGAAACTCGACCTGCTTGGCGACCTTTTCGACGCTGCGGGACTGACGAAAAGTGTCGCGCCCCCCGAGCGTGAGGTCGCCAGGTTGTCCGAGTCCGAAGACCCGGCAGCGCGGTGCGCGCGCCTCGATGCCGAATGCAACGAGGCTGATCGTATCGCAAAGCGCGGATATGACTTCGACGCGACCGCGCTATCTCACAACGAGTACATAGGCAGAACGCCAGCCGGGGCACTGATTCGGACTTGTCTCGAATACGGCGTCGGCTTGCGCGTCGAGGCAGATGGCACGCTGGTGGTCACATCCAATGGCAAGGCCTGGCGGTCGCTGATTACGGCGATCGAGGCGCACGTCGATGAGGTCGCGGCGTTGATACTCAACGGGTGGTCGCCGTACGACGCATAATCACATGAGACCAAACGATCCAATAGCAACTTTCGCCGACGTGATCGCGGTGCGCGAAACCGAAAAAGCCGTGGGCTGCGTCCCTCTTGGACGTACGAAGCTCTTTTGGGTGCCCAAGGGTCAACTGCGGAACGGCAACGAGGTGGCGCATCTCGGCGATCAAGGCGCGCTCGTAGTGTCTGAATGGTGGGCGAAAACGTCGAAGGTTCATCTCAACTTCGAGGTAAGAGAATGAGCGACGACCTTCCGATCGCCGATGTCACCCTGGTCCGCGGCCAGTATCAGAATTGTTGGCGCATCTTGAGTTGCCCCTTCTGCCACCGCACGCACCAACACGGCGCAGGCGAGCCGCACCAGGACCCTCGCGATTTCCTGGGCACGCGCTGGAGCCACTGCCGCGAAGCCTCGGGCGAGTATCAACTTAGGTGGAGCGGCCGGTGACGCAGTTCGGTGCCATCGTCGCAGATCCGCCCTGGTCGATCGCTATGACTGGTAAGTGGAACCGTCATCGTCGGCCAGCAGGACGCGCTATTCCGATACGCGGCGATGTCGCTCGAGGATATCGCAGCGCTGCCCGTGGCGTCGCTGGCCGGCGATGGGACGCGATCTTTGGCTCTGGACTACTAATTCGCACTTGCACGAAGCATTTCACGTGCTCGAGGCCTGGAGCGCGAGATACTCGACGACGATCACCTGGATCAAACCATCCGGCATCGGTAGTTTTTTCGCGACTACGACTCAACATTGCCTGTTTGGATATTACGGCAAGCTTCGACTAAAGGAAGCTCACCAGCCGACGAATCAAGCTTGGGTGCCCATGCCCGGTGGGCATAGTCGCAAGCCGGACCATAGCTACCGTTTCATCGAGCGCGTGAGCTTCGGGCCTTACCTCGAGCTGTTCGCGCGCGAACGCGGATTCGGCTGGACCAGCATCGGCGACGCGATCGACAGGGCGAGATATTCGCGACGCGCTGTCCGAAACGGCGCAGCACGGCGGAGGGTAGGGTCTTAGTCGGATGAGCACCGTAGAGTCCCACGCCCGCCAGCTTTTTGAGGTAAGCGCTCGCGTCATCAAGCGTTTCGAGCGGGAGTGTCTGCAGGCCGGCCACGCGATGGACACTATTAAAGGGCTAACCATGCAGCCTTTGACGGTCGAGCAGCGGCGGCTCGTCGTGGAAGCGCTGATCGCGTGCGAGGATTTTGATCGGAGGCGCGATGTCTTCGCGCAACTGCACAATCTGGGCGCGGACATCAGAACGAGGTTGCGGTCGTTCTGAAAGGTTATCGCGAGGAAATTTCTAGGAGGCTGAAAATATGGATCTCGAATCCCGAAAAAGAAAATCGAGGCGGTGCTTCCCCAATCTTGGCGAACAAGACGTGGGCGAAGATTGGATCGAAAAAATCAGGTCGGACGCGAACGCGATGCTCAACGCGACCCGGTTGTCGCGTATGTGCGCGACCAAGCCGGGCTAGCGCTAAGGGCGATGCGCCAGCGCAGAATCGACGCTGCGAAGCCGCCGACTAACGGGATCAATGAGCTACACGGCGTCCTCGACCGTCATCATTGGACGGGACGCATCCTTGAGAACGTCCGCGGCATGATGGCAGTCGGCGAGCGGCTGGAGCGGGTCGACTGGTTCGTGTTGACGACCAGCCGACGTCAAATCACGCGCGACGAAGCCAAGCGCGCCGGGCGGACCGTGACGGAGCGAACGACGGGTTTTATGCGCGCCAGTTCGAGAGCGACGCGCAGATTCGCGAGGCCGAAGCCGCCGAGCGCCAGCGCGAGGAGCCGCGTCCGCAATATGGGAGAAACACCGACTTCCCAGGCGGTATCAGGCCGGACCGATGAACGGAATTCCAGCCAACTATAAATGGATGGCGCCGCCGCGAACGCCTGCTGAACTGGCCGAGCGCGATCGCATCTTGAAGGGCCGGATATCAGTCAGTGAACCAACCATCAGTATTAACGTCGGCTTTGGCCCCGACATCCCGATCTTTCCGAAGGTCGCGGTAATGACCGCGTCACGGCGGCGATAGAACGTGCGACCGCATGGGTGCGTGCACCGTGCACTGCACCTGCAGGGACTGCATAGCGATTCCGATCCCAGTCAGGAAGAACAAAAACGACATACGACCCAAGAAAAAATGACTACTTGAAGGGGCTCGCCGTGCCGCCACGCACTCCGACGATGGGCGGCTTTGACCTAAAAGGTCAATTTACTACGGCCACGGTCGCCGCGGTGATGGCCCGAAATGCCGAGGTGCGGCCGCAGCCGGCGCGCACTCCGACGAAAGTGTTGGGGCAGTTCGATCCACGGCCCGTCTTCGCCAACGCCAGCGTCCATGCCCTATCTCCCATCCGGCCAGCGACGATTTCAGCGATGACGAATCGAACGGCGCCACCGATGGCGACGATGATACGACCGAGCATTCGAATCTCGGCATGGCCGCGGATCTCATCAACTGTCGAGATATCGGGCGAGAGCGGCCCTGGGTGTGGTCATAACTGCGATCACGTCGCGCGCGCGCGACCGAGTGCCTGCAGAACTATGCGCGGGACGAAGCTATGCGACGAACAAATCTCGCCGATGCCGGGCGCACGCACTCGGTGCGCTTCGCGTCATGAACAAAAGTTTTCGGCGGCGGAGGCGGCAGTTGGGAGTCGCGCCCCAATTCGCGAACCGCGCGAAGAGATACCTTCGCTCCGCGTCCGCCGCGCCGCCGGCGAATTCCAAAGTTCGAGGGAACTAACTAATGGGTACGCATAACCGAAGCGGGCGGAGTCATCCGCAGGCCGTCGGGCCGGGGCGCAGGATATTGGCGCTGCTCCATGGCGATGAAGTGCCAGAAAAGTCCGTCCCGCGGTCCTCACATCAGTCGCGCGTAGTCAAATATTTTGTCGCAAACATTCCGTATGGAACGATACAGAGTGAGCTACGCGAGTTTTTCGCCGAGCGGGTTGGCACCGTGGTGGAATTTCACATTTTTCGCGATACCGCCTCGGGCCAGTCGCGAGGCTTTGGGGTGCTCAGAACGAACGGCGATGCGTTAGCGTTGAACGGCGCCACGTTTCAGGATCGCCAGCTACGCATCGAGGTGTGGGACCGGGAATAATGAGCGACCTTGGCGCGCATACCGCATGCCCGGCTTGCGGGCGACGCTACCCAGTGGGTCAGCGGGATTGCACCGCTTGCAGATTGACGCAGTCGCATGTCGGATCGCGCGTCGAGCTTTGGACGGTGAGTCCGGGCGCGCACGGGTTGGTGTGGACGCCGCCGCGATGGTTCGGGAGGCACCATGAACGCAAGGGTTGAACGTCGTTATCCATTGACTGCGATTCCGTTTCCCCAAAGCTGTTGCCCGCACTGCGCGCGTCTTGGAAGCGGCGTTGAGCCATTTCGATTTTGTCGGTGCCCGGACGAATACATCACCGTCTGGTCGCTGCGGCAATATCAAGCGCTGGCCGCGAAGGCTACGAAGCCAGAGCCGCGCTCGCGCGGCGAGTCGATGCTCGACCGTTGGTTAGTCCAATGAATCGTAACGATCTTGGGTTCATCATCATGGGGGTGGCGCTGCTCGCGTTCATTGCGCTATGCGCGCTCGTCGCCGCGCGGTCGTAAGTCTTCCGCGCCGAGGCCGTCGTTTTTCTCCTTTGGGCGGCGGTCTTCGCTTCCACCCAGGAACTAAATGAACTCGCTCATCCGCAAAATTAAAACCGACGAAGCCGTGCTGCGCTTCGCCCGTAAAGTGGTATCAATGGTGCCCGCCGTCGATAAGCCAGAATACCGGCCGCTGATTTATAATTACGCAAGGATCGCGATACTCTGCGAGCAAGCGTATAGCTGCTTGCACGAAGGCGGCCTAGTCAACGACGAAGGCGACTGCGAGCATCGCTCAATACCTATCGCCAGCTCACCGCCGAGTTGCGCGCCGCCGCGCGTGAGCTCGGGCTCACCCCCACTTCGGCCGGGTTGCTCGCGAAGCCGGTGGCATTCCTCGACCTAGAAAGCATGCGAGACAATGAAGTCGAAGACGAATGACCCGGTGCAGTTCGCGCGCTCTGTATTCGGCGCCGAGCTATGGTCCAGGCAAGCCGAGATCGCCCGCGCCGTCGAGACTGCGCGACGCGTCGCGGTGAAAGCCTGCCACGCCTCCGGGAAGACGTTTGATGCCGCCGCGATCGCGCTATGGTTCGCGTGCCGATACCGCAACGCGCGTGTGATCACGCTGGCGCCCGGCTGGCTCACCACACGCGCCGTGATCTGGTCCGAAATACATTCGTTGCTTCAACGTGCGCGGTTCAAACTGCCCACGACCGTGGCGAACCAGACCGAGATCCGCTTCGGACCCGATAACCTGCTGCTCGGACTAAGCGCGAACGAGCCCACCCGCCTGCAGGGCCATCACGCCGAGCATATTTTGCTGATCGCCGACGAAGCCACCGGCATCAACCCCGAATTCTGGCCGGCGGTCGAAGGCATCCTCGCCAGCGGCGATAGCCACTTACTGCTGCTCGGCAATCCAACCGTCAATAGTGGCTGTTTTTACGACGCCTTCGGGCGCAACCGCGCCGCCTGGCGCACGTTCACCATCAGCGCGTTCGACACGCCCAACCTGGCCGGCGTGTCGCTTAAGCATTGCTCACAATGTCCGACGAACTATCGACCAGAACAGCCATCCGTTTCTCACGACGCGGCGCTGGGTACGCGAGCGATTCGATGAATGGTACAACGGCAGCCCCGAGAATAGTCCGCTCTGGCAGTCGCGCGTGCTGGGCGAGTTTCCAAGCGCATCATCCAACGCACTCATCCCGCTCGCACTGCTCGAGGCCGCCTGCCGACCAGCCATCGACCACGGCGCCCCCATCGTGATCGGCGTCGACCCGGCCGGCCCCGGCAAGGATAGAACCGCGGCCGTGGCGTGCGCAGCCGGCGCCATCCTGTCCACTGGCATCTACACTGACGCCGACGCGAGAGGCCCAGTGATCCAGTTCGTTCGCCGCTTCGCAGACCGGCTCAAAATCGTGCGCGTAGACAGCACCAGCATCGGCTTTTACTTTTCTGAGCATATTCGGTCATCGGGCTATCGGACCGAAGGCATCAACATCGCCACTCGCCCGATGATAAGGAACGGTTTGCGAACCTCAAGGCACAGCGGTTGCTGGTTTCTCAGAGAGCGCTTCCAGAAAGGGCAGGTGTCGGGCCTGTCAGACGAAATGCTGGCCGACCTCGCCGCTATCACCTACACCGTGGACCCGCACGGGCGCATCGCGATGGACGGCAAAGCGGACGTGAAAAGCGCGCTCGGCCGATCCCCGACTTGGCCGAAGCGCTCATGATCGCCTTGGGCGACTACGACAGCCGTATCGACCTCGACTTTCAAAGTTGGGCGACGGCAGCGCTACACGCACAGGCAGAGGCGCGGCGCTCGGGCCCAACGTGCGACGGCCCACAAACACTGGGCGGCGCCAGCGTCCCAGAGGGCAACGCGCGCCTCTGGTGCCGGGGCGAGGATTTTGCGCGCGCGCAGGACCGAGCAGAATCGGCCGCGCGAAAAAGATGGGGGGCTTGGTGGTGCTACTAAACGCGCCGTGATTACGCCGCACGCTGGCCGTTCTTCCACTCACGCCAACACCGCCGACGATCGACGGACATGGCTCCGGTTAAGCTCAACCCTGCCCTTCGCAAAAAGGCTGTACCAGGAGAGCGAAACCCCCGAAACTTATTTAAGCGAATCGTCGAACATAAACGTTCGACCGCTTCAAAACGCACCTTAACCTACGTACACTCTAGAAGCGGGGAACAACTATGAAAACGCTAAGGAGAATGTTACACGAATCGGCGCACGTTGCCGCGGCCTTCGTGGCCAGGACTTACCGTCGCGAGCCAGGCGCTGTGTCATAGCCAGCCGCAGACACGAGAGCAGGAAAGGTTATGGCTCTTCTAAAGGATCTGGCTATGGTGGTGATTCTCTCACTGGGTGCGCCCTTCGCGCTGGCGCTCGTAACGCTCGGGTTGCTCATTTGGCCTGCGATGGCTTTTGTGGCCTACGGCGTCGGTTACATTATGATCGGCTCCTTACTCAGTGCCGCCGGGGTGGAACTCGCGGCCCGGAAG
>CAVYTJ010000001.1:0-31342 GCA_963771325.1 uncultured delta proteobacterium | reverse complement strand
CCGGGTTCGAGTCCCGGACGGCTCACCATCAACTTCTCAGTTGGTAAAGCGATCGATCGTCTATGCTGCAAACACTGCCGCGCTGGCCTCGCGCGATCGTGATAGTCGCTAGCATTCTGATCGCCACGCTGGGGGTGACAATAGCCTTCGGCACGGCCGCGCCGCCGCGCCCCGTGCAACCACGGCAGCTCGATCTGACGGATCTTCCGGCGCTCAGCCGCTACACGGCGCGGGATGGAACACAGATCGCGTATCGTGCCTATCCCAGCGGCGGGGAACAGGTGGCGGTGCTCATTCACGGCACGGGCACGGAAAGCAGCGTCATGAATGCGCTGGCCAAGACGCTGCATGCGGACGGTGCGACGGTCTACGCACCCGACTTGCGCGGCCACGGCAGTTCCGGCAGGCGCGGCGACATCGACTATATCGGTCAACTCGACGATGATCTGGCGGATCTAGTCGCGACGATCCGACCCGCGCATGCACATGCGACGCTGACCTTGATCGGCTTCTCCGGTGGCGGCGCCTTCACCATCCGCATCGCGGGAGGACCCTACGGCAATCTTTTCGATCGATACATTGTGATCGACCCGGCCATCGTCTATCCGTCTCCGCTTGCGCGGCCGAATGCCGGTGGCTGGGCGACACCCTACCTGCCCCGCATCGTCAGCCTGATCATCCTCGACAAGATCGGCATTCACTGGTTCGACGGCCTCGATGCCATCGTCTTCGCCATTCCGCCCGGCAACCAGAACCTGACCGGCGTCTATTCGTTTCGGTTGGCGATGAATCTCGGCAGCAATGGCTACTTTGCCGCGCTTCAGCGCACCAAGAAGCCGATGGCACTCATCGCGGGCGCCAATGATGACCAGTTCTATGCAGATCGCTATGCGCCGCTGTTGCAGCCGGCAAAACCGGATCTCACCGTCGAACTCGTGCCCGGCCTCGATCATGTCGACATGCTCATGAAACCGGCGGCGTTTGCGTCGCTGCGCCGAACCTTCGACACCATGCCGCGCTAAACCGAAATCGCACAGTTCGGGTCAGCGGCCGGAGTCTCGAGGTGAATGGACCGGCGTTTTTCCGGTCCTTGCCTTGGCTGTTCGGCATGCGCTAATTGTGCGAAACCAGCGCGCATGGAGAGTGCCTCATGATCTATGAGTTACGCGTCTATCATTGCCTTCCCGGACGGCTTCCGGCTTTGGTCAAGCGCTTCGAAACTGTCACCGTGCGGCTATTCGAGAAGCACGGCATCCGCCAGACGGGGTTCTGGACGGTAGCGATCGGAGAATCGAACCAGGACCTGATCTACATCCTGCAATGGGACTCGCTGGCGGATCGCGACAAGAAATTCGCGTCCTTTCAGGCTGACCCGGAATGGATCGAGGCGCGCCGCAAGAGCGAGGAGGACGGTCCGCTGATCGCGTCGATCAGCAATACGATCATGACGCCGACCGCGTTCTCGGCGTTGCGCTGAAGCCTGCGAGCCTTTGCCGCGGATCGCGGATGAGGCTCGAAAAATGAGTCCTCCTGACGTTCAGTTCCTGTCAGCGCACCCAGGATTGGGGTGGCGGCACGGAGGTCGTGATGGTGAGCGGCACCTGCACGCGGCGTCCGTTGCGCAGAACGTTCAGATAGACAATTTCGCCGGGCTGAACATTGTGCACACAGTCGTAAAAATCCAGGAAGTTGGCCACGCGAGCGCCATCGACACCGATTATCAAGTCGTAGGCCTCGCCGAGCGGAACTGATTCAAAGATCGGCACCACCACTACCGCAGGCGGAAATGCCATCGTGGCCAGCATCCCCACCCCATTGAGAATGTCGCGCGTGGGCTGGCGGTAAGGATGCAGTCCCGCGCCGGCTCCCGGACTTCCCGGCGCGATATCGACGACCAGCAGCCCCTGAATTTCCTTTTCCGCCTTGCGCCGCTCGATCCGCAAGTCGATGCCGAAAAGCGAGATCTCCTCGCTCGCATCCATGTATTCCTTCAGCCCCGGCGGCTCCACTTCGTTGGTATTTTGCTCCACCTGATAGGGCGCGGGCGCAACCGGGATGTTGGCTGAGGGGCGGAACGAATTCGGATCGACTTGAGAGGCCGGCGTCGACGAAATTACAGCGGTCTCATCCGCGCATGAACGCCCGGGGTGTGGCAACCCGATGAGCAGGCACGCTGCACACAGAAGGATCGTCATCCTGTTCCGTCGTCGCATCTGATTAACTAAAACCCGTTTGTCGGTCGCACAAGCGGCCGGCCAGCGATGAACCATCAAACCACGTCAGAACACGCGGCGCCATTAGCTCTTAAGTGTTTCTCCGAGAATGTCGCGGAAAGGGGGATTGCTCAAGAATTAGGTTATGATGGAGACAGAGCCTCGCGCTCGCCCTGTCGGCATGTCCACGCCTTGCGGTGCGAAAAAAATGCGCGGGACCATAGGCGGCAAGTGCAAGATTGTAGGCGCAGTGGTCTTTGTCGGACAAGCTCTAAATGTTCTCTGCGAGACCAAAAGATGCAAACCGCTGCTAAGATATCAAGCATGCGCTCGTCTTGAGCGGAGAATCCCTTCCGTGTTTCGCCCAGGACAGGCGTCTACAACTTCGAGAAAGGCAGCGTTGCCGATTTCAAAGTGAGACACAGAAAGAAAAAGCCCCCGGATTCAGGCTCCGGGGGCTTTTGGACCTGCTTTGCCGCGGGTCCCTCAATCATGAGACGTCTTTACGCGTTGGTCAGAGCAGAGTCGACGCCGTTGGCGAGCGAACCGATGTTGTTGCCCAGCGCCTTGTAAGTGCCGTACACCACGACCGCGATGGCCGCCAGGATGAGGGCGTATTCCGTCATCGTCTGGCCGCGGGTGTTGCGAACCACGGACTCACGGGCACGGATGAACATCTTCGTCACTAACTCCATTTTCATATCTCCTTTTTTAAGCCCATTTTGGGCACCATTGAAGCTACATTTTTGGTCTTGTTTTGTCTAGAGATGAAATCAAATTAATTTACGTCTCATAGCAGCCTTTGACATCGTACTAGGTAATCGCTGCTTTCGCTATCTTTATCTAGCAGAAATAAGCGGAACCGCGTCCGAAATTGTCTGCCTTCGAGACACTCGCCGATTCTTCAGTGGCTCATGCTGACAAGGAGAAGACTTAGAGAGGAGTCGTAGCCGATGATCATCGGCCTTCAGTTGACGGACCGCCGGTACAATTGTTCTCTAATTGACGGCACCTCGATCTGCCTTTGCCCTGGCGATGAATGCCCTAATGCGGAACACTGCGGCCCGTGCGAGCGAGGACACTCCGTTAGAGGAGGAATAGATGGCGAGCAGTTTGGGACATCATGCAGTGGTGATCGGCGGCAGCCTGGCGGGGCTGATGAGCGCAGCGGTGCTGGCCGATCACTTCGAGCGCGTCACCGTGTTCGAGCGCGATCAGATCGAAGATCGGCCGGTTCTGCATAAGTCGATTCCGCAGGGCAATCATGTCCACGCCTTATTGCTGGGTGGCCAGAACGTGATGTCGTCGCTCTATCCCGGCTTCACCGAGGAACTGAAGAGACTGGGCGCCGTGGGTTTCAGGCCGGGCATCGACATCGTCTTTTACGGCCCCAATGGCAAGGGGTACAACGGGACCCTGTCTGTAAAGGAGCCGCGCGACCTCGGGTTCGAAGGCCACATCATGAGCCGCGGTTTACTGGAGTATCACGTCAGGCGGCGCACGGTTGCACTCGCGAATGTGACGCTCGAGACCGATGCGGCGATCGAAGGGCTAGTCCACGATAGCGGACGGATTCGCGGCGTGCGGCGCAAGCGTGCGGCGAGCGCGGAGTCGGTCGAGGCTGATCTGGTAATCGATGCGGCCGGGCGCAGTTCTCACGCTTCACGTTGGCTGGTCGAGATGGGCGTGCCGGCTCCCGAGGAAACGACCATCGGCGTCGACTTCGCCTATACCAGCACCAAGTACCGCAAACCCGACCTCGACCACGAAGCGGAGCCCTTGCTACTCGTCGGCGGGCCGCCGCCCGAACACTCAAGGGCGGGAGGGCTGTTCGAGATCGAGAATCGCACGTGGCACGTGAGCCTGGCCGGCCGCTTCGGTGATTATCCTCCAACTGACGAAGCCGGCTTTCTTGCTTTCGCGAAGGCGCTGCCTTCTCCGCGGCTCTACGAGCTGATCAAGGACGCCGAACGTATCGCCGACATCACGCATCATCGATTTCCAACCAGCGTCTGGCGGCACTACGAACGGTTGCAGGGCTTTCCGGCGGGATTTCTGATTCTGGGCGACGCGATCTGCAGTTTCAACCCGGTCTATGGGCAGGGCATGAGCTCCGCGGCGCTGCAGGCACAGGCGTTGCAGAAGATACTCCGCGAGCGCGCGGCGCAAGCTCGCGGGCTCGACGGGTTGGCGTCGGCTTTTTTCCCCAAGGCCGCGGAGGCGATACGCGCGCCGTGGACCCTGGCGGCGAATTTCGACTTTGCGTATCCGCAAACCAGGGGCGAACGCCCGCCCGGACTCGCGGAAGGTGCCGGCTACTTTGCCGCGCTGGATTCGCTGCAGGCCGAAGACATCGACGTGCAGCGGCTGGTCACCGAAGTGTTTCAGCTCACCAAGCCGATATCGGCGCTGCGCGAGGAGCCTCTGCTAAGCCGGATCCTGGCCCGCCTGCAAGAGCAGCAGCGTCGCGCTTGAGAGCCTCGCGCGTCGCTGGAAGAACATGGCGGGACGCATCTTCGCCGCGCTGTTGATCTTCGCTGCGATCGCTGCCGTGGCGGGATGCAAGCACGCTGCCCCTCTGCCGCCGAACGTCTCCCGGCTCATCGTGGAACTGAGAAGCCCCGATTTGCGGCCTCGCCAAGATGCGGCTGTCGCGCTCGGGAAAGTCCAGCCGCTGCCGCCCGAGGTGATCGAAGCTCTGACGGAGGCAGTGAAAACCGAAGAAGCGGTGCAGAGCGCGAATCCGAGCGACGGATTTCAATTATTCGCGTTACAAGTCCTGAGCGACGCGGGAGCACCGGCGATTCCTGCGCTAACCGCCTTGGCCAAGAGCCGAAATCTCCTGACTCGTGCGAGGGCGATTCAGGCCTTGGGTCGCGTTGCGCTACGCGATCCGACCGCGTGGCCGATTTTGGTCGGCGCTTTCAGAGAAGCAGGTCAGCAGACTGCTGCGCAGGAGTTGGGCAAACTTGGCCGACCCGTGCTACCCCTGCTTCGAAAGTCCCTCAAAGATAGCGACCCACGCGTGCGTGCAGGCGCCGCCGAGGCTCTTGCGCAGATGGGGAGTTTAGCGCGGATGCTCCGGACGCTCACTATCACGCCGCCTGGAATCCTGCTCGCCACTCCGGCGGAGCTCGCCCGTGCGACGCCCGATCTGAGCGAGGCGCTGAAGGATACGGACTCCAACGTGCGCGACCAAGCGGCTATCGCGCTCGCCTGGGTGGACCCGAGCGACATCCGGGCGGTACCGATCCTCACGCTGCTTATGGAGGGCAAGGATACCCCGCTGGGCTACACTGCGTTTTTGGCGCTCCAAAACATGAAGAGCGGTGCGAAGGGTGCGGCCCCAGTGCTCGAGCGCATGCTGGCCAGCAACCCGGTTCCGTCTGTGCGAGTCGACGCTGCGCATGCACTCGCCTCAAGCGCCGGACCAGCGGCGTGCGAGCCGCTGGCGCGGGCGGCGGCCGACGATAGGGACGCCAACGTGCGGATTGCCGCTATAAGCGCCATGACGAGAGTAGGGCCGCCTTGCCCGCAGGCGCTGCCGGCGCTGACTAAAATTCTTGGCCAAGGGCAGTTCTGGGCAGTCGATGCGCTCGCGAGATTGGGAAAGTCTGCCGTTCCCGCACTGGCCGCGGCATTAAAGAGTCCCGACCTCTACGTGCGGCAAGACGCGGTTGGGGCGCTGGCGCAGATGAAGCCGCCTACGTCCGAGACCGTGCAGACACTGATGATCGCGTTAAAAGACAAGAGCCTCGAGGTAAGATCCGCAGCCGTGATCGCGCTTCAAAATGCCGGAGGCGGGGCGGAGCGGGCGGCTCTTGCCGAGCAGACGCGCGAGGAACAGGCCTATGCCGAGCGCTCTAAGCCGGACTCCCGGCGGTACAACAGGCAACAGATTATCGCTGCGATTCCTGCAGGCGCAGATCACAAGTATCCGCTCACGCTCGCCTATCTTTTTCCCATCTACCTGAACGGCCATTCCGCGCAGGAAGCTGAATTCCTCATCACGCTTCATGCGGGCAAAGACCGCCCTGAGCGTCTAGTCTTCTGGAAAAAGACCGGCGATGACCAGTACCGGCGCGTGAAAGTCATCGAATCTGACGATCCGGATTTCGCCGAGCAGCATTTCGAAACGCCGATTACCTTCATCGCGAAGGTACGAGAAAACGGCAGCCGATTCGGCGAGACGCAGCTTTTCGTCGACGTGCCGGTCGACGGATGGCGGAGTCACATCGACCAGGTGTTCGCGCTTGACTACGGCGTCGAAGGCGATGAACAGCCGGTTGAAATCGAATCACCGGAGAAGAGCTACAAGAGCAAGCTGGGGCCGCGCGAAGCAGCTCGGCATCCCGGTCGAAACTCATTCAGCAACAGCGCGCTGGAATTTGCGTTCTCGATCTGGAACGCAAACGATCCCGAGTGCTGCCCAACTGGAGGGCAGGTGGTGGGTACCTACAAGATCATCAAGGAGACGCGGACACCTTCCGCCTGGGGTGCTCCCGCCTTGGGGGCTTTCGCGCCCGGATCGGGCGAAAGCGCTAGGAGCATACTGCCGACGCGGGCGCCGAAGACCAAATGGACGATGCTGGTCGACACCGCCATACGGAAGCCCATTCCGCGGCTCGCCAAACGGACACAGTAGCGAGACCGCACGCTGCGAGATGAGACGCGCGCGGGCGCGCGCGACGCTACATCACATCGCAAGGGCGGCCCGGCGTTCGGGCGCGGGGTTATCCCCGCCGGGGCCGCCCTTGCTCCACTCAAACGCAGTCGCGAGATAGTTCGCGCGCGTGCGCGACGAGACGCGCGCCGCCGGGCGCGAGCGCTACATCGCCTGAGGTTTTCCTCCCTTGTCCGAGCATTCTTTGGAGCTCGAGGTGTTGATGAATCCCTTGCCCTTGCACGAGTTCTGACCCTTGCAATCGTTCTGCGCGCTCTTGCACGCGCTATGACCCTTGCAGTCGTTCGCTCCGACGCATTTCACGTGCGCCGTCTGCGCGCTCATCGCGCTGGGGCTGCTCATGGACGAGGTTCCTTGTGCCATCGCAGTGCCCGCGATGAACATCATCGCGGCCGCGGAGGCCAACAGCGCGCCGTTTTTTGCCGATTTCATTCTTCCAGACTCCTTTCGCTTTTCTGTTTGAAGCTGCATCACGAATCCGCGTTCACCTGGTAGGGGATTCTTCCGCTCCGGTCGAAAGTTACAGGCCGCTGTGGCGTTGACAGTTCCTGCGACGTAACTAATTGCGCGCGCGCGAGAATTCTAAACTGAGGACTCGAACCCAGATGATTAGTCTCTGGCTTAAGCAGCTTGCCGATCGCGCGCTGGAACTCGGCGATCGAATCGGATGGCTGCCGCCGCTGCTGATTCGTCTTTTTGTCGGCTATTTTTTCTTCGAAACCGGATGGGCGAAGGCGCACGACCTCGACGGCTTCGCCCGCCGCTTCGCGCAATGGGGAATTCCTCATCCCGCCTTCAGTGCGGCGCTGAGCGCCTATACGGAACTGATCGGCGGTGCGCTGACGGTCGTTGGCCTGTGCACGCGAATCGTTTCGATACCGATGATGATCAATATGGCCGTCGCGATACTGGCGGTTAATCTCAAGCATGTCTCCGGCCTGGATGATTTCGTCGAACTGGACGAGCCGTTGTACGCGCTTTGTTATTTCTGGCTGATGATCGACGGCCCCGGCCACGCAAGCCTCGACTATTTCATCGCGCGCGCGTTACATCGGTTCTCGTCCGATCGCCGCGCAGGATCTGCGGGATCGATAGGATCCGTGGCGCTCGCACGAGCCGAGGAGCTTTGATTTCCACGGTCAATCCTTTGATTTCCACGGTCAATCAAAGATCCTCGCAATCTTCTCTGCAAGCGTTCTCGCAATCGCTAGTGCAATTGTCCGCCACGCGCGTGCGCGCAGGCATGAAGCGGTCGCGCGTCGTCGTCGTACCTCTTGCGCCGGCGGCGTTTGTTGCGGCAAGCGGCGCCCCGTGCTGTCCTTATATGCCTGAATCGTGCGTCGGGCGTCCGTTGGGCGGCCTCGGCGCGCAAGCGAATGGCAGCGCAGCGGGAATGAAAAAGGTCGACGACGCCGAGCGGCTCGAGCGCAGCCGGATACGCGCGCATTTGATGGAGCGCTTGCAGCAGGGCGACGCCGAGGCCTGCCGGCTTTTGCTCGACGATGTCGGTCCAGCGGTGACGCGTTTCCTGCGCGCGCGCGTCGCGATCGACGAAGTCGAGGACGTTTACCAGGAAACCTTCATGGCGCTGTTCCAGGCGCGCCATACGTACGAGCGCGGCCGTCCGCTGGAGCCATGGCTATTTGCGATCGCGCGCAACGTCGCGGCCGACCACTCGCGGCGGCGCTGGTCGCGCGCGAGTTGGGAAGAGTTGACGGCCGACTTGCCCGAGCGCGCGGAAAGCGAATCGCCCGCGCCCGCACCTGATATCGAGCGGCTCCTGACCAGGCTTCCGCAGGCGCAGCGCGAGGCGTTTGCGATGCTCAAGCTCGACGGGATGACGCTGGAGGACGCGGCGGGGCGCGCCGGCGTCTCGGTCGGTGCGCTGAAGGTCCGGGCGCATCGCGCATACAAGGCGTTGCGAAAATTGATCGGTGGAGAAGTTGAGTAAAAGTGGCTGACGCGTCCCAACTGCCTCACGCCGAGCGCCATCGCCTGCTGGTCGAAGCGCTCGCCGCCACCGTCACGCCGGTGCGGCCTTTGTGGCCGGTCAGTGTGCGCCTGGGGCTTTGGTTGCTGTTGGAATCGATCGTGCTGTTGTGGGTCGCGACGCATACCGGCAACGACTTCATGCACAAGCTCGGTCATCTCGACTACGCACTGGAGGTCGTATTCTTCGCCACCGCCGCGGCGCTCGCGGCGATGATGGCGCTGCGCGTGGCTATTCCGGGGCGGAGCGCCGGTCCGCGTGAAGTCGCGCTCGCGGTCGTGCTGGTGCTGATTGGAACCGCGCTGGTGGTGATTGGCGAACCGGCGCGCACCGGCTATCCGCTCGGCGAATTTTTGCACGTGGGCATCGGCTGCGCAGTGCAGACCTGCGTCCTCGCCGCGTTGCCGTGGATCGCGCTTTGGTGGGCGGTCAAGCGGGGCGCTCCGATGCGCGGCGCCGCCGCCGGCGCGTTGACCGGTGCGGCCGCACTGCTCTTTTCCTTCGCGCTGATGCGAATCGGATGCCCGATCGATGAGCCGTTGCATCTCGTCACTTGGCATCTGCTGCCCGCGCTAGGGCTGACCGTGCTCTCCGCGCTGGCAGGCGCCGTGTGGCTGCGCTTTCGCCCGCGCGCTCGATCGGCCCGCGCCCGACCAGTATGACGCGCAAGTGTAACTTTCCCCGTTTTCGGGAGAACAATACTATGAGGCAAGCGCTCCCCAAATACACGGGGCTCGCGTGTAATCGACTATGATGAATCGTCGTTTCCGAAGTTTCTCTTTCCTTGCGCTGCTTGCGATAACGGCGCTCGCGGCATCTGCCGCTGTACCCGCAAAGGCGGCTGACAACGCGTCGCAAAGCGCTGCCGGCACGCAACAGACGGCGGTCTTCGCCGGCGGTTGTTTCTGGGGCGTGGACGCCGTCTTCAAGCACGTCAAGGGTGTATCCCGAGTAGTGTCCGGCTATGCGGGAGGAGGGGCGTTAACTGCGGAGTACGAGGTCGTGAGCACCGGGACGACCGGGCACGCGGAATCCGTGGAGGTCACTTACGATCCGTCGCAGGTCTCGTACGGCGATTTGCTCAAGGTGTTCTTCTACGCCGCGCACGATCCGACGGAGCTCAACCGGCAGGGGCCCGATTCGGGGACGCAATATCGTTCGGCGATTTTCTTTACGAATGCGGCGCAAAAAAAGATCGCCGACGACTACATCGCTCAACTCGATCACGCGAAGACCTTCCCAGAGCCGATCGTCACCCAGGTAGTTCCGCTCAAGGGCTTCTATCCGGCCGAGGCGTACCATCAGAACTACCTCGAACGGCATCCTGACAACCCTTATATCGTGATCAACGATCTGCCCAAGCTCGATCTGCTGCGCGAAAAGTTTCCCCAGCTCTATAAGCCGTAAGCGATCGCAGGCGATAGATGCCGAACGCGCCGATCCTCAGATGAGGATCGGCGCGCGGCGCTTTGCCCGATACGTGTGTCTCTCCGCGCGTGTGACGCTTACGCCGAGCGGCCGCGTCATGCTACGCTGCGCGGCTTGAGAGGTCACATGAAATCCATGATGAAACGCTTTGCCCGGATGGTTGCGCTCCTTCTGGGCGTGGCAGTTTGTCCCGGCACGGGCGCGCTCGCGCAGATGCCTCCGCAGGAGCAGGTCACCATCCTGGAGCTGCCGCCGGTCTCGCCGCACTGGATCGCCACGGCCTCGTTCGGCGGTTCGATAATGGTCACGCCGATCACGCTTGTCGATGGCGATTCGTTGAAGGTCATTGGCACGATCACCGGCGGATTGACCGCCATGTTCGCGGCGTCACCCGACCACAAACAGTTCTACACTGCGGACACTTTCTACTCGCGCGCGATTCGGGGCGATCGCACCGACACGGTGACGATCTATGACGCGCACAAACTGGCGCCGGTTTCGGAAATCGTGATTCCCGACAAGCGCCAGCTCGCGGTCCAGGATCCGACCGCGATGAGCGTCACCCCCGACGGGCGGTTTCTGCTCTACTCGAATCTGACTCCGGCAACCTCGGTCACCGCGGTCGATCTGCAAAGCGGCAAGGTCGCCGGCGAAATCCAGACTCCGGGATGCTCCGAGATTCTGATCCTCGGGGCGCGCGAGTTCGCCTCGGTCTGCGCCGACGGCGCGATGCTCACCACGCAATTCGACGACGACGGCAAAACCACCGATCAGAAGCGCACCGCCAAACCGTTTTTCGACGTCGAAAAGGACCCGGTCTTCGCCTTGCCGGCGATGATCGACAAGCAGGCTTACTTCGTCAGCTACCACGGGAGCGCCTATCCGATCGACATGTCGTCGAGTCCATCGAACCCCGGCGGATCGTGGCCGTTGCTGACTGACAAGGATAAAGAGGAGGGATGGCGGCCGGGCGGATGGCAGCCGCTAGCCTACTACGCGCAAGACCATGTGATTTTTGTTCTGATGCATCGCGGGGGCGAATGGACGCACAAGAAGCCCGGGACCGAAGTGTGGGAGTTCAACGTGGACCAGCACAGCCGCGTCGCGCGGATTCCGCTGCCGGTCGAGGCAAATTCGATTCGGGTGACCCAGGACAGCAAGCCGCTCCTGTTCGCGGCCTCCACGCGCGACGGGGTGATACACGTCTTCTCGGCGCTCGACGGCAAATACCAGGGCCAGATCGCAGACATGGGGGAACCGTTCACGCTGTTCGGGCTGTAGCCCGAAGCGGTAGTCTCACAAGAGCAGTTGCGAAGGAGAGATGCGATGGAAATCGGCAAGCTGGGTGCGTTCTGTTTCATGGATGCGATGCCCGCGCCCGAGAGCGCCGCGTTTTGCCGCCGGGTCGAGCGGATGGGCTACAAGGTCATCTGGTCGCCCGAGGCGTGGGGACGCGAGCCTTTCGCGCATGGCGGCTACGTGCTCGCGAACACCGACAGCCTGATTTACGCGACCGGTATCGCGAACGTCTGGGTGCGCGACCCGATGACGATGGCCGTGGCGGCGAAGACGCTGGCTGAACTCGCGCCCGATCGCTTCATCCTCGGCATCGGCGTAAGCCATCGCTCGCTGGTCGAGGATCTGCGCGGGCACAAGTACGTCAAGCCCTTCAGCTATCTCAGCGAATACATCCCGCGGATGAAGTCGACGCTGTACAAGGCGGTCGCGCCGAAAGTCGAGCCGCCGCTGGTTATCGCGGCGCTGCATCCCAAATCGCTCGGCCTGGCCGCGCGCGAAGCCCACGGCACGCATACCTACATGTGTCTTCCGCCGCACACCAAGCAGGCGCGCGCCATCATGGGACCCGACAAATGGGTGTGCGCGAGCGTGGTCGTCATCCTCGAGCGCGACGCCGCCAAGGCGCGCGCCCGCGCGCGCGAGCATCTGAGCTTCTACGCCAACCAGGATAACTATCGCCGGATTCTTATCGCGCAGGGTTTCACGGCGGCCGATTTCGACAATGGATGCAGTGATCGTTTGATCGACGCGGTGGTCGCGTGGGGCAGCGAAGACAAGATCATGGAACGGATCGACGCTCAACTCGCGGCCGGCGCGAATCATGTGTGCGTGATGCCGCTGCGCTGCGACGACGTTCCGTTGCCCGACGAGCGCGCACTGGAGGCCTTCGCTCCGCGCTGAAGTCTTTTGCTATTTTCGTCCGCTCATTCGGGCGAGAGATCGGCGCGCGTGGTCTTGCCGCTATCCTTGATGCCGTCGGCGTTGAGCTTGGGCGCCACCACCACCAGGCGCGCCGGATCGATCTTCCCGCTAAGGGCCTTGCGCACCGCGTTGGCGCGCGCCTCGGCAAGCTGCTTGAGGTCGGCATCGGTGACCTTGGTGTTGGCGATCATCAGTTTTTTCATCTCGTCGGGCGGCAGCGATTTGTCCAGCCCGAGGAGATCGCGAGGTTTATCGAATTTCGCCGCCTTGTAGGCGCGCTTCAGGTACTTGTTGTACTCGTCCGGCGTGACCTCGACGCTCGCCAGGTCGACGTCGGCCGTCTTTTGGTCCGAGTCCAGCAGTTTCTGTTTCGCGACGCTTTGCTCGACCAGCGCCGCGGGCAAGCCTTCGCGATCGAACTTCGGATCGACGCGTCCGCAGATGTTGAGCTTCAGCGCGGGCCGCGCCTGCAGCGCTTTCGCGACCGTGTCCAGCTTGCCCTTGGCAGTAGGGGTTATGGATGCCCATCCGGGTGAGAACACCACGTAGTTCAGATCCTCTCCGCTGCCGCCGCTGCCACCGCCGACCGCCGACGCGATCAGGCTGAAGGGCGAGGTCACCGCCCGCATGATCAACCCCACGAGGGCGTGCAGCACGATTCCGCCGACGCTGAATTGCGGGTCCGACAGCGAGCCGGACACGGGAAGGTGCAGATCGATCTGGCCCTGGGAGTTCTTGAGCAGCGCGACCGCGAGGCGAATCGGCAGATTGATCGCGTTGGGGCTTTCCACCTTGTCGCCGAACGTCAGTTGGTCGATGAAAATGTGGTTCTCGGCGGTGAGCTTTTGCTCGGCGAGAATGTAATGCACGTCGACCATCAACGTGCCCTTGGTTATCGGATAGCCGGTGTACTTGGTTGAGTAGGCCGAGAGTTCGGTCAACTGCACGTTGTCGGCCTTGGCCTTGATATCGACCGAAGCCAGCGGGGTGAGCGGATTTATCGATCCGCTGATAGTCAGCGGCCCGTTATCGTTAACCTGTCCGTCGAGTTCGACGTCGGCCGGCGTGGTCGTGCTGGTGCCGAACGTTCCGACCTTCCCATTCATCTGGGTAAGATTGGCTGTGTAGTTGGGTTTGATGAAGTTGTCGGTGTAGTTGACCTGGCCGCCGTGAAGCGTAATCCGCCCGACTGCGACGTCGGCCGGAAGCGGAGCCGGGCTCGGCGCTACGGCCGGACTTGCCGCGGCTGCGCCCGTCGGCGCCGGCTGTGGCGGCCGCACTCGGCGTGGGCGTTGGTGACGGTGTTGGTGCTGGTGATGGTGTCGGCGCAGGCGTTGGCACGGCTCCAGTAGCGCCGGGGGCTCCATGCGCTCGCGTGAGCGAGGTTCGCGCCTCCTCCGGACTCGTCGTAACGTCACGCAGGTTCAGGCGGCCGTCGGCATTGAGAATGATTCGCGCGTAAAAGTTGCTGAGGTCCAGCGCCGCGACATGGACCTTCGGCGGACCCGAGCCCAGGCTGAAATTGATCCCATTCGCACTGAAGGAATTCCACCGCAGAAAACTGTCGTTGGTAACCTTGTCGAGCATCCCCACGCCGACCAGCGCGGCGTCGCCGCGGTAGCTCACGCGCATCACCTTGCGCTCGTTGTCCAGTGCGACCGCGCCATTCATCGTCAACGCCGCTTTGGCGATCTTGGTGTTGAGATGGCTCGTGACGTACGGATCGAACGGCGCCAGGTCCAGGCGGCGAGTGACGACGCGAAGATTGAGCTTGAGCGGTACCGGCGCGGCCGTTCCCGTCACCTTAAAGCTGCCCTTGCGGTTGAGGATGCCGTCGAGGTCGAGTGCGATCGGTTTGGCGAGATCGTTCGACACGTTCTTCACGTGAAGGTTGAGCGGCGCGACGGCCACTTCGACCTTGCGCGGCATCATGTCGTCCTCGACGCGAATTTCAGTCTTTTCGAGCGCCACCGATGCGACCTGGTAGCGCCATTCATTAGAGGGGGGCGCCGGCGCGGACGGCGGAGCGGCGCGGCCGCTGCGCCTGCGCCGCTCGCGCTCCATTCGCTCGGCGGCGCGGCGCTCGCGCGCCGTTCGTTCGACAGCGCGGCGCTCGCGCTCCGCGGCAACGCGCTCCTCGCGCGTTGCCGGCTTTTTCTCGTGCCGTCGCGCCGCGGCGCGTCCGCGTCGCGGCGCGACGGCGGCGGCTGGCGTCGCCGCGGGCGAGGCGCCCCCGCGCATCAGCGAGGCGAGGCTCAACTGGCCGTTGCGCTCGCGCCGCACGAACACATGCAGTCCGTCGGAGCGCACTTCGGTGACCGTCGCCTGGCGCGTCGCGAGATCGACCTGCCCAATAGAGACGCTCAGCTTGTTCCATCCGATCGGATCTACGCTCTCTTGCGGAGCGCGCAACTCGAACTTGTCGAACGAGATTCCGGCTGGCGCCGCATGCACGTTGAACTTGCCGGTGGCGAAGAGAGTCTGGACGTTGGCGTGCGCGGTCAGCTTGCCGGAGGCGACGGTGACCGCCAGAGCCGACTGCGCGAATCCCTGCAGCGCCGGGATGTCGATCGCGTCGAGCGTGACCTCAGTCGTCGCCTGCGACTGGGCGAGGTCGAGCGCTCCTTTGACGGCAATCGTACCGCCGCCGCCAAGCGTTGTTCCCAGCTCATACGGAGCCGGCGCCTTCTGGCCGACGGTGCGCAAGTCCTTGAGCCCGACGTGCAGGTTGCGCAGCGCGAGCGTCGCCGGCGGCGCGACGCTCTTGTCGGTTATCTCCACCGTGCCGTTGGTCAGCGCCAATTCCTCCAGCGATACGTCGTTGGGAGAGGCAGGTTTGGCTGTGGGCGGCGCCGGTTGCGGCGTGCTCGAGGCGGCGGGCGGAGCGATCGCGGTGAGTTGTGCCGTGTTCGCTGCAGGCGTCGGCGTAACGGCGGGAGTCTCGGCCGCAGCGGCCGTCTTTGCCGCCGCGGGGCTCGACGGCGCCGCCGCCGGGCTGCGCGGCGCCGACGGCTGCGCCGCCGTGACGACCGCCGCCGGGGCGGCGGTCGTCACGGTGGTCGGGCTTTGCGCCGCGGAGAGAGTCGCTGCCGCGGCCGGGCTCGGCGTCGCCGAGGGCGCTGCGGCCGCGAGGCGCGCGGCCGCCGGGCTGGGCGTCGCCTGCGCGACAGCGGCTGCTGGGGCAGGTTTACCTCCCGCCAACGAGGCAAGATTGATCGTGCCGTCGGGGTTGCGCACGACGTGAACCGTCAGGCCGTCGAGATATATCTTGCCCAGGTGCGTGATGTGCTCCAGCGGCTCGAGCTCGGTCAGCACCATCGACATGTGTTTGAATCCGGCGACCGGCGCATTGGCGGAATCGCGCACGTCGATCTGGTCGAGCGCCACCTCGCCGCTGACGCGAATTTCTGGCGCGCTCGCAGCGTTGACGAAGTGTACCTGCAGTTGCGAAGAGAGCATTCCCTGCGGAAGCTTGACCGGGAGCTTGACTGGCACGTAGCCGACATAGAGCGGAAGACCAAACTGATGCAGGTTGAGATCGACCACCGACTCGGGCGGCACGGCGAACGGCCTGGCCTTGCCGGCGATTCGCACCGGGCTGCCGTCGATCACCATCTGCAGCAGCGGCTGCACGAAGATGTTCACGTCCGCAGGCAGATTGGCGATAAACGGGACGTCAAGCTCCAGATGTTTGATGACGTGCTGCCCCTTCAGCAGCTTGTCGTCGAAATGTATTTCGCCCTCGTGAATCTGAATGTTGGATACCGCGAAGCGTTGCGGCTTGGCCGGAGCGCTGGGTACTGGCGTGGGCGCAGGTGTGGGACCGGAACTCTCGAGCAGGTCGGAGAAATTGAAACGCTGCTCGGCGGTGCGAACGATATGAAATGCGGGATGATCGACCGCCACTTCTCCGACCACCGGCGCAAGGCGAAACAACGAGCTCCACGAAACCTTGACCAGGATATGCCGGATGTCGACGAAGGGGTCTGACGTGTCGCGGTCGCCGATATGCAGTTTTTTGATACTGAGCCGCAGCCGGTAAGGATTAAAGCGGACCTTTGCCATGCTGACGGGGCGATGGAGACTGGTGGCCAGGCGGCCGGCCACGACGTATTGCGCGACGAGCGGCACGCCGACAAAGCCCACCAGGCTGAAGACGACGAGTACGATGACGACGGTTTTGCAGGTCCGCCGAAACCATCGCGAACGGCTAAAGCCGAACCGGCCAAGCGTCGCGGCCCAAACGCCCGCCGCGCCGGCCCTGAGTTTGTCGATCACGGATGCGGCACCATGTCGTTAGATCCTGCGCTGGTGCATCGCGGAAATTCGGCGAGGCTCAACCGGATTGTCCGCTGCTACGCTTCGTTTTCACCGCCCTGTAACAATTGAGCACTTATCAAGCCATGGCCACCCACTGTCAGCGTCATACAAATGCATTTTTCTCCAACAGCGGTCAAATTGCGTCGTCCCCGCCGTTTCAATCATTTACATAGTTTACGAGGATGCGTGGGATCCAGGCGGTTGCCCCGAGGATGCAGGCCCGGCGACCGACATTGTCACGGTCATAGTCAATGAGAAAAAAAGGAACGGCTGATGAAGTTGAAGCTATGGTGTACCTTATGGCCGCAGCTCAGTCTTGAGCAATCCAGCCGCGGTCTTGGAATCTGATCCTGAGTTGCGTGGCAATCTCGTCGGCAGTGGACTTCGCGCGACCTTGCAGGCCCGTCCTGCCGCTCGCTGCACCATAGATCTTCACGCCGCCAACTACGATCAGACCCACCGGATTCGCGGCGGCGATGGCCACTGCGGCGGGTACGATTAAGCCAGGCGATTTGTTTCCCGACGAGGTAAGGGTCCCGGAACCAAGCTTTCGCAGACCTTGAGGGGTCATCACATACCCCTCGACGACCGTATCCATCTCGGCCGTTCCGGCGCCGAATCCGATGACCATGCGCTTGACCATGCCTCCCGCACCGCCACCCTCTGTTGAAACGATGTATCCACGGATTACACCGTCGCCGATCTGCGGCGATGATCCCGGACCAGCCTCGATCGCGGGCATGCCCATGCCCTGTATATCGATTACCAACTGCTGAGCGATCATTGCGCCGTATTTACGGCCGGTTTCAATCTCCTCGGGCGTAGGCGGCGTACTTGGCGCACCGACCTGTCCAGCCAGCGACGAATCGGCCGGCATATCGGAGGACGCGGCTACGAAGTCATACACCCAGATCTGATTTGGACGCGCGAGTCCAGGAGCAGTCATCGGTGTTTGCTGATTAACATTGGTTGAAGCGCAGCCGGCCATGATGGCCACCACAACAACGAGCCCTATCGCCTTAGCGTAAGATTCCATGGCCGCCATCGTAGCCCCGCGAACTGCGTCCATCAATGGAATGCTGCCTTTCTTGATTCCACGCCGCTTGCGCTCGCGACATATTGCTCGGCATCAGCGATTGGGCAAAGCTGAAACACACATACTCGGATCTCAGATTCGCAACCGCCATCATGCGGCAGAGGACTCGGCATGTCCGCTACTCTTTCGACCAGGCAGATAGAATTGATCGACGCGTATTGGCGCGCCTGCAACTACCTTGCCGTAGGGATGATCTACCTGCGCGACAACCCGCTGCTGAGGGAGCCGCTTAAGCCCGAGCACATCAAGAATCGCCTGCTCGGTCACTGGGGCTCAGACCCCGGCCAGAGTTTCGTCTGGGTGCACCTTAACCGGCTCATCCGCGAGTATGACCTCAACGTGCTCTACATCTCGGGCCCCGGCCATGGCGCGCCTGCGATGCTCGCCAACAGTTATCTCGAAGGCGTCTACACGGAGGTCTATCCCGATCGAAGCCAGGACGAGGAAGGCCTGCGACAGTTCTTCAGGCGCTTTTCCTTTCCCGGAGGAATCGGCAGTCATTGCACGCCGGAGACCCCGGGATCGATTCATGAGGGCGGAGAACTTGGCTACAGCCTGTCGCATGCCTACGGTGCGGCGTTCGACAATCCCGATCTGATCGTGGCCGCGGTGGTGGGCGACGGCGAAGCGGAGACCGGCCCGCTCGCGACCTCATGGCACTCGAACAAATTTCTCAACCCGATTCGCGACGGCGCCGTGCTGCCGATTCTGCATCTGAACGGCTACAAGATTGCCAACCCCACGGTGCTCGCGCGCATCCCGGCCGAGGAGCTCGAGCAGCTGTTCGCCGGCTACGGCTATACGCCCTATGTGGTCGAGGGCGACGTGCCGGCGGCGATGCATCAGCTGATGGCGTCCAGGCTGGAGCGTTGTATCGTCGAGATCCGCGCGATCCAGGAAGAGGCGCGGCGCAGCGGGGTTCCGCGCCGGCCGCGCTGGCCGATGATAATCCTGCGCACGCCGAAAGGCTGGACCGCGCCCAAGGAGGTCGACGGCCATCGCGTCGAGGGTTCATGGCGGGCGCATCAGGTGCCGATAACCGACGTCGTTTCAAATCCCGCGCATCTCAAGCTGCTCGAGCACTGGATGCTGAGCTACCGCCCGCACGATCTCTTCGACGCGAAGGGCCGGCTGATTCCTGAATTGAAGGCACTCGCGCCGGCCGGCAACCGCCGCATCAGCGCGAACCCGCATGCCAACGGCGGCCTGTTGCGTCGGCCCTTGCGCATGCCGGACTTTCGCAATTACCGCGTCGAAGTCGCCCGGCCCGGGCAGTCGGCGGTTGAGAACACTTACGTGCTGGGGCAGTTTTTGCGCGACGTGATGCGCGACAACATGGACAATTTCCGGGTCTTCGGCCCCGACGAGACCGCGTCGAACCGCTTGCAGGCGATCTATGAGGCTAGCCGCAAGACCTGGCTCGGCGAAATGAAACCCGAGGATGCCGACGGCGGCGAACTCTCTCCCGACGGACGCGTCATGGAGATGCTGAGCGAGCACACGCTGGAGGGCTGGATGGAGGGTTATGTGCTGACCGGCCGCCACGTGCTCTTCAACACCTACGAGGCCTTCGCGCATATCGTCGATTCGATGGTGAACCAGCACGCCAAGTGGCTGGAGAAGGCGAAGACCGAAGTTTCCTGGCGCGCGCCCGTTTCTTCGCTCAACATCCTGATCAGTTCCACCGTGTGGCGTCAGGATCATAATGGCTTCACGCATCAGGACCCGGGCTTCATCGACGTCGTCACCAACAAGAGTCCGCGGGTGACGCGAATTTACCTGCCGCCCGACGCCAACTGCCTGTTGAGCGTTGCGGATCACTGCCTGCGCGCCACCGACTACGTCAACGTCATCGTCGCCGACAAGCAGGCGCATCCGCAGTTTCTCGACATCGAGTCGGCGGTCAAACATTGCAGCAAAGGAATCGGACTGTGGTCATGGGCCAGCAATGACCAGGGCGTCGAGCCTGACGTGGTGATAGCGAGCGCGGGCGACATCGCGACCATCGAGGCGCTCGCGGCGGTGGCGCTGCTGCGCGAAAAAATTTCCGACCTGAAAGTCCGCTTTGTCAACGTCGTGGACCTGTTCAAACTGCAACCGAGCAGCGAACATCCGCACGGGCTTAGCGACCGCGACTTCGATAGCCTGTTCACTCTCGACAAGCCGGTCATCTTCAATTTTCACGGATACGCGTCGCTGATTCACAAGCTCGCCTACCGCAGAGCCAATCATGCCAACCTACACGTGCGCGGTTACAAGGAGTTCGGGAGCATCAACACTCCGCTCCAGCTCGCGATCGAAAACCAGACCGATCGCTTCAACCTCGCCATCGACGCGATCGATCGCGTGCCCCGCCTCCAGGTCACCGGGGCTCACGTCAAGGATTGGCTGAAGGACGAGATTTGCGAGAACCTCGACTACGCGCTGGCCAACGGGATCGACAAGCCCGAGATTCGCGATTGGAAATGGCCGCTTTGAGGATTGCGGATTAGCCTCGGCAAATATCGGAGACATTGCGCGTGGTGAATTCTTCGCACGTCATACTTTCCTTCAACAGCGGGTCTTCCTCGGACAAGTTTGCGCTTAATCGCCTTTCCGCCGACGGAGAAAAGCTGGTTGCGGAGGGGGCGGCGGAAGGGATCGGACTCGATAGCGGGCGGCTTTGGATTCGGGATGGCGGCGCGAAGACGCTCAGCCACGCCGAGCGGGGCTTTCCGCGATCGACGGACGCGCTCGGCGCGCTCTTCGACGAGATGGAGCGCCTGCGGCTGCCGCGCCCCGATGCGATCGGCCATCGCGTAGTCCATGGCGGTCCGAATCACTTCGATCCGGAACGCGTGACGCCAGCGCTCATCGAGGCCTTGCGCAGTCTGATTCCGTTCGCGCCGCTGCACATTCCGGTTGAGATCGAGGCAATCGAAGCTCTGGCCTCGCGATTCCCAGGCGTTGCGCAAGTGGTGTGCTTCGATACCGGCTTTCATCGGCAGATGCCCGAGGTGGCGCGCCGCTTCGCGTTGCCGCGCGCGCTGTGGGACGAGGGACTCGTCCACTACGGCTTTCACGGGATCTCCTACGAATACATCATGGCGACGCTCGGCCCCGCGGCTCCCGCGCGCATCGTAATCGCGCATCTTGGAAACGGTGCCAGCATGGTGGCCGTGCTAAAGGGGCGTCCGGTCGACACCACGATGGGCTTTACGCCAACCGGCGGCTTCATGATGGGGACGCGAAGCGGCGACCTCGATCCCGGACTGATGGTTTATCTCATCAATCAAAAGGGCTATGACGGCCGGCGCCTGGAGCGGCTCGTCAATCATGAATCGGGCCTGCTCGGGGTTTCTGCCGTCAGCTCCGACGTGAAGACGCTGCTCGAAAAGAGGGCGGCGGAGCCGAATGCCGCGCTTGCGCTCGAGATGTTCTGCTACCAGATGCGCAAGCAAATCGGAGCGCTGGCGGCCGTGCTCGGCGGCCTCGACCTGCTGGTCTTCACCGCCGGTATTGGAGAGCGGGCCGCGCCGGTCAGGTTCGAGGTGTGCCGCGGCCTTGAGTATCTGGGAATCAAACTGGATCGGCAGCGCAACGACGCGCACGCCGATCCGGTCAGTGCGGCGGGCAGTCGATGCACGGTGCGTGTCATTCCGACCAATGAGGACTTGATGATCGCGCGTCACACGCGGCGAGTGATTTTCGGGGTCGCCTGAAGCTCCGCCGGAGCGCCGCGGTCAATCGAACGTAGATAAATGAGCAGCGAGCCGCCGGCGAGCACCACGTTCAATCCGAGTTCGACCCACATTCTCGGCCGCGATGGCGCGCCGATCCCGAAGCAGCCGCAGTCCAGCGTTAGACCGCGCGCCAGCGCGGACAGCAGCGCCGAGAAAAAGACTACAGAGATGAACGCAATCGCGAGCGCCCCGACCCGTCGAGTGGGTCGCCAGGGCAACAGGAGGCCGCATGCGATCTCGAATGGCGGCAGACTCAACGCGAGCAGGCTTATGAGCGCCGCCGGCAGGATACCGAAAGCCGCGATGCTGTCAGCGAACTGCAGCGAATCGCCCATCTTCTCGGCGCCCGCGTAGATAAAAACTGCAGCCAGCCCCAGACTCAAGGCGAGCGCAGCGTAATCGTTGACAGTACTGGAGCGAGCCGTCATGGCCCGCTCCCTTTGGACACCGGCAGTCCGGCCTTTGACCATTCCTCCCATCCGCCCGTGAAGACTCTGACGTTGCTGAAGCCGAGAGACAGCAACGCGTTCGCAACCAGACGGCTGTCATGACAGTCGCCGCCCGAGCAATACACGATGGTCGGCTTGTCAGTGGCGGGCTGCAGTACGGGGGCCAGGTGCCGGTAATCGCGCGCGAAGTCGTCTCGTGCGAGATTGAGCGCGCCGGGCACATGTCCTTGCTCAAAGAAGACGGACGGGCGCGCATCGAGGATGAGCGCGTTTTTGGTTTCGACCGCCGAACGGAATTCCGGAAGTCCGACCGTTGCCGCGGGTGCGATTTTGAAGGGCGCGGTCGTAACGAGGGTTGTAAGCTCGGCGTCGAATCGCTGCTCGGGCGTCTGATAGACGATCGGGAGCGGCCGCGACGAGAACCAATTGATCACGAGTCCGACCGCCAGGGATCCGAGTGCTACCATTACAACGCCGACGAAATCACGCAGAATAGACCATATTGGATTGCTTCTTTGAGCCGGGCCACCCGGATCAAGCTGGTCTAGCCATGGCGCTGAGGTCATTCGATCGAATCAGCGTGATCTAAAGTAGGCGAAGGTCCGCACTCAACCTGCCGATCAGAGTGTTGCTTGTGGCAGCTTCTTCAGCATCGCGCGCAGGTTTCGAGGGATTGACCCACTGCGAGTAGTTAACTATCGGATGGCCGTCAGTGCCGACCAGAAAATATCCAGGAACGTGAATGATCTCTCCGTTACTGTCGCGTAGGCGTTCCAATAGGAACGGCCGCATCAACTTATCGATCTGTGCCGGCGAACCCGTGAGGAAATACCAACCATTCACATTGGCATTGAAGGCTTTCGCATAACTGAGCAGCCGGCTTGGGCGATCGTGCTCAGGATCGACCGTTACCGAGACCATCGACACTTTCGGACCCAGGGCCGGGCCTAACTTATCCGCGATCAACTTCATATGTTGCGTAAGGAGCTGACACGGGCCGGGGCAACTCGTGTAGATAAAATCGAACAGCAGCGGTTTACCCTTGAGAGACGCGAGCGGCACATGTTGGCCGTGCTGGTCCGTCAGGGTCACATCCGGCAGACTGCTCGTTTGATAATTAACCGGGTATGCGCCGGATTCTTCACCGGTCCGATTGCAGCCAGATAGAGCCAGCAACGCCGTCGCAAAGACGATGAGAAAAAACGAAGCGCTGCCTCGGGAATGGACGGGTTTTCTCCAAGCGGGGAATTGGTACGGTTTGAAGCGGTACATTTCCTTTAGTCTCCAGAGCTTTACTAACAAATAGACTGTCGTTCTTGCTGATTTATTCCGCAGCGCCGAAGTCATTGAGCAAATCAGTGCGAGGGTTTTTTGCCGGTTGATTCGTCTCCATCAAGCAGCCGTTGCAAACGACTCTTGTGAAAATTGTGGCCCACGCGGCGCTCGTAACCGGTATTCAAAGCGCAAGATGGTGCGTCAACCTTAGGCGGTGGCTTGAACGCTGAGCGACTCAAACGCTCCCGAGTCGCCCACTGCTTAAAGTCCCCGGGATTGCTCGCCAGCACGCGAAATCGCATGCAGACGGTTCCACAGCCACAACCGGAGTCACAATTTCCATCCAACTCGCCCGGTGACTTGACGACCAGATCGAGCGGGCGCGTCTTTCCTGGAGGGATGTCTACGGATTCCTTCATCCCGGCAATCCAGAAGGTGTGGATCACGTCGGCGGAGGCAAGCTCCAGGCGAACGTTTGTAGCGCTGGGAACGTACAAAACATCGCTGGTCTTGATGCCGAGCGACGGATAATCGAATTCCCACCACCACTGATGCGCGACCGCCTTGACGATGAGCGTAGAGCCACTCGCGCTCCGGGCGTACATTCGCGCGACAAGAATCGCCGCGGCACCTACGCACGCCAGAACTATCAGCGATGCCATCGACACTCGTGAGGACTTCATGCGCTCACCTCCTGAAAGCAACCGGGACTTTTGCGCTATCCAAAGCCGTTACCGGCTCACGCGCCGCCCGCTCCGCAGTCCTTCGCTACCTCCTCCGGTTCGACTCTTTCTCCCATGTACTGAAACAACGCGCGACCGTTCGCATCAACCAAGAAGAACTCCAGAACATGATCGACCGTTCCATCGGCTTCGCGCTGGCGAATCAACTTGAATCGTGACATCACGTCTTCGATCTGTCTGGGTGTTCCCGTCAAAAACAGCCAGCCATTAACATTGGCGCCTTGCGCACTCGCATAGGCGAGAAGCTGCTTGGGCTGATCATGCTCGGGGTCTACGGTTATCGACACGATGCGAACTTCGGTTCCAAGTTTAGGCCCGAGCCGATCGGCGATCTTTTTCATGCGCGCCGTGAGTAGCAGGCACGGTCCGGGACAGGAAGTGTAGATGAAATCGAACAGCACCGGCTTCCCCTTCAAGGAGGCAAGGGAGACGTTGTGGCCGTGCTGATCGACCAAGGTGATGTCGGGCAAGCAGTCGGAAGCGTCGCGCATCGCGAATCCTCCACGCTCCCCGATATCCTGAGCCTGCTGGCGGCAACTTATCAGCGTCGCCGCGCTTGCTAAGATAACCAGCACCGTCAGCGAGAGGCTGGTGCCGATCGACGCTGCGGCTCGCATAGCGTACATCGCATTTCTCGTCATAAACATCACTGTGGCCGCGTGCTCAGGAGAATCCCCATAAGTGTGGCGCTATCGTGCTCTTGCTTTGCCTGAAGCGCATATTCGTCGCGTTCGCGCGTGGAAATTTCGGCGTTTTCGCTGTTCGCTTTAGCGCGGCATTCTGACAGTTCGCGATCACGCTCGTTCTTTGCCCGCTGCGTCAGCAACTCAACGGAGGCGTCGGACGTTGCGGTTAGGTGCGCCATTTCATCACGACTGTGTGTCAGTGCATCATCGATGCATTGTTTCTCGCGCCCGGCGACCATTTGTCTCTCTTCTTCCAAACTCGTGATTTTCGGGTCTGCGGCAGGCATCTGGGTATTTGTTGCAGCGCATCCCGCCAGCAGAACAATTGCGATTAGAGCAAGCTTCTTCATTCGATTCTGGCAGCTAACTGGCCCACCAACGCTACGTTTTGACCATGGCGGACAATCTTCATTCATGCAGCGCAGATTTCTGCGGCAGCAGCGGGAGCACCGCTGCCGACAGGCTCTTCTCGGTGACCGCCGTTTGATCGGGAGTCAGCTCGGCGCGAACTATTCCATGGCCATCGATGACGATTGTCTTTGGCAGCGCGCTGGGTGTGCCGAAATCATTGACTTTGGCGTCATCCAGCATCGCCGCTGGGTAACTGAAGGACTGCATAACCTTTTGCACATCGGACCGATCGTGTGGGCGATCAGCGCTGAGACCGATCATCTCCAGTCCCTGGCCATGGTAACGCCGGTAGAGCGCGTCCAGAACCGGCATTTCCGTACGACACGGCGGACACCAGGTTGCCCAGAAGCTTACGACTACTACCTTGCCGCGTACCGCGCTCAGATCGAACGTTGTACCATCCAATTCCTGGACCACCAGCGATGGGGCCGGTTGACCAACTTCCATAGCCGCGAACGCGCTTAGACCAGGCACGATTGCCAAGGTCGTAGCCAAAAGCGCGAGCATTGAGAGAGTCGGCCGCATTTTCCTATCTTCAAAAATCATAACTGAGAATTGTCTTGACCATATAGGGCGCGACCAACTGGTTGCCGTTCGCGAATACGAATGCGGGAAACTCCACGTCGGCATAGAATCTGAGCAGCCACAGTCTGATCTCGCCCCCGGGAGCGAGCAGCAAGCGATCGTAACCGCTGTTCGGGGTATTGGCCTCGTTGCCTAAATCGTGAGTCCGATTCGAACCGAGCACCGTAAACATCGGAGCAAGCTCTTTGAGAGGTCCAACCTGGCCGAAGTTGTAGTAGATGCCGAGCGCGCCGTCGAATTCTTTGCCAGGGGTGTAATTTCCTGTACTCGCAAACGGATATTCATACTGGGCCTGTACAAACCAGTTAAACGGGCGGTCTCGAAAGGTGAGATTCAACTTCCCTATCCGGCTGGGGAAAGTCCCCAGTTTATAGGCGCCGATCAGAAGGTCTGTGCTTCCCGTTCCAATCGAGGTGTCGCGATCAAAGTTGTTATAGGTGTGGTCGCCGGTGGCAAGCTTGAACCCGGCCAACAAGCCCAGCGACATGTCTTCCTGTAGTCCCGTATACATGCCCCAAATTCGCACGTCGCCAAAATTGGCATGATTGTACTGGTTGATGTCGTCGCCGTTGCCCTGCGTCCTGAAGGTCCTAATCGTATAGGGAACGGTCACCATCAGGCCGAAGCTCCGATTGAACATGTATTGACCGCCCGCGGTCAGAAAATGCGTCTTGATTTGCTTATCGCTGTTGTTTACGCCAGAGGATGGCCCGGTCGCATGCCAATTGATGTACTGATTCATGAAATCGTACTCGAGCCATACGGTGCCTCCGCCACCGCTCGGAAACAGTGATGGAGTTCCGACGTCGAAGATGCCGCATCCGCAGGCACAGGCCCAGGCGAACCTCGGCGCCAGGCCAATGAGCAGGACGGCCGCGACCAGCAGACGTCCGGCTCTCTGCCAGAAATTGAACGCACGGGTATCGGTTAGCGACGAGAGCGCGGTCGCTCGAATCCATTTCATAAATATCTCCGGCGGTTCATTGACGTGACCGCCTTAAAGAGGGCTCGGCTCACGACGCCTGTGGCGTCACAAGTCAAAGCAACAGAACTGTTGCTGCGGGAACGCTAGCTAAACGAGTTGCTTGGGGGGTGGCGTGTCGGGTGTAGCCGTACACTCGACTATTCGAGCGGTTGGCGCGGCCGTGACTGAACCAAGATCACAGAGAACGAATTCGCGTACGACCGCAGCCGGGCGAGCGACCTGTGTGTTCGACACGCGATCGAACATTTGGATCGGCTGGCAAATGTTGACGGTGAATTCTGGCTGGCTGGGTCCGAACGCGATGCAGACTCCAGCGGTCAATGGAAGGCTGGCCAGCGTGATGAGGACGGCCAGAACCGAACTCAGAGCTCGCCGCTCCGACTTTGAAAACAACTGTCTCATACTGCCGCGACTGTCTCTTTGTAGAACAGCCATCGCTCGCGTTCAAGCGCCGTCCGAAAAAGAAAGGGGCCGTTCATAGAACGGCCCCTCAAATGCCCGGCAGAAAACGAGAACGGAACCGGAATATTCGTCACCCTCCTCCCGCAGCGAGAACAGGTTAGGTTCCTGGAGGTGTTTGCTACGAGCCGGAAACCTCGGAGCGTTGAGAATTATCGATCAGCCGTTCGACCAGCGCCGTGAGTTGCCGGCGATAGAATGGCTTCGGGACGTAGTCGTCGCATCCGGCCTCGACCGCGCGGCGCAAATCGTCGCCCGTCGCGCAGGCGGTAAGCGCGACGATCGGGATGCCCTTCCATCGGCTTTCGTTGCGCAGATGCCTAGTCAGCGTCACGCCATCTTCGTCGCCTTCGAGCTTAAGGTCCATCAGGACCAGGCTCACGCGCTCGGGATGAGCCTCGAGCTGTCGGCGCATCTCTTCGCCCGACGAGGCGGTGATGACTTCATACTTGGGCTCGAGAATGAACCTGAGCAGGGTCTGCGCATCGGGTTCATCCTCAACCACGAGCACCCGCAGCCGGGGCTGTTTGGGGCGACATAGTTCGATCACCAACTGATCGAGCTCCAATTCGAGAATTTCCCGTCCACCGCCACTATTTGAAGGTCCGACGCTCATTGGTTCCCCCTGGTTCTTTTCGTTATTCACGGAGTATGCGCCTTGTCGAGCGCCGGCTTTCAGCGGCGGCCACCCCACTTTTCAAGTCCCCCCTCTCTTGCACGCTCACCGACGTCCCCCCATAGCCAAAAGCAAGATGAATACCATCGCATCGTTCAAACCTAAAGGCTTGATTTCCCGCAATTATTCGTTTTATCAGCTAATCCTAGATGGATAGTTTTACGTTCCCGACTGCCACTAATCTTGGCACTGCTACTTTTAGCGCAGGGCGTACTCCTTCATTTTTTTTTGCAGTGACGCGCGCGATAGCCCCAACGCGACCGCCGCTCGCGAAACATTGCCCTGATGCTCCTGGAGCACCTTGGCGATGAAATCCGCCTCGAAAGCCGCGCGCGCCCGGCGCAACGGACCCTTGCCGTCGTCACCCCTGGCGTCGGGGCTTTCGGATGGCGCTGGAGGTGCGGCCGCGGCCGCAACGGCTCGATAAGCGCCTCGAAACTGCGCATGATCCGCCACCGCACCATTGGCCACGGCGCTCGGCGCGCGCAACGACGCGGAGAGATGCTCGGGCGCGATGATCGCGCTTGCGCGCGCCAGCGCCACCGCGCGCTCGATCTCGTTGCGAAATTCTCGCACATTGCCGGGCCATCCGTATTGAGTCAACAATTCGAGCGCCGCCGGATCGAGACCGGCGATCGGTTTGCGCTGCTGTTCGGATGCGATGGCGAGGAAGCGCGTGGCCAAAAGCGGGATATCTTCGCGGCGCTCCCGCAGCGGCGGCAGCGCGATCGGGAAAACCGCGAGGCGGTAATACAAATCCTCGCGGAACCTGCCGGCTGCCACCTCCGACCGCAGGTCGCGGTTGGTTGCAGACAAGACGCGCACGTCGACCTTGCGCGGAAAGCTATCGCCCACCGGCACGACTTCCTGTTCCTCGAGAACGCGCAACAGCTTGGCCTGCATCGACAACGGCATGTCGGCGACTTCGTCGAGAAAAACCACGCCGCCCGCCGCCGCCCGAAACAGCCCCGGGTTGTCGCGGATGGCGCCGGTAAACGCGCCGCGCCGATGACCGAAGAGTTCGCTCTCGAGCAACGGCTCGGGCATCGCGGCACAGTTGAGCGCGAGAAACGGATGGTCGCTGCGCGCGCTGGCGCGATGCAGTCCGCGCGCCACCAGTTCCTTGCCAGTGCCGGTCTCGCCGTGGATGAGCACCGTGATCGACGACGCCGCCGCGGTGTCCATCAACCGCAGCACCTCCGCCATCGCGCGCCCGGTGCCGACGATCTCGGTGAAGGCATCGTGGCGGGCGAGGTCGCGGCGCAGCGCGCCGACCTGGGTTTGCAGGCTGGCCTCGGACTCACGTACCTGGGTGTAGAGCCGCGCATTCTCGATCGCAATCGCGATGCTGCCCGAGATGGCCTCGAGAAACGACAGGTCGTCGTCGGTGAATCCCTTGGCGCCGCGCCCGTTCACTACCTCGACCACGCCGATCGTTCTCTGGCGCGTGGAGAGCGGCGCGGCCAGGACGTTGCGGGTGACCAATCCGGACTCCTTGTCGATACCCTGGTACCAGCGAGGATCGTTCTGCGCGTCGTTGACCACGAGCGCTTTGCCGCCCTTCAGAGCGGCGGCTGCGATTCCCAGTTCAGCCGAAAAGCGCAGCCGCGTGAGCCGCTGCGCGACCTCCGGGTCCTCCTCGGAGATGTAAGGGAAGTAAAGCTCTTTGCGTTCGTCGTCGAGCAGCAGGACCGACGCGCCTTCGGCGTCGAGCGCTTCGCGGCACTTGGTCACCACCAAGGGAATCAGTTGTTCGATCTCGATGCGCGCGGCGAATGCGCAACCTAGATCGTAGAGCAGACGGAAGCGAACCTCCTCGTCCATCGCGCGCGGCCCCCCGCAGCTAAGTTTGCCCGGTTCCTCCCTACCAGCGCAAATATTTTCTGCGCAAATCCCCGCGCGGCGAAGGATAATTTCAAAAATATTTTCCGCTATGATTTTGCGAACTTTTGAATCGCGCGCGATGCGCGGCGCCACCGCAGGCTCGCTGCTCTAACGGGGCGGTTGCTCGCATATAAGCAAAGATGCTCACCGCGTCTCCAATAAGCGCAATGTGCTTTGATTATGCGCAATGGTTCTCACAGGCGCTCATTGCACTCGCATGTTTGCCCCAATCGCGATAATTTTGTCCCGATAGTGCCAGCTAACCGGGGAGGTCACGCAACCATGCCGCCCGAGCCGCGACACACCGCCGAGCGTGATGCTTTTTACGCCAGGATCGCGACCAGCAGCCTCGCTCCGCTGTGGGAGGTGCTGAAGGGAATCCAATCCGTCGAGCCGCGTCCGCCCGAGGCCACGGCGTTGTGGCACTACGACGAAATCCGCCCGATGCTGATGGAAGCGGGACGTCTGATCTCCGCGGCCGAGGCCGAGCGTCGCGTGCTGATTCTGCAAAACCCGGCGCTGCGTGAGCACTCGCCCCCGCGCATCACACATTCGCTCTTCGCCGGCCTGCAGCTAATCCTGCCGGGCGAGATCGCGCCCAGCCATCGCCACACCCAGAGCGCGCTGCGCTTCATCATCGAAGGCGAGGGCGCCTACACCGCGGTCGACGGCGAGCGGACCACGATGCGGCCGGGCGATTTCGTGATCACGCCCTCGTGGACCTGGCACGACCATGGCAACGAAACCAGGGAGCCGATGGTTTGGCTGGACGGACTCGACCTTGCGCTGGTCGATCTGCTCAACGCGGTTTTTTTCGAAGCCTACGGCGAAGATCGGTTTCCGGCCGGGCGGCCCGAAGGCGATTCCGTCGCCCGTTTCGGAAGCGGGCTCCTGCCGGTGGATTACGAGCGCCGCGGGCTGACCAGCCCGATCCTCAACTACACTTACGAGCGCACGCGCGAGGCGCTGGAACGGATGAGCCGCGGCGGCGAGCGCGACCGCTGCCACGGATTCAAGATGCGCTACGTCCATCCGGCGACGGGCGACTGGGCGATGCCGACGATGGGCACCGCGATGCAGCTTTTGCCGCGCGGCTTCAGCGGCGCGCCGTATCGCTCCAGCGACAGCGCGGTCTTCGTCGTGGTCGAGGGCAACGGGCGCACGGTAGTCAGCGGAGAGGCGCTTGCGTGGCGCCAGCATGACGTCTTCGTGGTGCCGAGCTGGCGCGAGTACCATCACGAGGCGGCGGACGAATCGTTGCTCTTCAGTTTCTCGGACCGTCCGGTGCAGGAGAAGCTTGGGCTATGGCGCGAGCGTCGCGCCGGCGGCTGACGCGGCGGCCGTTCTCCTAAAATTAGTTTCACTACTAGATAAAAGTCGTCGTTAACTAAAAATCGGTTGACACCATACGGCGGTTGACAATGGGCTATTTCGAGGCAGTGGAAACTCGCGCGCGCCTCATCGAGATATTAGCTGAATTTATAGACATCGACGTTCCTGGCATCTTGCTGAATTT